>NZ_CP144125.1:1878137-2504183 GCF_036429475.1 Halalkalicoccus sp. CGA53
TACTCGGGGTCGCTCTACACCGCGTTCGTCACCGACTTCGCCCGCGACGTCACCGAGGACGCGACCTGTGTCGCCTCCTCGCTCTCCGCGGCGTACGCCGTCGAGGCCGCCTCGGAGGGCGTCGTCTCGCGGCTCGTCCTGATCTGTCCGACCACGGGCACGATGAGCGAGGCACGCCCCCTGGTCCGCTCGCTCGTGCGCACGCCGCTCGTGGGTACCGCGCTCTACAACCTGATCGCGAGCAAGCCCTCGATCAGGTACTTCAGCGCGGATCACAGCTACTACGACACCGACGCAATGGACCGGGAGGAGATCGAGTACCTCTGGGAGACGAGCCACCAGCCCGGCGCGCGCTTCGCCCCGGCATCGTTCATCGGCGGCTTCCTCGACCGGCCGATGGACCTCAGCGAGGCGCTCTCGGAGCTCGACGTCCCCGTCACGCTCGTCTGGGGTCGCGAGGCGGAGGTCACCCCGCTCGCGGAGGGTCGCGACCTCGCGGACGAGGCGAACGCGAAACTCGTCGTCATCGACCGCGCGCGCCTGCTCCCGCACGCCGAACACCCTCAGCAGTTCGTCGAGATCGTCGAGGAGGAGCTACCCCGGGCGGAACACGACTAGCCGTTCGCCACCCACGTCCTCCACGTCTGCGGTCACGCGAGTCCCGACCGCCGGATCGTCGATCCCTCGACAGAGCCCCGTGAGCCTGACGACGCCGAAGTCGGCGATCGCCGTCACGTACGGCGTCTCGCCGCCGAAGTTCGGCGAGGCGACGTGAACCCTCGAGAAGGTCTCGATCGTCCCGCTGTCCGGGAGGGGTTCGCGCGAGAGGTCGGTACTTCCGGTCTCGGGACAGACCCGTCGTGGCGGGAGCGAGCCGTATCCGCCGGGCGAGACGAGCGCGTAGCCCTCGCCATCCGCGAGCGCGTCGAGCCACTCGTCGTAGCCCTCGTTGCCGGGCTCCTCGCTCATGCTCCTACCTCCAGAACAACGCTCTGGCGTACTCCCGTTCGCTCACAGTGCTCGCTCACGAGACCACCTCCGGAGCAACGCTCCGGCGTACCCTCGTTCACGGGGTTCACGAGACCACCTCCAACACGTGAACCGTCGCGCTGGCGACGGTCCCACCCGCGTTGTGCGCGACGCCGATCCGCGCGTCCTCGACGAGGTCGCTGTTGACGTGATCGCCCCGGAACAGCTTCGCCAGTTCGATCACCTGGCTCGCGCCGGTCGCCCCGACGGGGTGGCCCTTCGCCTTCAGCCCGCCCGAGAGGTTCACCGGGAGCGCCCCGTCCGAGGTCGTCTCCCCCTCCGCTGCGGCCGATATCCCCTCACCGGGTTCGAAGAAACCGAGCGACTCGATCGCGAGCACCTCCGCGATCGTGAAGCAGTCGTGGACCTCCGCGACGTCGACGTCCTCGGCTCCGATCCCGGCGTCGGCGTAGGCCTCCTCGGCCGCCCTCGTCGCCGCGGGGGTCCGCGCGAGGTACGTCCGGTCGGCGAGCGCCATCCGGTCGCCCCCCTGACCCGTCCCGGTGATCGCGACCGGGGCGTTGATCCCCTCCCTCTCCGCGTACCCCTCGCTCACGAGCACCATCGCGCTCGCGCCGTCGGTGATCGGACAGGCGTCGTAGAGCCCGAGCGGCTCCGCCACGGGAGGTGCCTCCAGCACGTCCTCGACGCTGATCGCGCGCTGGAACTGGGCGTACTCGTTCTCGACGGCGTTGGCGTGGTTCTTCACGGCGATCGCCGCGAGTTCCTCCTTGCCGCCGCCGTACTCCGAGAAGTACGCCTGGGCCATCAGCGCGTACGCCCCGGGGAAGTTGATCCCCATGCGGATCTCGTAGAGGTCGTCGGCGGCGGAGGCGAGCGCCTCCGTGACGCCAGCGGTGCCGAGGTTCGTCATCCGCTCGGCGCCGCCGACGAGGAGCACGTCCGCCTCGCCGTTTCGGATCTCGCGCACCGCGTGTCTGACCGCCGACCCGCTCGACGCGCACGCGCTCTCGAAGCGCGTGGCGGGGGCGCGGATCCCCGCCGCTTCGGCCATCAGTGGGCCCTGGTGGCCCTGGTTCTCCGCGAGTTCGCCCATGAAGTTACCGTAGAGGAGGGCCTCGACGTCGTCGCGATCCACGCCGCTGTCGGCGAACGCCTCGACGCTCGCCTCGGCGAAGAGGTCGCGACCCGTCCGCTCGGGGTGTTGTCCGAAGTGGGTGTGTCCCACGCCAGCGATACGTACACTCGACATTGTCCTCAGTAGTCGGGTCGCCCGTATAGGGGTGACGAATACGGGCATACTTGATTCGACAACCGCGTGTCTAGTGGATCCGATAGTCGAGCGTCGCCGGAACCGATCGAGACCGCGTACCGAGCGAGATAGGTGTGTTCGGTGGGGTGCCGCCCCGAGACGGTGGCGGTAGTAGCTCTACTGACACCACTGACGCGTGAGCTACGGATGAGGGAGACGGGGGTCTCGTCCCACGGTCAGTCGGGTTCGGCGATGGTGCTGGCGAGCAGGTTCCTGAGACCCCGCCGAAGCCGGTCGGAGACGGCAGGTCGCGAGACACCGAGTTCGTCCGCGAGCTCCTCTAACGTAGTCCGTCGAGGGCTGTCGAAGTAGCCTCGATCGAACGCGAGCGTCAGCCCGTCGAGCTGTGGCTCGGTCAGCCCGTACTCTCGGTCCGTCCGTCTCTCCGAGAGCGTGTACAGCCGCGTGAGCTCGACTCCGATGCAGTTCTCCTGGCAGTACGACTGGAACGCGGACAGCGATACCCTATCGGGTGCTCGCAGCTCGAAGCGCCACTCGTCGGAGGACCCGCTCGCCGAGAGGAGCGTGAGCCCCGATTCGAAGATGCCGCGTTTGATCCCGTGGACCTCGTAGTCCCACTCGGCACGCATCAGGACGCTCTCGTCGATGCTATCGACCAGTTCGATGTTCAGCACCCCCGGTTTGTCGTAGAACGCGTCCAGAACTGCCTCGCTGTCGGCGCCGTAGATCCAGAAGTACGGGACGACTACCTCGCCGGTCGGCACGATGCGTTCGAGTTCGACCGTCACCTCCGGCAGGTCGTCGAAGACGCTCCCGAGCGGAAAGGTGGCCGCTGCGACCGAGAACACGGCGATACTCGCCATGTGACCCCCTCACGACGTCCGGAGAGAAAAGCTTCCACTACACATACATGGTCTTGCCAACCTGGTCTTTCTCCATCGCTCACCCACGAACGTCACGGAGGTCACCTCAGAACGTATCTCATCGCGTATCATAATCTCGCGCGTAGTTCCATAGTAAGCTACCGTCGTTATATATGCTGGCAGCATAGTAACATATCGCCCCAGGGACGAACGGTATCCCGGCGGCGAAAGGCGGGGATCAGCCGGTCCTCCCCCTGATCCCCGGTGATGTCAGAGGCACGGCCCACCTTTTTCGTGCTCCCGAGAGAGGACACCCGTAGTTCCTCCGGGCCTTCCGCGGTATCGCGGGATGTCACGCTCCATGAGTCACGCGTTCGACACGATCCGTGTTACATCCCCATGTCGGACGCCTCGTCCGGGACCGGGAGATCCGGAACGGATACCCCCAGCAGCTCCGCCGCGTGGTCGAGCGCCATGTCGAAGCCGTAGTAGCGTTCGAGTTCCTCGCCGTCTCTGACCTTCACCATCGCGTAGCCCTCTCGGTTCTGGGCGACCGTCGCCCGCCGGCCGTCTCGCTCGAACTCGAGCAGTCGCTCCGTCTCCGTCTCTCGGTATCGTGCCGTAGTTCCGTTCTCGGTGAGCGTCGCGTCGGCCATAGTGGGGCTACGAACCGCTCCCACCCTACTCTACCGGTCGGCGACGAACCACAACGTCCGAGTCGCCCGCGCTCTCCACCCCCTGTATGGCGAAGTGGTTACAGAGCGGGCCGAGACGCGACCTCTGCGTGCTGCTCTCCGGATCGGAGGGGACCGCACAGCGACTCAAGTCCAGGTTGGAAGCGCACTACGACGAGCGCCTCGACCCGAAGACGTTCTACGCACAGCTCTCGGCGCTCGAGAACAGTGGGCTGATCGAGAAACGCGTCGAGGGGCTCGCGGACGTCTACTCGCTCACCGACGAGGGCGAGCGAGCGCTCAGAGAGCACTACGAGTGGATGACCGAACAGCTGAGGTGAGCTACTCCGGCGGGGCGTCCCACTCCTCGCCGTCGTCCTCTGGGTCGTAGCCGATCCGCTCGCGAGCGTGGTCGATGTCGAACCAGCGCCGGTCGTTGTCGCTCACGCCGTAGAAGACGTCGAAGCCTATCCCCTCGGTCTCCAGACACCGCTCGACCATGTGCGCGAGGTCGCGTCGGGAGTGCCACATCCCCTTCAAGCGGGCGACCTGTTCCTCGTACCCCTCGCTTCCCCGGTCCCAGTCGCCCCGGTCGACTCCGCGTTCGGCGTCGCCGTAGGGGTGGTCGTAGGGCTCGTCGCGGACCGCACAGATCCGGATCGCCGCGAAGTCCAGGCCGTGGACCTCCGCCGCGAGCCGACCCAGCCCCTCGCCGAACACCTTCACCAACCCGTAGCGCGAGTCGGGCCGGGGTGGGACCGTGTGATCGACCATCACGCCGTGTCCCGGGTGGTAGATCTCCGGCGCTCTCCGAACCTCGTAGAGCCCGACCGCGTGGTTCGAGGAGGCGTAGATCACTTTTTCGACCCCCGCTTCTCGCGCCCCGTCGATCACGTTGCAGAGCGCCCGCGTGGAGCGTTCGAACCCCGGGTCCCAGCTCACCTCGCGCGAGGTCGACCCGCCGACGTAGTCGGGCATCGCGAGGTGGACCACCGCGTCCTGGCCCTCGAGGTGGGTCGAGAGCTGGTCGTATTCGGAGACGTCGGCGACGGCCGTCTCGTACTCGGGGTGCTCCTCGAGGTCGAGGTAGGTGAACTCGTATCGCTCGTCGAGCCGATCGCGGATCGCGGAGCCGACGGTGCCGTGGGCGCCGGTCAGAAGGACGTTCATGCGGAGGCGTGCGAACCGCGGGGTCGTAAACCTGTGCCCCGAGAAAACGACGCTCGCCCGGCGACGGTCGAACAGGCTCGCCCCGACGTCGAGCCCCGCGAACGGAGCCGTCGCCGAACACGGGACGGGGGCAGCACGGTTTATCTCGTGTGTACGTGATCGAATCGTGCAAGAGGGTGTGGGGCGGGCCGACGCCGGTCCTCTGAGAGACGGATCGATACGGCACCCGAACCCAACGGCAGGCGGGCGTCACCTCGACGGCGTCGGCGCTCGACTGGATCGAACCGCCGACGGCAACCTAGGCATCCGCGCTCGGAGCCGCGACGATCGGGTCCGAACTTCTAGACCGGGGGACGCCGATCGAGTCCGCCGAGATGCTCAGTGCCGGTATCGTCCGCGAGACGGGCGGGGCGCTCGTCACCGTGATGGCGACCTCGAACTCGTCCCGGGGCGCGAGGTCGCGAGCTACCGAGGGTGGGAAGCCGACCTCACTCCCCCAGCACCTGATCCCCGATCGTGTTTCTGAGGATCTCCGAGGTGCCCTCGTAGATCTCGTTCAGTTTCGCGTCCCTGTAGAAGCGCTCGACCGGGAAGTCGGTCGTGTAGCCGTAGCCACCGTGGATCTGGATCGCCTCGTTCGCGACCTCGCGCGAGACCTCGCTCGCGTAGAGCTTCGCCTGGGCGGCCTCCTTCACGAACGACTCGCCACGGATCTTCCTGTCGGCCGCGTCGTGCATGAGCAGCCGTGCGGCGCGGGTCTTCGTGTCCATGTCCGCGAGCTTGTGCTTGATCGCCTGGAACTCGCCGATCGGCCGGCCGAACTGCTCGCGTTCTCCCGCGTAGCTCCGGGCTTCGTCGAGGGCTGCCTGGGCGATACCCACGGAGCGGGCGGCGATCGTGATCCGACCGCCGTTGAGCGTTTTCAGTGCCTGGACGAACCCCTCGCCCTCCTCGCCGAGACGTCTCTCTTCGGGGATCCGCATCTCCGAGAAGGAGAGTTCGGCCGTCGGACAGCCCTTGTCCCCGAGTTTGTGTTCCGTCCCCTCGACGCGAAACCCCTCGTCCTCTCCGGGTCGAACCACGAACGAGGAGATCCCCTTGTTCCCCGCATCGGGGTCGGTCTTCGCGAAGAGGATCACCGTATCGGCGACCGAGCCGTTCGAGATCCAGAGCTTCCCGCCGTTCACGACGTACTCTGCGTGCCCGCCGGCACGTTCCTCTCGCTCCGCCGTCGTCTCCATGGCGGGCACGTCGCTTCCCGCCCCCGGCTCCGAGAGCGCGAAGGCGCCGATCTCGGTACCCCCGGCGAGCGGCGTGAGGTACGTCTCCTTCTGGGCCTCGCTCCCGAACTCGTAGAGCATGTTCCCCGCGAGGCTGATGTGGGCGGCGATTACCGTACCCAGGCCGCCGGAGCCCCGGCTGATCTCCTCCAGTCCGATCACGTAGGAGTGGTAGTCGAGACCGGCGCCGCCGTACTCCTCGGGAAACGGCATTCCCAGGAGGCCGAGCGGGGCCATCTCGTCGATCAGCTTGCGAGGGAACTCGTCGGATGCGTCGATCTCCGACGCGCGGGGGACGACCTCGCTGTCGACGAACTCAGCGACCATCTCCCTGATCTGACGCTGCTCGGCCGAGAGCCCGAAATCCATACCGGGAGATGTGCCCGATCAGTCGTGTACCTTTCCCTTCCCGTCCTCGTCCGCCTCCTCGCTCTCCTCGCCGATCGAGAGCACGCGAGAGACGATCAGGTCGGCGGCCAGCGCCACCAGCATGTACTTCCAGGCGAGCAGTGCGACGGCGCCGAGTGCGAGCGCGCGGAGGCGGTTGCCCGCGGCGAACGCCCGTGCGGCCGCGACGATCACCGTCAACGCACGCAGTCGCTTCGACCCGAGCCCGAGCGCACGCTTCAGTTTGCCCATGGGGGAACGGAGACGACCCGGAGGGCTAAGGCTTACCCCGGCGGGTGCGCGGGCGGGCGGCAACGAACGCGAAGTTCTGTGGGTTTTTTTACTCTCGTGCCGTAGGGCGGGCAACGACTACATGGAAGGACCCCCACGGAACCGAACGGCTCCCCCCGCCACGGACGACCTCCAGTGGTGTCACGAGGCGGTACAGGGAGTCTCACGAACGTTCGCGCTCACCATCGACGTCCTCGACGATCCGATGTCGTCGTACATCTGCGTCGGCTATCTCCTCTGTCGGATCGCGGACACCGTCGAGGACGCGGGCCACATCCCGGCCGACGATCAGGCCGCGCTCCTGCGCACCTACGACGAGGTGCTCGATCCGGCCAGTCGGACCGGCGTCGGGACGTTCCTCGCCGACGTCGAGCCGTGGCTCCCCCCCGAGGACGAGCGCGACGCCGACTGGCAGGTCGTCGCCGAGGCCGAACGTGTGGTCCGGACCTTCGAGCGCCAGCCCCCCGCGGTGCGCTCTGCGATCACCCCGCCGGTGCGCGAACTCGTCACCGGGATGGCGCTGTTCGTCGACCGCTACGCCGAGGAGGGGGGTCTGCGGATCCAGAGCCGGGAGGAGCTAGAGGAGTACTGTTACTACGCCGCCGGCACCGTCGGCCAGCTGATCACGAACCTCGTCTGTCGCGACGGCGTCTCACCGCGCACGCGAGAGCGTCTCTACGGCACCGCCGAGTCGTTCGGCCTGCTGTTGCAGCTCGTGAACATCTCGAAGGACGTCTACGACGACTACCGGGAGGAGAACAACGTCTATCTGCCGGCGGCCTGGCTCGGTGAGCGCGGCGTCGCCCAGGAGCGAGTCGTCGCCGCGGAGAACGTCGACGGCTCCGCGAGCGTCGTCGAGCGGACCGCGAACCACGCGGAGGGCTTTCTCGACGACGCACAGACCTACCTCGAGTCGGTCCCCGAGACCGACGGCAACCGGCTGGCGGCCTGGGCGATCCCGTACCTCCTCGCGGTCGGTACGCTGCGAGAGCTCGCGGAGCGCCCGGAGGACGCCGTCACCGGTGCGGGTGTGAAGATCTCCCGATCCGAGGTCCACGCGATCGTCTCGACGATGCTCTCGGGTGCGAGCCCGGAGGAGCTGTCGGGGCTCAGAGAGACCATCTCGCGCGAGCCGTTCCACCAGGCGCAGCTCTAGTACTCGTAGAACCCGCGGCCGGTCTTCTTCCCCAGGTCACCCGCTTCGACCTTCCGCTTCAGCAGGTAGGCGGGGGTGTACCGATCGCCGAACTCGTCGTGGAGCGTCCGCGTCGCCCCGAGACAGACGTCGAGGCCGATGTGGTCGGCGAGTTCGAGCGGACCCATCGGCACGTTCGTCCCGAGTTTCATCCCCTCGTCGATGTCCACTCTCTCGCCGACGCCCTCGTCGAGCGCGCGGATCCCCTCGTTGATCCACGGCATCAGGATCCGGTTGACCACGAAGCCGGGCTTGTCGTCTGCCTCCCAGGTCGTCTTCCCGAGCGCCTCCGCGAACCGGTGAGCCAGGTCGACGGCCCCCTCCTCCGTCCGCTCGCCGACGACCACCTCGACGCCCTCCATGATCGGCACCGGGTTCATGAAGTGAAGCCCCACCACGCTCCCCGGCCGGTCGGTCGCGTTCGCGATCGAGGTGATCGAGAGCGTGCTCGTGTTCGTCGCGAGCAGCACCTCACCGCCGGCTATCCCGTCCAGATCGGCGAACACCTCTCGCTTGACGTCCATCCGTTCGACGACCGCCTCGACGATCAGGTCACAGGAGGAAAGCGCCGCGAGGTCGGTCGTCCCCACGATCCTGTCGAGTACGTCCCCGGATTCCCCCTCCTCGATCGTTCCCCGCTCGACGAACCGCGAGAGGCTCGACTCGATCGCCTCGACCCCTCGCTCAACGAACTCGGTCTCGATGTCGCGCATCACCACGTCGTAGCCCGCCGTCGCGGCGACCTGTGCGATACCGTTGCCCATCGTTCCCGCACCGACGACGCCCACCGTCTCGACCTCGGAGAGCCGTTTGACCATGCGGGCGCTTTCGTCGGGGTGGCCCTAAACGTACCTCTCTTGTGTTTACTACACCCATAGTGAGCGTATATCGGAATCGGGCTCCTCGGGGCTGCTACCGCCCGTCAGCCGGTGGACGTGATAGGTCGGGTCAGTAGCTTCTTATACGTGGTCGCCGGATTCGACGTATATGCTTCCGCTGACCGACTCGCCGATCGCCCGGGACGGAAAGATACTGATCCTCGCCTACGACCACGGCCTCGAACACGGACCGGTCGACTTCGAGCCGGTGCCAGAGACGATGGACCCCGAACGCGTCTTCGAGACCGCGACCCACGACGCGGTGACCACGGTCGCGGTCCAGAAGGGGATCGCCGAGGCGTACTACCCCTCCTACGAGGACGACGTGAACCTGCTCCTCAAAGTCAACGGCACGTCGAACCTCTGGATGGGCGAGCACGACTCGGCGGTGAACTGCTCGGTCGAGTACGCCGCCGAACTGGGCGCCGACGCGGTCGGCTTCACCCTCTACGGCGGCTCGAACCACGAGGTCGAGATGGCAGAGGAGTTCCGCGAGGTCCAGGAGGCCGCCCGCGAGCACGACATGGCCGTCGTGATGTGGTCGTACCCGCGCGGACAGGGGCTCAAAAACGACACGAAACCCGACGTGATCTCGTACGCGACGCGCCTCGGCCTCGAACTCGGCGCGGACGTCACGAAGGTGAAGTACCCCGGAAGCGCGGAGGCGATGGAACACGCCTGTAAGATGGCGGGGAAGTCGAAGGTCGTGATGTCCGGCGGGTCGAAGACCGACGATCGGGCGTTCCTGGAGACGGTCGCGGAGGCGACCGGCGCCGGCGCCGCCGGCCTGGCGGTCGGCCGGAACGTCTTCCAGCGCGAGGAGCCCGAGGGCATCCTCGACGGGCTCGAACGGGTGATCTTCGGGGGCGAGACCGCGGAGGAGGCGCTCGAGGCGACGGGGACGGAGACGGCAGCGGCGACCGACGACTGATGGGCGAACGAGAGACCGTCGAGGCGGTGTTCGACGCGGTCGCCGCCTGCGCGCCCGAGATCCGCGCCGCGCTCCCGGGGAGACGGGTCGAGAGCGGCGAGACGAACCCGAGCGGCGAGGCCAGGCTGGCCGCCGACGAGTACGCCGACGACCTCATCCAGGACCGGCTGCGCGAGATCGACGGGATCGGCGCCTACGCGAGCGAGGAGGACGAGTCGGTCGTCGACCTCGGCAGTGGACTCTCGGTCGCGGTCGACCCGCTCGACGGCTCCTCGAACCTCAAACCGAACAACACGATGGGAACGATCGTCGGGATCTACGACGCGGCGCTCCCCGCCTCGGGACGCGACCTCGTCGGCGCGGCGTACGTCCTCTACGGGCCGATCACGACGATGGCGGCGGCGGTCGGCGGGGAGGTGAGCGAAGACGTGATCAGAGAGGGCGAGCGAGAGGTGGTGAACGAGGAGCTCACCCTGCCCGAGGAGCCCTCGATCTACGGTTTCGGGGGCCGAGTGCCCGACTGGACGGACGCGTTCACCGAGTACGCCAGGGAGATCGAGTCCGACGAGAGCCTCCGGCTCCGGTACGGCGGGGCGATGATCGGGGACGTGAACCAGGTGCTCACCTACGGTGGGATCTTCGCGTACCCCGCGCTGGAGTCCGCCCCCGAGGGCAAACTCAGGCTCCAGTACGAGGGCAACCCCATCGGATACATCGTCGAGGCCGCCGGCGGGGCGAGCACGAACGGCGAGCGATCGCTGCTCGACGTCGAACCGACGGAGCTCCACCAGCGGGTGCCGGTCCACGTCGGCTCGAGGGAGCTGATCGACCGGCTCGAGGCGATCCTCTCCACCTGAGACCCGGGTTCTATACCGATCCCGGTCGTACGGCTCCCGCATGCCCGCAGCGCAGACGAGCGACACCGAACGGCTCTCGCGAGAGCAGCTGGCCGACAGGCTCGAGGCGCTCGCCGCGGCGTTCAGGGAGGAGGAGCTCCGCGTCGCGGTCGGTAACAAGGCGGTGGGACTGAGCCCGCCGGAGGAGGTGAACTACCGGATCGACGTGGTCGAGCGCTCGAGGCGACTGCGCGGTGACCGCGAGACGATCACGATCGAACTCGACTGGCAGCCATAGCTAATGGAAAACGGTTTAGGATAACCGCGTACAGTCGCGGGTATGAGAGTCCGCATCGGCGAGGACGCGAGCGCCGAGGAGGCGTCGGCGATCGCCGCCGCGCTCGCCCGTCAGTTCGACGACGAGGTCGAGGTCTACCTCGGCGACTCGGCGGAGCCGACCGCCGTCGAGGAGGGCGTCGTCGAGCCCGTCGACGACCTGGATCCCACCGAGCGCGAAGAGCGGCTGCGAGAGGAGATCGGGGATATCGAACGGGGTGGGCCCGAGAAGTACAGGGAGCGGCTCTCCGACCAGGGGAAACTGTTCGTCCGCGACCGACTCGACCTCTGGTTCGGGGAGCTGCTCTTCGAGGACGGGAAGTTCGCCGAACGCGACGCCGAGGACCGGCTGCCAGCCGACGGCCTCCTCACCGGCGCGGCGGAGTTCGAGGGTCGCGAGGTCCACTTCATGGCCAACGACTTCACGGTGAAAGCCGGGAGCATGGCCGCGAAGGGCGTCGAGAAGTTCCTCCGAATGCAGGAACGGGCGCTGAAGACGGGAAAGCCCGTTCTGTATCTGATGGACTCCTCGGGCGGTCGGATCGACCAGCAGACGGGCTTTTTCGCCAACCGGGAGGGGATCGGCAAGTACTACTACAACCACTCGATGCTCTCGGGGGCGGTCCCCCAGATCTGCGTACTCTACGGCCCGTGCATCGCCGGGGCGGCCTACACGCCGGTCTTCGCCGACTTCACGGTGATGGTCGAGGGGATGAGCGCGATGGCGATCGCCAGCCCGCGGATGGTCGAGATGGTCACGGGCGAGGAGATCGACATGCAGGAACTCGGCGGGGCGCGGATGCACGCGAGCGAGTCCGGCAGCGCCGACCTGGTCGCGAGCGACGAGGAGCACGCCCGCGAACTCGTCGCGAAGCTCATCACCTACCTCCCCGACGGGGCCGGCGAGAAGCCGCCGACGGGCGAGTCGAAACCACCGGCGAACTCGCCCCGGGGGATCGACGCTGTCGTGCCCGAGGAGCCGAACCGGAGCTACGACGTGCGCGAGGTGATCGAACGCGTCGTCGACCAGGGCAGCCTCCTCGAACTGCGGCCGGAGTACGGCTCGGAGATCCTCACCGCCTACGCGAGAATCGACGGCCGCGTGGTGGGGATCGTCGCGAACCAGCCCGCGAAACGGGCGGGAGCGATCTTCCCCGACTCCGCGGAGAAGGCCGCGGAGTTCATCTGGAAGTCCGACGCCTACGAGATCCCCCTCCTGTATCTCTGTGACACCCCCGGGTTCATGGCCGGCTCCGCGGTCGAACGCGACGCGATCTTGGAGAAGGGAAAGAAGATGATCTACGCCACCTCGACGGCGACGGTGCCGAAACAGTGCGTGATCGTCAGGAAGGCCTACGGCGCGGGGATCTACGCGATGAGCGGCCCCGCCTACGACCCCGAGAGCACGATCGCGCTGCCCTCCGGCGAGATCGGCATCATGGGCCCGGAGGCGGCGATCAACGCGGTCTACGCGAACAAGCTCGCGGCGATCGACGACGAGGACGAACGGGCGAAACGGGAGGCAGAGCTCCGCGAGGAGTACAGAGAGGACATCGACGTTCGGCGGATGGCGAGCGAGGTGGTGATCGACGAGGTGATCCCGCCGAGCGAGCTCCGCGACGAGCTGGCGAACCGCTTCGCCTTCTACGAGAGCGTCGAGAAGCGGCGACCGGAGCGCAAGCACGGCACGATAATCTAGTATTTCCGATCCGTTAAGGGCCGGCCACAGGTCGCGTATGGACCCGTTAGCAATAGTCCCCGGGGTGGTAGCGAGCGCCGTCCCGGATCGGGACGTCCCATGGCGACCGAAACCGCGACGGAGCGAGGGGGCCGGAGCAGGGTCGAGGCCACCTACCGAACGCTCGCCCGCCACGAGCGGGCGCTCTGGGCGGTGGTCGTCCTCGCCGCTATCGCCGACATCCTCCTCACGTACCACGGGCTCCAGATCGGGCTGACCGAGGCGAACCCGGTCGCCCGCGGCGCGATCGAGGGCTACGGCTACTGGACGATGGTCGCGCTGAAGGGTGGGGCGCTCACGATCGGTGTCGCCTGCTGGGCGGTTCTTCCGGACCGCTTCTCGCCCGTGATCCCGCTCGGCCTCGCGATCCCGTGGGTCGTCGCGTCGGCGATCAACCTCACGTTGATCCTCCTGGTGAGCTAGCGCCACGTTCTTTAACCCCTCTCACGCAGGTCGGATATGATCGCCGTCGGCCAGAAGGCACCCGACCTCTCGCTCCCGGGCGTCGAGGGACGCGAGGCCCACGTCTACGACCTCCACCGCGAGATCGACGCCGGCCGCGCCGTCCTGCTGTACTTCTATCCGGCGGACTTCGCCCCCGTGGCGACGGAGGAGCTCCGTGCGCTCGACGACGCGGGCTGGAGCGGGGCCGATCTCACCGTGTGGGGGGTTTCGGGGGACTCGATCTTCGCCCACGCGGCCTTCGCCGAGGAGTACGCCCTCACGTTCCCCCTGCTCTCGGACTTCCACGCGGGCGGTGCGGACGCTTACGGGCTCGCCTACGACGACTGGGAGGTCCACGGACCGGCGCCGAAACGCGGGCTCGTGCTCGTCGACGCGGACTGGGAGGTACGCTACGTCTGGTCCGTAGAGGACGCCTTCGAGCCCGACGAGACACCGTTCGCGCGGGTCGCGGGGGAACTGGAGGCGCTGCTCGGTCGGGAGTTCGACCCGGCCAGGCCGAGGTACGATCCCGAGCGGTGATCACTCCGGGCGCTTCAGCGAGAGGACCGTTCGGGTGAACTCGCAGACGAGGTCGTCGTCCTGGTCGAACGCCTCGACGTGCATCGTGACGATACCGCGCTCGCCGTCGCTCGTCTCGCGTTTCTCCGTCACCGTCGACCGTGCACGGATCGTATCGCCGTGGAAGACGGGTGCGGGGTGTGAGACGTCGTCGTAGGAGAGGTTCGCGACGATCGTTCCGTCGGTCGTCTCCGGGATCGAGACGCCGACGGCGAGGCTCATCGTGTAGAGCCCGTTCACCAGCCGTTCGCCGAAGTCGGTCTCGGCGGCGAACTCGCTATCCAGGTGTAACGGCTGCTGGTTCATCGTCATGTCGCAGAAACGCTGGTTGTCCGCCTCGCTGATCGTCCGTCGCGTCTCGTGCTCGATCGTCTCGCCGACGGTGAACTCCTCGTAGTAGAGCCCGGGCATGGCGAGGGCTCGTCGGCCGGTCGAAAAGCCGTGTCGGTTCAGGGTCGGTCGGTAACGATCGCGTCGGCTTCGACCTCGACGAGCATCCCGGGGTCGATGAGTCGACGCACCTCGACCATGCTCGTCGCGGGGCGGATCTCGCCGAAGACTGCCGCGTGCGCCTCGCCGATCAGCTCCCAGTCCTCGATGTCGACCACGAACAGCCGGGTCCGGACGACGTCCGAGAGGCTCGCCCCCGCCTCGGAGAGCGCGCGTTCGACGTTCGCGAGCGCTCGCTCGGTCTGTTCGTGGGGATCGTCGATCCCGACGAGGTCGCCGCTTTCGTCGGTCGCGGTCGTCCCGGAGACCGCCACGTGCGGCCCGACCCGGACCGCCCGCGAGTAGCCGACGCTCGACTCCCACTTCGTCCCGCTCGACACCGTCGTTCGTTCCATGGAGGTGGTACGCGATCCCCCCGGGTGACCGTATCGCTGCCGCTCCGGGGTGAGCGGGTTTCAAGCGGTACGGTCCCGTTCCCCAACCATGCTCAGACGAAGCGTCATGTTCACGCCTGGGGATCGACCGGAGATGATGCGGAAGGCGCCCGGTGCCGGCGCGGACACGGTCGTCTTCGACCTCGAGGACGCGGTCGCTCCCGCTCGAAAGGAGGAGGCGAGGGAAGCCGTTCGGGGGGCCCTCTCCGACCCCGAGTTCGCCCCCGACTGCGAGATCTGTGTGCGGGTCGCAGAGCCCGAGGACGACCTCCCCGTGGTGCTCGAGGGGACGGTCCCGGACAGCCTGATGCTCCCGAAGGCGACGGGTGCGGAGGACGTCGAGGAACTCGCGTCGCTGGCGAGCGAACACGGCGAGTCGCTTCCCGTGATCGCGCTGATCGAGAGCGCCGCCGGCGTGCTCGTCGCCCCGGAGGTCGCCGCGGCGGAGGCGACCGACGCGCTCTGTTTCGGTGCGGAGGACCTCGCGGCGGACGTCGGGGCCACCCGTACCGAAGACGGAACAGAGGTGCTCTACGCGCGCGAGCGGGTCGTGATCGCCGCGAGTGCGGCCGGGATCGACGCGATCGACACGGTCTACACCGACATCGAGGATCGAGGGGGTCTCGCCGCGGAGACGCGGTTCGCCGCCGGGCTGGGCTACGACGGGAAGATGGCGATCCACCCGGCACAGGTCGAACCGATCCACGAGGCGTTCGCGCCGACCGGGGAGGAGCTCGCGTGGGCCGAGCGGGTGCTGGACGCACGCGAGGAGGCCGACCGGGAGGGTCGGGGCGTCTTCCGGGTCGACGGCGAGATGATCGACGCGCCGTTGATCGCGCGCGCCGAGCGGATCGCGAGACGGTCGGACCCGGAGCGATGATATAAGGACGTCTGTACTACCTAGAGAGGGTGGTATGGTACGTATTTCGACACGGTTAAACCGGTTTCGGCTGTCGTCGTAGGTAATGTCCGAGCAGGCCAACCCGTTCGAGAGTCTTCAGGAGCAGATCGACGATGCCCTCGGCTACCTCGACGTCCCCGGCGACGCCGCGGAGCGGCTCAAGTACCCCGAACGGGTCCTCGAGACGAACCTCACGGTCCGGATGGACGACGGTTCGCTCGAACGGTTTCCGGCCTACCGCTCGCAGTTCAACGGCGACCGCGGACCCTACAAGGGCGGGATCCGGTACCACCCAGGGGTCACCCGCGACGAGGTGAAGGCGCTCTCGGGCTGGATGGTCTACAAGTGCGCGGTCGTCGACATCCCCTACGGTGGTGGGAAGGGCGGCATCGAGATCGACCCGCGGGAGTACTCTGAGACCGAACTCGAACGGATCAGCCGGGCGTACGCGGTCGAACTCCGGCCGTTCATCGGTGAGGACGTCGACATCCCCGCGCCGGACGTCAACACCGGCCAGCGGGAGATGAACTGGATCAAGAACACCTACGAGACGCTCGAGAACACGACGGCGCCGGGAGTCATCACCGGCAAGGCGCTTGAGAGCGGCGGCAGCGAGGGCCGCGTCGAGGCGACGGGCCGGTCGACGATGCTCACCGCCCGCGAGGCCTTCTCCTACCTCGACCGCGAGATCGAGGACGCCAGCGTCGCGGTGCAGGGCTACGGCAACGCCGGCTGGATCGCGGCGAAGCTCTTCGAGGACCTCGGCGCGCGGGTCGTCGCCGTCAGCGACTCCTCCGGGGCGATCTACGACGAGGACGGACTGGACACCCGCGAGGTCCGCGAGTTCAAGGACGAGACCGGCTCGGTGAGCGGCTTCGACGGCGCGACCGCGGAGTTCGGTGGGAGAGAGCTGCTGACGCTCGACTGCGACCTTCTGGTCCCCGCCGCGCTCGAGAACGCCATCGACGAGGAGCTCGCCCACGACGTTCGGGCGGAGATGATCGTCGAGGCGGCCAACGGCCCGCTCACCCCCGGCGCGGATCGCGTGCTCGAAGACCGCGACGTGTACGTCTTCCCGGACATCCTCGCGAACGCCGGCGGGGTCACCGTGAGCTACTTCGAGTGGGTGCAGAACCGCCAGCGCTTCTACTGGACCGAAGAGCGTGTGAACGACGAACTCGAACGGATGATCGTCGAGGCGTTCGATGCGCTCGTCGAGGCGTACGAGGAGAAGGAGCTCCCGAGCTTCCGGATGGCCGCCTACGTCGTCGCCATCGAGCGCGTGGTGCGTGCGTTCGACGAGGGCGGCGTCTTCCCCTGAAAGCCCGAACGCGCGCTAAAAAGGCTTACTCACGGGTCGTTTCTCCCCGTTCGCTTATCGAGGTTGCTTCACGACCTCGCGCCGTTCGTCCTTTCGATGTCCACCAGGCCCGCAAGCGAGCCGTCGTGACCGCGACGGCTCGTCGAGTGAGCCAGCCCTCCCCCGTTCGGCTCGCGTGGCGCAAAGCGCGCCACGCGAGCCGAGGCCACACGGTCGGATGGTCCTACTTTCGGGTTTCAGCCGTCCGAACCCGATCGGATCCGCCCGGTCCTGTCAGCCGAACCGGCGGCACGTTCCACATCTGTAGCCTTCAAGAGCCCCCGCCGACAGGGGGTGGTATGGAGTTCACGTACCCCTGGGGATTCAACTCGCGGCGGTCGGCGACGATGGCCACGAACGGGATGGTCGCGACGAGCCACCCGCTCGCGGCGAGAACCGGCGTTTCGGTGCTAGAAGAGGGCGGAACGGCCGCCGACGCGGCGGTCGCCACGGCGGCGGTGTTGAACGTCGTCGAGCCACACATGACCGGCATCGGCGGCGACATGTTCGCGCTCACCCAGTTCGACGAGGAGTACCGCGCGCTCAACGGCAGCGGCCGCGCGCCCGCGGAGGCGGACATCGAGACGTATCGCGATCGAACGAACAGCGTCGGCGACGACGGCGAGCCGGCGATGCCCGAGGACGGCGGGATGCCCGTGACGGTCCCCGGCGCGCTCGACGGCTGGCGGACGCTCCTCGACGCCTACGGCAACTTCGAACTCGCGGAGCTGCTCGCCCCGGCGATCGGGTACGCACGCGAGGGCTTTCCCGTCACGGAGTACATCTCCCAGCAGTGGGCGAACAGCGCCGAGCGGATCGAGCAGTTCGACGAGAGCAGGGAGACGTTCCTCCCGAACGGGGAGGCACCGTCCCCCGGTCAGCGCTTTTCGAACGCGGCGTTCGCCGAGAGCCTGGAGACGATCGCGGATGAGGGGATCGACGCGCTCTACGGCGGCGAGATCGGCGAGGCTATCGTCGAGACCGCCAGAGAACACGGCGGCGCACTCTCGCTCGCGGACCTCGAGTCCCACGAGAGCGAGTGGACCGAGCCGATCAGCACGGAGTACAGGGGCGTTGAGGTGCTCGAGCACCCGCCGAACGGCCAGGGGATCGTCGCGCTCGAGGCGCTCAACATCGCGGAGGAGTTCGACCTCGCGCCCGACGTCGGCGACGAGGAGCGACTCCACACCCTGATCGAGGCGACCAAGATCGGTTTCGCCGACGGCCACGCCCACGTCACCGACCCCGAGTTCGCGGACGTACCGACGGAGACGATGCTCTCGAAGTCCTACGCCGCAGACCGCGCTGGCGAGATCGACTACGGCGCTGGCGAGTACGGCGCCCGCGCCGGCGAGCACGCGAACACGGTCTACCTCACGGTCGTCGACGGGGACGGAAACGCGGTCTCGTTCATCAACAGCGTCTACATGGGCTTCGGCAGCGCGCTCACTGCGAGCGGCTTCGCGCTGCAGAACCGCGGGCACTCGTTCAGCCTCGACCCCGATCACGCGAACGCGCTCGAGGCCGGGAAGCGACCGTTCCACACGATCATCCCCGCGATGCTCAGGGAAGACGGCGAGTTCCGCGCCTCCTGGGGCGTGATGGGCGGTTCGATGCAGCCACCGGGTCACCTCCAGGTCGTCGCGAACCTCGTCGACTCGGGGCTCAACCCCCAGACCGCGCTCGACGCCCCCCGGTTCCGGTTCCTAGAGGGCAAGCGCGTCGCGCTGGAGACGAACCGGCTCTCGAAGGAGACCGTCTCCGGACTGATGGAGCGCGGACACGACCTCGTCGAGGAGGACACGTTCCTCGGCGAGGGCGGACACTTCGGCGGCGGCCAGTTCATCTATCGCGACCCGGACGGGACGCTGATCGGCGGGTCGGACCCGAGGCGCGACGGCCAGGCGATCGGGTTCTAGACGAACAGCGGCCCCTCGCTCGTCACCGTCCAGAGACCGAACGCCAGTATCAGGAGGCCGACGACGCGGAAGACGGTCGGCGGGACTCCCTCGACGTCGCCGCCGTCGCCGAACAGCGAGAGGCGCGCGTTGAACCGGGCGACCTGCTGGGGGGCGAGAAGGTAGGCGAGGCCGACGAGTACCAGCACGACTCCGAGCGCCAATCGGAGGTCGATGTGCTCGGCTCCGTGTCGCGGGAGGAACAGCGCACCTGCGGAGACCTCCCGAGCACCACCGATCAGAGCCGGATCGACGACGCTCCCGCCGAGAGCGCGTCGTCCCAGCCGGAGCAGTCCCTGACCTCGTCGACCGGACGCGGCGGGGTGGGATCCGCCGGCGGCGACCGGATCAGTCGCTGCCACCAGCCCACGTCGTGCCACTCGCCGTCCTTGTAGCCGACGTTTCGATAGATCCCCACGGGTTCGAACCCCATCGACTCGTGGAGCCCGACGCTCGCCGTGTTGGGAAGGGCGATCCCGGCGAAGGCACCGACGTAGGCCTGCAGTTCGAGGATCGCGAAGAGCGACTCGTAGAGCCCGCGAGCGACACCGTTCCGGTAGTAGCGGTCGTCGACGTAGACCGAGGACTCGACCGACCACTGGTAGGCCTCGCGGCCCCGAAACGGCGTGGCGTAGGCGTAGCCGACGACCTCACCCTCGTGCTCGCAGACGAGCCACGGGTCGCGCTCGAGGACCCCCTCGATCCGCCCTCGCACCTCCGACTCGCTCGGGACCTCGAGCTCGAACGAGATCGGGGTTTCACGAACGTAGACGCCGTAAATTCGGCGTATTGGAGTGCAGTCGTCGGAATTTGCCATCCGAACGTCCGTCATCGTCCGTCACTCGTTGACGATCGTAAAATACGTTCCGGGAGTCGGTCGGCTCCGTCGTGCCGTCGGCTCGATCCGGGCGATCCCGAAGGCCGGTCAGAGCCCGAGTTCGCGCCCGATCACGAGGTGCTGGATCTCGCTGGTGCCTTCGCCGATCTCCATCAGCTTCGCGTCGCGGTAAAAGCGCTGTGGGGCGAAGTCGGTCGTGTAGCCGTAGCCCCCCAACACTTGTACGGCGTCCTCGGCGACCTCCCGGGCGGCCTCCGAGGCGTCGAGCTTCGCCAGCGCGCTCAGTCGGGTGACGTCCTCGCCCGCGTCGTAGGTCGTCGCGGCCTTCTGTGTGAGCAGCCGTGCGCGCTCGGTCTTCCGGTCCATCCCGACGATCATGTCCCGGACCGCGTCGAACTTCGAGATCGGTTTGCCGAACTGCTCTCGCTCCGTCGCGTACTCCTTGGCCGCCTCGTAGGCCCCCTGCGCGAGGCCGGTCGAGAGCGCCGCGATCGAGATCCGCCCCCCGTCGAGCGTCTTCATCGTCTGTGGCCAGCCGTCGCCGACCTCGCCGAGCAGCCGGTCATCGGGAAGTCTGACGTCGTCGAGCGCGATCTCGCAGGTGGGAGAGGCGTTGAGCCCCATCTTCTCCCAGACCGTCGTCACCTCGAAGCCGTCGTCCTCCCTGGGATCGACGATGAAGGTGGAGATGCCGTCGTAGCCCGCGTCGGTGTCGGTGACTGCCTTCACGAGCACCGATCCGGCCTCGCTCGCGTTCGTGATGAACTGCTTGGTACCGTCGAGCACCCACTCGTCGCCGTCTTTCACGGCGGTGGTCGACATCCCGGAGGCGTCCGAACCGGAGCCGGGTTCGGTGAGCGCCCACGCGCCGATCTCCTCGCCGGTCGCGAGCGGGCGAAGCCAGCGCTCTTTCTGCTCCTCGGTGCCGAACAGCTCGATCGGCTTCGAGGCGAGGCTGACGTGGGCGGCGTAGGAGAGCCCGATCGAGCCCGAAACCCGACCCAGCTCCTCGGTGACGACCGCGTACATGAGCTGGTCGCCGCCGAGACCGCCGTAACCCTCGGCGATCGGCACGCCCATCACGTCGAGTGCCGCGAGTTCGTCGAACTCCTCGGCGGGATAGCGGTGCTCGTCCTCTAGCTCCTGGGCGATCGGCGCGATCTCCTCCTCGCAGAACTCGCGGACCGTCCCCTGGATCATCCGGTGTTCGGCGGGCAGGTCGAACTCCATACCGCACGGTTTGTCGATAGCCGAATGAAGGTTTCCACTTCGCGCCGCGGTCATGAGACCTATAACCGCGCGGGACCTCTCCGTAGCCGAATGGAGCTACGCCGACTGGTTCGAGGGCAGGTCGAGTGGTCGCGACTCGAACGGGTCGGCCGGGAGATCGCCCGCCGCTACGACCGCGAGGGGGTCAGAGTGGAGTTCCTCGAGGCAGAGAACTGGCTCTCGACGCCGTGTGTCGTCGACCGGGAGTGGTTCGTGAAGGTGATCAGCCCGCAGAACGCGCTCGTCCACGCGCTGTTCACGGGCGCCCGAAACGCCGGCGTCTTCTCCCGCGGCGAGGAGGGCTTCTTCGAGCGCTACGACGGCCCCGTCGAGATGGCCAGCCACGAACTGGAGGCGACCGAGCGGCTCCGATCGATCGGCGTCAACGTCCCGCAGCCGATCGAGTCGTTCGCCGTCGGCGATCTTGGAGTGCTCGTCCTCGAGTACCTCCCCGACTTTCGTACCTTCGACGAACTCGGAGCCGGGGAGGTCGGACGCCTCGCCCCGGAGCTGTTCGACCTGCTCTCGACGATGCACGAGAACGGCCTCGCCCACGGCGACCTCCGGGACGAGAACGTGCTCGTCTGTGACGGCGAACTCTACGTCATCGACGTGACGAACGTGCGCTCGGACGGGATGCGGGCGGCCCGCGCCTACGACGTCGCCTGCGCGCTGTCGGTGCTCTCGCCCGTCCTCGGGTCGAAGCGGGCGGTGACGCTCGCGCTGGAGCGCTACACGGTCGAGGACGTCCTCGCCGCCCGCGAGTTCGTCGACCTCGTGAACCTCAGACCCGACCACGACTTCGACGCCGCGCGCGTGAAAGGCGAGATCGAGAAACGCGCGAGTTGATTCCCCCCGGTGACGCCGTGTCGGGCCGACGAACGTACCTTTTTCACCTCGGCTCGCGAAGTTCGAAGGGAGTATGAGCCAACAGCAACAGCAGGTCGCGAAACACTACATCGCGGGCGAATGGACCGACGGCGACGGCGAAGAGACGTTCGAGAGTCACAACCCGGCGACCGGGGAAACTCTACGCGAGTTCCGACGCGCCACCGAGAGCGACGTCGACCGCGCGCTCGCCGCCGCCGACGACGCGAAAGAGGAGTGGCGGGCCCTCTCGCACATCGACCGCGCGGAGTACCTCTGGGAGATCTACCACGAACTCAGGGAGCGCACCGACGAACTCGCCGAGATCGTCACCAAGGAGTGCGGCAAGGAGATCTCCGAGGGCCGTGCGGACGTCGTCGAGGCCTACCACATGGTCGAGTGGGCCGCCGGCGACGCCCGCCACCCGAAAGGCGACGTCGTCCCCTCGGAGATCGGCGCGAAGGACGCCTACATGCGGCGGAAACCCCGTGGCGTGATCGGCTGCATCACGCCGTGGAACTTCCCAGTAGCCATCCCGTTCTGGCACATGGCGGTCTCGCTCGTCGAGGGCAACACCGTCGTGTGGAAGCCCGCCGAACAGACGCCGTGGTGCGGCCAGATCATCGCGGAGATGTTCGAGGACGCGGGCATACCTGACGGGGTGTTCAACATGGTCCAGGGCTTCGGCGACGCCGGTGCGGCGATCGTCGACGACGAGCGGGTCGACACCGTCCTGTTCACCGGGAGCGCCGAGGTCGGCCACGAGATCAGCGGGAAGGTCGGCGCAGAAGCCGGAAAACTCGCCGCCTGCGAGATGGGCGGGAAGAACGGCATCGTCGTCACCGACCACGCCGACATGGAGATCGCGCTCCACTCGGCGGTGATGTCGAGTTTCAAAACCACCGGCCAGCGCTGTGTCTCCTCCGAGCGCCTGATTGTCCACTCTGACCTGTATGACGAGTTCAAAGAGCGCTTCGTCGAGATGGCCGAGAACGTCTCGGTCGGCGATCCGCTCGACGAGGGCACCTTCATGGGCCCGGCGATCGAGCCCGCCCACGTCGAGAAGATCGGAAAGCACAACGAACTCGCGGAGAAGGAGGGCGCGACGGTGCTCGTCGACCGGTTCGAGCTAGACGAGGAGGAGATACCCGACGGTCACGAGGAGGGCAACTGGGTCGGGCCGTTCGTATACGAGGTCGAGTACGACAGCGACCTCCGGTGTCTGAAAGAGGAGTGTTTCGGCCCGCACGTCGCGCTCGTCGAGTACGACGGCGACATCGAGGAGGCCGTCGAGATCCACAACGACACGCCCTACGGGCTCGCGGGGGCGATCGTCTCGGAGGACTACCGGCAGATCAACTACTACCGCGACAACGCCGAGGTTGGCCTCTCCTACGGTAACCTTCCCTGTATCGGCGCGGAGGTCCAGCTCCCGTTCGGCGGCGTGAAAAAGAGCGGTAACGGCTACCCGAGCGCCCGCGAGGTGATCGAGGCGGTCACCGAGCGCACCGCGTGGACGCTCAACAACTCGAAGGAGATCCAGATGGCTCAGGGGCTCTCCGCCGAGATCAAGACGAGCCAGGACTGATCGGGCGGGCCCGGCGGCTCGGTCGGACTCTACGTCCGACCGTGGAGGCGAACGCGGCGTGTGAGGGCCCTCCCCTCATCGCGTGAGTGACCGAGGACGAAGAACTCTCTCGGGGTTCACGGGGTCGGTCCGAAAGCGGTGGAGCGGTGTGGGAGGACCGTCCTGAGGTCCTCCGCGTGGGCGCGGCGACGGGTTTTGTTTACCGGCATTGACGAGAAAAGCGCCAACTCCGGCAGCCTATCGTCCGCACCGCTCCTATTTAAATGATGTGTCCTGGATCGCCCGAGAGACTCCCCCGCACACCTCGATCAGCCGTCCGCGTGCAGGTCGTCTCGGAGCGCCCGCTCCAGGTTCTCGAGTTCGCCGTCGAGGTTCCGCTTGAAGAATCGCTCGACCCCGGGGAGCTTCCCGTCGACGACGAACTCGTTGATCAGGACACACCCCTCGTCGCGCTCCTCGATCCGGTGTTTGCCGACGACGTTCATCACCTTCGACGTGCCGGTAAACTCGACGTACGTCGGCGGTTCGCGCGTCACGTCGCGGGTGTCGACGCGGACGGTACGACGCACCATCGGGATCGGAAGCGAGACGTGCCAGGTCGCCTCCCGGCCGTCCTCGCTCCGGAGTTCGAACTCGTCGACGACGCTGATCGCCCCGGCGCGTTTCTCGGGATCGGAGATGAACGCCCAGACCTCCTCCGGCTCGGCCGCGAGCGCGAACTGCCGTTCGACCCGAACAGTCATGCCCGTGCCTTCGGCTACAGGGAGAAAAGCACGCCGAAGCTACGGGCAGGTCACGCGCCAGGTCGTCGACCGGGCGCGCGACCACTTCTCGATCTCGACCTCCTCCGACTCCTCTGCGAGCCGCGGCAGGCGGGCGCCGACCTGCTTCGACGAGAGCCCGAGCGCCTCGGCGATGTTCTTCGCTCGGAAGTACTCCTTTCCGGCGGAGGCGCTGTCGCGGAGATAGCGCAGGATCCGTTCGTCGTCCGTCGCGAGGTCGCTCATCGGTAGAAGGTAGGGGCCGTTCGGCCTTAACGATTTCCCGGTAGCCGCACGAGGTCCGATCCTGCACCGTCGTGACCGACGGCGGTCGGTCGGGCCGCCGTCATAGAGACGGACGTAGTCTCGTACCGATGGTCGCCGATCCGTGCTGGCGATCACCGGAAACCAGTTACGACCGTCCTCATCAGTCGTACACCTGCACCGCGACGACGAGCGCGAGCCCCGCGATCATCGCGAGCGCGAACCCGCCCGCGCCGACGAGGTCGCCGGGGCCGAACGGGGCGACGAACAGCAACGCGGAGCCGACGACGCCGAGGACGCCGAAGAGCATCGCGTAGCCGATCGCCCGGTCCGAGGTGACCTCCGTGTGGGTTGCCATGCCCGGCCTTCCCGGCCGGCGGGCTTAGTTCATGCGGATGCACCCGGCGAGAAGGCTTATCCTCGAACGCGGGCTGGATCGGCCGATGAGCGTTCTCTCCGTCCTCGGGAGGAAGTCGCTCGCTATCGCGATCGTGACGGCGCTGTTCGTGGGGACGATCGGCGCGGCGGCACTGGGTCTCGTCGGGAGCCCGTCGGTCGTCGGCGTCGAGAACACGTTCGGCCCCGTCACGGCAGAGGAGACGACCGTCGAGAGCGACCTAATCGTCGAGAACCCGAACCCGATCGGCCTCGGGTCCGGCGATCTCACCCTCGAGTACGGGATCCGGATGAACGAGATCTCGATGGCGAGCGGGAGCAGGGAGGGACTGGGGCTGGAGCGGGGAACGACGATCACCGAGTTCGAGACGTCCCTCGAGAACGAGCGGATCCCCGAGTGGTGGGTCTCGCACGTCGAGGCGGGCGAACGGACGACGCTCTCGATACACGCCGACGTCTACTCCTCGCGCCTCGACCGCTCGGCGGGGACGCCGACGGTCGAGCGGGAGATCGAGACGGATCTCATCGGGTCGTTCGACTCGACCGAGCCGCGGCCGGTCGAGGCAGACAGCCCGCTCCTCTCCGACCCGGTCGCCTACGTCAACGAGACGAGCGCGGAGTGGGGCGAGGTGCGGGACGGTGCGACCCCGATTGAGATGGGGTTTCTCGTCTACAATCCGCAGGCCTACCCGATCGTCGTCTCCGAACTTGGCTACGAGATCACGATGAACGAGGTGACCGTTGGCGAGGGAGCCGTCGAGGAGACACACGTTATCGGGAGCGAGGAGACCGAGGAGGTCGACCTGCTGACCGAGATGAAGACCGAGAGCCTCGACGAGTGGTGGGTCAGCCACCTCGACGGGGAGCGAAACGGCCACCAGGTCTCCGAGCTCCGGATCGAGTTTTACGCCGTGATCGACCTCTCGGCGCTCGGCGGCGGCGAGGTCACCGTCCCGCTCGACACGCTGACCTACGAGGAGACGGTCGAGACCGATATCTTCGACGAGGGTCTCTCCCACGGGTCGGACGACGGAGGCGGAGACGACGGGAGGGAGGTGACGTCCGAGGACGGAGACGACGATCGGGCGGACGACGAGAGGGGTGACGACTCCGCGAGCGAGGAACGAACGGGTGACGACGGGCAGACGGGTGAGGGAAGTGACGAGGGAGCGACCGGCGAGGACGAGATCGACGACGGTGTCCTCCCGCTCTGATCCCGGGGAGAGCGAGAACGGATCAGACGATCGTGACGTGCTCGGACTCCTCGTTGAGCGAGAGGTTCGCCGCGATCTCGGCGTTTCGCATCGCGTACTGGGCGGTCTGCTGGAGGCTGACCAGTACCTCCCGGACGCGGAGAAGGTCCTCGTTGTCCATCTCGGGGAGGTCCGCGAGGATCTCGTCCTCGCGGTCGCTGATCTCGTGGAAGAGCCCGCGCACCTCGATCGTCATGTCGTAGTCGCGGGCGACCGCCGACTCGACCGCGAGACGTGTGATCTCGTCGACCTGGTCGGTGAACTCGCGGATCCGACGCATCGTCGCCGAGTCGACGTTGAGCGTGTGGCCCTCGGTCTCGAGGACGATCTCCGCGATGTCCTCGGCGTTGTCCGCGGTGAGCTCGAGGTTCTTCGCGATCGAACGGTAGCCGATCAGCGGGAAGCCCGAATCGAGGCCGACCGCGCGTGCGAGGTTCGGGTTCTGGTAGGCGGTGAAGATCAGGCGCAGGAGCAAGACGAAGATCTTGTTCGCCTGGCGTTCGCGGTTGAGCGCGCGCTGGGCGACCTCGGGGTTGCCGTGGGCGAGCGCCTTGACCGCCTCCTCGCGCATCGTACTGCCCGTGTTCTCGAGGCGTTCGAGGAGGTTGTCGAGCGTGAAGTCCTCCGGGTCGACCGAACACCGGATCGAGATCCGCTCGGGGGTCTCCTCGATCACGCCGAGGCCCATCAGCTGTGTCTCCGCCCGGTAGATCGCGTTGATGTGCTCTGAGGGCAGCGCCCCGTCGTGGCACTCGACGTAGATCACGCGACGCCCGAGGACGTATTGGGCGATGATCGCGCGTTCGAGCGAGTCGGCGTCGAGGTCGTCGGCGTGGATGATCGCCTCGACGTCCTCGGTCTGGGCCGACTCGGGCATCACGGTCAGGGTCCCCTTCCCACCCCGGCGGAGCGTCACCTCGTCACCCTTCTCGACGCCGTGTTCTTTCGCCCAGTCCGCCGGCAGCGTCATCGCGAGCGTCGACGGCCCGAGACGCTGCACCTTTCTCGTATCCATACGCGAGCGGTAGCCTTTACATGACCTTAAGGTTCACTCTCCGATCTTAATATATCACCGTCACACCAGCTGGACCATCCGGCGCTCGAACCTCCCTACCCTGACCCGCCACCAGCCGCGGAGTTCCTCGTCGAGCGCCGGATCACCCGTGTCCGCGCGCAGGACACCGATCGTGTCGAGCTTCGATCGGGAGGCGACGACCTCGACCTCGCAGCGTCGGATCACCTCCGGCGAGAGCTGGTGGTTGCCCCGTCCGAAGACGAACCCCTGCCCACCGATCGGCGAGACGACGATCACGTTCTCCTCGCCGAGCGACTCGAGGATCTCCGCCTCGCTCGCGTCCCGAGCCAGGACCTCGCCGTCGCGCCAGACGTCGACGCCGAGCGGCGACCCCGAAAAGCCCAGCGTCTCCTTGATCGTCCCCAGGGTTCCACCCGGCGCGAGGACGTAGGTCGTCCCCTCGCGGACGTCCTCCGCGACGCCCTCGGCGAGACTCTCGACCGAGCCCCCCGAGAGCTGTTTGCCCGACTGCATCTCCTCCGCGACGGGGACGTGCGCCAGAGCGCGCAGGGTCGATCTGACCTCGCCCTCGCGGTAGGCCTCCTCGTCGATGTCGGAGACCTCTCGCACCTCGGTGGAGTCGAAGTCGGCGGCGACCCGTCCCGCGTCCTTGGGCGTGACGCCGAAGACCTCCGAGTAGATCTTCACCCCCGCGGGGATCCCCAGGATCGGGGTGTCGACGTCGAGTTCGGAGAGCGTCTCGGCAACGTCGGTCGCGGTGCCGTCGCCCCCGGCGAAGAGGATCAGGTCGACGTCCGCCTCGACGAACGCGCGTACCCCCTCGCGGGTGTCCGTCGCCCCGGTCTCCGTTTCCGGGGGATCGTAGACGACCTCCGGCTCGAACCCCGCCTCGCTCGCCTCCTCCTCGCCCATCGGCGGGCCGCAGGTCAGGATGTGCGTCTCCGGCGCTCGCTCGCCCAGCGCGGAGAGCGCGTCGACCGCCCGTTCGGGTGCGCGCGGCTCCGCACCGAGTTCGCGTGCCTCCTCGACCACACCGTCGGTTCCCTTGAGCCCCACGCGGCCGCCCATCCCGGCGATCGGATTGAGGACGAACCCGAGTCGTCGCATGGGCGGGCTTCGGTCGGAGCGGTGAAAGTCCGTCCGGTGTCGGTCCCCCTCGCCGCGTCGACTCGGGAACGGTTAAGACGCCCCGATCTAGAGGGGGAACCATGATCCCGACGCTCGCCGGCCACGCCATCCCGCTCGCCCAGCACGAGACCTACCCGATCGAACTCGTCGCCGGCCTCGTTCTCCTGCTCTCGGTGGCGATCACCCTCGCGTGGGTCGCGTACCTCTACCGGTAGAAACGAACCGCGTCGGACGGTCCCGGTCGGTAGCTGGCCGGTCCGTCGGGCGGTCTCGAGAGGGCGCTCGTCTCCCGTCGTGGTCGCTGATTCGACCGCCTGCGCCGAGGACACCGACCACCCTCGACCGACGTTCGGTACCGATCCGAGACACCACACTCCCCGGGGAGCGACCGGACGGAGAACACGCGGGAACTCGCCGGGCGCTCCCGGCCAGTCCGTTCAGCAGGCAGGGAATCTATTACCCTGCTGGCACCCTCTTCTCACGAGGGACGAGAATGGAGGAACCGGACGAAGAGGCGGTCGAAGAGCCCACGACGAGCGAGGAGCAGGCGGAACGCGAGGCCACGTGGATGGCCAAGGAGTGGGCGTCGATCGGCGTGATCTCGATCCTCGCGGTGGTTCTGGTGGCGCTCGCGCTCTTACAGCTGACGGGCGTGGTCGACCTCTTGGCACCGATCGCGGACACCGAGATCGGCCAGTGGTCCGCGTTCGCCGTCCTCGCTCTCGTCGTCCTCGCGATCTTCCTCTGGAGCCGACGAGGGGTGTGAGGTCGGTCCGAGAGACGAACTCCGGGTAGCGATCGGTTATCTCGACTGGAGAATCGCCGAGGCGCCCGGTGAACCCTCCGCGAGACCCTACTGCGACCCGACGAGCGGTCACTCCTCCGGCTCCTCGACCACGTCGACCCGTTCGACCAGCCAGTCGACCGCCGCCTCGACCGCCGCCTCGTCGGTCCCCGAGACCTTCAGTCGAACCGTCTCGGAGGGGTAGCTCCCGATCGCCACGTCGAAGCGCTCGCGTACCTCCTCGATCCGATCGAGGAGCCCGCTCTCCGGTTCGCTCGTCACGACGCTCCGGCTGTAGGTGGCCTCGCCCTCGAACTCCGCCTCGATCGACTCGAACATCGCCTCCATCTCCGAGGGCACGCCGGGCAGCACGTAGACGTTCTCCACCACCGCGCCCGGCGCGACGCCCGCGTCGTTGTGGAGCGGGCGCGCGTCCGCGGGGAGGTCCGCGGTGCCCGTCGTCAGGTCGTCTCTGGCGTAGCCGCCCTCCTCGGTGAGCCAACGGAGCGCCTCTTCGTTCTCTTCGACCTCGATGCCGAAGGCGGCGGCGACGCCCTCCATCGTCAGGTCGTCATGGGTCGGTCCCAGCCCCCCGGTGGTGAGCACCGCGTCGTACCGTTCGGCGTACTCCCCGACCACGGCCGCGATCTCGTCGATCCGGTCGGGGATCACGGTCATCCGCTCGACGCGAACGCCTCGCGCACCCAGCCTGCCCGCGAGCCAGTTCGCGTTCGTGTTCAGCGTGTCCCCGGCGAGGATCTCGTCGCCGATGGCGACGACTGCGACCTTCATACCCCCGCTTCGAGCGGTCGGGAGAAAAGCGCGCCGACGGCGTCCCCTCGCTACCGCATTCCCGGCGGCGGGTCGTCCCGGTCGTCCTCGATGTCGATGTCGAGCCCGGCTTCCTCGCGCTTTCTCTGGAGCTCCTTGATCTGCTTTCTGACACGGGCGAGCGCGATCAGCGCCCCGGCCGAGGCGACGACGACCAGCCCGGTGAACAGGGTGACGTCGCGCTCCTGGTAGTAACGCAGGCTGATCGTGCTCGATCCGACCTCCTCCCAGGTAAGGTGGACCCGGTCGTCTTCGATCGTCTGCTCGTAGCCGCCCGGCCTGATCGTCCCGAGAATGAAGTTATCGGCACGGTAGCCCGGCGGGAGGACCACCTCGTAGGAGCCGGGGACCACGGTCCGAGTGTCGAAGTTCCGCGAGCGGGTGCTCCCGGTGTAGGCGAGTTTGCCGTCCTCGGCGGGGAGCTCGACCGTCACCGCCGTCCGGCTCTCGTCGACCTCGATCTCGCCGGAGTCGTAGTCGACGACCGTGCCGTCCTCGTACTGGAACCGGATCGACTCGACGGGGATCGGCCGGTCGTCGCCGTAGCGCGTCGACTGGTAGAGCAACACCGTCGACTGGTTCTCTACTCGATACACCGCGCGGTACTCCCCGTCACCGATCACGATCGTCCCGTCCCGGTCGCTCTCCCAGGGGTACTCCTCGGTCGGCTCCGCGGCCAGTCCGTCCTCGCTGGTGGTCGAGCCGAGACCCGCACACCCCGAGAGGATGAGTAGGACGGCGACCGCGAGCGTGGCCGTGAGCCGACGGTTCATGACTGCGGTATCACACACCGGAGTTCGGAGGGGAGGTGGTGTCCGATCGCCGCGAGCAGCCCCGGGGGGTCGGTTCCCTCTCGGCAGATCACGCTCTGTTCGAGCAGGCCGAGGCGCTCGACCGTGACGATGTCCTGGGCGTGACCCGCACGGTTCACCGTCGCCCGCACCTGCCCTCTGGTGGCGTTGTTCACGTTCACCCGGCCGGTGCCGCGGGTCCACTCGAAGAGCCGATCTCGCTCCTCGTCGGCGAGCCGTGGCGGGTCGTCCCAGACGAACCTCAGAGGGAGATGCTGGACGAGACCGAACCGTTCGACCAGCCGCTCGGGACTCCCCGGACCGAGGCCGAGTTCGTCGGTCGGGATCTCGATCTCGGTACCTGAATCGAGGACGAACCCGTCCTCGTCCCAGGACTCGAGCGTTCCGACGTACGTCTCGCCCTCTTCGAACCCCTCCGAGATCTCGCCCCACCGCTCGCGCAGGACGTTTCTCGCCACCACACTGTCCTCGCCCGTGACCGTCACCGTCGGGAACTCGTCGTGACGCACCCCGATCTCGTAGCTCACCTCCAGATCGCCGATCGAGTCGGCGACGAGCGAGCCGAGCCCGTCGAGCGCCCGTCTCCGCGCCTCGCCGTGGACGGTCACCTTGGTCGCGAGGACGACCATTATGTGGTCGCTTCGACGTTCAGCTCGTCGCGAAGCTCCCCGATCCGACGCTCCATCGCGTCGACGAGGTAGTCGTTCTCCATCGATTCCAGTGGGGAGGCACACTCCGGACACTCGAAGCCGAAGTCCATCGCCTCGCCGAACTCGAAGCGGATCGAGCAGATCTCACAGAGGTAGAACTCGTGGTCGCGCTCGTAGGACTCGCGGGCCTCGAGCGTGACGAGCAGCCGCTCCATCTCCTCCGCGAGGTTCTTCGGGATCTTCTCGTACTCGAACGTCCAGAGGTAGGTGAGCCAGCCCGAGTCCTCGTCGCGGAGTCGGCGGTAGCTCGCCAGGTCGTTCTCGTAGAGGATGAACAGCGCGCGGCGAACGTCGTTGAGCTCCAGGTTCAGCCGCTCCGCGAGCTCCTCGTCGGTCACCTCGCCGTCGGGCGGGGCGGCGGCGACGGGCATCCCCGTCGGGCCGACCAGCTCGTGGAGGTACTTCTGGATGACGGGGTCGGACAAGAGGTCCTCGAAGGCCATTACCCTCCCTACCGGCGTCGTCGCGTTAAGTCTTTTTCTCGGTCGAGCGGTTTACGGCCCGGAGTACAAGCGACGTCACTCTTCGCGTTCGACCCGCTTTCCCGTTTTCCTGGGTACGACCCGGTGGGTCGCACCGGCCCACTCCCGGTCTAACTCCCGTCCCTCGAACAGTCGGTCCAGGAAGACCGCCAGCCCGGCGACCTCCGAGTGGGGCTGATTCGTGACCCCGACGTTCCAGTCGGCGGCCTCGTAGACGTCGAACGGCACCTTCTCCGCGCCGACGACGACGAGCAGCGGCTCCTCCTCGTGTGCCTCGCGGATCTCGCCCTCAACCTCCTGCACCGGGAGGCCGTACATCGTGAGGTGGACGATCCGGCCCTCCCAGTCCCGAAGGAACGTGCGTGGCTCGTCGGTCAGTTCGGCAGAGAAGGGGCCGCCGAACCGTGTGGTTACCTCCTCGACCGTCTCGACCGCGCCCGAGACGCCGCCCGCGACGACCACCCGATCCGCGCCGAGTGCGCGCGCGGTGAGGCCGACGTGCGTCGTCATCCGCTCGTCGCGGCCGGGTCGGTGGCCCAACCTGAGCACACACAGCTCCGGCGATCCGTTCATACACGAGGGTTCAGGCCGCCGGGTTAGGCGGTTTCGTTTCCCGCGTCGGCTCCACGACGTCCGTCGGAGCCCCGGCATCGACCGGATCGGTCCGACGGGTCGACTACCGCTCGCGTTCCGACCGCTTCGCCATCTCGAGTGAGGTGAAGAAGCCGAGATACGCCGGGATCCCCGCGAGCATGAACATGTAGAACACCCAGGTCGGCGCGCTCACGAAGACGAACTCGAAGAGCAACGAGACGAGGCCGACCCAGGCGAGCGCGAACAGCAGGTCGTGGACCATCCCGGTCCTGTGCTCGCTGACGTGCTCTCGGAGGGGGTCGAGTTTGCTCATGTGGTTGGTGTGGTCGTCCCCGGTGGGGACTGTGTCGGGGGTTTCGTACGGATCGCTGTAACCGTTTACCGGTGCAACCGAATGCAGGTTGTGGTTGCGCCGGAAATGACTGACAGCGGTCCGTGTCAGTCCCCGTCGTCGACGTAGTCGACTACGAGCACGGGGACGTGCGTCGAGCGCAACGTCCGCTCGGTGACGCTCCCGAGCAGCGCACGGCGCACGCCCGAGCGCCCGTGACTGCCCATCACGACGAGGTCGATCCCCTTCTCCTCGGCGTAGTCGGCGATCACCCTGTGCGGGCGGCCCCCGGCGTGACGCTCGGCGACGGTCAGCCCGAGTTCCTCGGCACGCTCTTTCACGTGCCCCGTCGCCTCCTCGGCGTCCCGCCTGAGGTCGGTCATTCCCTGGAAGTTGCCCTGTTCGATCCGGTCGAGCTGTTCGGTGCCGAGGCTGTAGGCGATCGCGTCGGTGTCGGCGACGTAGAGCGCGTGTACCTCCGCACCGTACTGTTCGGCCAGCGAGAGCGCGTGATCGACGGCGACCTCCGCGACCCTGCTTCCGTCCGTCGGAACGAGTATTCGTTCGTACATGGTTCAGTCGTCGGTCGGCGCGTTACCGTTCTTCTGTGCGACCACGTCGGCCGCGGTCATGTCTCTTGGCATCGGGTCGGGGCTGTGACACTGCCGGACCATCTGCTTCGTCCGCAGCGGAGGGTCGTCGGTGACCAGCGAGACGAGGATCGTGACGGCGAAGACGATCGGCACGCCGACGAGGCCCGATCCGATCGCCGGCATCCACGTCGCGAGGAACTCGATGCCGAACCCGGGGCCGAAGTGTCCCTCGTTGAACATTGGGATCAGCCAGACGACGAGCCCCGTCGTCATACCGGCGAGCGCCCCCGGCCGGTTGGTGTTCTCCCACCAGAGCCCGAGGAAGAACATCGGGAACAGCACGATCGCCGCGAGCGAGAACGCGAAGGAGACGAGCGCGGCGATCGGCGCCGTCGGGTCGAGCGAGAAGATCATCGTCAGCACGCCGAGGGCGATGATCGAGAGCCGGCCCACGAGGACCTGCTGGCGCTGGGTCGCCTCTGGGTTGACGATGTTCGCGTAGATGTCGTGGGAGATCGCCGAGGAGCCGGCGATGAACAGCCCGGCGGTCGTCGCCATCGCCGCCGCGATCCCGCCCGCCGCGACGATCCCGACGAACCAATCCGGCATCCCCGCGAGCTGCGTCGCCAGCACGACGATGACGTCGGCCGCCGCGTCGCTCATCCCCGGGTCGCCGAAGGCGTCGCCGATCTCCTGGCTGTAGAGGTCGGTGCCGAAGGCGGCGTAGGCGGGCGCGGAGAGGTAGAGCACACAGATGAAGAAGAGCCCCCAGGTGCACGACCAGCGGGCGATCCGCTCGTTCTGGACCGTGTAGAACCTGACCAGCACGTGTGGGAGCCCACAGGTCCCGAAGACGAGGCTGAAACAGGTCGCTACCCAGAGGTAGTAGCTGCCGCCGGCGAACGGATCGGAGAACTCCGCGGCGAGGTCGTTGATCAGCATCCCGTACTCGATCTGCGGGGCCACCGTCGAGTAGCCGCCGACCCAGCCGGTCGCGAGCAGGCCGAAGAGGAACGCGCCGATGAGGATGACGTACTGCAGGACCATCGTCTTGGTCGCACCGAGCATCCCCGACAGCGCCAGGTAGCCGATCGTGATGATCATGAACAGGATCATCATCACCTGGTAGCCGCTGAACAGGCCGCCGGTGAGCGCCGACCAGTCGCCGAGGATGTACAGTCCCACGAGCCCCATGCCGCGGGCCTGCCCGAGCGCGTAGACGAATCCGATCAGGAACGTCGTGATCGCCGCGAGCGCCCGCGCGGTGTCCGAGTTGAAGCGGTCGCCGACGAAGTCCGGTGCGGTGTACTTGCCGAACCGCCGCATCTGCGCGGCCATGAAGATCAGCAACACGAAGTAGCCGGTCGTCCAGCCGACGACGAACGCCAGGCCGTAGACGCCCGAGAGCGCGATCAGCGCCGCCATCCCCAGGTAGCTCGCCGCGCTCATCCAGTTGGCGCCGATCGCCATCCCGTTCTCGAGGTTGCCGATCGACCGACCGGCGACCCACATGTCCGCCGTGTCGGCGACCTTGTAGAAGACGCCGGCGCCGAGAAAGAGCACCATCATCCCGACGACCAGCAGCGCCGGGAGGAGCTTGAACGAGACGTCGAGACCCTCCGGGAGGAGCTCCTCGTCGGCCTGCAGCGGCGCCAGCGCGTCGGCCATCGCTGGTGCCGCCTCGACGGCCGCGAGCACGAACTCGCTCACTCGTCGACACCCCCGTCAGTGGCCGCCGCGCCCTCGGCGGCGTCGGCACCCTCGGGTTCGGGCGCCGCCATCTGCTCGATACCGTACTTCTCGTCGATCTTGTCGCGTTTTCGGGCGTACCAGACCGAGAGCAACAGCGCGCCGGTCGGCGCACCGATCGCGATCAGGAAGTAGTGAAGCGGGAAGCCGAGCACCGGCATGCTCTGTGTCATCAGGTCGGGGGCGATCCGCGTCGCCGTGATCGGTCCGAAGACGATGATCGCCCAGGCGACGAAGCCGGTCAGGATCGCCCGGTTGTGATCGCGCATGAACGGCGTCGCGGGCTTCAGCAGGTTGATCTCCACGTCGAGGTAGTCGATCTGGCGCTCTCGCTGGACGTCCGAGAGCCCGCCGTCGGTCGCCACCTCCTCGTCCGGGTCGGTCTCGGCCGTCATCTCACTCGCCCCTGACCTTCGACTCGATGTCCGAGACGACCTCGGGGTTGCGAAGCGTGCTCGTGTCGCCGAGTTCCTCGCCGTTCGCGATGTCCTCGAGCAGCCGACGCATGATCTTCCCGGAGCGCGTCTTCGGCAGCTCCGGCGTGAAGATCACCTCCTCGGGCCGCGCGATCGGGCCGATCGCGTCCTCGACGCCCTCGACGATCTGCTCTCTGAGGCTCTCGTCGTCCTCGTGGCCCTCCTCCGTGATGACGTAGGCGTAGACCGCCTCGCCCTTCAGCTCGTGGGTGCCTCCGACGACGGCGGCCTCCGCCACCCCGGGAACCCCGACGATCGCCGACTCGATCTCCATCGTCCCCAGCCGGTGCCCCGAAACGTTGATCACGTCGTCGACCCGTCCGAGGATCGTGATGTACCCGTCGGAATCGACCTTCGCACCGTCCTCGGGGAAGTAGATCCAGCTGTCGGAGTCGGGGTCGGAGTACTCTTCCCAGTACTCGGAGAGAAAGCGCTCGTCGTTCTTATAGAGCGTCCGGAGCATCCCCGGCCAGGGTCTGTTCACCGTGAGGTAGCCCGCACCCTCCTCGACCGGCTCGCCGGAGACGTCGACGACCTGCGCTCCGATCCCGGGCAGCGGCGGCCCGGCGGAGCCGGGTTTCATCGTCCCGATCCCGGGGAGGGTGGTGATCATCATTCCTCCCGTTTCGGTCTGCCACCAGGTGTCGACGACCGGACACTCCTCGTTCCCGATGTGCGTGTAGTACCACTTCCACGCGCGTGGGTTGATCGGCTCGCCCACGGTTCCTAGAAGGCGCAGCGACGAGAGGTCGTGTCGGTCGGGGTACTCCGCACCCCACTTCATGAACGCACGGATCGCCGTCGGTGCCGTGTAGAGCTGTGTCGCGTCGTACTCGTCGGCGATCTCCCAGAGGCGGTCGCGGTCGGGGTAGTCCGGCGTCCCCTCGTACATCAGGGTGGTGGTGCCGAGCGCGAGCGGCCCGTAGACGATGTAGGAGTGGCCCGTTATCCACCCGATGTCCGCCGCACACCAGTAGGTGTCCTCGGGCTTCACGTCCAGTACTGCATGACTGGTCCACGCCGCGTACGAGAGATAGCCACCCGTGGTGTGTTTCACGCCCTTCGGGGTACCCGTCGTCCCCGACGTGTACATGATGAACAGCATGTCCTCCGCGTCTCTGGTGACGGGTTCGACCTCCGCGCCCGACTGCTCGGCGACCAGATCGGCGTAGTCGTGCTGACCCTCGTCGAGGTCGTGGTCCAGTTCGTCGCCCAGCCGATCGACGACGACCGTCGTCGTCCCGTGGTCGACGTTCGAGAGCCCCTTGTTCGACTTCGAGAGGTGATCGAGCGCGTCGCCGCGGCGGTAGTAGCCGTCACACGTGATCAGGTACTCGCTGTCGGCGGCGTTCATCCGCGTCGCGAGCGCGTCCGCCGAAAAGCCCGCGAACACCACCGAGTGTGGCGCGCCGATCCGCGCACACGAAAGCATCGCGATGGGAAGTTCGGGAACCATCGGGAGGTAGACGGTGACGACGTCGTCCTCGTCGACGCCGAGCTCTCGCAGGGCCGCCGCGAACTCGTTGACCTCGCGGTGGAGCTCCTCGTACGTGTACGTCCGCGTCTCGTCGGTCGGCTCGCCGACCCACTCGATCGCGGCCTCGTCGCCCCGTCCCGCCTCGAGGTGTCGGTCGAGACAGTTGTACGAGGCGTTGAGCTCGCCGCCGACGAACCACTCGTAGAACGGTTCGTTCGAGTCGTCGAGAACGGTGTCGTGCTCCGTCTCCCAGTCGAGTAAGTCGGCCGCCTCCTCCCAGCACGCCGGCCACTCCTCCTCGAATCGCTCGTAGATCCCCGGGTCGCTCACGTTCGCCTGCTCCGTGAACGATTCCGGCGGGTCGAACGCGTCCTGTTCGACGAGCCGTGCCTCGAGCTCTCCCGACTCCGGTGTGTCGTCCTCTGCCATAGTACGTCCACCCCATACCGAAGTAGTGTACTAAACGTAGGCTCTAGATGTGCAAAATACACCGCCGCCTGGATACACTATCCCTGTTCCCCTTGGAACGAAAGGTCGGTGTATTTTCACACTGCACCGCCGAAATTATCCACGGTCGACCGTGAGGGTCATCGGGTCGGGCCTCTCCGCAAGGGGGACGCCGTGACGGGAGTCGGCTCTAACTGTCTAGGCCCTCGCGCTCGAAGACCGCCTCGAGCAGCGTCCGCTGGCCCTTCCTGAGGTGGTTGTGCAGCGTCGGAGAGGTGATCCCCATGGCGTCGGCGACCTCCTCGGCGGTGGAGCCACGGGGCCAGTCGAAGTAGCCCCCGAAGTACGCCGCCTCGAGCGAGGTCGCCTGTCGGTCGGTCAGGCGGTCGGTCACTCGACTCCCGAACTCCCCCGCGGTCCGGTCGGTCCGTTCGACCTCGCGCTTGCCGACGAACGAGGAGTCCGGGAAGTGAAGCGAGAGGCCGTCGACCAGTACCCTGACGTCGGTGTCACGGGCGCAGTCCGCGACGATCCGCATCCGACCCTCGCTGACGGCGACCTTTTGGACGCTCGCACCGTACTCGGTGAGCGTCAGCGCCGGTGACTCGCCGGCGAACGTGAACTCGAGGAGCGACTCGTCCGCCCGCTGGTCGACAAGTCGCTGATCGGTGACCCCCCGGCTCTCGACCGCGTGCGAGACCACCTCGGCGGGAGCCGCGTCCGTGACGACCGCGTAGGCGAGCAGCGACGACTCCTCGACGGGGACGACCGATCGGAGCCGCACGTCGCAGTCGAGCACACGCGAGAGCGAGACGAGGAACGATCGCTCGTCGGTACACTCCAGTTCGAGTTCGACGACCACGTCCGAGAGGGCGAGCGTCCGCCGCCGGTGCGTCGCGAGCGCTGCCGAGAGCAGCCGCCCGAGGAGTTCGAGCCGGTCGCGCTCCCAGGGCTCGAACGCGTGCCTCGAAGCCACACAGAGCGTGCCCTGAACCGTCTCGCCGGAGGCGACCGGGGCGACCAGTACCCGATCCCCGTCGCCGATCCCGTCCGCGAGCCGGGTTTCGACCTCCCCGAGCACGGCGGCGTACGTCCCGGAGAGCGCGTCCGTCACCGACGAGGGGCCGTCGGAGTCGATCCCGGCGACCGCCGTCGGTTCGGGGCGACTCGTCGAGAGCGACCGGCCGACGATCCAGGCGTACTCGTACTCCGCGGAGAGCCCCTCGCACACCTCGGTCTCGATCGCCTCGCGGTCGCCGGCCTCGAAGAGCGCCGCCCCGATCGACTGGATCCGCTCGGAGAGTTCGACCCGGCGACGGAGTCGATCCCGGTCGGTCCGGAGGGCGTCGTGTCGCCGTCGCTCCTCGCTCAGATCGGTCAGTAACAGCGTTCGCTCGCCGTCTCGCGCGTGGGCGACCTCGATCCGTGCGTAGACGTCGGAGCCGTCCTTCCGGCGGAGCCACCGTCCGTCCGTCGAGCCGTCCCCGGGGGCGATCGGCCCGCCGTTCCGGGTGAGCGTCGAGAGCGACCGGCCGAACAGCTCCTCCGGAGCGTAGCCGAGGGTTGGTCTGGAGCCGACACACCGACGCACCGTTCCGCGCCCGTCCGTGACGAGGGCCGTCGTGTGTTCGCTGTCGCCGATCGCCGTCGCGAGCGCACCATCCCCGGGGGGCGAGCCAACCGAAACCCGGGGTCCCCCGACGACCTCCGGCTGGCGGTCGAACGCTCGGATCGTCGTCTCCGGTGTCGGCTCCGGCAGCGAGGCGTCGAGCGAGTCGAGGCTGCGCCAGCCCCCGACCGCCTTGACCGTCCGCGGATCGACCCCGATTTCGCAGAGAAGCGTCTTCGCGAAAAACCGGCGGAGATCGCGAGAGGAGACCCTCTCGAACGATTCGTCGCCCGTCCGAACCGCCGCGCGGGCGGCGACCTCCCCGATCAGCATCTGCACCCGCCGGGGGGAGACCTGGAGGAGCGGGTCGTCCCCGTCGATCCCCCCCGAGTTCGCGTAGCGCTCGATCTCCCGGGCGACCGACGGCGGGACGTACGCGGTCCGCTCCCGGTCACCGGACACCGCGAGGAGGTAGCGCGAGGGGTCGGTCCGCGCCTCGGTGAGGTCCGCCGGAACGAGGCGCGTCATCTCGGCGGGTCTGAGTCCGACCTCGCCCGCGAGCCGACAGACGACCGTCTCGCGGTAGGTCCCGGCCGCGTCAAGGAGACGACGGTACTCCCACCGGTTCAACTGCCGGGCGTCGGGCGGGCTCTCGTCGGCCATCGCTTCGGACAATCCGAGTAGCCGAAAGTAAATCTACCGCCGTTCCGTCGTGTGTCGACCTCGACGCACGCTCGAGAGACGGATCGGGACGTGGTTCGAGGGCGTCGACCGGAGCGGAGAACGCTCACTCCCGGTTCGTGCTCTCTATCTCGCCGACGACCTCGGGGTTGCGAAGCGTGCTCGTGTCGCCGAGTTCCTCGCCGTTCGCGATGTCCTCGAGCAGCCGACGCATGATCTTCCCGGAGCGCGTCTTCGGCAGCTCCGGCGTGAAGATCACCTCCTCGGGCCGCGCGATCGGGCCGATCGCGTCCTCGACGCCCTCGACGATCCGGTCGGTGAGCGCGGACGAGGGCTCCTGGCCGCTCTCGGCGCTCACGTACGCGTAGACGGCGCCCTCGCCCCCAGACGAGCTACCACCGACGACGGCGGCCTCCGCCACCCCGGGAACCCCGACGATCGCCGACTCGATCTCCATCGTCCCCAGCCGGTGCCCCGAGACGTTGATCACGTCGTCGACCCGTCCGAGGATCGTGATGTACCCGTCGGAATCGACCTTCGCACCGTCGCCGGAGACGTACGACCACTCGCCCGCCTCCTCGCGCCAGTACTCGGAGAGAAAACGCTCGTCGTCGCGGTAGAGGGTGCGCATCATCCCCGGCCACGGCCGTTCGAGGGTGAGTGCCCCGGCCCGCCCGGGATCGGCCTCCTCGCCCATCGCGTCGCGAACCCCGGCCTCGATTCCGGGAAGCGCGAAGCCGGCCGCACCCGGGCGCATCGGGTCGACGCCGGGGAGGGTGGTGATCATCATTCCTCCCGTTTCGGTCTGCCACCAGGTGTCGACGACCGGACACTCCTCGTTCCCGATGTGCGTGTAGTACCACTTCCACGCGCGTGGGTTGATCGGTTCGCCCACCGTGCCCAAGAGCCGGAGCGACGAGAGGTCGTGTCGGTCGGGGTACTCCGCACCCCACTTCATGAACGCACGGATCGCCGTCGGTGCCGTGTAGAAGACGTCGACGGCGTTCCGGTCGACGATCCGCCAGATCCGGTCGCGGTCGGGGTAGTCCGGCGTCCCCTCGTACATCAGGGTGGTGGTGCCGAGCGCGAGCGGCCCGTAGACGATGTAGGAGTGGCCCGTTATCCACCCGATGTCCGCCGCACACCAGTAGGTGTCCTCCGGGGTGAGGTCGAGGACGGCCCGGGCGGTCCACGCCGCGTACGAGAGATAGCCACCCGTGGTGTGTTTCACGCCCTTCGGGGTGCCCGTCGTCCCCGACGTGTACATGACGAACAGCATGTCCTCCGCGTCTCTGGTGACGGGTTCGATCCGCTCGGCGGCGTGAGCGTCGCACAGATCGGCGTAGTCGTGCTGTCGCGCCTCGAGAACGTGCGGGAGCGTCTCGCCCAGCCGATCGACGACGACCGTCTCCACCCCGTGATCGAGGGAGAACAGCGCGTTGTCCGCCTTCGCCTTCTGGTTGAACGCGTCGCCGCGGCGGTAGTAGCCGTCACACGTGATCAGGTACTCGCTGTCGGCGGCGTTCATCCGCGTCGCGAGCGCGTCCGCCGAAAAGCCCGCGAACACCACCGAGTGTGGCGCGCCGATCCGCGCACACGAAAGCATCGCGATGGGAAGTTCGGGAACCATCGGGAGGTAGACGGTGACGACGTCGTCCTCGTCGACGCCGAGCTCTCGCAGGGCCGCCGCGAACTCGTTGACCTCGCGGTGGAGCTCCTCGTACGTGTACGTCCGCGTCTCCCCGAGTTTCCCCTCCCAGGTGAGCGCTGCGTGGGTCTTCCTGCCGGCCTCGAGGTGTCGGTCGAGGCAGTTGTACGAGGCGTTGAGTTCGCCGCCGACGAACCACTCGTAGAACGGTTCGTTCGAGTCGTCGAGAACGGTGTCGTGCTCCGTCTCCCAGTCGAGTAAGTCGGCCGCCTCCTCCCAGCACGCCGGCCACTCCTCCTCGAATCGCTCGTAGATCCCCGGGTCGCTCACGTTCGCCCCCTCGACGAACGACGGGGGCGGGTCGATCAGCTCGCGACCCGAGAGGCGTACGTCGAAGCCCGGTCCCGCCCCCTCTACCATGTGGGCCTGTCAGGGCGAGTGGCGTGATAAGCCTTGACGCTAATCCGGGAGAGGGGGCTCGTACGGACTGCTCTACGTCCGTACCGCTCAGACCGGGACCCGCTTCTCGGTCTGATCGGGTAACAGGTACGGCGGTCCGTATCAATCGACCGACACCGTCGTCCGCGCCTCGCACGAACGGTCGGGACGGTCGAGGACCGCCCGCGCCTGGTAGTCGCCGGCCGGCGGGTCCTCCCAGGTGGTCTCGTAGCGTTTCGTCTCGCCGGGTTCGAGCGTCTCCGAGCGGAGGACCTGTGTGAACATCCGCCCGTCGCTGTACCGCCAGCGCTCGTCTCCCCCCTCATCGACCAGGACGTCGAACGACTGCCCGCTCCGAAAGGAGAGCTTCACGGGTTCCTCGCCGTCGTTGGTGACCGTGTAGACGAACCGGACCCCGTCCCCGTCGGCCGTCGCGTCGAGCGAACTCGAGAGCGCCATAGGCGTGCTGGGACCGCGAGACACAAAAGTTCGACCGCACCCTGACCGCCACCGCTTTTTGTCCGTGGCGCGTAGCGCGGGCGTGCAGATCGTCGGCTACCAGACGGGCGCTGACGGCGGCGAGCCGGCGCTCCTCGTCGCCGACGGCGGCTCGGTCGGCCGCGAGCCGCTCGCCACGGGGAGAGAGCTCTCGTACACCCTCGGCGAGCGCCGCTGTGCGGGCACGGTCGTCGACGGCGAGCACCGAGCCTGTTCCGCAGCGGGCGGCCCGTACTGTGAGGACCACACCAGTACCTGGGTCTGTGCCCGGTGTACCGGGACGTGTCTGAAACCGGTGATGGACTGTCACGAGGAGCACGCGGTCTACCTCGCGGCGTTCGCCCCCGACACGTTCAAGGTCGGGGTCACGAAGAGTTGGCGGCTCGAGGTGCGGTTCCGGGAGCAGGGCGCGGACCGGGGGGCGCACGTCCACACCGTCTCGGACGGACGGATCGCCCGGGAGATCGAGGCCGAGATCGCGGCGGAGATCCCCGATCGGGTCGGCGTCCCCCGGAAGATCCGCGGCCTCGACCGGCGGGTCGACGAGGAGGCCTGGCGCGAGCTGCTCTCGGGGTTCGACGTGATCCGGACGGCCACCTTCGAGTACGGACTCTCGATCGACGAGCGACCGATCCCGGAGACGCTCGTCTCCGGGACCGTCCGGGGGACGAAGGGGCGGGTGCTCGTCGTCGATCGGGGCGGGACGACCTACGCGGTGGACATGCGTGACCTGGTCGGTCACGAACTCCTCGCGGGGGCGACCGAACGCGACCTCCAGTCGAGCCTCGGCGTGTTCGGGTAGCAAGGCAAGCCCTTTCAGTCGGGGCGACGAAGCCCGCGTATGGCAGACGAACCCGACGAGGGCGAAGGCGGCGAACCGGAGGAGAAGTCGTTCCGAGAGCGCGTCGAGGAGATCAGAGAACAGCGGGCGGCCGAGCGCGAGGAGGGCGAGCCCCACCCGGGCGAGGAGGCCGAGGAGATGATGGGTGGCGGCCCCGGCGGGATGGGCGGCAACCCGTTCGCGCAGATGATGAGCGGGATGATGGGCGGCGGTGGCGGCCCCGGCGGGATGGGCGGCGCCCCGGGCGGGATGGGCGGGATGGGCGGTCCGGGCCCCGGCGCGGGACCGGGCGGTCCGCCGGGCGAGGGCAGCAACGAGCAGGTCGTCCGCGAGCTCAGACAGCTCCGCGACGAGGTCGGCGAGCTCTCGACACAGCTCGAGCGGATCGCCGACGCGTTAGAGGAGTAGATGTCGATCGCGGCCGAGCGTATCGAGCGGCTCCACCACCTCGCGGCCGGGGCAGCGAGGGAGGGCGAGGACGACCGCGCCCGCGAGTACGTTCGTCTCGCAAAGCGCATCGCCGAACGGAACCGGCTCCGGTTTCCCCGCCGGTTCGAACGGTCGGTCTGTGACCGCTGTGGGCTCTACCTCAGGCCGGGACGAACGGCGAGGACCAGACTCCGCGACGGCCACCTCACCGTCACGTGTCAGTGTGGCGGTCAGAAGCGCTATCCCTACCGCGGGAGGGTATAAACGTTCAACTGGGTCGGCGCTCTATCCGGGACAGAGACCATGAGTGACCCGGATCTGCAGCGGGAGATACACGACCTGGACGTGACCGTTCGGGTAGGGAAGGGAGGGATCGCGTCCGTCGCCGACGAACTACGCGACCAGCTCGACGGACGCGACCTCGTGAAGGTGAAGTTCCTCCGGTCGGCCAGGGGCGAGAGCGAGACCGAGGAGCTGGCTGCCGACCTCGGCGAGCGAGCCGACGCGGAGCTACTCCAGACCCGGGGGCACACGGCGGTGTACCGTCGATGAGCGCGGTCGCTCCCGTGGTTCTGGAGGGGCCACTCACCGACGCGGGCATCGAGGAGGGGCTGGCTGCCGCCATCTCGAGCGCGGTCGTCTTCGTCGTGGCGTTCGTCGCGCTCGCGCTCGTCGCGCACGCGGTCGTGATGCCGCTGATCGACAGGTTGCTCTCCTCGCGCGACCTCGACGAGCACGCGAGGCGGCCGATCGCGAAGATCGCCTGGGGGCTCGTGCTCTTCGGCGTGATCGCGATAGCATTCGGGATCGCGGGCTACGGCAACTTCCTCGTCGCGCTCGCGACGATCGGCGCGGCCGCGACGATCGCGCTCGGCTTCGCGATGCAGTCGGTGCTCTCGAACTTCGTCTCCGGGGTGTTCATCTTCACCGAGAAGCCGTTCCGGATCGGCGACTGGATCGAGTGGGACGAGCACTCGGGGATCGTCGAGGACATCAGCCTCCGGGTCACCCGCGTGCGCACGTTCGACAACGAACTGCTCACGGTACCGAACTCCCAGCTCGCCGACGGCGTCGTGAAGAACCCGGTCGCGAACGACTCCCTCCGGCTGAAGTTCGACTTCGGCATCGGCTACGACGACGACATCGACGAGGCGACCGAGATCATCGTCGAGGAGGCACGCGAGCACCCCGAGATCATGAACGATCCCGCACCCTCGGTCCGGCTCACCGAACTCGGCGACTCCGATATCGGCCTCCAGTCGCGCATCTGGGTCGCGGATCCGAGCAGGGCGGACTTCGTCCGGATACGCGGGGAGTACGTCCAGTCGGTGAAAGAGCGCTTCGACGCTGTCGGGATCGACATCCCGTACCCCTACCGAAACTTGGACGGGAAAGTGCTCGTCAGGAACGTCGCCGAGGAGGCGATCGGCAGCATCGGGGAGGGCACGGAGTGAGCAGGCCCCGATTTTAGGCGGTTCACGCCCCTCGTTTCGCACGTGCCTACCCACTACGACGAGGTCATCGAGCGAGTGCGTGGACAGGCGAACCTCGGATCGGACGGCGAGACCGAACACGTGACGATCGCCGTCCTCTCGACGCTCGGAGAGCGCCTCTCGGAGGGACAGGTGCGGGACCTGGCGGACGAACTGCCCGAGGACCTCGCGGGGATGCTCACCGACACGGGGGTGAGCGAGGCGCGCTCCTTCTCGGCCGAGGAGTTCGTCGACCGGGTCCGAGAGCGCGAGTCTGAGGTCGACGCGATCGAGGACGACGACGCCCGCCGGCACGTCCAGGCGGTGTTCCTCGCGGTCTCCGAGAGCGTCAGCGACGAGGCGTGGTCGGACCTCGACGATCAGCTCCCCGCCGAGTACGGCGAGCTCTACACGGTGCCGGGACAGCGGGAATGACGACCGTGAGGATCGAGTCGGTTCATCAGGTAACGCCGGACGTGAAGTAGTTCCTCCTCTCGGTCGACGGGGGGATCGGCTACGAGCCGGGCCAGCACACGACGATCCGGTTCGAGCGAGAGGGCGAGGAGGTCGTCCGGCCGTACACCGCAACGTCGCTCCCGGGAACCGGTCGGTTCACGCTCGCGATCCGACGCTACGACGACGGCACCGCCTCGGTCTACATGCACGAGCGCGAGGTCGGTGACGAGGTCGAGATCGGCGAGCTCGGCGGGAACCTCACCCTCGACGATCCGACCGCGAACGTCGCCTGCGTCGCGACCGGAACCGGCATCACGCCGATGGCGGCGCTGATCAAACAGCACGTAGACGTCGGTGAGGGCGAGACACGGCTCTTCTTCGGCGAACGCACCGAGGAGGACGTCATCTACAGGGAGACGTTCGACCAGCTCGCAGCCCAGAACGCGAGCTTCGAGGCGGTCTACTCGCTCTCGGAGCCGGGAGAGGGGTGGACGGGTCCGATCGGACCCGTCCAGGAACACCTCCCGGAGGAGCTGGAGGAGCTCGCCGACTGGCAGTTCTACGTCTGTGGTGTCCCCGAGATGGTCGTCGAGACGAAGGAGCTGCTCTCGGAGGAGGGCGTCCCCGAGGAGCAGGTCTTACGTACCGGCGGCCGCACAGGGCGTCCCGGCCACTGCAAGGTCCTCCGGTGGCCCGTGGAAATCGCCGGTCGTGGGGTCTCCCGTCCCCGTTCGGCGACTCGACGGATCGATCGCATCGCGGTAGCCATCCGGTCAGCTGGTGCGGTTCCGAACGAGCCGTCCGCTCGAGACTGAAAACGGTATGAATGAGACGGACGCCCGGGGTTGCCCGGCGTTCCGGTGCGGGTAGTCCCGGTCACCTCCTCCACCCCGCGACCCGTCGAGCGACGGCTGTCCAGCGGTGGGCTGCTCGCTTCCGCGCCTGACCCACTGCCGCCGGTTAGCCACGACGGACCGTCCCTGCGGACGGGCGTCGTGGTCCACCGTCCCCGATGGACGAGGCTTCTCTGTCGGATTCCGGGGCCCGCACCGGTCTGACCGGACGCCCCCGGGGTTCGGTCCCCGCTGAAGACTACCTCACGGGTGAAAGCAGGGCCTAACTGCCCGACCTAGTCCACTCCCGAGTACACCGGGATGACGTAAGGGCCTTTCGCCTTCGCGTCCGGCGATCAGACCACGCCGATCGCCCGCGCGTAGAGCCCCGAGGCGACGGCGAGTCCGGCCGAGGTACCGACGACGACGAAGCGGTGATACGTCCAGGTCTCGGAGGCGACGATCGCGTTCTCCGACGGGACGGAGAACGCCCACTGGAGGGCGATACCGGTCGCGACGAGCCCGATGACGAGCGCGGCGCCAGCGGCCGTGTCCGGCTCGGTCCGGCCGGCGAGGCCGGCGCCGAGGACGACGAGCGCGACGAGCGCGAAGACCCCGAGGATGCCCGCACCGAAGACGCCGCTCGCGTAGTAGAGTTCGAGTTCGAGCTGGGCGTCGGCGGGCAGCCGGAGGTACGGCGCGAGCAGGGCGGCGACGAGCGCGAGACAGCAGACGATCCCGAACTGGGGGGCGCGTCGGGTCAGCTCCATGGCTCGCGTAGGCGAGCCGGACGGTAAGGGTTCCCGATCCGGAACGCAAGGCCCACATACCCGCCGACCGAGTGAGAGGGTATGGGACTCGGCAGCACCACCAAGAAGATCCAGATGCTCGCCGAACGAGCAGAACAGCTCTACGCGCGTCTGAACGAGGTCCAGGAGGAGATGGTCCACCTCAGAGAGAACCTGGACGAAACCCACGACTCCGTGACGACGCTGAAACACCACAGCCGCGAGAACCGCGCGCTGCTCGAGGCGATCGCCGACGAACAGGGCGTCGACGTGGACGCGGTGCTCACCGAGGCCGCGATCGAGGACGTCGACGCCGCCGAGGAGCGCGACGACGGGACGGAGGCGGACGACGGGGAGGCGGGCGTCGCGGACACCCCCCAGACCGACGGCGGCGACGTTTAATACTGTCGGCGGTACCTATGTGGAGATCCTCACCACCCCGTACCGATGAGGATCTTCAACGACGTACAGCCGACAGTATAATCCCACCCGGCAACAATTGCGGCCCATGACCGACCACCGCGAGCTGTTCTCGTCCGTCCTCGCGACGATCGGACGGACCCCGATCGTCACCCTCCACGCCGCCCCCGAGGAGGTCCCCGTCTACGCGAAACTCGAGTCGTTCAACCCCGGTGCGAGCGTGAAAGACCGCATCGGGAGGTACATGCTCGAACGGATGCTCGAGACCGGAGAGCTCTCTCCCGGCGGGACGGTGATCGAGCCGACGGCGGGGAACACGGGTATCGGACTGGCCATCGCCGCCGGCCAGCTCGACCTGACCGCGGTCTTCGTCGTTCCCGAGCGTTTCAGCGTAGAGAAACAGCAGCTCATGCGCGCACTCGGCGCGGAGGTGATCAACACCCCCACCGAGGACGGGATGGGCGGGGCGATCGACCGCGCGTACGCGCTCAGCGACGAGCTGGATAACGCCGTCGTCCCCCAGCAGTTCGCGAACCCGCTCAACACCGAGGCGCACTACGAGACGACGGCTCCGGAGATCTACGAGGCGATCCCCGAGATCGGCGCGGTCGTGATGGGCTGTGGCACCGCGGGAACGCTGATGGGCGTCGCGAAGTACGCTCGCGAGCAGCACCCCGGGACCTACGTCGGCGCGGTCGAACCGGAGGGCTCGCTCTACTCCACGACGAAGGGTCGCTCGGTCGAGGAGGGCGAGTACAAGATCGAGGGGATCGGCACGCACGACCCGGCGACGAACGAGCTGTTCGAGCCGGACCTCGTCGACGACGTGATCCAGGTGTCGGACGAGCGAGCCCACGAGGAGGCACACCGCCTCGCACGCGAGGAGGGCCACCTCGTCGCGACGAGCGCGAGCGCCGCGAGCGTCGCCGCGCTCTCGGTCGCCAGGGGAATCCGCGACGGCGAGATCGACGCCCCCTACCCGAGCGTGGTCACCCTCTTTCCGGACTCTTCCGAACGGTACCTCTCGAAGGGGATCTACCGGTCGTTCGAGGAGTGGACCGATTGATAGATCCGGAGTGAGCGGGAACCGACGTTCGAGGGTCAGTGAAGCCGGTCGAGCCACCACTGGCCTGTCCGGAGATCGGTCGGGATCTCCTCGCCGAACGCACAGCGTGTTCGCTCGGTCTCGCACGGACTGCCCACCCCGATCTCGATCACCGGCGAGCCACCCTCGAAGATCGCCGTACTCGCCGTCGTTAGCTGCCCGAACGCGTGCGGTTCGTCCGTCTCGGGTTCCGGATGGCGACAGATCGAATCGTCGCCGGGACCGTTCGCGTGATCCCGAGCGACCGCCCACAGGTCCTCGCGGTCGAGTCGGTCTACTCCCTCGAGCAGCCCGAGCGCGCGTTCGCGTCGATCCGTCGAGCTCTCGGTCCGCGTCGACGCCGAGTCGACGAAGTGGTTCGTCCTGGTCACGACGGGGCCGTCGTCGACGGCGATCCGTTCGGCCACGGGATCGACCTCGAGCAAGGCGCTATCGGTCCCGTCGGCCAGAAACAGCGTCTGGCCGCTCAACCGACGCGTGGGATAGGACTCCAAGTGGTCTCGAGCCTCGTCGACGGTGGCACACGTCTCCAGGAGCGTCCGAATGACGGTGCCGTTACGCAGTTGCTCTTCCGGGTCGACGTCCTCTCTCGTGCTGTCTATGTAGGTGTTGGCCGCGACCAGCCCCCGGTCGTTGACGCCCTTGAACGTCGTGATCGTTCCACACGTGTCGATCGTCAGAAAGCCGTAGTAGTCGTCGATCGGTGGCTGCTCGATGACCGATTTCGGGCGGGTCCCTCGACCCGCGATATCTCGGTTCTTGAGTACGAGCGGCCCGGAGCTACTGGGTTCGGTACCGGTCGAACCAGTGTCGAATCCACCGTCGGACTCGACCCTCGAGGGGGCAGCGAGGACGTTCGTACACCCCTTCGGGTTCTTCTCGGACCGCCCGTCCCCGTCGGCGAGCTCCTCGCAGAGCTCCGCGTAGACGAAGACGTAGACGTCGTAGACGTCCGGGTCGACGTCGAACGCCTCGGCCATCGTCTCGTACGCCCGGAGGTGGCGGTCGGGGAGACTCTCCCGACTTCGACGGGCGTACTCGAGCATCGGTTCGAGATCGACGTCCCGCTCGTCGATCGCTCGCTCGAGTTCGTCGATGGCCCACTCGACGGCCTCGCGTTCGGTCTCGGCCCGGCGTCGTGCCTGCTCCGCGAAACTATCGGCTCCGGCGATGAGATCGGTGTCGACAGGAGTATCGACGCCCGTGTCGTCCATACAGTGACGTGGGACTCGAGGTGGTTGTATTCTTGGCCTGAAACGGTAGGTGTGGGTCCAGGGGACGTTCGACGATCGGCACGGGCGAAGGATTCGGAGTACCGGATCGCCACGCCGTTCGACAAACGGACGGTACCGGCTCCCTCGGTATCGTCTACCATATCGACGTCTCGGGATTCGACGGAGATCACCCCTCGAAGCACGACACGAAACGGGCGAAGCCGGACCATTCAGCAACTGAAAGTCACACTCTTAGTCGATACGAGAGCGAACGCTGTCTTCGGTCTCCACAGAAGGACGACTCGCGAGCCCGATACACAGATCGCACCATCGCTCATCAACCACGACGCGACAGAAGTCGATGTCCGCTTGGAGACGGCCGATATGGCGATCGACAGATTCGGACAATGGTTCGCGAGAACGGGATTCGTCCGCTACTCGGGAGAGACGGAGCGGATAGTAATCGGCTGAAACGGCGACGTGGAAGGAAGTCTCACGCTAAAAAAACGCTTTGGGGTTCGAGTCCGATGACTCTGTATGGGACGCGATCTCGATGGCGTAGATCGAAGCATCCTCTATCTGCTTCAGAAGGACGCCCGAAACACGACCGCCCAAGAGATCGCCGATCAGGTCGGCGTCTCGCCCAGTACCGTCCGCAACCGTATCGACTCCCTCGAAGCCGACGGGGTCATCCGCGGCTACCATCCGGAAATCGACTACGAAGCAGCCAACCTTCCCTTGCAGGTGAGCTTCGTCGTAACCGTGCCGCCCACCAAGCTGACCGACTACTCCGAGCAGATTCGGGGGATTCAAGGTGTGATCGACGTACAGGAGATGCTCACCGGCCGTCGGAACATCCACGTCGACGTGGTCGGGACGAACACGGGCGATATTACGAGGGTTACCGATTCTATCCACGAGATGGGCGCTGAAATCGAGAGCTCGGAGGTGATGCGCCGGCGGCACGTCCAGCCGTTCAACCACTTCTTCCTGCAAGGAACGGATGATATGAGCACACGCGCGGACGATTCCCAGGACGAGTGATCACCGACGACGTGAGCCACAACTGAGAACGAGATTCCACAGGATACACCGTCTGTGTTCGTGAAACCACATCCCCTTATTTAAAATTCACAGCCCCAACGCCGCTTTTCTGCGAAATTCAGAACCCATCAACGTTCACGTACAGTAACGTTATCCGTGCTTGGCGTCATCTAGTACGAGAGGACGTGACCGCTGAAGGTATCAGAGGACGGGACCGCCGGAGGTATCGACTGTCCTTTTGGGGGTCCATCTTCGGAGACACACTATGAACGACAAGGCCTTCGATGCGCTACGGAACGAAGATCGCCGAGAGCTGCTGCTCGCGCTCCTCGAGCACAATCCCCAGAGCATCACTAAACCGAGCCCTGCGGGTGAGAGGAGAACGCCTGTGGATGCCGACCAGCAGTTCCAGATCACGATGTACCATCACCACCTCCCCAAACTCGAAGCGTACGGCTTCGTCAGGTGGGATAGGGACGCTCACGAGACCGTCAAGGGGCCACAGTTCGAGGAGATTCGTCCCCTGCTCGAGTGTATCCACGGCCACGAGGAGATCAGAACCGATGGCAACAATCGCTGAGTTCGAGATCTCTCTCGAGGATTTCGCGATGAGCCAGACGCTCACGGAGCGAGACGGAATCGAACTCGATATCGAGCGTGTCGTCGCTCACGAGGAGGGGTCGGTGATGCCGTACGTCTGGGTCGAATGTGACGATTTCGACGCGTTCGATCGGGCACTCGAGACGGATCCGAGTGTCGACGCGTTCGAGCGGATAAGCGAGACGGAGGAGTGGCTTCTCTATCGGATGAACTGGACCGAGAACATTCACTTCTTGATGACATTGCTAGTCGAATACGAGGGGGCGGTCCTCTCGGCGAATGCGACGTCCGATAGATGGTGCGTACGGGTACTCTTTCCAACCCGAAAGTCCGTCTCGAACACGTACGAGTATGCGAACGACGAGGGTATGTCACTCACGGTAGCCGCGATCTACGAGATGAGCGACAAGCGATCGGGCCGGTTCGGTCTGACCGAGGAGCAAACGGAGGCACTCACGCTCGCGACCGAACGCGGCTTCTACCGAGTCCCGCGGAAAACCACCCTCATGGGTCTATCCGAGGTGATGGAGATCTCGCATCAGTCGCTCTCGGAGCGACTTCGACGGGGACAGCACACGCTCAATTCGAACACGCTTCTCGGGAGATCCGAACAGGACGATTCCGCAGAACTACTGACGCGAGTGAGATAGCGGGTTTTAGCGAGAGACACGATCCATCCACTCAGTGGCCACGGATATCCATCAGCCTTCGGACTTGACGGTAGTTTCACGATAGTAGGTACTAAAGAAGTGGGTTTCAACAGACCCGATGAGCCCGTTCCATCGGGAGTCTCACCCGGATCTATCCGCCGATCCCGAGTACGACGTCCTCGATTCGGAGGGGAGTGAGACGGCTGGACCGCCCGCTCACCGCCGGAACAGAGAAGAGACACATGCGCTCGGGTGGGGAGTGGGGGGTACGAAACGCACGTGCCGTGTGCACCGTGAACACCCGGACTCATAACCGATTTCCCTTCACCTGCCACTCGGTGGATCGCCGGCCGCGTTCGGGGACCTCGGACGGGCCGTCGGTCCCCACTCCGGTCAATCCAGCCGTGACGGCCCGGATCCTGCCCCGAACGGATCGTTTCTACAGTTCAACAGGTAAAAGAGGTTTTCGTGGGTTCGCGTATATGTCGTGGCCGGACTCGGGCGACCGGATCGGTGGACCCGAGAGCCGGGACGGCGATCGCGTCGGTTACGGGGCGACGAGACGCTGGTGTTCGACCTTCATACACCGGTCGGCGACGACGTGGAGGCCGGCACGTTCGGCGCGGGCGGTCGCGTCCGGGTCCGTGATGCCGAGCTGGAGCCAGATCGCCGTCAGGTTCGTTCTCTCGAGGGCCTCGTCGACGATCCCCGAGACCTCCTCGCTGGGGCGAAAGACGTTCACCAGGTCGATCCCCTCCTCGACCGCCGAGAGGGAGTCGTACGCACGTTTGCCGAAGACCTCCTCTGCGTTCGGGTTGACGGGGATCACGTCGTAGCCGCGTTCTTCGAGGTACTTCGGTATCTCGTGGGCGTCCTTCCCCGGGGTCGCGGAGCAGCCGACGACGGCGACCGTTCGGAGACCGAGGAGTTCGCGGAGTTCGGCGTCACTCTCGACGGGCATTCGTACCGACGCGAGGGATGCGTGACTGTTAACGGTTCCGAGGCAGGTCAGAGAAGGCCGGCCCGAGCAGTCGCGGCTCGCCACTCTCCTCGACCGCGACCACCCCGTCGAAGAGCTGTTTCAGCGTGTTCATCGTCCGGTCGTCGTGGGTAGTCGAGTCGATCACACAGAGGCCGAGCGCGCCCGCGCTCTGGAGCCGTCCCGTGAGGACGTGGACGAACCGGAAGACAGTCCCGAGTTCGGCGTACATGAGCAGCGTCGAGAGCGAGTGGACGAGCACCCGGTTCCGCCTGAGCCCACGCTCGCGCGAGAACGATTCGAGATACGAGGAGAGTTCGACCCCGATCGTCGTCATGTCCACCGGCGAGGCGGCGTAGCTGACCCGGTCGTCGGTGACGGGATCGATGCCCTGGTGGCGCGAGACGCAGTCGACGACGCCGATCGGTGTCTCCGGGGTGAGGTCGGCCCGCTCGACGTACTGCGAGAGCACGTGGGCCGCACCGTCGGTCGTCGTCACGACGATCGCCCCCTCCCCCCGGTCGGTGCCGGCGGCGAGGACGTCGAGACCGACCATCCGCTTTCCCGCCATCGGCGACCCCGTAACGAGGAGGTTCGTCCCCGGCCGTACTCGCGGGGCTGCCAGCACGTCGTCGAGTTCGTACATTGAGGTCCCACTCCGATCGAACTCGTCGTTCGAGTCAGGTATCGGTGCATTGCCGTAGCGGGATATACGTCTTGTCCCCGATCGGTTCCTAGAGGGCGACCGCGCCGATCCGCCCGGCGACGAACGCGAGCGCCGCGAGGAACATCCCGACCTTGAGCCGCTTCTGTCCCGTCGTCGGGTCGCGAAAGCTCGCGGCCGCGGCCCAGAGCATCACCCCCACGGCCGGGACGAGCACGAGGAGGTAGGCGGCGCCGAACTCGCCGGTGAGATACGGCAGCGGGCTCACCGCCACGGCGACGAGCAGACAGGCCGTCGCGATCCAGAGTGCGGGTCGCTCGCCGATCGCGATCGGGAGCGTGTTAAGCCCCTCCTCCCGGTCGCCGTCGACGTCCTCGACGTCCTTTATCACCTCGCGGGTGAACGTCGAGAGCGCCGCGAGGACGAACAGCACCCCCGGCGCGGCGATGTCGCCCACGGCGGCGCCGCCGAACAGGAACGTACTCCCGCCGAGGGCTGCGACGACGGCGTTTCCCACCCCCGGAAGCCCCTTGAACAGTTCGGTATAGGCGATCAGCAACAGCAGGTTCACGACCGCGATGGCGATCGCGAGCGGTGGGAGGGTGATCGCGAGGGCGACCGCACCGAGGAAGAGGGCGACACTGAACCAGAGCGCGAGCCGCGGTGAGACCCGGCCGCTCGGGATCGGACGGCCGGGCTGGTTAATCGCGTCGATCTCCCGGTCGAAGTAGTCGTTGATCGCGTTGCCCGCCCCGGTGGCGAAGACCGTCGCGCCGACCGCCGCGGTCACCGCCCACGGCGCGGCGAGGACGCCGCCCGCGACGAACGCGCCGATGAGGGTGAGAACGCCCGCCGCGACGGCGTTCACCGGGCGCGTGAGCGCGAGGAGTCCGCGGGCGGTCGAGAGCGCCATATCCCGCGTCCTCGTCGTCTCCCCTTAAGTCGCTCCGTTTCCGATCAGCCGATGTAGCGGAGGTCGTCGTCTGTCGGGAGCTCCATCGCCTGCTGCTGGGCCTCGAGCTCCTGGATCTTTCCGACCACTTCCTCCATCTCCTCGGCGCGCTCGTCGAGGCTCGTGAGGTCGACCTCGAAGCCGAGCAGCGACTGGAGCACGCCCAAAAGCGCCTTCGCGCTCTTCGGGTCGACGAGGTAGCCGCTGGTCTCGCCCATCAGACAGCTCGCGTCCAGTCCTCTCCGACCGCCGAGGCCGACCAGCAGCCCGCTGATCCCGACGATGCCGCCGGCCGGCTCGCCCTCGCGGAAGACGACCCCCGCCTCCGAGAGCGCCTCGATGCTCTCGGGGTTCGACACCGCACCGAGGACGTCGTACTCCTCGATGAGCTCGCCCGTCGGGACCCCGCCGAGGGCGAACAGCCGCTCGACGCCGAACTCCTCGACGGCGTCGAGGACGGCCTCGGTGATCCGGTAGTGACCGATACCGCTCGCGGCCTGCTGGTCCCCGGAGAGCACGAGCAGGTCCTGGTTCTCGAAGGAGACGGCGTGGAGCTCCGCACAGACGAGTTCGGCGACTCCCTCGTCGCCGACGGTCACCTGGGGTGGGAAGTGCTCGGAGTGCAATCGGCGGACGAGTTCGCTCTCGGCCTCCGAGAGCAGGTGTTCTGCGACCAGCGATCCGACGTGACCGACGCCCGGCAGCCCCTCGATCAGCACCGGCTCGCGGAGTTCGGGATCGGCGTGAACCACCGTCTCGACGTCGTCCATACCCTCACTCGCGCACGCGGCGCTTAAGAGCGCGTCGGTACTCCCCGTAGCGGTCCTCGGGGCTGTATCGCGCCGGCGCGCTGTTGACGGCGTCGGCTCCGCAGTCGGGACAGGTCGACGAAAGCGTGTAGACCGGGCGGTCGTGATGGGCCTCCCAGTCCGAACAGACCTTGATGTCCGAGATCACTCGTCGTCGGTCCGGCGCTCGCGGTGGAACTCGCCGCTCCCGCCGTCGGCCTCGATGGCGGCCCGAGCGCGCTCGGCGCTCGCTTCGAGCTGGCCCTCTGCGGTCTTGTAGTTCGGCGCACGCACCTTGATGCGGTACTCCGGCGCACCGACGTAGGTCACCTCGAGGTCGATCTCCTCGGGGACCTCGCCGTTACCCTCGGCGGCCGCGAGCGCCGAGCGCACCGCGTCCACGCCCGCTTCCGTCGAACAGACGAGGTCGACGTAGCCGGTCACCTCGACGTACGGCACCGAGACGTTCTCGCGTGCGGTCTCGACGATCGCGTCGATCTCCGCGTCCGAGAGGTCGGTCTCCGCCAGCGCTTCGTCGCCCAGGATCGCCGCCTGCTCGAACGCGTCGTAGAGCGTTCCGTGGACCTCGACGAGTTCGTTCGCGATCCGGCCGTACTCGTCGGCGTCCTCGCCGACGGCGATCGACATCCAGTTGTCGGCCTTCTGTTCGTTCTTCCAGCGCTGGATCGCCTCCTTTCGCTGGTGGTCGTTGACGTCCTTGATCGAGAGGTCGATCTGCTGGCTTCCCTCGTCGATCGAGAGTACCTTACAGACGGTCGTCTGGCCCTCGCGGACGTGGTCGCGGACGTTCTTGATCCAGCCGGAGGCGACCTCGCTGATGTGTGCGAGCCCGCGTCTGTCCTCGTACTCTTCGAGGTCGACGAAGACGCCGAAGTCCTCGATCTCGTCGACCTTCCCGACGACGATCTCGCCCGGCTCCGGGTAGCCGCTGTACTTCATGCTCTCTGTTCGACGGTCTCGGTGACCTCACCGTGGAGTTCGGACTCGCCCCCGGTCGGCGTCGCGAGCGTCGTCCCGCAGACGGCACACGCGACCTCGGTCGCGACCCGGCCGAAGACGATCTGTTCGTTCCCGCAGTCCGGACAGACGACGGTGTAGAAGTTCCCCGCCATCGTTACTCCTGGAACTCCAGGCGGCCGGCCCGCCAGCCCTTCCGGAGGTGGGCCTTGCCGCACTCGCTGCAGCGGTATTTGAGGTTCGTCTTCTTCGTCGGCTTCTCGCCGCTGGGCACCTTCGAGAACTTCCCGGCGTTCCCAATACCCGAGCGCTGGCGCTGGCGCTGGCGGCCCTGGACCTTCGTCATGCCGGAGGCCTGGCCCTGTCTGACCTTCTCCAGTTCGTGTTCGTGATGGGCGTTGCAGTGCGGACAGTAGGTGTTGAACCGTCGTGGGATCTGCATAGGGTATACTCTGGGGAGTCGTTGGGTACCGCCGGTTAAAACCCGTTTGGTATAGCTTCGAATTCGGCAGGAGCCAGCACGGTGGATACGGTGACAGATAGCCGTTCGTTCCCACGAGCGGGGTGATCGGTTCCCCGGTGTTCCAGCTCCCGATCGGCGCTCCCTGGTTTTGGCCGCAGAGATTGGCTCCGGTGACTTCTCCGAGTGGGTCGACGGCGCGCAGGAACTCGTCGAGAACGTCCAGGAGACGGTTGACCAATCCGTGGATCAGATCGCGTGATAGGCGATTCTTCGTCGTGGTGTGAGCGCTCTCGCCTGGTTCTGAGATATGCTCGGTTATATCGGAACCGAGGTGAGTAGTGGCGACGCTATCGGTTTTGATAGAGTGGGTATACGGACAGAATGACAACCCCTAGTGCAATAGCAAATACACCGATGGCGTAATAGAGTCTCGAAGTAGCCATATAAACTGTTGGGGGGACTGTCACCAAAATTAAAATCATCGACCCTACGCTAAGACCCTGACCGACCCTCTGTGCTCTTCTCTGTGAGCGAATGCTGCCCTCGACGTTCCTGAGGAGTTCGTTCTGCTGTCTTATCTCTCGAAGTTGTTCTTCGTGACGCACTTTATCAGATGAACTCACCTTTTCGACCAGTCCCGAAATATCGATATTCTGTGACTCACTTTCCGCGCTCCCCACCGACTCTAGCTGAGACTCAAGATCGTTCACTTGAGCACCGATATGCCCAATCGTATCGCTCCAAGTGACAGTCTGGCGCTCTTGTATGTCCTTGGTTTATCAGAAGTTCTTCATTTCACTACGGATCTGGACCGGTTCTGATCGAAGATTGCTTTCACTGCGGATGTTCGGACTTGGTCCGTCACCTAATTCGAGTTCGGTGCGGAGATCGGGCGGCTCTTTCTCTTGCCCGTCTGGCATCGTTTGTGTGATCGGGGGTGAAAACAAGACGCTTTCTTCTTTTTAATCCGTTTGCGCCGGTATTCCCCTTTTCCCCTTCACTTCGTGTTGATTACAGTCCTATTCATTACATACCTCGCCTTCCGATCCGAACACGCAAGCAATGAAGCGATGCTCGCAACTCCGATAGGTGAAACCGCGCGGGCGTGGTACGGACCCGTACACCCGACGGGACCCCGTCGGCTCGTCACCCCGACCCGTGGCGTTTCGGGTACGCCGAGCTTTCCGCGATATCACTGCACATACTGACGTGGCTCGCGGTCCTCACTCGGGTAGGGCCGGGCGATCGAACGCGACGCTCGGGTGCCTCGAACGCCAGCGCGCCCGGCCCGATTTTTCTACTCGCGTCCGACCGGATTGGAGACCGAGAGCGTCGTCTCCCCGGCGAGTTCGGTCGTTTCCCGGTCCTCGACCAGAACGTGGCTCCCCTCACACATGACGAGCAGCTCCTCCCTCTCGATCCCCGGAGCGCGCTCTGCGAGCGCGACGAGGGCGTCCGAGACGGTCGCTCCCGGAGGGAGCGTGAGCGAGACGGTTCGCTCGCCGACCCGCTCGCGGACCACGCCGTAACACCGAACGGTGACCCGGATCTCCGACATGTCCCGGAAGAGGACGGGGAACTACAAGAGCGGTCGGACCCGAGACGGGGTATGGAGATCAGCTGTCAGCTGTTCGGACCGCTACGGGAGACGGTCGGCGAGAAGACGGTCGCCGTCGAGGTCGAGACGGGTGCGACGGTCGCGGAGGCCCTCCGTGCGCTCTGTGAGGCCCACCCGGGTCTCGAAGACCGGCTGTTCGAGGGGGGTGAGCTCGCGTTCTCAAGCGTGACGGTGACGCGGAACGGGAGACACGTCACACAGGAGGAAGGCGGGGAGACGGTCCTCGACGAGGGCGACACGCTCAGGCTCGCCCCGCCGGTCGTCGGCGGGTCGGGGTAGGCAGATCGCTCATCGGGAGTATCGTAGTCGTTCATAGAATCCTCAGTTCGGGACCGAGAGACGAGACCCGTTGATCGATTACCGAGATCTCCGGTTGGCTACGGTAATCCCTATCAGTCGGCGCTCGCGTGGTCGGCGACCTGCTCGCCGGGGACCGTCCCGTCGTCGTTCCAGCCGCGGCGCTCGTAGTACTCCCCGATCGATGCGTCGAGGTCGGGCAGGTCGTAGGGGAGGCGGTCGTCCGAGCGGTCCATCCCGCGCTGGTTGTTGAAGTGACGCTCGAGTTCGATCACCCGGCTGCCGGCGGCGAGCAGCTCCTCGAACGGTGCGTCGAGGAGCTTCTCGAGGCTCTCGTCTGGGACGTAGTCGCCGCCGAACGCGCAGACGATCCCGCTGTCGCGCAGCGCGTTCCGGTTCTCGTGTTCGATCAGCGTCTCCGCCTTCCCGGCGGTCCCCTCGGGGTCGAGTTCGCCGGAGTACTCCTTCCGGAGCATCGTCGCGTACATGTGGTCGGCGCCGCGGTTGGCCACGGCGTACGACAGCCCCTGTCCCTGGAGGACGCGGCCGTCGTGAGCGGCGAACTCCATCCCCTTCACCGAGAAGTTCTCGACGCCGAGCTCCCCGTGTGCGCGCTCGACGCCCTCCGCGAGTAGGTCTCCTTCCTCCTCCCGGAAGGCGATCTTCTCGACGAGGTCGTGGATCAGCTCCGCGTTGCCGAACTCGTCGTGGGCGGCGAGGTACGCCGCCACGCTGTTCCCACACGAGATGGTGTCCATCCCGTAGATGTCACAGAGCTCGTTCGAGATCATCACGTCCACCACGTCGTCGACCCCGCAGTTCGACCCGAACGAGAACACCGTCTCGAACTCCGGCCCCTCGGTCTCGACCCCTCGCTCCTCGTCCTTCGTCGGGAGCTTGCAGGCGAACGCACAGACCGAGCAGGCCTCCTTCTTGTACTTCTTCTCCTCGACGGCGTCCCCGCCGATCCCCGCGACGCCCTCGAACTCGTACTCCGAGAAGTATCTCGTCGGCAGGGAGAAGTTGTCGTTGATGAACTCGGTGTTGGCGGTCGTCCCCTGGCGTTTCATCATGTCGTCGGTCGTCGCTGCCTCGCGGTGGATCTCGCCCTGGACCTCCTCGGGGAGCTCGAGGTCGGGACGCGAGTCGCCCCTGAACGAGACCGTCTTCACGTTCTTCGATCCCAGCACCGCGCCGAGGCCGCCGCGGCCGAACGCCCGGCTGTCGTAGGTCATCACGCAGGCGAACCGAACGAGGTTCTCCCCAGCAGGTCCGATCGTGATCAGGTTCTCCGAGGCGAGGTCGTGGGCCTCGTCCATCGCGTCGGTCACCTCGGGGACCGTCGCCATCTCCAGGTCGGGGACCTCCTCGAACTCGACGCCCTCGTCGGTGACGTGGACGGCGAGTAAGTCGTCGCTTTCACCCACAATCTCGACGGCGCTGTAGCCGGTGTCGGCGAAGTTTCGCGAGAGGTACCCCCCCGCGTTCGTCGAGAGCAATCCATCGGTGAGGGGGGAGAGCCCGGTGAGGCTCATCCTGCCGGTGAAACTCATCTCCGAGACCTGCAGCGGGCCGGTCGCGAGGTAGATCCGGTTCTCGGGACCGAACGGATCGGCGTCGAACGGGATCCGGTCGTGGGCGAGTGCGGTCGCGACGCCGCGGCCGCCGATGAACGACTCGAGCGTGTCGTCGATCTCGGTCGTCTCGTACGTTCGCTCGCCGACGTCGATCGTGAGCAACGGACCGGGTGTGTGTCGCATGGGATACCCATGCGAGGGCAAGTACAAAAACGTACGCGCCCCGGCGTTCGAAACGCTTACCCCACCCTCACACGAACCCGCCCCCATGAAGCGGCTCATCATCCACGGCGATCCCGGGGTGAGAAAGGGCGGGCGGATCGAGGTCGACGGCGAAGAACTCGTCTGTTTCGGCATCTCTCGCAACGGCGAGTGGCACGGCCCCGATCGGATGCAGCTCTGGTGTGTCGTCGGTACCGAGGACGAACGCGAAGCGTTCCAGAAACAGGAGTACGTTCCGCACTTCCTCGACGTGGAGGCGGTCGACGAGTCCGACGTCACCGTGATCGAGCGCGGCCCGCCGACGATCGTCTAGTCCACCCGGTAGATCACGACCGCGCCGAACTCCCCTGCCACCTCGACGCCTGGCAGTTCCTCGAACTCGCCCAGCTCGTAGCGTTCTCTCTCCTCGGGACCCACGTAGACGTACTCGACGTCGTACTCGGTGAGCAGCGCGCGCCGCTCGTCCGGCTCGCCCTCGTAGATCGTCCCGACGTCGGCCACGCGCTCGTGGTACTCCCCTGGATCGCGGTAGCCCGTCTGGTGGGCCCAGCCAGCGACGGTCGGGACCCCCGTGAGACTGGACGGCGCGTTCACCCAGCGGTAGATCCCCGCCTCGTGCGTGCCGGGCGCGCTCACCATCGTCGGCTGGCCCTCCCGTTCTGCGAGCCAGGCGATCGCCTCGGCCTCCTCGGGGTGCTGTTCCTCGACGAACGCCGTCGCGTCGAGCGTCTTCTCATCGGAGGTCGCCGCGTGGCTCGCGAGCGCGAACGGGGCGTAGAGACCCGAGGCGGCGACCACGAGAACGACGAGGAGCGTCGCGGTGTTTCGTCGGGTGCGGGGAGGAGTCGACGGGGCGAACCGTCGCCGGTCGGAGAGCAGACCGGCGAGCACGACGCCGCCCGCGACCGACCAGAGCCCCCAGAGCTGCGCGTAGGTCTTGAACACCGTGTTCAGCCGCTCGGGACCGGCGGTCTCCACCACGTACGCGACCTCGACGATCAGGACGAGCCCCGAACCGGCGACGACGAGCAGCGACGCGAAGCCGCCACCGGTCCGACAGCGGTGCCAGCCGAGCGCGAGCAGGGGCAGGGCGAGTCCGACCGCGGCGAGGTCGGCGAGCCAGCCGAGTACGAGCGCGAAGAGCGCGAGCGCCACGATAGTCCTTCGGTGTCCGCGGTACTCCTCACGGGTGAGGAAGAAGGCCCAGAACGCGACGAGGAAGGTGCCGTGGACGAGGAGGAGCGAGCCGAGCGGGCTCCGATCGGGGAGGAACCCGACCGACCGACCGCTCGCGGTTCCGGTGAGGAAGGGGACGACCGCGAGGAGGCCGAGGAGGACCGGGGGGACGACGAGCAGTCCCGCGAGCACCAGCCTACGGAGTTCGATGCGGACGGACGACGGAGACCCCCTCCGGAACCGCTCCGGAAGGAGCGAGGTCGGACCCGAGTGGGCGAGCGCGAGCGTGAGCGCGAGCAGGCCGGTCGCGATCGGCGCGTCCCACGTATTGACGAACGCGAGCAGGCCGACGAGGACCCCGCCGGAGGCCAGGAGCGCGAGTCGTCTCCGCCGCTCTTCCTCCGGAGTGCGGTAATACTCGTGGCAGCAGGCGGCCACCAGGAGGACGAACGGGACGCTCATCATGTGGGCGTGGAGGTCGCCGTTGAGGTACGCGAACAGCGGGAACTCGTTGATCGTGCCCTCGATCACGCGGCTCGCGTCCCAGTAGGAGAACTGCGTCGGGCCACCCGAAACCCGATCGGGTTCGTAGCCCGTCGCCGCGAGCAGCGGCTCCGCGAGTGTGTCGGGGAGGACCCAGAGGAGGAGGCCGAGCGCGGTGGTGAGCGTGCCGGCGACACCGAAGAGGAACGCGGCGAGCGCGCCGGCGGTGCGGCGGGGATAGCCCATCCCGGCCGCGACCGTGCCCGCGAGGCCGAAGGCCGCGGTGACGCTCGTCGCGTAGAAGCCGGCCAGCGCGAGGTTGTACGCGAAGCGGGCGTCGGTTCCCGTCGCCTCCGCGAACAGTGCCGCGAGCATGTGTCCGCCGTAGTAGTACCTGACCGGCTCACCGGCGAACCAGACGTCCTCGGGAGGGAGCACCTCCGCACGGAGGAGCGTCTGCAGCAGGCCGAAGTCGAGGAACTTCTCGCCCGCGGTCGGCGTCACCGCGGGGTCGAGGCCCCGGATCACTATCACCAGCAGGTAGGCGAGCGTGAAGACGACGAGCGTGTCGAGGACGACGGAGCGGTGGGGAAGGCGAACTCCCCGCCGAAGCGCGAGGAGCGAGGCGGCGAGGAGGGTGAGGAGACCGACGCCGAACGCGAGGAGCCCGAACCGGACCTGGCCGGCCCAGAACCCGACGAGCGCCAGTACCGAGAACGAGAGGGGAAGCGAGAGCGAGAGACCCCGGTCCGCACACCGTGCGAGGAGGGCGGCCGCGGCCGGGGCACCCGAAGCGGCCAGGGAGAGGAAGAAGAGCCACCAGAGCGCGACGAGGCCGTACTCCATGGTCGGGAAACCGAGCCGGGAGGAATACGCCTTCTGGTCGGCCCCACCTCCGCCTACGAGGCGCGCGCGACCGCACGGGTCGGGAGCGAGAAAGAGTATACCGACCGGGGCGGTACTGCGTGCGTGATCTCGCCGACCCAGGTCGCGACCCTCTACGTTGCCGCCTTCTTCGCGGCGCTCGGTCTCGCCGAGATCAGGTGGTTCCAGGTGGTGTCTTTCCTCCAGTGCGTGCCGTTCGGGACGGAGAACGACGGACTCACCGATGCCGGGAGTGAGACGTACCGACGGACCGGCGTTTTCTATCTCGCGATCGCCCGCCTCTCGCACTCCTCGTCCTCGTTCTGTGAGGGCGGTCCGGTCGGACCGGACGTGGTCAGTCGGCGAGCCCCGAGAGGATGAACTGGGCGCTCGCGAGGTTCGTCGCCAGCGCGGTGTCGTGGACGTCACAGATCCGCAGGAGCGCGGTGATGTCGGGTTCGTGTGGCTGGGCGCGAAGCGGGTCCCGGAGGAAGACGATCCCGTCGAGGTCGCCGCGGGCGACCTCCGCACCGATCATCATGTCACCGCTGAGCGGCCCCGACGCCATCCGCGTGACCGTGAGGTCGGTCTCCTCGTTCAGTCGCCTCCCGGTGGTGCCGGTCGCGATCAGTTCGCAGCCCGAGAGGACCGTCTCGTGTTCGCGGGCGAAGTCGATCATGTCGGCTTTCTTCTCGTCGTGGGCGATCAGCGCGAGCCGCGTCATGCCCGGAGTACGGACGCCCGTGGCATATACTGCCCTCCGCCGGGACCCGTCTCGCCGGGAGGTTTTTATCCGTTTCCGGCTAGCTGAGAGTGAATGTCGCCTGACGTCGGGGTCGTCGTTCCCGCCTACCGCCCCGATCCCGACCGCCTCCGTGCGTTCGTCGAGAGCGTCGCCGAGACGGTCGATCCGATCCGGCTCCGGGTCGAACTCGACGACCCCCTGCCGGAGACCGCGGACGCCCTCTCCGGGCTCCCGGCGACCGTGAACACCGTCCCGGAGCGACGGGGCAAGGGGCGAGCGATCACCGAGGGGTTCGACGCGCTGGAGACCGAGGTGCTCGCGTTCGCCGACGCGGACGGTTCCACCCCCGCGACCTCGCTCGCGGACGTCATCGGACCCGTCGACGGTCGGGCCGTCGCGCTCTCGGTCGGCTCGCGCCGTCACCCCGAGAGCGAGGTGATCGCACACCAGACCGTCGTCCGCAGGCGGCTCGGCGACGGCTTCGCGTGGCTGGCGAGACGACTGCTCGACCCACAGCTCACCGACTACCAGTGCGGCGCGAAGGCGATCGACGCGGCGCTCTGGGAGGAGGTCAGAGGCGAGCTTCGAGCCCCGGGGTTCGCCTGGGACGTCGAACTGGTCGCGCTGACCCACGCCCGCGGTGGACGGATCGTCGAGGTACCGGTGACCTGGGTCGACGCCCCGGGATCGACCGTCGCGGCGCGGGACGCACTGACCGTCGTCTCGGAGCTGATCGCCGTCGGACGGCGAGTGAACGGGGAAGACGGAGCCGGGTCTGGTGGGGCGGTCGTGGGGGATCGTCCCGGTGTCCGATCCCCGACCGGGAACGGTGGCGATGAGTGAGGACCTCGGCCGGACCCTGCTGGTCCGCTACGCCCGTGTGCTCGTCTCACGGGTCCGTCTGGTGAAGTTCGCGCTGGTCGGCGCGCTCGGCGCGCTCGTCGATACCCTCGTCCTCGGGATCGGGTACACGCTCGTCGGGCTGCCGATCTGGGGGGCGAAGTTCGTCGGCGCGGAGACCGCGATCCTCGTGATGTTCGTCGTCAACGAGCGGTGGACGTTCGCAGACGCCGGGCTCTCGGGGTTCGGGGCACTCTCGCGACGGCTCGTCCGGTCGAACCTCGTCCGGGTGGGCGGTATCGCCGTGGCAACAGTCGTGCTCGTCGTACTCTACCGGCAGGTTGGCGTCCCCTGGCCGCTCGCGAACCTCGTCGGGATCGGCTGTGGCTTCCTGTTCAACTACACGCTGGAGTCGGTCTACACCTGGCGAGTGCAGTGGGTCTGATACGGACGGTTGAAACCGGTTGCCGCCGATCACCAGTACGGTCGGCGATCACTGGTAGGGGACCACAACCGTCCGTACGACCGGTCGATCACAACCCTTAACTAGCACACGGCGGTACGATCTGGTAGCGGGATGGGATAGCCAGGAGATTCCGCCGGGCTCATAACCCGGAGATCGGTAGTTCAAATCTACCTCCCGCTATGTTTTCGTCGAACTCGCGTCTCACGCGGCTACGCCTCGTTCGACGGTGAGTTCGACAGAACTCGCACGGAGTGCATTTGAACTAGACCACGAGCGACCGAAGGGAGCGAAGTGGGCGTAGTTCAAATCTACCTCCCGCTACTTTTCGAGGCGAATACGTCGACGAGCGGAACTGTGACCGTGAGCCCCGAGAAGAGGGGTGATGCTTACTCCGGCTCCATCCCCTTCTCCGAGAGCTCCTCGATCGCCCCCTCGGTCTTCTCGAGATCCGAGAGGTCCATCCCCGAGAGGACGTGCTCGGCCTTCGTGAACTGGATCTCCTCGTAGCCGACGATCTGGAGGCGGTTGCCCCACGGATCGCGGAAGTCGAATCCACTGGTGTCGAGGCGGTCGATCCCCAGCTCGTCCAGACGGGCCTCGACGAGCGTCGGGTCGTCCACCACGATCCCGACGTGTCGGTGTTCGTCGTGGTACTCCGCGTCCGTCTCCGAGAGCGCGAGGAACTGATCGCCCATGTCGAGAAAGGCGCTCGACTCGCCCCGTCCGCGAAGCTCGAACGCGAAGACGGACTCGTAGAACGCGAGCGCCTCGTCGATGTCGCCGACGTCGAGCGCGACGTGGTTCACGCCGATAAGTCGGGCACGGTCGTCGTCGGTCATCGATCTTCCCGTCTGCCTACGGTCGCTGTCTCCGATCTCGATCCTACCGATTCGGTCTGAAACACACGATCCGTTCGGGCGCCGGTGGCGTAACTGCTGGGGCGCCGGCAGAGCCACCGGTCGACCGGGGTGAAACGGCTACTCGAGACCCAGTTCCGAGAGCAGGGTCTCGGCCGCGGCCGCCGAGGACTCCGGCCCACGTGCGGTGATCAGGTCGCCGTCGACGGCGACGCTGGTGTCGGCGTCGAGTTCCGCGTCCCAATCCCCACCAGCGGCGGAGACCTCCTCCTCGACCCAGTAGGGGAGCTTTCGGCCGTCCGGTAGCACGTCGTTCTCGTCGACGATGTCTGCCTCCCAGGCGTCGGGGAACCCGGTGACAGACCGTCCGTCGACGATCCGCGAGCCATCGCTGCCCCACGTGAACCCGAGGATGCCGACGGCGTGACAGACGACGAGCGCCTTCCCGCCGCCCTCGACCGCCTCGCGCAGCGCCCTCCGTGCGTGGCGGTCCTGGTTGACGTCCCAGACGGTGCCGTGGCCGCCCGGGAGGACGACCGCGTCGAATCCGCTCGGATCGACCGCCGCGAGCGCCTCGGGGTCGTTCAGCCGTTCGTCGGAGTCGTGTATCTCCCGCACCTGCTCCGCGGTCTCCTCACCGACCGTCTCGGGATCGACCGAGCGCTCGTCGATCTCCGGCGGCGCTCCGCTCGGCGTCGCGACCGTGACCTCGACGCCCGCCTCGGTGAGCGCCGTGAGCGGTTCGGTACACTCCTCGCCCCAGTAGCCCTCCTCGCTGACAATGAACAGTGCGTCGGTCATCGAAGGCGGTACGGGCCGAGATCGCAAAAGCGGCCGCCCGGCACTCGGATCCCGACGGATCTCCGCAGGTTTTTACCGGTTCCTCGCTAGTCCGACACATGACCGATCAGCCGACGTCGGTTCTCGACCGGTTCAGACGGCCGGAGTACACGGGCGAGAACCGCTGTCTCCCCTGTACCGTGGTCAACGTCTCGATCGCCCTCGTCCTCGCGATCGCGATATCGGTCCTCGCCCCGCCGGTCGGCGCAGTAGTGCTCGTCGGCTCGCTCGTCGCGATCTACCTCCGAGGCTATCTGGTGCCCGGAACGCCGAGGCTCACCGAACGCTACCTCCCCGATCGGGTGCTCGCCCGCTTCGAAAAGGCGCCGAACCCGATCGAGGAACGACGCACCGAGACCGGAGCCGTCGAGGAGACGATCGACCGGATCGAAGCACGCCGCGAGAACGCCGTCGATCCCGAAAGCTTCCTCCTCGAGGTCGGCGCCGTCGAACCATGCGAGCACGAGGACGACCTCTGTCTCACGGATCGATTCCGCGACCGCCTGGACGAGGACGAACCGGCGAACCCGTTCGATCCCGGTCGTCTGGCGACCGTCTTCGACACCGAACCGGCGGCGATCGAGATGCTGGACCGGCCGTACCCGGCGATCAAGATCGACCGCAGGGTACGGAAGTGGCCCTCGGAGGCGGCGCTTCTGGGTGATCTCGCCGCCGACGGCGCGCTCAGAGGACTGTCCGACCGCTGGGTGGGCGTCCCCCTCGAACAGCGCCTCGGCATCCTCTCCTCGCTCCGCTCGTTCCGGGACAGCTGTCCCCGGTGTGGTGGTCCGATCGTCGTGAGCGACGGCACCGTCGAGTCCTGCTGTCGCTCCTACGAGGTGATCACGTTCGGCTGTGCCGAGTGTGAGGAGCCGCTGCTGGAGTTCAGCCCGGACGAACTCGGACTCGGCGAGAACCGGACCGGCATCACCCCCTGAGACGGACCGCTGTACCTGTGTACCGTTCGGACCGAGAGGCGGGTACCGGCCTGAGCGGGACGGACGGACAGCAGTCCGTATAACTCACTCGGGGACGAGCCGAACCGTCGTCTCGTCGTAGAGTCCCTTCCCCTCGGCGTCCGGAACGTTGAGAGCCGCCCCGATCGTGTACGTCCCCGGCCCGGCGCGCTCCCACTCCGTCTCCGAGACGCGAAAGAGCCCCTGCCAGCGCTTCGAGAAGCGTTTGTGCTCGCCGCGGTCGAAGCGGAACGCGCCGTTCGTCTCCGGTGGCCGGTGGACGGGGACGTGCGAGGCTTCGGGGTGGTCGTCGACCGTCCACGTCCAGAGGTGTGGGGAGTCGGTCCGGATCGAGACGGGGACCGGAAGCGCGTTCTTCATCGTGACGCGAAACGGCACCGCGGTCCCGACCGGGTACTCCTCCCTCGGCGTCGTGATCCGTACCGAGATCGCCCAGTTCCGCAGCCTGCGGGGGAGCAGGAGCCGGCTGAGCAGCGACGCGTTCACCCACCGGAACGCCTGCGGTCGCTCTCGACGCTCGTGCTCGTTCGGAGAGAAGGCGTCCTCGTCGTCGCGGTGGAGGGCCTCGGACTCGTAGATCCGACGCATCGAGAGGAGGGAGGGGCGGGCCGAACTAAAGGGTTCTGTGCCGTGGCTCAGTCGTCGGCGACGGCGTCGTCGGCCCCCTCGGACCAGGACGGACGCCGATCGGCGAACCGGTCGTCGTAGAGGTGACAGGAGACCTCGTGTGTGGGGCTGATCGTGAGCAGCTCCGGTCGCTCCTCCTCGCAGGGGGAGACGAACGCCGCTTCGAGACGCTCGCGTGCCCCCTCGACGTCCCCGCCGTGGAGGTCGTCGACGACCCCGGAGAGCACCTCCTCGACGCCCGGGTCGTCGATCCGCCCGGGGAGGTCGAACTCGGCTCGCAGGAGCTCGTCGATCGTCTCCCGCGGCGCGTCGGCGGGATCGGCCGTCTCCGCACCCTCCTCGACGCCGACGACCGAGCGGACCTCCTCCGCACCCCGCATTCGCTCTTTCAGGTTCAACAGCGACCGCCAGGTCGGCTGGGCGACGTCGACCTCCGCCGGCCTGATCACGCGGGGGCACCGGGTGTGGAACCGGCAGCCGGAGGGCGGGTCGATCGGCGAGGGGACCGTCCCGGAGAGGCGTATCTGATCGCCCTGCCAGAGCGGGTCCGGCTCGGGGATCGCCGAGAGCAGCGCCTCGGTGTAGGGGTGATACGGCGGCGAGAACACCTCCTCGGTCGTCCCGACCTCCGCGACCTCGCCGAGGTACATCACGGCGACGCGATCCGAGATGTGTTCGACGACCGAGAGGTCGTGGGCGATGAAGACGTACGAGAGCCCGAACTCCTCCTGGAGGTCCTCCAGCAGGTTGAGGATCTGTGCCTGCACCGAGACGTCGAGCGCGCTCACCGGCTCGTCGCAGATGATGACCTCCGGGTCGACCGCGAGCGCACGCGCGATGCCGATGCGCTGGCGCTGGCCGCCCGAGAACTCGTGTGGGTATCGCCGGACGTGACTCGAACTCAGCCCGACCGTCTCGAGCAGTTCGCCGATCCGCTCCTCGCGGCTCGCCCCCGAGGCGATCCCGTGGATGTCGAGCGGCTCGCCGATGATGTCGCCGACGGTCAGCCGCGGGTTCAGGCTCGAGAACGGGTCCTGGAAGATGTACTGGATGTCCTTTCTGAGCTCGCGCATCCGCGAGGTCGAGGCGTCGGTCAGGCTCTCGCCCCGGTAGCTGATCTCGCCCTCGGTCGGCTCGATCAGCCGGAGGAGAGTCCGTCCGAGCGTGGTCTTCCCACAGCCCGACTCGCCGACGACGCCGAGCGTCTCGCCCTCGTACAGTTCGAGGTCGACGCCGTCGACCGCCTTCACCGAACCACCCTGCCCGAGCAGGCTCTCTACGAACCCGCTCGAGGTGTCGTAGTACTTCTTCACCCGCTCGGCCGAGAGGATCGGCTCGTCCGATCGACTCACCATCTAGTTCCCCTCCGCCTGCGGCGTCTGTGGGCCCTCCGGCCCGTCCACCACGTCTATCTCGTAGGTGAGCCCCTCGCTGAGCGCGCCGGTGTACTCGAGACACGCCGCGGAGTGTTCGACCGATGGGCCGGCCGGCTCGCCGGTCTCCGGGTCGAGCAGCGGCGGCTCCTCCAGCGTGCAGGCCTCCTCTGCGAACGGACACCTTGGGTGGAAGCTACAGCCGGGGGGGAGTTCGACGAGGTCGGGCATCGTGCCGGGGATCGTCTGGAGGCGCTCTCTCGTGTCGCCCACCCTCGGGATCGACCCCATCAGCCCGACCGTGTAGGGGTGTTTCGGGTCGTAGTAGAGCTCCTCGACCGGCGCCTTCTCGACGGGTTTGCCGGCGTACATCACCATCACGCGGTCACAGACCTGCGCGATCACGCCCAGATCGTGGGTGATCAGCTGCACGGCGGTGTCGAACTCGTCGGCGAGTTCCTCGATCAGGTCGAGGATCTTCGCCTCGATCGTGACGTCGAGCGCCGTCGTCGGCTCGTCACAGATCAGGAGATCCGGATCGCACGAGAGCGCCATCGCGATCACCGCCCGCTGTTGCATCCCGCCGGAGAACTCGTGGGGGTAATCCGAGTAGCGGGCCTCGGCCTCGGGGATGCCGACGGTGTCGAGCAGGCCGATCGTCCGCTCTCTGGCCTCCTCGTCGCCGTAGCCGAGGTGGTGTCGGATCGCCTCGGCGATCTGTTCGCCGACGGTGTAGACCGGGTTCAGCGCGGTCTGTGCGTCCTGGAACACCATCGCCATCTCGTTGCCACGGATCGAGCGGACCTCCGCCTCGGTCATCTCGAGGACGTCCCGCCCCTTGAACCGGATCTCGCCCTCGACGATCCGGCCGGGGCTGTCGATCAGCCGCATCAACGAGAGCGCGGTGACGCTCTTTCCGGCGCCGGACTCGCCGACGACGCCGAACTTCTCGCCGCGCTCGATACGGTAGCTGAGGTCGTCGGCGGCGGTGACCACCCCGTCTTCGGTGTAGAACTCGACGGTGAGGTCCTCGACTTCGAGCAGCGCCATCAGGCACCACCGCCCTGCTTGCCGACGCCGGTCTCCTGTGCGTCGAGCGCGTCGTTGACGCCGTCACCGATCAGGTTCATCGCCATCACGAACAGGAAGATCGCCATGCCCGGGAACACCGTCGCCCACCACGGGATCCGGCCCTCGGGGCCCTGGATCAGCGTCTCGCGGGTTGCGTCGAGCATCGTCCCCCACTCGGCGGTGCCCGGCGGCATGCCGAGACCGAGGAAGCCGAGCGCCGCGACGCCGATGACGGTCGTGCCGATGCCGAGGGTGGCGAGCACCAGGAGCGGCGGCATCGCGTTCGGGATGATGTGTCTGAAGATCACCGACCGGTCCCGCGCGCCGAGGGCCTTCGCCGCCATCACGTACTCGTTCTCCTTGATCGAGAGCACCTCCCCTCGGACGAGACGGCCGTAGCCGGCCCAGCCGAACAGCGTGAACGCGAGCACGAGCTGCCAGTAGCCCCCGCCGAGCACCGCGACGATGATCAGCGCGAGGATCAGCCCCGGGAACGCGAAGATGGTGTCGACGATCCGCATCATGATCTCGTCGACCCAGCCGCCGTAGTAGCCCGAGACGGCGCCGTAGACCGCGCCGACGGTCGCGTTGATCGCGATCACGATGAAGCCGATCGAGATGCTGAAGCGGCCGCCGTAGAGCACCCGCGAGAACAGGTCCCGACCCGAGTTGTCGGTGCCCATCGGGTAGTCCGTAGAGGGCGGGTCGTAGATGCCCGCCGACGGGTCCGTCCCCAGGTAGAGGATCGTCGTCGGGTCGTGCGGGGCGAGCGAGAACGGCTGGATCGGGACGCCGCCGACGACGATCGGGCGCGCGAAGAACGCCGCCAGCGACATGAGCACCACGACCGCCACCCCGAGCAGCGCCGACCGGTTCCGTCTGAACCGGCGGAACCCGCGTCGCCACCTGCTCTCGGTTCTCGTCTCCGATTCCCCCGTCCAGTCCGAAAGCGGATCGCGTCGCTCGACGCGTTCGGCGTCGAAGCCCCTGATCCGGATTCGGCCTCGTTCTGTCGACATTAGTGACACCTAGTCATATCGAATCCGCGGATCGAGCACCGCGTACAGTATGTCCGCCAGCAGGTTCGCGAGGATGATGAACACACCGGTAAACAGCGTGATCGCCATGATCATGTTCACCTCGCGGCCGTTGATCGCGTTGATGAACTCCCGACCGAGCCCCGGCCAGTTGAACACCACCTCGACGACGACCGACCCCGAGACGATGGAGGCGGTCAGCGCCGCCGCGAGCGTCACCACCGAGATCAGCGAGTTCCGGAGCACGTGTTTGAGTATCACCTGCCGCTCGGGCAGTCCCTTCGCCCGCGCGGCCGTGACGTAATCCTTGTTCATCTCCTCGCCCATCGATGTCCGCATCACCCGCATGATCCCCGCCGCCGCGGCAGTCCCGATCGTCAGCCCCGGTAGTATCAGGTACCAGAGCATGTTCGGGTGGTAAAGCGGCAGCCGCGAGGGCGCGAGCACCGGCCAGAGGCCGAGCCAGAGCGACCCGATCAGGATCAGCATCAGCCCGAGCCAGAAGTTCGGGATCGAGATGCCCGACAGCGCGAGAAACCGGCTGACGTCGTCGCCGAGTTCGTCCTTGTGCACGGCCGCGTAGATCCCGGCCGGGATCGCGATGGCGAGGCCGAACGCCCAGCCGAAGACCCCGAGCGCGATCGTCGCCGGCAGCCGCGCGAGGACGATGCCCGAGACGTCGCGGTTGGTGCTGATGACCTCGCCGAAGTCACCGGTCAGTACGTTCGCCATCCACGTGAGATACTGCTCCCAGACCGGCCCGTCGAGCCCGTAGCGAGCCCGGAGCTGTGCCTCCTCGTTGGGGCCGACGTCGGGGTTCAACGCGACCATCTGACTGATCGGGTCCCCCGGGGTCAGATGCACGAGACCGAACGTGATCAGCGAGACGCCGAACAGGATCGGGATGATCGACAGGATTCGATTCAGTATGAAACGTCGTAAGCTCATGATCGTTCGATGAAAATCCGTGCTCGCTACGGACGCAAATCGTTTCGGGTTGCGAGCGGGCCGGGCCGACTACTCGTCGTCTTCGTCGTCCTGGTCGTCCAGCCAGATGACCTGCTCCTCCTGGGGAGCGTGTAGCGCGAAGCTGTACATGCTCTCCGGGAACGGGTGGGTGCTGAAGTTCTGGACGCGGTTGTGCATGATCGCGTCCGTGAGTCCGAAGTGCGTGATCGAGCTGTACCGGCGCTCGGCGAGCAGGTCCCAGATCTCGTCGTAGCGCTCCCCGCGAAGCTCCTGGTCGTCGACGACGTCGACGTCGAAGCGGGCGGCGTCGACCATCTCGTCGAACTCCTCGTCGCTGATGCCGGTCAGGTTACAGCACTGGCCGATGTTGGCGGTGTTGTGCAGCGCGTCACAGAAGCTCTCGGGGTTGAACGTCCCGGAGAGGCCGATACACGGGATGATCTCCTCCTGGGGGTACTCGGGGTCGAGCACCCGCGCGATGTAGGAGTTCCACTCGTAGGTCTCGACGCTCGTCTCGAAGTAGCCCGACTCCTCCATCGACGCGGCGATCAGCTCGACGAGCTGGACGCGGTCGTCGTTGTCGGCGTTGGTCTCGAGCTGGACCTCGAGCGGGAACTCGACGCCGTCGTTCTCGACCTCCTCGATCAGTTCGGCCGCTCGCTCGGGGTCGAACTCGTTCTGCGGCCGGATCCGCTCTTCGAGCGCCTCGGCGTCGGCCGTCCCGCTCTCCTCGGCGAGCTCGGGGATGTCCGTCCAGGCGGGCCGGCCCCAGCCGTTCAGGACGTTGTCGACGATCTGCTGTCGGGGGACGAGGTGGTTGACCGCCTGGCGCAGGCGCTCGTCGTCCCACGGCTCGATGTTGACCGGGTACTGGATGTAGGTGTAGCCGCCGGTCTCCGTCGTCTCGACGACGAAATCCTCGGCAGCGTCGAAGTCGTCGAGCGTCGCGGTCGCCAGCCCCGAGGTGACGTCGATCTCGTCGTTCTGGAGCGCGCCCGCGCGGGTCGCGTCGTCGGGAACGATCTCGAGTTCGATCTCGTCGATCACGGGGCCGTCGGGGAACTCGTCGCCTCCCTCGAACCAGTCGAGCGAGTCGACGCCCATCTCCTCGAGCCAGTAGCCGTCGAACTTCTCGTACTCGGCGTACTGCTCGTCCTCAAACTCGACGAGCTCGTAGGGGCCGGTCCCGATCGGGGTGTTGCCCTGTCGAGGGTCGACCTCGCCGCCGGGGAGCTCGGCCTGCTCCAGCGAGTGAATGTAGAAGCCGGGGAGCTGGCCCTCGCCCTCCGCGTCGGGAACCTGCGCGTAGATCGAGACGGTGTACTCGTCCTCTTCCTCGACGTAGAGCACGGAGTCGAACGTCTGGGCGGAGACGTCGGAGTTCTCGTAGCGGGCGGCGGTCGCCACGACGTGCTCTGCGGTGAGCTCCTCGCCGTTGTGGAACTCGACGCCCTCTCTGAGCTCGTAGCGGTACTGCATCCCGAAGACGCCGTCGGCGACCGCGTCGGCGGCCTCCTCGGTCGTGAGGATGCGAACCTCGTCGTCCTCGAGCGGGTTGTCCTCGGGGTGCTGGACGATCACCTGCGCGTCGGTGTCGAGGATGCCCTCCTCGTCGGCGCCGACGGAGATCATGTACTCCTCGTAGGCCGTCCGGTCGATGTCGTTCGTCTCGACCAGCTCGTAGCTCTCGGCGAGCCACGGGTAGTAGTTGCCCTGCGTGTCCGAGGTCACGAGCCCCTCGAAGACGAAGAACTGTGCCGAGGAGGAGGTCGTGTCGGTGCTGTACGGTGGGTCAAAGGAGTCGATGTTCGCGCCCTCCGCGATCCGGAGCGTGCCGCCTTCCTGGATCCCACTGAGGTCCGCTGGCTCGTCGTCATCGTCGTCGTCGCCGTCGGTGTCGACGTCGTCGCCGGCGTCGTCGCCGGCGTCGTCGCCGGGATCGTCGTCGCCGTTGCCACCGATACAGCCGGTGACTCCGACTACCCCGGCGGCACCCATCCCCTGGAGGAGGCGTCGCCGATTGATACGTCGAGCGGGAGTGTTGTCATCTTCCGCCATGCTAAATTTGTCTAAACCCCAAAGGTATATGTGTGTCGATTTTCCTCAACACGTATTGTCACAGTCACAAAGAACGAATTTCAGAAAACGGTTGTACACTATCTACCGGTTTTCTTCTACGAACCCGGACCCTCACGGATTATCAGGCGGAACAAACGGTATGGTACTGGATGTCAGTGCGTGGACGGAACGTGCTCCATAAACCTACACTAAATCTGATGTTTCCTCCAACCTCGTCACTCGAACCGACCCGCTCTGGACGCGGTCGTGTCGCAACTCACTCGTCGACGACGACGACCACGCCGTCGCGAACGTCGACCGTGATGAGCGTCTTCACCGACCGACCCGACTCCCGGAGTTTCTCGCCGCCATCGACCTTCTCAATCACGGCGACGACGTCGACGACCTCCGCCCCGATGTCGGTGAGCGCGTCGGTGATCGCACGGAGGGTCCCTCCCGTGCTGAGCACGTCGTCGAGTACGAGCACGCGGTCGCCGGCCTCCACGTCGTTGATGTACATCTGGTTCTCGTCGTAGCCGGTCTCCTGGAAGAGCGCGACCTCGCCCTCGAGCCCGTACTGGCGCTTTCTGATCACGACCAGCGGGATGTCGGTCATCAGTGAGACCGCCGTCGAGATGTGGATGCCCATCGCCGCGGGGGTGACGATCTTGTCGACGTCCTCCAGCCTCGCCTCGCGGATGATCTTGATCACGATCTCTCGCATCAGCGAGGGTTCGAGCATCGGCACGCCGTCGCTGATCGGGTGGACGAAGTACTGGTAGCCCTCTTTCTCGATGATCGGCGCCTCCTCAAGCGATCGGGCGAGCTTATCCATGCCGTGGGTTCGTGGCCCCCGAGTAAAAGCTGGCGAAACTCACAGGACGAGCCAGAGGATCACGGTGAGCACGACCGTGATCATGAGTACCGTGGTCCCGATCGACGCCCGCAGCCGAAGCGTCGAGGGTTTCGTCTCGCTCACCTCGGACCCACCGTCCGGCCGGCGTTCTGCGGCCCCGCCGTCGGTGGGCGTGAGCCCGTCGGTGTCGACGAGCCAGTTCGGAAGCCGACGCCCGACCCGTCTGACCGCGAGGACGGGATTGTTCCCGATCCAGTAGCAGGTCGTCACGAGCGAGACGGCGAGCGCGTCAACCGCTGCGTAGAGATCGGTGACGGCGAGCATCGTCCCCCGACCGAGGGTGTACGTCGCGGGGTTGAGGACGACCTCCACGTCGGGGATGTCGCCGAGTCCCGACAGCGGCTGTCTGACGAGCGCGAAGCCGACGACCGAGACGACCAGCAGCGTCAGCGCGTCGGTGAGGTGGCCGATGCTGTAGGGGGCGACCTGGCCCTCGCCGATCACCTCGGGGCCGAACGGGAGCAGGTCGACCAGGCCCTGCCACCAGACGCCAAAGACGATACAGGCGGCGGCGACGGCGAGCATCGCGACGGACTGACCGGGTCTCGCGTCCGGGACCGAGATCGAGCTCTCGCCGTGGAGGAAGGTGTAGTAGCCGAGCTTGATGAACGAGAGGAACGTGCCGATCGCCCCGATCATCAGCAGCCAGAACAGCGCGAGGTACTCCGAGGAGCCGTAGTAGTGGGGGTTCGCCGCGTCGAAGACCATCCCTTTGCTGATGAAGCCGTTGAACCCCGGGAGGGCGACGATCGAGAACGCCCCGATCGCGTAGGCAGTAGCCGTGATCGGCATCTCGCGCCAGAGCCCGCCGAGCTCGTAGAGGTCGTTCTCGCCGGTCCGGTAGATGACGACCCCGATCGCCATGAACAGCAGGCTCTTGTAGAGCACGTTGTTGAAGAGGTGGCCCATCGCACCCGAGACGGCGATCGCCGTCCCGATCCCGATCCCGGCGACCATGTAGCCCAGCTGGGCCTGGATGTGATAGGAGAGCAGCGCCCGCATGTCGTGCTGGAGCAGCGCGAAGACGACGCCGTAGACCGCCATCAGCCCGCCCATGTAGGCCAGGAAGAGGTTTCCCTCGGGGAACGCCCTGTAGAGGACGTAGGCGCTGGTCTTGGTGGTGTAGGCCGCGAGGAAAACCGAGGCGGTGAAATGCGGCCGCGGGTAGGTGTCGGGCAGCCAGGTGTGCAGCCCGATGAACGCGACGTTGACGCCGATGCCGAGGGCGGCGAGCAGTGCCGGGATCCCGGGGGCGATGCCCGCCGCGCCCTCGCCGTAGGCGAACGCGCCGACGTCGGCGAAGTGCCAGACGACGGCGAACAGCACGAGGCTCCCACCGATCCCGTGAGCGATCGCGTACCGGTAGCCGGCGCGGACCGCGTCGCCGCCGTAGTGCCAGACGAGGAGGGTGGAGGTGACCGCCATGACCTCCCAGTAGAAGACCAGCACCAGCCAGTCGCCCGCGAAGGCCGCCCCGAGCGAGGAGGCGACGTATGCGAGCGCGAACGCCGCCATCGTCCTCGACGCCTCGCTGGAGTAGGCGAAGAGGACGGCGCCCGCGCCCAGGAACCCCATGACGAAGCCCATCATCGCGGTGAACTCGTCGACGAGGTACGGATTGGCCTCGAAGCCGAGGAACGTCGTCCCGAGGTACGACCCCTCGGGGACGGTGAGCGACAGCGCGGCGACGGCGACGAGCGAGAGCGTCCCGAGGCCGAAGCCGATCGTCCGGGGGAGGACGAGCACGAGCAGCGCCGCCGCGAGGACGAGAAACGGCGGGTAGGCGAGCGCGAGCGTCTCGCTCATAGCACAGCCTCCCCGATGACCCTCTCGACGATGTAGACGGCCAGATCGAGGAACACCGCGAGGTCGGGGACGATTCCCAGGAGGACCGCCCCGGTGACGATCACAGCGATCGGCATGAGCATGAGCCAGGTGCTCTCCTCGCGGATCGGGGTGCGCTCCCAGCCGCCCGGCGGCGCGCCGCCGTGGTGGTCGCCGTGGTCGTCGTGGTCCTCCGTACTGTGATCGCTCGGGTTCACGTCGACCGCGTAGGCGGGGTCGTCGTCAGCGTGGCCGCTGCCACGAGCGTGGGCGCCGCCACGAGCCTGGCCGCCGTGGTCCGGGTGCCCGCCGTCGGTCACCGCGTGCGCGTGCTCACCGTGATCGTCACCATCGTCGAAGTAGGACTCACGCTTCCCGCCCATCGGGTACTCGAGGAGCGGTTTCGCGTCGTGGCGCTCTTCGCTCTCGAAGAAGGCGGTGTAGACGACCGGCCAGAGGTAGGCGATGTTCAGTATACCTGAAACGATCAGCGCGAGCGCGAAGATCGAGAGCCCGGCCTCGAGCCCGCCGATCAGGAGGTAGAACTTGCTGACGAAGCCCGCTAGTAAGGGTATGCCTGCCATGCTCGCCGCGCCGAGGGCGAACGCGCCCATGGTGAGCGGCATCCGTTTGCCGATGCCGGCCATCTCGCTGACGTAGTCGGTGTGGGTCTCGACGTGGACCGCCCCCGCACAGAAGAAGAGCGTGAGCTTCCCGAAGGCGTGGGCGGGGATGTGGAGCAGTGCGCCGACGAGCGCGATCGGGTGCAGCATCGACAGCCCGAGGACGATGTAGGAGAGCTGTGCGGTCGTCGAGAACGCGAGCCGACGTTTCAGGTGGTCCTTCCGGAGCGCGATGATACTCGCGGCGACGAGCGTGAACGCCGCGAGCGCCGCGAGCGGGAGGTTCACCCCGAGGTCGCCGGTGAGCTCCGGTCCGAAGGTGTCGAGGATGAGGCGGGCGACGCCGAACGCACCCGATTTCACGACCGCGACCGCGTGGAGCAGCCCGGAGACCGGCGTCGGAGCGACCATCGCGTCGGCGAGCCAGGAGTGAAGCGGCATCACGGCCGCTTTCACGCCGAAGCCCGCCGCGAGCAGGAAGAACGCGATCGAGGCGGCGATCGGATCGGTCGCCGCGGCCTCCGCCAGCGCGGTCATCCCCCCGGTCTCGAAGGCGACGGTCGCCTCGCCCACCCCGGCGGTGAGCCAGTAGACCAGCACCGTGCCGGCGAGCAAGAAGACCCCGCCGCCGAAGAACGTGTAGAAGAGGTACTTCCGCCCCGCGATTCGCGCCTCGTCGTCCTCGTTGTGCGCGACCAGCGGGTAGGTGACGAGCGAGAGCAGCTCGTAGAAGAGGAAGATCGTCACCAGATTACCGGCGAACGCGATGCCCAACGCGGTCGAGAGGCTGGCGGCGAAGGAGGCGAAAAATCGGGTCTGGGCGTGTTCGTTCAACCCGCGCATGTAGCCCGTCGCGTAGAACGAGGTGAAGATCCAGAGGAAGCTCGCGAGCAGCGCGAACAGCATCCCCAGGGGATCCGCGCGCAACGAGAAGTCGATCCCGGCGACGAACTCGGTGCCGGTCGCCTCGGCGAAACTCCACTCGTAGACGGTGCCGTCCATCACGCCGGGGAGCATCGAGGCGACGATACCAAACTTCGCGAGCGCGGCGAGCACCGACCAGCCCTCGCGGACGTTCGGGTAGCGGTACGAGGCGACGATCAGGACGACCGCGAGCGCGGAGACGAGCACCGCGGCGAGCGGTCTGATATCGGTGACGAGTTCACTCATGAGAAGACCTCCGAGACGAAGGGGTCGAACAGTTCGTGGAACGTCGCCCCCGCGAAGCCGAGGGCGACGGCGAGGACGGCGGCTCCGACGGCGAGACCGATCATGCCCCTGGAGACGGGGTCGGCCTCCTCGAGCGTCCCGACGAGGACGCCCTCACCGCCGTCGGCCGCGACGCCGTTTGCGGAGGGGCCGCTCGCACCATCCGGCACGCCCGTGGTGGGCGTGAAGAACATCTTCTCGAGCAGACGGGCGACGTAGCCGAGCGTGAGCATCGTCGAGAGGAAGATCACCGCGGCGACCGACCAGAGTTCGGCCTCGATCGAGCCGACCGCGATGTACCACTTGCCGATGAAGCCGACGGACGGCGGGATGCCGATCAGCGCGATGCCGAGTACCGCCATCGAACCCGCCGCGACCGGCCGGCGCGCGAACAGGCCCGCATACTCGTCGACTTTCCGGGCGCCGTAGCCGGCAGCGATCACGCCTGCACAGACGAACAGCCCGGCTTTCATGACGCCGTGTCCGACCAGATGGACGAGCGCGCCGACGAGCGCCGTCTCCGTGAGCAGGCCGTAGGCGGCGACGATCAGGCCGAACTGCGAGACCGACGAGAACGCGAGCATCCGCTTTACGTCGACCTGGATCACGGCGAGGGCGCTACCGGCGATCACGCTCACGGAGCCGACCGTGACGATGACCTCCTGGAGGTAGGGGGTGGCGTGGACGAACTCAACGGTGTAGACGCCGAATATGACGCGCGCGAGCGCGTACGCGGAAACCGTCGAGACGAGCGCCGCGATCATCGGCGTCACGCCGTCGGGGGCGTGCTGGTAGGCGTCGGGCTGCCAGGTGTGAAGCGGCCACTGGGCGACCTTGATCGCGAAGCCGACGAACATGAAGACGAAGCCCATTCGCACCAGGGGATCGTCGTAGCCCGCCTCCGGGATCGCGCTCGCGAGGTCGATCATGTTCAACGTCCCCGTCGCGAGGAAGACGAAGCCGACGCCGACGAGGTAGAGCGACGCCCCCACGGTCCCGATGATCAGGTACTTGAGCGCGGCGACGGCCGCCTCCGGGCCGTCTGCCTTCGCGATCAGCGCGTAGGTCGCGATGCCGGTGATCTCGAGGAAGACGAAGAGGTTGAAGACGTCGCCGGTGAGCGCGATGCCCATCAGGCCCCCCACCAGGAGGAGATAGCCGCTGTAGAACGTGTTCCCGCGCGGGCCGCCGTGGCGGGTGTAGGCGAGGGTCGCCAACGAGATTCCCGCGACGAGCAGGACGATGATCGTCGAGAGCTCGTCGGCGACGAGTTCGATCCCGACCGGGCGCTCGAAGCCGCCGAGCGGGTGGATCACCCAGACGCGCTCGCCGACGCCGTAGACGGCGTTCGCGACCGGGAGCGAGAGCGCGAAGACGGCCCCGCAGACGGCCGTCGCGACCGTCCAGCCGACGTCGTCGTACCGGAGGCCGAGCGCGAGCGGGAACGTCGCCCCGAGGATCGGGAGGATCACGAGCAGCGCCGGGACGAGGTCGAGGCTACTCATCGACGCGCACCTCCCGAAGGGTCCCCTCGTTCATCGTACCGTACTCGGTGTAGATCCGGACGATCAGCGCGAGCGCGACCGCCGTGAGGCTGATCCCGACGACGATGGCGGTGAGGACGATCACGTGGGGGAGGGGACTCGCGACGGCGAGTTCGCCCGGCGTCGAGTCCTGTGGAACGACCGGCGAGACCCCGCCCTCGACGTAGGCAGCGGCGACGAAGAAGAGGAAGACGGCGGTCTGAAAGAGGTTCATCCCGATCACCTTCTTCACGAGGTTCGGGCTCGCGATCATCATGTAGAGCCCCACCGAGAGCAGGACGAACACCGTCGCGTAGGCGTAGCGGGTGAGGAAGGTCTCGACGAGCGCGGGTGCGAGGGTGGCGTCGGCGACGGTCGGGAGGACCGAGGCGAACCCGAGGGCGGCCTCCGGGGCGATCGCGTCGATCACGCCCCGTCACCCCCGCGGTCGAGGCCGGCCGCGGTGACGAAGAAGAGGCCGATGAAGACCCCGGCGACGATCAGCGCGATGCCGCCGACCTCGATCGCCTCCATCCCCCACTTCGTCCCGTCGGGGATTCCGACCACCGTCTCGAACAGCCGGTACTCGAGGAACGCGCCGCCGAGTGCCATCGTGACGATGCCGACGCCGAGGAAGATCACGACGCCGCCGGCGACCAGCCCGGTGACGACGGAGTTCCGGAGCCACTCGCGGGTCGGCTCGATGCCGAAGGCGAACGCGAGCATCAGAACTGTCACGCCGATGATCGCCCCGCCCTGGAAGCTCCCGCCGGGGGTGTCCGCGCCGTGGAGCGAGAGGAACAGCCCGTAGGTGAGCACGAACGGCGCGACGAGCTTCACCGCCGTCAGAATCACCTGGCTCTCGACGTAGGTGTCGTCGTAGCCGTCGCCGCGGCTCATCGAGCGGTCGGCCCGGGCCATCAGGCGAACGCCTCCCGGTTGAGCACCAGCAGCGTGGCGATCCCGGCGGCGAAGACGACGACCGCCTCGCCGAAGGTGTCGAAGCCGCGGTAGGCCGCGAGCACCGCCGTCACGGCGTTCTGGACGCCGGTGTCCGCCCACGTGTTCTGGATGTAGTACTGGGTGACCTCGGGGTTCGACCAGACCGGGGCTGCCGGGTCGCCCACGGCGGGGACCTCGGGGATCGTCGAGAGCAACACCAGCGCGAGCGCCCCGACGGCGATCAGCCCGGGAAGGTGGATCTCCTCGAAGAGGTCGTCGCTCGCGGGCCGACTCGTCTTCGCGATGGTGAGAAGGAGCAGTATCGAGGTGACCCCGGCCCCGATCGCCGCCTCGGTCATCGCGACGTCGGGTGCTAAGAGGAACGTGTAGAGGATCGCCATTCCCAGGCTGTAGGCGGCGAATACGATGATCGCCGAGAGTACGTCCCGAAAGAGCGCGGTGGCGACGGCGGTGATGACGACGAAGACCACGAGCGTGCCTTCGAGCGGGGTCACCGCTTCTCACCCCCGTCGGTTCGCGACTCGCCCTCGGGAGTCCACGGTTCGATCCCCGACTCCGAGGCGGCCCGGGCGATGGCGTGAGCCGCGGTCGGGTTCGTGATGAAGACGAAAAAGAGCAACAGCACGGTGTAGACCGTCGCGTGCTGCCAGCCCAGCGCGAGGGCGACCGCGGCGAGCGCGAGGCCCGCGCCGAGGGTGTCGGTCTGGGAGGCGGTGTGCGCGCGGGCGTAGACGTCGGGCAGGCGCAGGACGCCCACGGCGGAGACGAACGTGAAGAACAGCCCCCCGACGAGGAGGATGATGATCGCCCAGAACCGGAGCGTCTCGATCACAGCACACCCCCCCGCTCGACGGTGAACTTCGAGATGGCGACGGCCATCAGGAAGTTGAGCAGCGCGTAGATCAGCGCGACGTCGAGGAACCACGGCTGGTCGAGACCCGCGGCGAGCAGCGCGAGGATCACCACCGTGTTCGTCCCGAGGACGTTCACCGCGAGCACGCGGTCCTGGACCGTCGGCCCGGCGACCGCCCGGTAGAACATCGCGATGGCGAGGACGACGAACAGCGCGGCGGCGAACAGGAAGATCTCCGAGACGACCATCAGCGATCGTCCCCCTGGAGGATCTCCGTGTCACCGCGCTCTCTCGGCGTGGCGATGGTCGCGGCCTCGCGACCGTAGAAGACGAACCGGACCGCGCGTTCGAGCCCACCGTCGAAGAGGTCCTCTCGCGCCTCTGCGATCAGCGTGTGGACGACGAGTCGCTGGTCGTTCGCTCTCACCGTCAGGGTGCCCGGCGTGAGCGTGATGCTGTTCGCGAGCGTCATCAGCGGGAGGCCGCTCCGCACCGCGGCGTTGACCCGCGTGAGCTTCGGGTCGATCGGCATCGACGGCCGGAGGATCACGAGCGAAATCGCCAGGTTCGCCTTCACGATCTCGAACAGCAGGTACGGGACGTAGACCATCCCCCGGAGCACGCGGGCCGGCGTTCGCGTCGGGTGCAGCGGCGTCGAGAACGTGACCTGCGAGAGGGTGACGGCGACGATCGTCGCGCTCGCCGCGCCGGTGATCAGGTCGAAGGGGTAGGTCGGATCGCCCAGGATCAGGTAGAAGAGATAGGAGACGGCGAAGAGGCCGACGAACCGGCTCCGGCCGCCCGGACCGAGAAACCGTGCGTGACGGGCCGAGCGCTCGACGGGTGCCTCGGACCACTCGACGCCGGCAGCCGTGAGCTGGCCTTCGAGCGGCTGGAGCATCGGCGCGGTCGCGCCGGGGCGGTACTCCGGGTCGAGGATCACCCGGTCGATCCCACGCTCCTCGACGTAGGCCTCGATCGCCTCCGCGTAGTCGCGGGGGCCGAAGAGGTACTCGTCGGCTCCGAGCAGGGCGGTCTCGACCGTGAGCGTGTCGTCGGAGGCCTCGGCAGCCCAGGCCTCCGCCCGAGCTAGTAGGCGCCGGGCCTCCTCGGCGGAGGCCGTCCCCTCGGGGACGTCGGCCTCGTAGGCGAGCGCGAACGCCAGGTGGAGTTCGCCGCCGGTCTCGAGACAGGCGGAGACGGCGTGATCGACGGTCTGCCGGGCCGTCACCGAGTTCGATATCGGAACGAGGAGTCGTTCGTGGCCCGACCCCTCGCTCCCGTCACGGTCGCTCATTACCCGTGACAAGCAAGACTCCTCGCAAAACGATTTCGTTCTTCGGCTGTCAGGGTCGCTAGGCGAGTTCTCCGGCGAGTTTCGCCGCGACCGCCTCGCCCACCGCCCACTTCGTACCCTCGCACTCGGTCGCGTCGTCCCCGGTCACGAGCAGGACCCGCGAGTCCTCGGCGCCCATCACGCTCGCGTCGTTCGCGACGACAAAGGCGAGTTCCACCCGGGTGAGCGTCTCGCGAGCGGTCGCGATCAGGTCGTCGTCGTCGCCGCCGGTCTCGGCCTTGAAGCCGACGATCGGCAGGTCCGGGTGGCGCTCTCGCACCGCGTCGATCAGTTTCGGGGTGGGCGAGAGGTCGAGCGAGAGCCCCTCCTGTCCGGACCGGATCTTCTCCGTGGCTGTCTCGACCGCGTAGTCGCCGACCGCCGCGACCGAGAGCAGCGCGTCGGCCCCATCGACCGCCGAGAGCGTCGCCTCGCGCATCTCTTCCTCGGACTCGACCTCCTGGACCTCGGCGAACGCCGGTCTCGGGAACTCGGCACCGAGGGGGTGCGGCCCGACCGGGCCGTGGACGAGCGTCACGTCCGCGCCCACGACGTAGCAGGCCCGGGCGACCTGCCTCCCCGTCCGCCCGGACGACCGATTCGTGAGCACCCGCACCGGGTCTATCGGTTCGACCGTCGCCCCGCTCGTGATCACGACCTCCCTCCCGGCGAGCGGTCGGTCGCCCACTGCCCGCGCCACGTCGAGACAGATCGCGTCCTCGCTCGCCACCTTCGCCTTCCCCTCCTCGATCCTCGGGTCGACGAACGAGACGCCCCAGGACTCGACCCGGGCGATGGCGTCGAGAACCCCGGGGTGGTCGTACATCGGCTCGTGCATCGCGGGGGCGATCACGACCGGGAGTCCGGAGCCGAGCGCCGTCGTCGCGGTGGTCGTCACGGGCGTGTCGTCGATCGCGCTCGCGATCTTCCCGACCGTGTTCGCCGTGGCAGGCGCGATCAGGAGGACGTCCGCCCAGCCGTCGTAGCCACAGAGCTCGACGTGTTCGACGCTCCCGGTTATCTCGGTCGTCACCGGGTGCCCGGTCGCGAACTCGACAGCCCACGGGTGGACGATCCCCCGGGCACTGTGGCTCATCACGGCCCGCACCGACGCGCCGCGTCGGCGGAGTTCGTGTGCGAGTTCGACCACCTTCACCGCGGCGATCGACCCCGTGACGCCGAGTGCGACGTTGGCTCCCGAGAGCATGTCTCGGCATTTTCTCTATGGGGGATTAAACGTGCCTACCGCGTCGTCCCCTCTCGCCGACCCGCTCCGGTAGAGAATACTGTCGTCCGTCCAGGGACTAAACTTCTAACCGTAGATTAAGGTCAAGTAATGAGTCACCATGATTGATACAACTCCCCTGCGAACCGGGATGGGGCCCGGGCGAAGTGGGAGACGAGGCTACCATGAGTGACAACCACGTCAACAGACGGACGGTACTCGGTGCGGTTGGAACGACGGTCGTCGGCGGGATGCTCGCGACGGGCAGCGCCGCGGCCGAAGGACACGCGGAGACGTTCTCCGCGGAGCTGACGGGCGCGGCGGAGGTCCCGCCGGTCGAGACGAACGCGAGCGGACGGGCCACGTTCGAGGTGGCAGAAGACGGCTCGGCGGTCCACTTCCAGGTGTACATCGACTGTATCCAGAACGTGACACAGGGCCATATCCATCTGGGTGCCGAGGGGGAGAACGGGCCGGTGGTCGTGTGGCTCTACCCGCAGGACACCCGCGAGCCGACGTTGCTCGAGGGCGTCCGACGCGACTTCGTCCTCGCGGAGGGCACCCTCACCGAGGAGGACCTGGTCGGCGACTTCGAGGGCGAGTCCCTCGGATCGCTCGCGGAGGCGATGCGCGAGGAGGACGTCTACGTCAACATCCACTCCGAGCAGAACCCCGCGGGCGAGATCCGGGGACAGATCGTCCCCGACGAGGAGGCCGAGGTGACAGAGGTCGAGGAGCCGGAAGAGCTGCCGGAGGAAGAAGATCCGGACGAAGAGGAAGAACCAGAGGAAGAGCCGGATGAGGGGCCGATCAGCACCGCCGACGAAGCACAGGGCTCGATCGCGGTAACGGAGCGGAACGTCAACGTGGGTCAGTTCAACCCAGACGAGGAGTACATCACCTTCCAAAACACGGGCGACCGCCCGATCGACATGACTGGCTGGTACCTCCGAGATCGGTTCGACTCCGGTGTAGTCGACAGCCGTGGCGATCCCCGATTCCAGTTCCCCAGGTTCGTTCTGGAGCCCGGTGCGGAAGTGAGCGTCTATAGCGGGGTCGGGAACGACGACGACGAGAACCTCTACTGGGGACTGACAGGGCAGAACGTCTGGCTGGTGCAGGGAGACGTGATCATTCTCAAGGACGCGAACCTGGACATCGTCCTTGAAGACGAGTACGGCAACCCGCCGAACTCCATTCGGTTCGTCTTCTCCGTGCTCCGGTCGCTCTTCGCGTAGATTCCCTCGGTGTTGTTCTTTCGGAACGCCGAATCGATGCTCCGATTCCAGAAGAGCACCCCAACTCGGGCGTACAGCGCTGCTTATCGATGTGGAGACTGCACGCAGAAGCCGTTTCCTTCGGGATCGCGCATGACGGTCCAGGTCTCGGTATAGGGGCCGGTGGTCTCCGTTTTCGTCTCGACGACCGTCGCTCCCAACTCGGTCAGCCGCTCGATCTCGGCGTCAGGATCCTCGGTGTCGAGGTCGAGGTGGATCGGAATGTGTTCGGGGGACGACCGTGGCATCTTCTTGAAAAACAGGCGGGGTCCACGGCCCGCTGGATCGACGGCCGCAGCGGCTGCGTTGAGATCACCGCCTTCGGCTTCTATGGCCTCACGGAGTTCTGGCGGGGCCTCCTGTAGCTCGTAGTCGACTGCTCCCGCCCAGAACTCGGCGAGGGTCTCGGGGTCGTCACACGCGAACGTTATGTTGCCGATCGACGCCATGACAGTGTGTCATCATATACCACCAAATCTGTTACTGCCACCTCGTCACCTCGGTTTCCCAGGACGAACACCGGTCGGAACCTGCATATTCCATCCGTGCTCTATTCTCGGACCCTATTCGGTACGTCCTCCGAACGACCTCCGTACCCGATAGAACGGCCACCGTTCTATTCGCAGCGGTTGTGAGCACCTGGTTCACCAGCCGATGGGTGAAACCAACCCAACCGTTGCGCATTGAGGACGGGGCGGAGGCGCTGGACGCAGTCACCGGAGAGAGGCGCTCGCTTCCCGACCACGACGGGACTGTTTCGGAGACGAGTCCGGGGAGCCAACGGACGGACGGCGACGGAATGACATTCGTACACCGACGGTACGTTCCGTTTCTGATGGATGGATAAATCGTAAATCGAGCGACCGGGCCACCGCCACGCAACACGCCAATCCCTCGCCACAGGCCGTTTGACCCCGATATTCCGGAGAGCAGGCGAAAAAGTATTTCTCATTGTCGATCGTGTAGATTTGCTATGGCTTACATCGAGACGGCCGACGGCGTTCCGCTGTACTACGACGAACGCGGCGAGGGCGAGACGGTCGTGCTGGTCCACGGCTGGAGCTGCGACTCGGAGTTCTGGTGGCAGAAGAATGCCGACGCGCTCGCGGCCGACCACCACCTCGTCACCTACGACCTCCGGGGCCACGGCCTCTCCGGGAAGACCGACGACGGTCACAGCATGTCCGGCTACGCGGCGGACCTCGAGTTCCTGATGGAGGAACTCGACCTCTCGGACGTGACGCTCGTCGGCTGGTCGATGGGCGTCCCGGTCATCCTGACCTACCTGGAGGAGGTCGGCGACGAGCGGGTGCTGGCGCTCGGGCTGATCGACCAGACCCCGAAGTTCTTCACCGACGACGAGTGGGAGTTCGGGCTCATGGGCGAGTTCTCCGAGGAGGGGATGGAGGGACTCGCCGACGGGATCGAGGCCGACCGAGCCGAGACGGCCAAGCCGGTCATCCAGGCGTTCTTCGGCGAGCCGCGCTCGGACGAGGAGCTCGCGGAGATGTACGCCCGGACGACGCTGACCCCGAGTTCCGTCGCGGCGTCGCTGCTCAGAGACTTCTTTCCCATGGACTTCAGGGAGCAGCTCGCCGAACTCGCGCTCCCGACGCTGCTCTGTTACGGCGAGCAGAGCGTGGTCTTCCCCGGCCCACTCGGCGAGTGGATGCACGAGCAGATCCCAGACTCCGAACTCGTGCTCTTCGACGAGAGCGGTCACAGCCCGTTCTGGGAGGAGCCCGAGAAGTTCAACGAGAGCCTGAGCGGGTTCGTGAGAGGGGTCGCGGAACGCGAAGCGGTGAATGCGGACTGAGGCGGTGAAGACGGACCGAGATGGCGATCCCCGTCCGAGCCGAGCGGACGGTCCCGGCCGTCGTGTGAGACCGGCCCGTCCCCGTTCGTGGTTCGCTGTCTGTAGGCGGGTTTCCCCGGGATAACGAGTCGTTACTCCGAACCGACGCACGGTCGAGGAGGCTGTCGTGGTGGAAAGCCGATCGTTCGGCCGGCGACGGAGATCCGCTCGCCGGTTCCGTCGCTACCGGCGGCCGCGTTCGAGGATCGCACCGTCCTCGCCGACGGCCACGTCGAGCGCCGTACCCGCGATGACGACGTCCTGCAGGTCGGCCGCCGTCGGCGTCCCGTCCTCGTCCCAGCCGTAGAGCGTCCACGAGACCGTCGTCCCACTGCCTCCGGCCGCGACGCCCCGGTCGCGCCCGCGGTCGATCCCCGAGAGCGCCTCCTCGCCGGCGTCGAGCTTCGTCCAGACGGCGCCGTTGAACCGGAAGACCGAGCCGTCGCCGCCCGCGGCGGTCACGTCGTCGCTCTCCTCGGCTGCGACGTCGTTCATCGCGACGGAGCCGCCGGAGACGCCGATCGTCTCCCAGTTCTCGCCGGCGTCGTCGCTGCGGAACACCTCCGAGTTCGTGTCCGAGGCGTAGACGGTGTCGCTCCCCGGGAGGAACGACGCGCCGGCGATGCTGGAACCCCCGCCGGGTTCGACGACCTGGCCCCACTCGACATCGTCACCGGTGTACTCGCCGGGCAGCGCCTCGCCGGAGCCGTTGAGCAGGACGATCCGTTCCTCGCCGGCATCGCCGCCGACAGCGACGGCCCCCCAGGTGCTCGTCTTCTCCTCCACGTCGCCGTCGCTCCCCTCGACCTCCGGTGCGGTGTAGTCGGCGAGTTCGTCCTCTCCGACGTCGTAGCGGCCGATCGCACCGCTCCCGCCGGCCACCCAGACCGCGTCGCCATCCTCCGTGGCGGCCGCGTCGTTGAGCGGGTTCGACCCCCCCGACGGGCCGTCCTCCCTGACGACGAACCAGTCGCCGTCCTCGCGTCGGAGGATCCGACCCTCCTCGCCGGCGGCGACCGGGACGGCTCCCGCAGCCACGCCGTAGAGAGCGCTCTGAACCGGTGAATCGACCTCGTTCCACGTGCGATCGGCGAGCCGCAGCGGCGAGACGTCGAACAGTTCGAAGTCGTCGTCGCCGAACTCGGCGTTCGTCTGCGGAAGCGGCCCGCCGGTCACGTCGAAGTCGACGATCCGACCGGCGAGGTCGAAGACGTGTTCGTCGCCGTTTCCGAGCGTGCCCGTCACGGTGCATTCGTCGACGGTCGCGTCGTCCTCGCCCGTTTCGACCTCGACCTCACAGCCCTCGACGAGCTCGAGTTCGTAGTCGACCGACGCCGGGACGTCCTTCGTGAGCCGGAGTCGCTGGGGCAGGGCGGTGTAGTCCCCGCGCTCGACGGCCGTCCCGCCGGTCCCGACGGCCGCGTCCGGGAACTCCCCTACCGTGTCGAGATCGACACCGAACAGGTCGCCCTCACTCGGCTGGTCGATCCGCTCCCAGTCCGCTTCATCGTCGGAAACCGTTCGTTCGTACATGTAGCCGCTCGCGCCGACCGCGAGGCCGTCCTCGCCGTCCCTGGAGACTGCGAACACCGTCTCGCTGCCGACGTCGTAGTCCCGCCAGACGGTTCCGTCGTACTCGTAGACGAAACCGTTGCTCGCTACGACGGAAACGTCGTCCTGGTCGACGACCGCGAGGTCCTGCAGTTCCTCCTCCGCCGACTGGACGCCGACCCCCTCCCACGACGCCCCGCCGTCGGTCGTCTCGTAGACGGCACCCTCGGAGTCACAGACGAACCCCTCATCGCGCGAAAGGAACGAGACGCCGTTGATCGTCGTCCCGGCACCGGGTTCGACGACCGTACCCCAGTCCACGCCGCCGTCCTCCGTCACGTCACCGGGGAGCACCTCACCGGAGCCGTTCGCGAGCACGACGCGCTCTTCGCCCGCGGGCCCGGCCGCCGCCAGTGCGGTCCACGTACTCGTCTTCTCGCCCTCCTCGTCCTCCGGACTCGGCCCGGAGTAGTCGGTCACCTCGTTCCGGAGGGTGTCGTACCGCCCGACGACGCCGCTGCCACCACAGAACCAGACGTGCCGGCCGTCGTCGGTGGCGGCGACGTCGTTCAGTTCGTTCGCGTCGGTCGTCGGCCCCGTCTCGAGGACCGCCTCCCAGCCGGTGGTCCGTCGGACGAGGACCAGACCCCCTTCGCCGACGGCGTACGGCCCCTCGCGAGTCCCGACCACCCCGGAGAGGGTCGCATCGGTGGGGGTCGGCACGTCCGCCCAGTCGGCGCCCGTGGCGACCGCCTGCCCCGCCAGCGTCGTACTTGCCGCCGCGATGCCGGTGAGCTTGATGAACGTCCGTCGGTCGGTATTCATCGTTCGCCGGCGATGAGGACCGCCACCACCGGAAAAGTGCGTCCTGCACGTGAAGGCGATGCGAGACGTTCCCGTACGGCACGGCCAGCCGAGACGACTACCGGTCCTCCCGAGTCTACCGGATCGGCCGTAGCGGCCCCACGTCTCCGATTTCCTCGACCGAGGGGGAGGGGACCACGTTCGCGAGGTGGTACGTCGTCACGGGTGAGGTGTTCCGGAGGGCCGTACGGGTTCGCGTTCGTCTGCCGGGCGAGGCTATACCCGTCCGCCCGGGCTACGTGGGGACATGGGAGACGACGATCTCGAACTCGACGAGGACATCGGCGAGGCGACCATCGTGTACGAACACCCCGAGGAGGGCACCGTCGAACAGGAGGTCCCGAACGAGCACATCGCGTACTTTCAGGACCACTGGCTGATCAAGACGGGCGAGGACGAGGACGGTCGCGACCTCGTCCGACGGATCCCCGCACAGCGGGTCCACTACGTCGAGCGGACCGTCGAGCGGTTCGAGGAGGAGGTGAAGACCCTGCGGGACCAGGTCCAGTCGTTCGCCAAGGACATCCGGACGAAGCTCCCGGTCGGCGGCGCACGCGGTGGTCAGGGCGGGGCGGACGACGGGTCGGTCCACCGGATCGACGTGGAGTTCGACGACGACGAGGACCACCCGAGAGAGCCCTGAACGGGCCGAGGAGTCCCGTAGGGTCGTACGGACTGCTGTCCCTGTGGTCCGCTCGCTCGGAGAGGCTGGTACCGGAACGGACGGAGGGCAGTCAGTATCAGGGAGCGCACCGCGGTTCGGCCCGGAGGACCGGGCCGCGAGAGGGACATAGCTTATGCCACTGGATCGCACAGCCAGAGCCGTGTCCGAGGAATCGCCGTCGACGGAGCTTCGACTCCCCACCGACACGCAGCAGTTCGCGTTAGTCACCGAGATCCGGGACGGTGGGCACGCGAGGCTTCGCTGTGCCGATCGGATCGAGCGGACCGGGAAGGTGCCCGTCCGGCTCAGAAACCGGGTCTGGATCCGCGAGGGGGATCTCGTGCTGGTCGAGCCGTGGGGCTGGGAGAGCGAGAAAGCCGAGATCGTCTGGCGCTACACCGACCGGAACGCGGAGCGTCTCCGGAGCGACGGCCACGTCTCGCTGTAACGACGAGCGCCGTCGCTGGTCGTGTAGCCTGCGGAAAAATCGGTGAGTCTGTCGGTTATCGGGCGTCGAACGCGGCGCCTACTGGCGCTGGACGTTCGTCGCGCGCGGGCCCTTCGGGGCCTGCTCGATGTCGAACTCTACTTCCGTTCCCTCTTCGAGGTCGGGGCCGCCCACGTCTTCCATGTGGAAGAACACGTCGTCGTCCGCGTCGTCCGTCGAGATGAAACCGTAGCCGCCTGTGTCGTTGAAGAAATCAACCTTGCCTTTCGCCATTGCAACTCAAGGGAGATGAGCCAGGGTAATAAGGCTTCCGCGGGTCGGGCTATCGTGGCACCCGGCGGCGTCGAGCGGGACCGCAGACGGCAGTGAGACGCGAAAGGCGCCACTGGACGGGCGGTTCGTAGGGATCGTAGGAGGTCGTAGTCCCTCGATCGCAGATCGAACAACACCAGTGAGATATCTACCTGAGAGACCCGGGTGGCTACGATGGTCCCTCTCAGTCGTCGGCGAGGCTCGGGTGTGGCGTCGGCTCCTCGTCGTGGGCTTCGGCGAGCCACTCGCACATCGCCTCCCTGGCCGTTTCGGCGCGCGCCCGACGTTCGTCGTCGTCGATCTCCTCGATTCCCGGTGGAACGTCGATCCCACGGTCGGTGAAGTAGCCCTCGGGGACGACCCAGTCGTTGTAGAAGTGGACGTCAGAGTCGTGGATCAGCGTCAGCGCGACCGACGCGCCGTGGCCCGCCGCGATGACCGTCTGGTGGTACTCCTTCGCCATGCGCCCGGCGGCGTAGAGCCCCTCGGGCGTCGTCCTCCCGTCGGCATCGGTCTCGACGAACCCCTTGTTCCCCCGTCGGTCGAGGTCGACGTCGAGCGCCTCCAGGTAGCTCGAGTCCGACCAGGAGGCGACGATCACGTAGGTCGCCTCCAGCGTCGTCCCGTCCTCGCAGACCGCGGTGAACCCCTCCCCGTCGTCGAGCTGGGTGATCCGACCCTCGTGGAACGAACAGCCCGCCCCCTCGGCCTGCGCGCGGGTCATCTCGAGGAAGAGCCGCGGGTCGATCCCCATCGGGAAGCCGGGGTAGTTCTCCAGGTGGGCGTTCCGGCGGAGGATCGACTCGCCGTCGTCCACGATCAGCGTGTCGATCCCCGCGCGCGCGGTGAAAATACCTGCGGTGAGCCCCGCGACGCCGCCACCGACGATCAGCACGTCCTCCGTCTCGTCGTCCATACCCTCCCCTCGGGTCGACCCCGCGTTAAAACTGTGGCTCCCCGGGAGCCGAGAGCGGGTTCGGGACCTCGCTCGTGACGTACTCGTGGCACTTTCCCGCGAGCCGCATCGCCGTCAGCGCCTTGTGCGTCGCGCGATCGGCGAACAGCGCCGCCCGATCTCGTTCGACTCGCTCTCCGGGTATCGACGAGGCCGCGAGCGCCTCGAACGTCTCCGCACACCGCGAACGGGCGAGGGACCAGCACTCGGCCTCCGAGAGCGACGTCGACCGCGAAACCGCGTCGAAGACGGTCGCGAGCTGGTTCTGAAAGAGCGCGTAGTAGAGCTTCTCGTAGAGGTCGATTTCGGTGTCGGCGTCGAGATCCGAGTCGGGATACGGATCGAGTCCGAGACCGTGTACGGAGAGGCGCTCTCCGAGGAGGCGGATCCCGCCGAAATCACGAACCAGGGTCGCGACCGGTCGGCCCTCCTCGACCACGAGGAGCGAGTTCTGTGCGTGTGACTCGAGGGCGATCCCGTAGGTCGTGAGGAGCGCGAGCTGGTCGGGGATCGTCACCTCGAGATAACGCTCGACGAACGACGAGGCCGCGCGTCTCCCCTCCGTTATCCCCTCTGTCTCGGCGAACCGGTCGATCACGTCCCGGACGATCGGGCGGCCGGTCGTGGGTGATCGGGCCGAGAGCGCCGAGACGGCGATCGGCGTCCGCTCCGAACCGACCAGGGGGTGCGAGACGGGGTTCTCCCGGAGCAGCCCCGAGAGGTGGCGGGCGTCGTCGAACGCCTCCCCCTCGGTGTGGACCCCACCCGGCTCGTAGTAGCACGCCGCGGCGGGTTCGTCGAGGGGTCCAAGCGTCTCGAACGCCTCCCGCTCCCGGATCGTCGCGAGCAGCCTCGTCACCCGCGGGCCGTTCGCGACCGCCTGTGGCGAGACCGATCGGACGACGTTCGTCGTCTGGACGTCGACCGCGAGTTTGAGGTGCGGGAGGGCTGTCCCCCCGTCGGTCGGGTACGGGACGACCGTCCGGAGGTTCGAGAGCGGCGTCGCCGGGTGGCTGTAGGGGACGAGGACGATCCTGCCGTCCGCACGCTGCTCCGCGTATCGCTCCGGCAGCACGTGGTGGTACTGCCAGGGGTGGACCGGGATCACGACGTACTCTTCCGAACCGCTCCCGGCAGGGAGCGCCCGCTCGGTGGCCCCCGAGAGCCCGTCGAACGCCTCGAACAGCCGTTCGGTGAGCCCGCGCTCGCCCGAGCGGGAGCACATCGCACACTCGCGTCGGACCGCCGCGAACCGGACGTCGATCGTCGGGGCGAACTCGGGTGCGTAGGAGAGGGACTCGACCGCGCTCATCCCGCGTCGGAGCTTCGCGCCGTAGTGGTACGGATGCCCCTCCGTCGCGAGCCGTTCGAGCGCGGCGCTGGCGTCGGCGCCGGGGAGCGCGGAGAGTCTATCGAGGACCGACGAGGCGTCGCCGACACGGTCGTCGAGGACGGATCGGACGAGCCGTGAGAGCGCGAGGTTCGCGACGCTCTCGTCGAGTTCGTTCCGAACACGCGCCGCCTGCTCGTCGCTCGAGAACGCGCCCTCCGCGACGAGCGGGCCGATCAGCTCCCGCGGGTGGACGAGTCGTTCCCTCCGGTCCGCGAAACAGCGGTAGACGTCGCCGGTGAGTCGCGCTCGACCGTAGCCGTGAGTCGCCTCGACGGCCACCGCGACGGCCGATCCGTTCTCGGGAAGCGGACACACCGTCACCCGATCCGTCTCGGGTACCCGAGAACGAACCGCGCGAACGCACTCGACCCCACCCGAGTGTCCTAGGACCGATGTGATCGGTTCCGGAATCGGACCGCCCACCTGAACCGTGACCGGGTCCACGAGACCGTCGGGATCACCGCGGAGCAGCCCGGTGAGAAACCGGTGGGCGATCTCCCGGCGTGCAGCGGGCAGGAGGGAGAGGTACGCCTCCTCCGGGGGAGATGAGATGTCGTGGACCCGGGCGTAGTACGTCGCTGCGGCGAACGCCTCGCGTTCGGCGTCCGTGGCGAGCCGATCCGGGTCCCCGGTTGCCATCGCCGTGGGTTCGAAAGCGGGCGGCTTATACCCAGGCCATGACGCGGAGACCGAACACTTAGGGTCCAGTCGTCGGTACGGAGGGCGTGGACGAAGTCGAAGTGAGCACGGTGATCAGACTCCCCCCGGAGGAGGTCTACGAGTTCATCGTCGACTTCCCCCGGTACGCCCGCTACTCGAAGCACCTGACCGACGTCAGACAGCACGGCGACGGCACCCCCGGCACCCGCTACGACCTCCGCTTCGCGTGGTGGAAGCTCTCCTACACGGCCCACTCGGAGGTGACGGAGACGGAGCCGCCACACCGCCTCGACTGGAAGCTCGTGAAGGACCTGAACGCCCACGGCTACTGGGCGATAGAGCCGGCACCCGAGGAGGCCCCCGCCGACGGCGAGGCCTCACGGCTCAGCTTGCGAGTCGACTTCGACCCGGAGACGGCGAACTCGGACACGCTCGGCCTCCCCAGGTTCGTCTCGATGGGCTGGGTGATAGACAAGGCGAAACCGCTGATCGTCGAGGAGGCCCAGCGCGTCGTCGAACGGATCGTCGCCGATCTGGAGGGCGAACGACGCGACGTGGAGCTGACGATCCACCGCACGCCGGACTCGATCTAAGTTGGATACTGACTACCGTTCCTCGTAGTCACCGCCGTACTTCATGAAGACGTAGGCGAGGCCGAGCGTCGAGCCCGCGGCGACGACGGTCGCCACGCCGAGCGCCCGCGCCGAATCGGGGAGCGGAACGCCGCCCCCACCGCCGGCCGCTTCCGCCTCGCCCTCGGCTTCCACGGTGTCGATGTCGTCGCCGACGGCGACCCCGCCGAACATGCTCTGTGCGGCGTGGGGCGTACACTCGTAGGCCGTGATCCCGCTCTCCTCGAACGTCTCCTCGAACGTGAACCCCTCCTCGTCGGTCGTGTCGCTCTCGAAGTCGTGATCGCCGTCGATCGTCGAGACGTTGTGAGCCCCGCCCGCGCCGGACCACTCCCAGACGACCGTCGCGCCCTCGTCGATCCAGATCGCCGGCGGATCGAACGAGAGCCCCTCGTCGCCCGCACCGACCGTCACCTGCACCTCGTCCTCACCCCGTTGGTCGGTCGTCCCGTCGAAGTTCGGCGCCTCCTCGACCTCGCTCGGCCAGTCCGGCTCGACATCGCCGTCTGCCTCCTCGCCGTCGTCACCCTCCTCCTCTTCCTCGCCGTTCTCCTCTCCCTCTTCCTCCTCTCCGTTCTCTTCCTCCTCGGCCTCCTCTTCGTCGTCCTCCTGTGCGGCCGCCGGCGTCGCTCCCGCTCCGGCCGCGGCCCCGGCTCCGGTCGCGATCAGGAACGTCCGGCGCGAGAAACGCTCGGTCTCCTCGGTCATAGACGGGCGTTGGGGACCGCCCGTACTGAATATGTTGGTTCCACCTCAGAGGCGGTACTCGTGATCGCCCGTCTCGCTCCCGAGGAACGCCGAGAGCAGGTCGATGGTCGCCTCGATATCGGCGAGGTGAGCCATCTCCGTCACCGTGTGGAGATACCGCGTCGGGATCGAGATGGCGCCGACCGGCGTCGCCCCACCGGGCGTCTGGAAGCCCGCCGTGTCCGTCCCGCCGGCCGGGAGGATCTCGAACTGGTGGGCGATCCCCTCGCGCTCTGCGACCTCGCGGAGCCTGCGGTTCACCTTCGGGTTCGTGATCACGCTCGAGTCCTTCAGCTTGATCGCCGCACCCTCGCCGAGTTCGGTGACGTACTTCCCCGCCTCGAAGCCGGGGACGTCGTTCGCCACGGTCACGTCGAGCGCGATCGCGAGGTCGGAGTCGATGTCCACCCCGAGCGCCCGCGCCCCGCGCAACCCGACCTCCTCCTGGACCGTCGCGGCGAAGTGTACGGTCACGTCGGGGTCGCCGATCCGTCGGGCAGCCTCGATCGTCGCGAGCACGCTCGCGCGGTCGTCGAGCGCCTTCCCCGTCACCGTCTCGCCGACGATCTCCGTCCCTTGTTCCATCGTCACCAGGTCGCCCGGGGAGACGAGGTCGGAGACCGCCTCGCCGTCGAGTCCGAGGTCGATCCGGACGTCCTCGGTCTTCGGCTTCTTCTCCAGGTCCTCGTCGTCCAGCGTGTGCGGTGGCGGCGAGCCGATCACGCCCGGGAGCGAGCCGTCCTCCGCGTGGATCCGCACGCGCTGGGCCTTCAGCACCCGTGGATCGAACCCGCCCAGCGGATCGACCGAGACGAACCCCTCCTCGGAGACGTGGCTCACCATGAACCCGATCTCGTCCATGTGCGCCGCGACCGTCACCTCGTAGTCGGGGTTCTCGACACCGTGAACCGTCCCAACGACGTTGCCCATCGCGTCGGTCCGGATCTCGTCGACCTCGGGCGAGAGCGCGTCCTCGACCAGCGCCCGGACGTCGTCCTCGTAGCCCGGGACGCCGGGCGTCTCCGTCAGATCGGTGAGCAACTCGAAATCGAAGCCTGGAGTGAGCTTCATGGACACCCTCGCCGCCCGTCGTGTATAAACTCGAAGGGTTCGCCCTACACCTCGCGCTCGATCACGTAGCGTGTGAACGCAGAGAGCTCCTCGGCCCGGGCCTCCTCCAGGTCGACCGCCGCGAGGTGCTCGCGGGCGCGTGCGGCGAACGCGAGCGCGCGCTCTCTGGCGTACTCGACGCTCCCCGTCTCCTGGAGCAGCCCGATCGCTTCGTCGATCTCCTCGCGCGTGTTCTCGCTCGCCTGGAGGATCTCCATCAGTCGCTCCCGATCGGCCGCCGGGGCGTTCGCCGCGGCGTGGATCGCGATCAGCGTCCGCTTTCCCTCGCGGATGTCGTTTCCGTAGGCCTTCCCGAACACGCCGTCCTCGGCGATCGTGCTCTCGATGTCGAGGATGTCGTCGCCGATCTGGAACGCGATCGACATCTCCTCTGCGTACTTCGCGACCTCCCGTTCGGTCTCCTCGGGCTGGCCGGTGAGGATCGCGGCGAGGCGGGCGACGATCCGGCCGAGACAGCCCGTCTTGCACGCACACATCTCGAGATACTCCGCCTCGCTCACCTCGGCGTCGGCCGTGTTGTGCCAGTAGATGTCCATCCCCTGGCCGAGGTGGGTGCGGTTCAGTTCGTACATCAGCATCTCGAAGATCGAGAGTCGCGTCTCGGCGTTCAGTCCGGCGGGGTTCGCGCTCACGACCTTCAGTGGGAGGAAGTACATCGCGTTGCCCGCGTTGAGCGCGACGTCGGTCCCGAACCGGTGGTGGAGGGCGGTCTCGCCCCGGCGCTTCGTCGCGCCGTCCTCGACGTCGTCGACGATGATCGTCCCGTTGTGGAGGATCTCCGGGATGCAGGCGTAGGGGAGGTACTCGTGTGGGTCGGCGCCGAAGCCGTCGATCAGGAGGAGCGTGACGACCGCCCGCCAGCGCTTTCCGCCCCGGTCCAGCAGGTCCCAGATCGGGTCGGCGAGCGCCGCCTGGAGCGCTACCGAGTCGTAGCGGTGACTCGCCGGGCCGAAGTAGCGCTCGAGGTACGCCTCGTCGATCTCCCGCGGCAACAGCTCCTCGATGGCTGCGTCGACGATCGGCTGCCACTCCGCCAGCACCTCTCGCATACCCGGGGTTCACCATCCCCCGTGAAAAACCTTCGTTCACACCCCGACGCCCGCCGTGCCTGCCCTCGAAACCCGCTCCGGGTTCTTCCGGGTTTCAGAACGTTTTTGCCCCGCGCGGCGACAGGTCCCCCATGGTCGACAGAGACGAACTCCGCCAGCAGTTCCACGACGCGTTCTCCGGCGCCGACTACCCGGTGAAGAACCAGATGGACCTCGTCCCGGCGCTGCCGAACGGCCCGGCGACGCGATTCGATTCCGGCGACTTCTCGATGACCGCGATGGAGCTCGCGACGAAACTCGGCGGCCACCAGGAGTTCCCGTACGAGGACCCCGACAGCCTCGTCGACGACGTGATGGACGCCCTTGACGAGCAGGGCGAGATCTAGCCCCGCTTCTCGAGGTCCACGGCTCCGAGGCGAGCCCTCTATCGATCCGCCGAGCACCGCGAGGACCGGGAGAGCATCCGGTACGTGGCGGCCGCGATGACCGCAACGTGAACAGCGAAGTCCCTCCGCCCGGAACGGGGGTCTCATGCGTGCGTTCTTCGCGATGCCGCGAGAGGAGCTCCTCTTCGGCCTCCTCGTCGCCTCGATCCATGCCGGCCAGCACCTCTTTCTCAGGCTCTTTCCCCCGCTCATCCCGATACTCGTCGTCGATCTGGACGCCTCGCTCTGGCAGCTCGGCCTGCTCGTCTCCGTCTACATGTTCGCGGGCGGGCTCTTCCAGGCACCGATGGGCGTCCTCTCCGACCGGTACGACCGCCAGTATCTCCTGGTTCCTGCCTTCGTCGCGATGGGGATCGGCTACCTCGTATTCGTCCTCGCGCCGACCGCCGGCGCGCTGCTGCCGGAGCTCACGCTCTGGGGGCAGACGTTCGACGGCTCGTACCAGGTGATGGCGCTCGGGATGTTCACCGCGGGCGTCGGCTACAGCGCGATCCACCCCGTCGGCTACCCGCTCATCTCCGCGAACGTCGCCCCCGAGAACAAGGGGAAGGTGCTCGGGATGTGGGGCTCCGCCTCGAAGGTCGGTGACGCCGGCGCGCCGCTGCTCGTCGGCGTGTTCATCCTGCTGTTCACCTGGGAGTCGATTCTCGTCGGCGTCAGCCTCTTCGGCTTCGCGTTCGCCCTTGCCCTCCTCGTCGTCTTCGGCTCCGGACGGTACGAGACCCGCCCGCCGTCGAACGACGAGGAGGGTTCGGAGGGGGCGGACGTCGACTGGCGCTCCTCTCCCCGGAGCTTCCTCTTCCCGATGGCCGCGGTCGTCCTGAGCTTCTTCTTCATCCTCTTCGCCGGCAACGGGCTGATGACCTACACTCCCGTGTTCGTCTCCGACGTCTACGGCTACTCGCTGTCGGTCGCCGGCGTTGACCTCGCACCCGCGTCGGTCGCCAACTTCTACTTCGGGCTGTTGCTGATCAGCGGGGCGCTCTCCCAGCTCGTCGTCGGGGGCGTGACCGACGTCTACGACCACCGGACCGTGCTCGTGACGCTGCTCGGCGTCTCGGCCGTCGGTCTGCTCGGTCTCGCGGCGCTTCCCCTCTCCCCGCTCTTGCTCGCGGGCGCGTTCGTCCTCCTCGGGGTCACGCTGTTCGGGCTGAACCCCGCTCGCGACGCGCTGATCAGCGACATCACCCCCGCGGCGTACGAGGGCCGGACGTTCGGCTACATCTGGACGCTCGCGCTCGTCGGCAGTTCCGTCTACCCCGTCGTCATCGGCTACATCGCCGACACGATGGGGTTGCGCACGAGCTTCGGCGTGCTCGCGGTCGGTGCTGTCGGCGGACTCCTCTGTATCGCGGCGCTGTTCAGCCCCCGCGTCTACCGGGAGTCGAGACACGGGACGGCCGAGGCGTAGGCGGAGACCGGTCGATCCACACCCGTCTTCCCGACGGGGACTCCTACTGCGATTCGAAATAGGTATGGCGCTCCCGGCGACACGCCACCTCATGACGCAGTGGATCGGAGAGACGTTCACCAGCGACGCGGGATGGACTCTCCTCACCGAACTCGTCGACATCGGGAACCGGATGGCAGGGAGCGAGGGCGAAGACGAGGCGGCCGATCGGGTCGAGGAGGCGCTCTCGGCGGCGGGTGCCCGAAACGTCCGCAGCGAGGCGTTCGACATCCAGGGCTGGGAACGTGGATCGAGCGAGATTCGGGCAGGGGAGACGGCCCAGAACTGTATCGCCCTCCCACGCAGCCCCAGCGAGGAGGCGTCGGGCGAGCTGGTCGACCTGGGCTACGGTCTCCCTGCCGACTTCGAGGAGGCGGAGATCGAGGGGAAGGTGGTGATGTGTCGAAGCGACATCCCGAACTACTACGACCGCTACATCCACCGACGAGAGAAGTACTACTACGCGGTCTCCGGCGGTGCGGCGGCGTTCGTCTACAGGAACCACGTCGAAGGCTGTCTCCCACCCACCGGGAGCGTCGGCACCGCCGAGGACCCGATCGGGGACGTCCCGGCGGTCGGCGTGAGCACCGAGGTCGGCGCTCGGCTCGCCCGCCGGTTCGAGGGCGAGGAGATCTCGGTGACGGTCGACGCGGAGATCGACGACGCGACGAGCCGGAACGTCCACGCCGAACTGGGTCCGGAGACGGAGAAGCGGGTGCTCGTGACGAGCCACCTCGACGCTCACGACATCGCCGAAGGCGCCATGGACAACGGTGCCGGGACGGCGATGGTCGTCGAGATCGCGAACGCGCTCGCGTCGCGCGAAGACGACCTGGACACCCGCGTCGAGTTCGTCGCCTACGGCGCGGAGGAGGTCGGTCTCGACGGCTCGAACTACCACGCCGAGCGGACCGACCACGACTCGATCAAGGCGATCCTGAACAACGACGGCGTCGTCCGGGGCCGGACCCTCGAGTTCACCACCCACGGGTTCGAGGAGCTGGGTGAGGCCGCAGAACGCGTCGGAGAGCGCTTTTCCCACCCGGTGCAGACGAAGCCGACGATGGGGCCACACAGCGATCACTGGCCCTTCGTCACCTGGGGCGTTCCGGGCTACCACGTGATGAGCGACACGGGCGAACTCGGCCGCGGGTGGGGTCACACGTTCGCCGACACGCTCGACAAGGTGGAGGTCCGCACGCTGCGAGAGCAGGCGGTCCTCCTGACGGACCTCGTCGTGGACCTCGCGAGCGAGGGGTTCTCCGTCGAGCACAAGACACCAGAGGAGATCGCCGGGGCACTGGAGGACGAGCGCCAAGCCGAGGGGATGAGGGTGATCGGCGACTGGCCGTACGAGTCATAGGGATCGGTGTCGTCCCTTCCCGGTGATCGACACCCTCTCGGTCGACCACCGGTAATCGGTTACAACGGCCCCTATCAGAGACCGCAGTCTTTTCGCCCCCGCGCTTCGGAGGTGAGGGCATGACCGCGTGCGAGGAGGGCGTTGCCGTCGGGATCGTCGGGGCGAGCGAGCCGAGCGAGCTCGCCGAGGCGCTCTCGCGACGGGACGAGACGTACCTCGTCGGGGACGCCGAACGCGTGTGCCCCCGGGCACGGGAACTCGTCGTCGCCGTCGGGAGGGAGGCGCTGCTCGCGGTCGCGAACGAACGACCGGGGGTGCCCGTCCTCCCCGTGGAGACGGGCAGAGGGGTGACGTCGATCGACCGCGTCGAGGTGCCGACGGCGCTCGACGCAGTCTTCGACGGCGATCGGGAAGAACGACGACACCCGCTGTTCTCGGTCGAGGTCGGAGGCGAGTCGGTCGGGAGTTCCTTCGGCGACGTGACGCTAGTGACGAGCGAGCCCGCCCGCATCTCGGAGTTCGCGATCGACCACGGCCGACGCGTCGCGACGGTGCGTGCCGACGGCGTCGTGATCGCGACGCCCGCGGGCAGCGCGGCCTACGCGACGGACGCGGGCGGTCCGGTGCTCGCTCCCGGGATCGACGCTGTGAGCGTCGTGCCGATCGCCCCGTTTCACACCCGTGACCGGCGGTGGATCCTCGACCCCGAACACCTCTCGGTCTCGGTGCTTCGCGACGAGGAGCGGGTCTCGCTCCGCTGTGACGGCTCCGAACGGGCGACGCTCACGCCCCCCGACCGCCTCACGCTCACCCGCGAGGCGACGGTCCGGACCGTTCTCCCCCGTGCCGATCAGAAACACTCTAATGGACCTACGTCCGATACTCGGCCATGATACCGTTGCTGCTCGACCCGGACCCGGCGCTCGCGCCGTTCATGGGGTTCGTCCTGTTCGGGCTGGTGCTCGTCAACCTCGCGACCAGGCACCTCGCACACCGCTCGCACGTGGAAGCCGCCGACGAAGGGGGCGAAGACGGCATCGAGCGCCACCGGATCCACGAGCTCTCGAACGTCGTCCTCGTGCTCGCCGGGCTCTACTACGCGACGATCGACGTGTTCTTCGGGGTCCTCTTCTCGGTGGTCGCCATCGGGCTGTTCGTCACCGACTTCTTCGAGTTCGAGACCCGCAGGGTCGAGGCGCGAAACGACCGGCCGATCGGCACCCCCAGGGCCGCCATCGCCGCGTCGGTCCTGTTGCTGCTCTACGCCATGTACGTCGCCTTCTTCTTCCTCGTCGCGCCGTACTGGAACGCGATCGTCTGATCCGCGTCCGATCACTCCTCCCGGCTCCGCGATCGCCACTCCTCTACCAGCAGCCCGGACCGGTGGAGATCGAGGTACTCGCCCTCGACGAACGGTGGACCGGGCATACGGGTCGAGGTTCGGACCCGAGGCACCTAACTCCCCCAGACCGCCGTCGATCTTACGAACGTTCAGGAGTCGGGGAGTCGGACGCACCGTAGACACCCGGGGACGATCGATCTCCGCTCGGACTGGCTCCGGGGCGCTCGCCGCCGCCGCCGTCACGACGCTCCTCGTCGGAACGTTCCTCGGTGGACGACCCGGTGCCGGGGAGTGTACCGTAGCCCCTGGAGTGGGCCTCGCGGTCGCGAGCGTCTCCTCTCCGACGGCGTCGCCCGCCTTCGAGTGAGAGCGGCCACCGATCGCTTACACCTCCGGCGACCACTCGCAGGCGTCGCCCACGGGCAGTTCGTGCGCCTCGACGTAGACCGAGAGACAGGCGTAGTTACAGAAGTAGGTCGGCGAGCCACAGCGATCGGTGCAGTCGCGCACACAGATCGGGTCGTGGTGGAAGAGCCGCGACCCACAGTACGCACACGTCTCGTTCGCGTCAGGGGTTTCGACGCTGGTGGACATATCGGTAGAGTAGCGAGGAACCGATGAAACCGTTTCGTCGGAGAGAGCGATACGGGACGTATCGGAGCCGAAACCCGTCTCACTCCGCGCGCTGGCGCTCGTCCCAGGCGCGTCGGCCCTCGCGGAAGGCGGGGACCAGCACCCAGAAGGTGATCGCGCCGATGAGCGCGAAGTAGAGCGCGATGTCGCCGACCACGATCAGCGCCTCGCCGTAGGTCCCGAGGTCCTCCTCGGGTCGGGGTGCGATCAGCTGGGTGCCGCCGAAGCCCTCGGTCCGGTACCAGGAGGCCACGGTGAACCAGACCATGCCGGAGCCGGTGAGGATCGCGAGCCCCTTGATGAACTCGTCAGCCATTACCGGGTCCTTCGTCGGACCGCTCTTTAGGTTTTCTCATCTCCTCGGCCTCGAACCGGGTCGAAAAGGCGTAGACAGCCGACGCCCCGACGATGAGTCCCAGCCCGAGCAGGGCGAGCGGGAGGCTGATCTCCTCGAGATCCGCGGTCGCCCGGTTGGTCGCCGCGTCGAGGACGACGAACCCCCCGACGACGCCGAAGACGGCGATCAGCGTCGAGAAGACGGTCACCGCCTTGTAGATCCGCATCGGGACGGCCACGGACCGTGAGCGCGGACCCTCGCCTTCGACCGCACCGTCGGCGCTCTCCGGGGACCGTTCGCTCTCGACCGTCGGCTGCTCGGAAGAGTTCATCAAACTACCGCGGCGGCCGCAGGCGGTAGTACCGCTTGTTCAGCTCGTACATGTAGCCCTCCTGCATCGTCTTCAACACCGCGTAGGCGATGAAGAAGGCGACCACCGGGAGGATGAACGAGAGCGCGAACAGCAGGTCGATCGTCATGATCGCGATGAACTCCGCGACGATGTTCTGGATCGGGACGATCGCGATGGTGATCGCGAAGACGACGCCCGCGACGCCGAGCGCCGCCCAGAACGGCTCTTCGACCGGCCGGCGTGCCGAGCCCTTGTTCAGGAACGGCACCATGGCGATGAAGCCGACGACGACCAGGTTCGCGAGCACGCCGTAGACGCGATCCGAGACGATCTTGTCGCCACCGAGGATCGCCAGGTTCGGGTTGATCGGGTCGAGATGCAACAGTCCAAACGACCAGTAGAGATACCAGTCGGGGAGGATCACCGGCGGGGTGTTCGAGGGGTCCGCCGGGTCCGGCAGGTGCGGCGGCAACGCCGCGGCGACGAAGAACATCATCCCGAGGAAGAAGCTCGTGATCGCCAGGTTTCGGATCGTCTCGTGGGGCCAGGTCGGAAAGGCGAGTACGTCGCGTTCGACGTAGTCGGAGCCCTGTCTGAGCACCTGATCCTCGTAGCGCGCCCGCTCGAAGTACTCGTAGGTGAGCCGCGAGAGCCCCTGCGTTCTCGCCTTCCGGTCGTGCCAGGTGGGCGTCTCGTCGTCCGGCGGGACGTTCGCCGGCAGCCCGCCGTCGGTCTCGGGGGCCTCGCCCCCGTCGGTTCTGGCGTCGTCGGTGGTGTCTCTCTCGGTCATGATCAGTGTGGCTCCGCGATCCCCTGCATCCAGACGATCCCCACGTGGATCGCGATCAGCGCGGTGACGACGAACGGCAGGATGAACACGTGGAGGATGTACATCCGCTGGATCGTCGGCTCTCCGAGGGTAAACCCGCCGAAGACTAACTGGGCGGTCCACTCTCCGATCAGCGGGATCGACAGCGCCATCTCGACGCCGATCTGACCCGCCCAGTACGACAGCTGGCTCCAGGGCAGCAGGTAGCCCGTGTAGCCGAAGACCATCGTCAGGCTGATCAGCACGATGCCGAGCAGCCAGTTCAGCTCCCGGGGCTCTTTGTACGCGCCCGTGAAGTAGACCCGCAGCATGTGCAAGAACACCGCCGCGGTCATGATCTGGGCGGACCAGCGGTGTAAGCTCCTGAGGAACGACCCGAAGTTCAGGTCGATCATGATCGTCTGGGCGACGTGAGCGTAGGCGACGTAGGCGTACTCGGGGTGTTCGGCCGTCGACGGCGAGTAGTAGAAGCCGAGGATTCCCCCCGTAACCGCCGCGACGATGTAGGCGAGGATCGAGAAGAACCCGAGCGAGTAGAGCGGATACCAGTACCAGAACTTGTTGTCGAGGTTATACTGCTCGGTGTGGCTCTTGGGCATCTGGAGGTTGATCTTGTAGTACATGTCCTCCATCAGCTCGAGGTAGTCGACGATCCGGAGCCGTTTGTCGAGGTACATCAGCCCGTAGAGATAGCCCTCCTCGATCGGCGAGAGGTCGCGCTCGTCCATCCAGGCCCGGTTGTCGAGCTCGTCGCGTGGTTCGAGGCTCATAGGTCGTCGTCCTCTCTGGGCAGTGAGACGAAGCTCTGTTCGAGGATCGTGAACGGGTCGTAGACCGACTGGTGACACTGGCAGTAGATCTCGTCACCGGTGCCGAACTGCATCGACTCGCGGGTCACCTTCCAGCCGGGGATACAGCAGAAGTGCGTACAGGTGTTGTAGACGGCGATGAACCCCTCGTCGGTGCTCGCCTCCATCCACTCGTCGTTCGCCGCGGCCTCCTCGATCCGCTCGCTCCTGATGATCAGGACCGGGATCGTATCGGCTGAGCCGACGTCGTCGCCCTCCGACCGCCAGCGGGCGTTCGCGGGCTTCCCGATACCGGAGGTCCCGATGTCCTGCTCTGCCTCCCAGTCCATGTAGTCGTCGAAGTCGTCGACGTGGATCCGGTCGCCCGCCTCGACGTCCGACTGCTGCCACTCGTACTGGGTCAGATCGGAGTAGTGGAAGTAGTCGTCCTGGTCGGCCGTCGGCGCGAGGCCGGGAACCGTCTGGCCCCCACAGTAGTGGAACCACTCGGAGGAGTACTCGATGCCGCCGAGTTCCTCCTCGGCGATGACGACCGTCTCGCCCTCGACCTCAATCTCCTCGGTCTCGGGCCAGATACCCTCCAGATACCCCTCGTCGTCGACCCGGAGGGGGATCTGTGGCATCCCGTTCGGTGCGGGGCCGTCGACGAGCTCGGTGCCCATGAAGTTCCTGACACCGCCGCCGACGGGCGACGGGGGCGTCGAGGTGTTCACGGCCGCGGCGCCCGAGGCGCCGAAGCCGGCGACGGCGGCCGCGCCGACGACTCCCTTCACGAACCGTCGGCGATCGGATTCGACTGGATACTTGTCTTCGTCTGCCATGATTACCTCTTGTGATACGGGTAGACCGCTCGCTTCACGTGCTCCCAGGCACCGTCCCAGTACTCCCCGCCGTCGGCCTGGTCCCCACGGACGTAGAGGTCCTCCCACTTCCGCCGTCGTTTCTTCACGATCATCACGTCCGGGAGGAACTCCTTCCGGTAGAGCACCAGGATGAACGCGAGGTTGATGAAGATCGCCGCGAGCAACAGTCCGAGGTAGATGTTCCCGGCCTGCGTGGTGCCCCACGCGCTCACGAGCCCGTAGGTGAAGACGCCGACGAACACCACCTCGATGATCGTCAGGACGACGATCGCGATCGCGGCGACGGTCGACTCGCGTGCCGGCTCGTACCGGTGGATGTCGCCGTAGGAGCTTCCGGAGGAGCTCATCAGTTACCCCCCTTCGCGTTCGGCGACTCGCCGTACTTGAGCGTGTAGAACGTGAAGATCAGCGAGACGACGATCGCGAGGATCGCGCCGACGCCGACGTAGTGTTCGCGGATGTCCACGCCCATGTCCGTCGGCTCCATCGCGCCCGGTCCCTCTGCCGCCTCGACGGTGTCGATGTCGTCGCCGACGGCGACGCCACCGAACATGTTCTGGGCGTCGTGGGGAAGGCAGTGGTAGAACGTGATCCCGCCCTCCTCGAACGTGTGCTCGAAGGTGAAGCCGGCCTCGTCGGTCGTCTCGCTCTCGAAGTCGTGGTCTCCCTCGACCGTCTCGACGTTGTGAGCGCCGCCCTCGCCGGTCCACTCCCAGACGACCGTCGCTCCCTCGTCGATCCAGATCGCCGGCGGGGCGAACTGGAGCCCGTCGCCGGCACCGACGTCGACGACGACCTCGTCCTCCCCGCGGAGGTCCTCGGTCTCGCTGTAGTTCGGCGCGTCGGTCACCCCCTCCGGCCAGTCGGGCGCCTCCTCCTGGGCGGCGGCCGTCCCGGTGCCGGCCGTGAGCCCCGCGCCCGCGGCGGCGGCTCCACCGGCTACGCCGCCGCTTGCACGCATAAATTCCCGTCGGTTCATACACGAAAAGCTCAGGACCGTGCTCGCTTAAACCCACCGATGGGCGGGCATTCACTCGCCCTCCTCGGGCTCCGAGACCGCCTCCATCGGCACCAGTTTACCCCCCTCTACCGGGACGAACTCGGGCCGCTCGGGCGAGTGGACGTGCGCCGCGCGCAGCCGGTCGCGGTACTCCACCGCGCGGAACCGATCGGAGAGACGGGCGTTCGCCACCGTGATGAAGAGAAAGAGACTGCCCACGAGGAAGATCCCCCCGAGGACGAACGGGATCAGTCGCGTCCCGATCGCTCCCCCCGAGAAGACCGACGCGAGGATCATCCCCAGCCCGGAGAGCCCGAGCCCGAACGCGAGCACCTGGAGCATCTTGTTCCCCAGGTCGCCGGTCCCCTCGGGCACCTCCTCGGGGCTCGGCAGCTCCCAGTCCTCCGGTGGCTCCTCCACCTCGTAGTCGTCCATCGAACAGAGCGCGACGCTCGGCTTGACGTCCCGGACGACGGTTCCGGTTCCCTCGACCGCGCCGTCGGGATAGACGATCGCGTATCCCTCGTCCGAGTACGCGAGCAGGTGTGGCTCGTCCTCCTCGAGACGCTCGAGTACCGCGAAGACGTCGCGATAGGCGATCCGACGCTGCAGGTCGCGTTCGACCCGGTCGATCAGCTCCTCCCCCGTAATCCAGGAGTCGTGGTCGAACGCCGCCTCCCACCCTTCGAGGCCGAGCTTCTCCATCTCCCGGGGGCCGAACGACTCGAAGTCTCCCTCGGAGAGCTCCGCGCTCGCCGCTCGTTCGGCCTTCCCCCGGCGCTCTCCCCGCGCGGAGTCGGCGGCCTCGGACCCCGACGAGGGGTTGGCGTCGCTCATCGCGCTCCCCTAGGGTCGGCAGCCTCAAACCAGTTGTGACACGGCCGGAGTCGGGCCGTTTAACGCCGATGGCTCCGTAGCTCGGGCGATGACGAGCGAGTTCTTCTGGGCGACGGCCGCCGTCGTCTGTGTGACCGCGAGCTTCCCCTTCTACCTCTACGGCGCGAAGATCGTCCTCGACGCCGAGACGGTCACCTGGACGGTGCTCACCCGTCACCTACGGTACATCGTCACCGGGCTCCTCCTCACCGGCGGGCCGGTCGTCCTCTGGATGGCCCCGCGGATGTTCGACGAGCTGACCGGCTTCGCCGCGATGCACATCGTCGCCGGGCTCCAGGCGTACGCCTTCCTGCTGTTCGCGCTGACCGGTATCGTCCGGATCTTCCAGGCGAAACGTCGACACAACCTCTACCACGAGCCCGACCCCGCGGTCGAGATCGACGACCTCCACGAGAACATGTCCGCCTGGCGGTTTCGCCTGCGCGTCGGCGTCGCCGGCTACGTTCTCTGCTGGCTACTCGCCTACGTACTCGGGATGATCCGCTACGTGCTCCGGTATCCCGTCCTCTAGCTGTTGAAGGGCTCCTCGTCGCGGTGGTTGTCGGGGTTCTCCTCCTCTCTGGCCGCCCGCTCTCGCTCCTCGGAGTGGCTGACGTCGGTGTCGTCCTCGCGAGCCTCGCGGGCGACCTCGCGCTCCTCGTCGGCCTCCTCCTCGTCTCCCTCGTGTGCCAGTTCGACGTCGCGTCCGTGGTCGTCGTCGGTCATCGGATCGGGGTTCGAACCGAAGCCCGAAAGGCCTTATGTACGCACCCCACACCACCGATCGACGGCCCGCCGCGTCGAGACCGCGGGCGGGCACACCCAGGACGACGACAGGCAGATGACGACACACGACACCCACGCCGACCCGGAGACGAGCATCCGACCCGAAACAGCCGACGAACGGGAGTTCTTCGACGGGGCGTTCTCCGTCCTCGCGAACGGCCGACGCCGCCACGCGCTGTCGGTGCTCAGAGAGCACGGGACGGTCAGCCTCGCCGACCTCGCCGACGAGGTCGCCGTCCGCGAGCGCTCGCTCCCGCTCGCGGAGATCCCGGCGGAGGCGGTCGCGGACCTCTACATGACGCTCTATCACCGACACGTCCCGCTGCTCGCCGAGGAGGGGTTCGTCGAGTACGACCAGGAGACGGACACGGTCCGTGGGACCGAGAGCGTCCCCTCGATCGATCCGTATCTCGATACCGAGGGCGAGGACTGATAGGGATCATCGTAGGAGTTCGTAGTTCCTCGATTTCGAATCGAACGACACCGATGAGACGTGTGCCTGAGAGCTCCGGGTGGCTACGATGATCCCTATGAGAGGGATCGGCAGAGCTGTCCATCGTTTCGCGTCGCTGTGTCGGGGATCGAACGATATGGTGTGCTGCGTACAGCGCTCGTCCCTCGCAGGTCCCCACGCTCCCCTCTTCACGAGCGGTGCACGCTGCGGAACGGCGATATAGTTCGAACGCCTAGTCGGTAGGCCGAAGAACGATGCAAACGGTCGCCTCTGCGGACGGGACACCGATCGCCTACGAACGGACGGGAAGCGGACCACCGCTCGTGCTCGTCCACGGAATGGCCGGCAATCACGCGCGGTGGGAACTGTTCGAGGTCCGGTCCAAGTTGGCGAACCACGCGACGGTCTACGCGATGGACCGACGCGGTCACGGCGAGAGTGGCGACGCCGAGGAGTACGCTCTCGAGAGGGAGTTCGAGGACGTGGCCGCGGTCGTGGATTCGATCGACGATCCGGTGACCCTCCTCGGGCATTCTCACGGCGGTCTCTGCGCTCTGGAGGCGGCTCTCCGAACCGACAACCTGCACACCCTCGTCGTGTACGAACCCGCAGGACCGTGGGAGATACCCCACCTCTACTCCGAGGAGGTGTACGAGGAGTTGAAAGCGCTGGTGGAGGACGGCGAGAACGAGCGAGCGCTCGTGCTATTTCTGCGCGGGGGCGTCGACCTTCCGGAGGCACAGATCGACGAACTCAGAACGGCGCCCAACTGGTCGGCCCGCGTGGACGAGGCACGGACGCTGGCTCGCGAGTACCGAGCGCCCGTGACCTACGCGTTCGAGCCCGAGCGGTTCGCGGACGTGACGACACCGACCGTACTGTTAGTCGGTAGCGAGAGCCCGGAATGGGTGAAGAACGCGACGGAGGCACTCGACGACGCGCTACCGAACAGCCGGATTTCGAGCCTGGAGGGGCACGGACATCTGGCGATGAACACCGCGCCGGAACTCTTCATCGACGAGGTGCTCACGATCGTACGAGAAGGCCACTGCGGGTGAACGGGGAGAAGGCGTGTCGCTGAAACGGACTCCTCCCGGAACCTGTCCCCTCCGTCCGTCAGTCCCGTCTCGATGGAGTTCCGACCGTCGCGGTAGAACGCGCGAGGACGTCCGCAGATCTCCGATCACCACGGCTCGCCGCTCGCCAGATCCACCTCGCCGTCGAGCCGCGACGACGGGCAGACGTCCTCCAGCACGCACGACCCGCAGTCCGGGCTCCGCGCGGAACAGACCGCCCGGCCGTGGCTGATACAGAGGTGGGTGAACTCCTTCCAGCGCTCGCGCGGGACGAGTTCCATCAGCTCCCGCTCGATCGCCTCGGGTGTCTCCCGTTCGGTCAGCCCGAGCCGACGCGAGAGCCGCATCACGTGCGTGTCGACGACCACGCCCTCGACCACCTCGTGGCCGTGCTGGAGGACGACGTTCGCGGTCTTTCGACCCACCCCGGGGAGGTCGGTGAGCTCGCCCATCGTCTTCGGCACCTCGCCGTCGTGTTCCTCGGCGATGATCGCACACGCCTCGCGGACGTACTCCGCCTTGTTGTTGTAGTAGGTGACGGAGCTGAGCGCCTCCGCCATCTCCGCCTGCGGGGCGTTCGCGTACTCCTCGGGTGTGCGGTAGGTCGCGAAGAGCTCCTCCGTGACCTCGTTCACCCGCTCGTCGGTACACTGTGCGGAGAGGATCACGGCGATCAGCAGTTCGAGTCGGTTCGAGAAGTCGAGGGAGATCGTCGAATCCGGGTACTCCTCCTCCAGGCGTTCGACCACGACCGCGATCTGTCCCTCACACGTGTCGAGCGGGCTTCCCATGGGGGAGCCTTCGCTCGCGCGTGTTTGAGCGGTTCGGTTCGGCCGGGACCGGACAACGCAGTACTTATGCGAGCATCGGACGGGGGTCGACGTATGAAGGCGACCGCGAAAGCCCACCCGATCCAGGGGCTCGCGAAGTACCACGGGATGCGCGACCCGGAGCTCAGACTGCCGTACCACGACAGCATCAGCGTCTGCACCGCGCCGAGTCACACGAAGACGACCGTCGAATTCGACGATTCCTTAGATCGGGACGAGTACGTCCTCGACGGCGAGCGCGTCGAGGGCCGGGGCGCCGAACGGATCGCCGTGGTGCTCGACCGGGTCCGCACGCTCGCGGACGTCGACACGCGCGTGCGCTTCGAGAGCGAGAACGACTTCCCCTCGAACGTCGGTTTCGGCTCCTCCTCCTCGGGCTTCGCCGCCCTCGCCCTCGCCGCGAGCGAGGCCGCCGGCCTCGACCTCTCGCTCCCGACGGTTTCCACCATCGCCCGACGTGGTTCTTCCTCGGCCGCACGGGCGGTCACCGGCGCGTTCAGCCAGCTCCACACCGGACTGAACGACGAGGACTGTCGCTCCGAGCGGATCGAGAGCGCTCTCGAGGAGGAGCTCCGGATCGTCGCCGGACTGGTCCCCGCGTACAAGGAAACGGAAGAAGCACACGAGGAGGCCGCCGACAGCCACATGTTCGGCGCGCGGATGGCCCACATGCACGGTCAGATCGCCGAACTCAGAGATGCGTTGAGAGAGGGCGACTTCGACCGGACGTTCTCGCTCGCCGAACACGACTCGCTCTCGCTCGCGGCGACGACGATGACCGGTCCCGCGGGCTGGGTCTACTGGCGGCCGGAGACCCTCGCGATCTTCGACGCGGTGAGAGAGCTCAGGGACGATGGCGTCCCCGCCTACTACTCGACCGACACCGGTGCGAGCGTCTACGTGAACACCCTGCCCGAGCACGTGGACCGGGTCGAGAAAGCAGTCTCGGACTGCGGCGTCGAGACCCACGTCTGGGAGGTGGGCGGTCCGGCCGAGCTGCTCGGAGAGGACGAGGCGCTCTTCTGAAAGCCCTCACGCGCGCTGGTATGTGCGCGTTCGCACTTTTACTGTCCACCGGAAGAGCGGGGCTCTTCCGAGCCCTCGTTCGCTTCGCTCACGAGGACACCGAGCCCACAGGCGAGCCGTCGCGGTCACGACGGCTCGCCGAGTGGACCAGCCTTTCCCCTCCGGTTCGCGGCCGTCTCGAGACGGCCGCGAACCGGGACCGCCTGGACGTCCCGGAGACGAGAGCAATCGACTGCTCGGGACCTCGCTCGATCGTATCCACCGGTTTCTCGCGGACCGACAGGGTATTGGCCGGTCGCTCCAACGGACGCGCATGCGTGTTCTCGTCTGTGGCGCGGGCTACGCCGGCGTCACCCTCGCCCGACGGCTGGAGTCGCGGCTCCCCGACGACGCGGAGCTCGTGGTGATCGACGAACACCACTACCACCTCGTCCAGCACGAACTCCACCGGGTGATCCGGCGTCCTTCCCTCGCCACCGACATCGCCGTCCGGCTCGACGGGCTGTTCGATCGCGCCGAAACGAGGGAGGGACGGGTCGAGCGGATCGACCGCGACCGGCGGGTGGTGGAGGTCGACGGCGAGGAACTGTCCTACGACTACGCGGCGATCTGTCTCGGGGCCGAGACCGCGACCTACGGCCTCCCGGGGGTCGCCGAACACGGCTTACCCCTGAAACGGCTGCCCGACGCCGAACGGATTCGGGAGGCGGTCCTCGGGGTTCGAGAGGGCGGGACGGTCGTCGTCGGCGGTGCGGGCCTCTCGGGCGTGCAGGTCGCGGGCGAACTCGCAGCGCTCTCGCGCGAAGCCGACCGCGAGTTCCGGGTCCTGCTCGCAGAGCGCGAGGCGGAGGTCGCACCGAACTTCCCGGAGAACTTCCGAGGGGCCGTTCGAAGCGAACTCGAAGCTCGTGACGTCGAGGTGCTGACCGACCGGAGACTCACGCGAGCGACCGGATCGAGCGTCGAGTTCGAGGGCCGGGCCCCGATCGGGTACGACGCCTTCGTCTGGACGGGCGGGATCCGCGGGACGGACGCACTGGGAGGTCGAAGACCGTTCGTTCGGGCCGACCTCCGCCTCGACGACCGGACGTTCGTCGTCGGCGACGCCGCCCGTGTGGTGGACGCGGACGGACAGGCGGTTCCGGCGAGCGCACAGGCCGCCATCCGGGAGGCACGCGTCGTCGCCGACGGAATCGCCGCGCTGGTCGAGAGCAGCTCGGACGGCGTCTTCGCACCGCGGACCGAGCGCTACACGTTCGACTCGCTCGGCTGGCTGGTCAGCGTCGGCGACGGCGCGGTCGCACAGGTCGGCCCGACGGTGCTCACCGGTGGGGCAGCCCACGCGCTGAAAGCCAGCGTGGGTGTCGGCTACCTGTCGTCGATCGGCGCGCTCCGGACCGCAGCGGAGCTGGTCGACGAGGAGTTCGGAATCGCGACCGAAGAAGGGTGATCTAGATGCCGGGGACGCCGAACGCGCCCACACTGATGTTGAGCACCGTCGCGAGCGCGAAGACGATCACGAGCGCCGAGAGCCACGCGACGAAGCCGATGATCACGGAGTCGACCCAGCCGCCGGGGTAGCGCCAGTTGATCACGGCGATCCAGACGACGAGCGCGATGACGGGTCCGAGCAGGGGAATCCACGCCGTGACCGCCCACGCGATCGCCCCGATCAGCGCCGTGATCACCGCGTGGCTGTAATCCTCCACGTCGGCGATCACCCGGGCGCTGAGGTAGATCGCGAGACCTCCGACGAGCAACGCTACGACGAACGCGAGTACCGATCCAACTACCATACCTCGATTTCGAGGCGCCGACGGTTATACACACGCCCGTCGCACGCAACGTCCGTCGTTCTCCGGAATCGACAGCTCCGATGCGCCGTAACGTGTCTTGCGAACGGTTATGCATCCGGGGGGAGAACGGCGCTCGATGGGAGTCGAACGGGGGGAAACACGCGGCTCGACCGGTCGCTGGACGACCACGATCGACCGCGCCGTCACACCCGACGACGACTGCACCGAGATCGCGGGACTGCTCCAGGAGCGGCGAGACCACGACCGGGAGACGAGGTCCGTCCGTCGAGCGATCCCGTGGGCTGCGCTCGCGCTCGTCGTCGCCGTTCCGCTGCTGCTCTACTCGGAACTCCTGACCCCGACGGGAAGCCGGAACTTCTTCGGGATGGCGATCGGCGCGGCGCTGATGGCCGTCGGCTGGTGGAGCTACGCCCGCTAGAGCGAACCGTCCTCTTTCTTGAACGAGCGCCAGAGCCGGCCGTTGATCGCCCTGAGCTGCTCGCCGACCGCCTCCGAACTCCGCCGTCTGGGTGCGGGGCTCTCGAACTGCGTGACCGAGTTCGCGTCGAGCGAGAGCCGCTTCATTCGGACCGCGGGTTCGGAGTCGCCGATCCGCCAGATCTCGAGCTGGACGAGGACGAACTCGATCGCGTCGGTGTTCGCGTCGAGCCACGCGAGCGCGTCCAGTTCGCGCTCGGAGAAAGAGGGTGCGATCCAGACGATCACCGAGGCACCGATCTCGGCCGCACCCGCGAGCGTCGCGAGCACGTCCAGGTCCTCGGTGATACAGTCCTCGATCACGACCTGCTCGCCCGTGTTCACGCCGCGAGCGTGGACGTCGATCCCGTACGGGCCGACGCCGTCGGCTTCGATCACCTCGAGTTCGCGGTCGAGTAGCTCCTCGAGGTCCGACCGGCGGTCGTCGTAGATCTCGCCGACGAGCCAGGTGGTAAAGCCCTCCTCGTGGTCGTTCCAGTACGCGGATACCTTCTCCGCCTGTAGTTCCCCGAAGCCCATACCCCCTCCGGGTCACCCCGGCTAATAACTCCCCGGACGTCCCGTTTTTTCGACGTGTTGAACCGTGATAGAACTCGGATCGTCGGAGTTAAGAGCGAGAGTCCCAAACCCGGTACCGAGGGCGCTTAGCTCAGTCTGGACAGAGTGCTTGGCTTCGGACCAAGTTGCCGCGGGTTCAAATCCTGCAGCGCCCATCATTCTTCGTGTCGGTTCGGATTCCACAGACGGCGTCCAGTCGTATTTAAACGACGGGGGGTTCGCGCGAGTGATTCCAACATGAATCATCTCGGGGGTCGCCGCCGCCACGCGGTTCACATGATACCAATCGCCGCTCTAGCGGAGATCGTTGATACGGATCGTCGGCTCAAACGGAGAACCACAATCAGTTGAGTGACCAGCTCTATAGCCAGTTCTCGATTCGGTGATCTGCGAGCAAAACCGCAAGAGAGCGCTCCATCAACAATGTGCTACAGAAGAGCGTGCGCACTAATTCAGCACCGAAGCCGTGGTAGCAACGCTACCTACAGACGTACTGGATCTCGTACGTTAGGTTTGGACCTTCTTGGAGCACGGTACCGGTCCCAGTGACGTCAACGGTGTTCGCTGCCTGGTTTATTACCCGAACCGATGCCTCGGTAATGGGAAAGCCAGGCTCAGGTACATGTCCACGGCCTGAGACGGCCAGGGTGAGCGTTCCCTCGCCACAGTCACCTACCCGACCGGTGAACGTCATCGTGCCGTCGAAGACGACGCGACCGCTCTTGTGCACCATTCCACTGGTATCCTGCACGAAGGTGCCTTCTAGGGTTCCGGTAGCTGTTCCTGTAAGAATGCGATCCTCGAAGCTGTTGCCGCCCACTTCACGGATCGGAGTTACCTCTAAGCCCGTTATCGAGCCTTCCCCGGATCCTTGAACTGGCGGTCCCGGATTGTTCCCGTTCGCAGCGACTGCCGTGGGCGTACTCAGGATAGCTGCTGCGCCGCCCGCACGAAGTACTGCCCGTCGAGTTATTTCGGTCACGTTTACCACCCCGTCCTCCCCGAAGAGGACTAAACCCGTAACAATGTTAATTGACTTATAGATTTTCTACGGCTGTCAAGTACATCGTAATTTCCCTTCGAAGAGGATTCGCTTCGGTCTCGTCCGTTCAGTCCAGAGAACGGAGATGCGGATAGAGGCTATCGAGTCCGAACGGTGTACGTCGGACACCCCAAGCTGTTTCGGACTCGAGGAAGCACGGGGTTGGACCACCACAGATCTGGTGACACCCCACCGCCCGAAAACGTAACGTCCGCGTCGGTGCTCTCCGACGCTCTGTGAATCGACACAATCGATTATCTGATGTGTTGTGACCCATCGGGACGACCGATTTCTCGTATCAAGGTGTGCACCACTGTCAGTGACTGCAGGAGTGTCAATCAGTGACTATATGATCAATTCACGCATTGTGTCTTGGTACCACTCACCACTAACGGTGAAAGCAAACCTAGCTCCGTACGATACGGAACTGAAAGTGGAAGAAGCCGCTTTTACAGGCGTGGTGAGGGGATTACCATGCCAAGGAATTACGTAAGTAATGTAAGACGACGTGACATACTCAGAGCCTCAGCGGGAGGAATCCTCGCTGGTACGACGGGGGTGTCGGCGGTGTTCGGAGGAATCGTCGCTGCAACCGGTGGGGAACAGCGCTATATCGTAGCAGCGAATCGAAATGCTCGAAATCGGATCGGGAACGCGGGGTTCGACGTCACCCGAGCGCTCGCCGACGAAACGGTGTTGATCGTGGTCGGACCAGAAGACGAGCAGGAAACCCTCGAAGCCATCAACGGCGTTCAGGACGTCACGCTGGACTTTAAGATAGAGCTTCAAGACACCGTCAACAGCGGTATCGAACACGACTTTGAATCGGTTGCGAGCGGTGATGAGGGCGGGGAACCACCGACGTTGTGGGACTTCCAGTGGGAGAAGCCACAGATAGGCGTCCCGGAGGCCCACGATATCGCGACGGGTGCAGGGACGAAAATCGCGATCATCGACACCGGGATTCAACCCGGACATCCCGATCTCGGGAATCTCAACGAAGACGAGAGTGTCGCGTTCATCGAAGGGGAGCGAATCGATGCAGGAGAGCCAGTCGACGTGTTCTTTAGCCACGGAACGATGGTGGCCGGAATCGCTGCTGCGCAAGGAAATGGGATACTCGGTACCGCCCCGGACGCGGAACTGGTGTCGATTCGCGTGTTTACGCCAGCAGGTACCACCACATTTGTCGACATCCTGCTCGCAACGGAGTATGCTGCTGCAATCGGTGCCGACGTCGCGAACCTGAGCCTCGGAACGGTACCGTTACCGCCCCAGGTGAATGCAGGCGGTATCAGGGCGGCCGACGAGCGTGTCGCCAATCACGCCGTCAGGGACGGCACCGTCGTCGTGTACGCCGCGGGGAACTCCGCAACGAACTTGCAGCAGGGTGGGCAGGTAGTGTTCGGTGCCAGCATGGCCGGTACGGTTGCAGCGAGTGCGACGGGAGCAGACGAGCTACTGACGTTCTATTCGAATTACGGGACGAATGTGATCGACGTCGCCGCACCCGGTGGTGGGATGGCAGATCCAGTCGAGAGTTACTGTGGGTACGCTGAATACATCGCTCAGTTCGAGCCGGTCGATCCAGACTTCCCGGACGGCCCGTTCGCGGAGTTCATCGACCCGGAAGATCGGGAATTTCCGGGATCAGGGGTAGATACTGAAGTGTGCTTCGCGTTTCCCGACGAAGTGTTTCCGGTCCCGGTAGTCAACGAGAATTTCATCGCGGAGTGTTTCCCGTGTACGACCGGTGAATACCCGTTCCCGCTCAACGGAATTATTTCGACGATGTACATTCCGGAGTTGGATCTACACACGTATGAGTGGCAGGGTGGGACGTCTTTCGCGGCGCCGCACGTCGCAGGAGTCGTCGCCCTCGTCCGGGAACTCGAACCGGACATGAACGCACGGCGAGTCGTGAATGCGATCAAGCAGGGCGCCGAGGGAGCTACTGGCCGGAGCGATCCCGAACTCGGCGCCGGTCGAATTAATGCGCTGAATACCCTCATCCGCGTCGACGGGTAAATTACAACCGATCTACAATAATCTATATTGGGCTGTCTATATGAGAACCTACTCGGCAAGTATGCGGTTGTCCAACGCTTGATTCGTTCGTTGAAAATCGTAGCGAAGAGCGAAGCGACGGATCCAACGTCTCGCGCTTTTCCGACCTCCCCACTATGAGATATAAAAGCGGTCTGTACGCATCGCGAGCGTCTGAAACCACTTCTCGATCAGGTATCTCTCCGAGTAATCGAGCCGACCGCTCGATCCAAATCGGGAGAGGCCAGTCAGATAGCCCAAACCATCCGCTAGAACCACCGCCTCCGAGAGGTCGTGATTCTACGTCAGTCGATGCAGGAACGCCGTTCTCAGAACGCCGCACGATCCACTGGACTGCACGAGAACGGAGTTCTCGTGACCGACGGCGGGTTCGGACTGGCGGTCCGCTAGCCGATACGCCCACGACCGGACCGCTCCATGCGAGCGATTGACGCCCATCTACTCGAGGATGGTGGGCGTCTCCCTAACCGAGAGACACACCGAGTGCAGGCCTACCCCGAAGACCCCTGTGAGTGTCGGGGGGTCGCTTGTTTTTCCAACTTCGAGAGAGTCGCGTCTAGCGTCTATTCGAGCAGACCTACGAGTTGCATAATCACCACTCGCCACGACCTGCTCGCTTCTCAAAACACCCTCACCTCGACAGTGCCGAGCGCAACGACCTCTCCTTGGACTGGTGTGCCGACGCAGTTCGAACGCTCTACTCACCTCACACCGAAGACCTGCTCAAGACGATAGTGACCGACTCCGATCCAGCCGGTCCAACGAACGTCGAGGCATCGGTTCGGACCTGGGCGGACGGTGCAGCCGAGTATGCTGACTACCTCGAAGCTGTGGGTCTCGATACAGGGACTACAGGGCGTTACACCGACTGTTCTCCGCGGGTGTCGATGCCGGGCGCGGTGACCACGATTGGACGTGCTTTGGCGACAGTATTTCGACCCATCCCGAAGTCTGACTGGACTACCGTCCGGTGCTGATCTGAAGATGTCAGTCTCGATCGAAGTGATGGGTTCCCACGCGTACCGACCGATCGACCGATGGCGAATCTGGTACGAACGAACGAGATTCACGGGGCCGATGGAACAGAGGATATTTTCGATGAGGAGAAGGATCACTCGTCTGAGACACCGAGCTGTGTGAGGTGGTCCTGGGCGTCGTAATAGCTCCGCTCTTCCTGGATTTGCCCGTCTTCGATCACCAGTTTCATCATCCCCCGTACTTCGACGGTGTTTTGAGTTGGTGGGATACCAGCGAACTCCCCCTCGTGTGTGCCCGTCCAGGTCCATTCGATCATGACCACGTCGTCGCTGACGAGCATGTCGTCAGCCGTCACTCGCACGTCGGGAAACGCCGTCTTCACGTCACGAACGTCGTTTTCGAACGCGTCCCGTCCGTGCGCCCCTTCATCGGGCAGGAACGGATCATAGCGACTGACCGTCTCGGCGTAAACGTCGAGTTTCGATACGTCTCCACTATGGACGTCCATTGCGGCACGTGCGACCTCCTCTCCGTCTCGTGCTGTTTGCTCTGCCATGGTAGGGTTTCTCCTCTACTATGGGACACACCCACATAGACTCACCTCGTGCAACGCCTGCAGGGGTTGATCGAAGAGGTTCGAACTACCGGGGAACGAGTGAACGATACGCGTCATCTATCCAGCGGAGACTCGACGAGCTACCGAACCGGTATCACGTTACGTCTGCTTCGTATAAACGAGCTCCTCCCCAGCCGACACGGGTTCTACAAACCACCTCGAAACCTGTCTTGCCTACCGATAATCCCTTCAAAAGAGCGATCTGCGATTTCTATCTGAAGACGAATATCCCTCACCGCTCAACTACGAAAGTTCGTCGGCGGGTGTCTCTCCGAGAGGGGCCGGGGCAGATGATGGTCGACTCCGGCGACGGTACTCGTAGAGTCCTGTCGCCAACGCACCCAATCCCAGGAGCAAGATCACGACGTTCAACAACCCACCAATGAACGGCACCTGCGAGAGAACCGCACCAACGAGCAATCCTCCGACCAGCGCCAGCCACAGGTTGTCCATCCCGGCCAGCGATAGTAGCCACGCACCGATCGCAAATCGGCCGTACACTACCCCGATCCATAGAAGAAACGCGAACGCTATCGCCCCACCGATGCTGAGCGGGATACCGATAACCGTCAGTGCGACCAGGACCAGCACTAGCGGGACGGCGATGAAGAGGCCGAGACCTACCAGCCCCGTTTTAACTGGCTCGGTCGATACGCGGTCAGCGACGTCTTCCGAGAAGCGCGGAAACAGCGCGAGCAACACCGCTCCGAGGAGGAGGTTGAGGACGAACGCATACACGGTGAATACCCACGAAGCGAGCGGCTGAAGGTCAGGACCGATACTCACGCCAATCGTTCGGTCCCTGGTGATCTCCCCGGCAACAGCGTCGAGGTTTCCCTCGAGAGTGCCGTCGTAGGTCAGCGATCCGGCGATTTCGGCCTCGTCTCCGAGCTGGATCGTATCAGCACCAATCGTCACGTCACCACCGATTGCACCATCGATGCGGATGGTACCTGCCCCGGCATCGAGGTCACCGCCGATAGTCGCACCTTCGTCGATGTGGATATCGCCAGCACCAGCGGCAACATCCCCGTCGACAGCCCCGGTGATACGTAGATTTCCGGTAGCAGTGCTGACGTCACCTTCGACCGTTCCCTCGATGAGTACGTTTCCGGCGGCTCCCGAGACGTCACCGGTGACCGTCCCCTGAACGAGTATCGCTCCAGCGACGGCATTCACCTCCGAAACCGTCTCTCCCTCCTCAACGATAACGGTCCCACTGGCTCCGGTCTGTGCTGCTGCGATACCGGGAATCAGACCGAGGACGAGTGCACCGACGACAAGAAAAACGAGAACGTGTCTACTGATTGTGATTCTCATGCTAGTTACACACCCTGCCCGATCATAACCATTTGCAGTTTACGTCCCTCTGCTATCAGCTGATACTATCGAAGAACACAGATCGGAACCACATACCGGCGATTGATCGGGAGAAGAACTGAAACGATCAGATCCGAGGCGAGGGAAGCGTCGGTGAGGGGTGCCGAGAAGCCCATTGGAGTTGGCCGCTGCCTACCGATTCCGAAGGTGAACCGGCCTTTCGATGCAACGATCCGCTCGAGTAGATCACCGACCACCGAATGGTCCTCGTTCGTGAGATCGACCGGGCCCCAGCGTATAGTATATCCCGTTGCATGTGGGAGAGATCAAGAACGGTCCACATGCTCCTGAACGTCACAACAGATAGACCCGCAGTTCGAGCGTCGGTTTTCAGTTTCCCACTCGGTCTCTGGATGATGATGGCCGTCGTTGCCATCTCGAACGGGGTAGTCAGGGAAACAGTGCTCATCCCTCGAGTCGGGGAGTATATCGGCCATCTCGTCAGTACTGCTATTCTGATAACGGCGATTCTCGTCCTATCGTACGCGTACTTCAGGAAATCGTCTATAAACTATACGCAGACAGAGCTGCTGCTCGTCGGTGTACTGTGGGTCGTGCTGACTGTCGGGCTCGAGTTCCTCATCGGTCATCTCGAGGGAATACCGGTGAGCGAAACGCTCGCTCAGTATAACGTCTTCGCGGGTTACGTGTGGATACTTGTCCCGCTGACCTTGCTCGTCGCTCCACTCCTCTTTGGCTCGTATCTCGCGGCCCGTCGAGACCCATGACCGTTTCACCGAATAGATGGGAGATCGGTTCGACGGTACTGATCGTCGTCCTCTCTATCGTTTCGAGCCTTCTCGGTCTGTTCCGGGACGGACACTATGCCGATCCCACGGAAGTCCTTCTACGAGTCTACGCACAGGACGCGGTGCTCCTCGTGATCGGCGCCCCCGTGCTCACGGTGGGTCTATTGTTTGCAACGCGGGGATCGCTTCGTGGCAGAATCGTGTGGCTCGGCTCGCTCGCTTTCATGGCCTACATGTGGACCCACTACGCGTTCGTCGTCGCGTACAACGACTTCTTTCTCGGATACGTCGCACTGTTCGCGTTGTCGGTCTTCACCCTCCTCAGTGGGGTCGCAACGACGGACCCGAACCGGATCCACGGGGCATTACGTGGTGATCTCTCGACGACTCTCTACGGGGGGTTCCTCGCGGTTGCTGCGGTCGGACTCACGTCCATGTGGCTGTTCGATATCGTACCCGCACTCGTCACAGGGGAAACCCCATCGGCGATCGTACAGCTCGGAGCGGAGGCTGCTCATACGTACGTGATCGATCTCGGAATCCTCGTTCCCTGCCTCGCCATCACGGCGGTCTGGCTCCGGTGGGAGCGACCGTGGGGATACGTCTGTACCGGCGTGTTACTCGTATTCGCTGCCCTCGTCGCTCCGGCACTGACCGCGATCACGGTAGTCGATCTCCAAGAAGGGATCGTGATATCGTTGCCAATACTGGTCGGAACGCTCGTCCCCCCTCTCATCGGTCTGGTGTTCGCAGGGACATACCTCCGAAAACTGTCTTTCGGTACTATTTCGACCAGTAAGGGACGTGGATCGAGGCCATGAAGTCAATCCGCACGCGATGGGAGGTAGACTCGATATAGTCAACCCCGACATGCTGAACATTTTGCTAGAATGAAAGTTACGGACCGCGCGCGTTCGGTCATCGGTTAGGGTATCTACGCCTTTTCGTTGTTAGAATCCTCTAGTTGAAATCTTCCTGTACGCAAGCGGCTGCGTGCTTTCCGCTAATCAAGCAGATCGGAACTCCGACGCCGGGGTTGGTCGCCGATCCGGCGTAGTACAGCCCGTCGACGGCCTTCGAGCGGTGACCAGGACGGACCGGGCCGGTCTGCCGCAGGGATTGGGCGAGTCCGAGCGAACCGTGTCGGGCGTTGAATCGACTTGCAAAATCGGAGACTGTCCGGGTGTGCTCGTAGACGATATCTTCGGTGACGTCGACACCAGTCGAGGTCGCGAGATCGGTCAAAATCCGTTCCCAGTACCGCGTCCGTCTCTTCGGCGAATCCTCCGACCCGGCTGGAATCGCCGTCGAGATCGTCAGCGCTGACTGTCCCTCGGGAGCGGTCGTCGGATCGGTTCTGGAGACGTTGCAGACGTAGTAGACCGGGTCGGTCGGCCACGTGCACTCCTCGTAGAGCTGCCTGAAATGACCGTCCCACTCGACGGGCATCACGATGTTGTGGTGTTCGAGCTCCGGCAGCTCTCGGTCGATACCGAGGAACGTGATGAACGCCGATGGCCCGTACTCCCGTTTCTCCCAGTACTCAGGTGTGTACTGGCGTTCGTGTCCGGGGAGGAGCTCTAACTCGGTATGGGCGTAATCGGCATCGCTCACCACCGCGTCTGCTCGCCAGATCCTGTCGCCGGCGGCCACGAAAAATCCATCGCGACCTCGGGCTATCTCGGTGACTTCCACATCCGTCTCGATCGCCACACCCAAGTCCGTGGCCAGGTCCGCGACGGCGTTCACGACACCGCCCATCCCACCTTCTGGATAGTACACCCCCTGGGTGAGATCAATGTGACTCATCATGTGGTACAGCCGCGGCGTTTTTCGGGGGGATCCACCGAGAAACACCGCGGTGTACTGCACGATCTGTCGGAGCTTCTGCGAATCGAAGAACTTCCTCGTGTGCCCGTCGAGACTCCCCCACAGCTCCAGCCCAATCGGTCCCGCCTCCAGGACGTCCCGTCCGACCCAGTCGCGGAATCGTGGTCTGTCGGTATACACGAACGTCTCCATCGAAGCTTCGTAGGTCCGTTTTGCGGCGGTGAGATACTCGTTGAGGGCGTCACCAGCCCCCGGCTCGTACGCTTCGAACCGCCGACACAGCACGGTTCGGTCGGTCGTGATGTCGACGCTGTCGCCGTCTTTGAAGTAGACTCGATAACTCGGATCAAGCCGTTTCAGCGAGTAGTAATCCGCCGGTGACCGCCCGAAGTCCTTGAAAAACCGACCGATAACGTCCGGCATCATGTACCAGGTTGGCCCCGAATCGAACTGGAACCCCTCCGCGGAGAACTGTTCACCGAGACCGCCAAGCCGGTCGTTCTTCTCCAAGAGGGTTACGTCCGCACCACCCGAAGCGAGGTAACACGCCGCGGACATCCCACCGAACCCGCCACCGACTACGGTAACAGAACGCTCCTCCATTCACCGTTGTGGTAGCAACAGGCTCGGAAATAGTTTGTTGCTTTCGTCATCCGATAAATGACGTTTCGTAACCCGTGAACAGCTCGTGGGGTGGCCTTCGCTAGTTAGTTCCTCTCTATACATTGATAATCGTGGTCGTCGACCGGGTGCTATGCAGGGACGAAATGGGCTGTCCGTTCACAGCGAGTCCTCTGTTCGGAGCGAGCTGTGATCGAGCCTGAATTCTGGCGACTTCTCGCCACCATTTCCGCGACGATGATCGGACTCGTCTTTCTCGGAACGATCTACTATCTCGAATCGGGATGGAGGGAGTACGATCTCTTCCGGGATCAGATGGAAACTATGACCATCCGGGGAGCGCAGCTCATCATCGCGTACTTTTCGACGGTGCTCGTTCTGTCACTCCTCCAAGAGCCGTTCGTTTCGAGGGGGGTAAGCCACCTCGCGTTCGTCGTACTTGTTATCGGCGTGATCCTCGTCACCCGTTTTACGAACGAGGCGCTCCGTTCGTTCGAAAACGCTTCACCGACTGGGTGGAACTCGTTGCTATTCAAGTCGTCTCGAGTCCTGAACTGGGTCGCGTTCGCCGTCGTATTCCTGCTCCCACCGCTAGTCTTCCGCGATACGGGGACAGCGGGATCCGTTCTTCGTCACCTCACCCTATCGGACATCGGCGTTGCGTGGATCGTGTTATTGGCCCTTCTCTTCGGATACTGGAACCTCGTCCAGTTCCTACTGCTACCGTACGATGTCCGCGAAATGGAACGGGGTGGTGAACAGTGATCCGATCCCACTAGTGAGCGAACGAGGCACTCTATGCCGCTGAAAGAACGATCAAGCTCATTTCCCTCGAACTCGATGGAATCTATGATTCTTCAGCAAGGTGGGGTGAATAGGGATGCTCGTTCCCGAAATAAGAGAACCTACAGCGGGGTTATGCTGAGAGGTAGTGATCTACAAGACGTATGAGAGTCGAGAATACGTGGATCGACGCAGCTATCGGTGCCGTCGTCAGTCCTCCTGTCGTTCACGGTGCTTTCTCCGCTTCTGGGAGGAGGTATCGCCGGCTTCCTCCGAAGCGGAACGCCACGTCGCGGAGCAAGAGCGAGAGCCATCTCGGGAGCGCTCGCCACAGCCTCCCTACGCTTCGTACTGGTTTCCGGTCTGGTATCCGTGACGGTAAGCGGGAGCGGCATGGTTCCTGGGGAAGTGGAACTCGTGATCGTCATCCCGATCATGCTCCCGATACTGGCACTCTGGTTCGTCGAACTGAGCGTCGTGAGTGGATACGTCGGGACGTACCTCCAGACAGAATCCAGCCCTGTGAGCAGGGACAGTCCGGTCCCCCGGTGAGAACGTACGAGGGACGACTACCGATCACATGATCACGAACTGGATTCGGACCCACCGTCTCGGCGCGTTCTTCTTGCTGACGTTCGCTATCTCCTGGAGCGTCAACGGGTTCGTTATTCTCGCCGGCATGGAGATGAGTTGGATCCGATGGATTCTGAGCGGGTTTCTCAGCGCGTCCGGACCTGCCATCGCCGCGGTGATCGTCGTTCACGTCAGCGGTGACGATCTCCGCGGGTGGGCGCGAGGGATCGTCAGATGGCGTGTCCACCCGAAGTGGTACGCAGCAGCGATCGGTATTCCAGCCGCCGTCGGGGTGGGATCTGCCGTACTCGCCGACCTGATGGGCGGCCCGATCGATTTCAGTGCGTTCTCTCCGGCGCTTTTCACGCTGGCGTTCGGGATACTTCTCGGGACGTTCGTCGGCGGAGGACAGGAGGAGATCGGCTGGCGTGGCCTCGCGCAGCCCGAGTTACAACAGCGCTACAGTGCGTTTACCGCGGCGGTTGTTATCGGCCTGGCCTGGGGAGCGTGGCACCTACCTCTGTTCTTCGATCCCTTCGCACCACACGCTCAGTGGCCGGTCGCCTCACAGGTAGCATACTTCGTCGGTATTATCGGGTTCTCAGTGCTGCTGGCCTGGGTCTACAACGGCTCCGGTGGCAGCATCCTGCTCGCGATGATAATGCACGGGAGCATGAACTCGCTTCCGGGGGTGTTAGTCCCGCTCGATGTCGAACTCGTCATCGTCGATGAGATCGTGGACTGGGGAGCACTCCTCACGCTCAATCTCTCCAATACCGTGCTGACCTGGCTCTTTGCACTCGTCGTGATAGCAGCCGTCGGCACTAGCCTTCTTGCCCACCGAACAGATTCCTCGACTACTGCCGAAGCCGAAGGCGAAGCGTTACCGCGATCAGAATAGCTCGGTAGAGTCACGTCGAACCCCGTCGTATGGTCGATCATGACGCGACTGATCGTCGGTGGACTCGGTGTCCTCTCGGCACTATTTCCGTATCGAACGATCGAGCTCTTCGAAACCCTCGCGATCGACAATCCCGACGAGTGTTCGACGAGGCCGTGGCTCGGGACGGGGATCCGAGCGGAGGGTGTCGTAATCACAGTCGCGAGTTTGGTCGGTGGACGGGCGTTTGCTGGTATGATGACCCTCACGGGAGCGTTTGGTGCGCTCGTACTTCTCTTTCCGGACATCTATCGCAGAATCGCAAGCACTCTCGTCTACGAGCACCCCCGTGACGTAGAGTGGAACGAGGGGTTCACACCGGGAGTCCGGGTAATTGGACTGGGTTACGTCTTTCTCGCGGTCAACGAACTCAGAAAACACCGCACTGACGGGTGAAACGTTCCGACGTTCGCTACTCGAGTGGGTTCCGGTGGTGTCGTCGGTCGGGATCCGAAGATGGGTCCTGAGGGACCGAACTCACGAGTCTATCGAGAGTAGTCGAGAGTGATCTACAACGGTCCGGTCACGCTCGTTTCTGGTGAGTGCTCGTGAGGATCGTTTTCAGATGACAGAGAGGCTTACAGCTGTAGTTTCATAAGAGGTACTGTCTTAGGTAGTGAGAATGACGGGGGAAGTGACCGCGGATGGTGCCTTCGGACTGCTGTCCAACGAGATACGGGTCGGTATCTTACGGGCCGTCGCCAGCGCACAGAACGAGAAAATACGTGCCGGGATCGACGAGGGGCGAACGGGTACCCTGGTCGCAGAGATGCCGTTTTCGGACATATACGAACGCGTCGAGGTCGATAACACCTCCAAATTCTCGTATCACCTCGGCGAACTCACTGGGACGTTTCTCCGGAAAGGTGAAAACGGGTACTCGTTTACACACGCCGGCGAGCAGATAATCCGGTTCATCGTTGCAGAGAATTACCTCCAGCCATTGGATTTCGGGCCGCTTGAGACGAACGGATGCTGCCTGTACTGCGGGGAGTCCGCTCTCGAAGCGATGTTGCACGATCAGTTCTTCATGATTCAGTGCTCTGACTGTGAACGTCCCGTAACGGGATATATGATCACACCAGCTCAGACACGCTGTCGTACCGGAACTGACCTTCTCGAATCACTCAAGTACAAACAGGCTACGGACTGTATGTTAGTACAACAGGGTGTTTGTCCGGCGTGTGCTGGGCGGGTCGACACTGAGGTAGCGATAGTAGAGGAGACAGGAATCTCGGCTTTAGACGGTAGTTTCGTCACGATTGATGAGTGTCAGCAGTGTTTACGTATTTATAGCGGCCTTTTGACGTACGCCGTCGCCTACCATCCGTCGTCGGTCGCGTTTCACTGGGACCACGGTATCGACCTCATGCAGACGGGGCTCTGGGAGTTCCATCATCACGTTCGCGAGGGACGGTGGACGTCAGAGCGAACCGAGACAGATTCCACAGAATATCGGGTGATACTGCGACAGGGCTCCGCCGCACTTCGAGTCTCCCTTGACGAGACTGGAGAGGTGGTTCGAACCGAGCGCGTCCGCCGGCGGACCATCGACTGACCCACGATATCCGAAATCACTAACAAAAAGACCGTTGAGAGAATCGTACCCAAATCCACTTCAACCAGATACGTCGAGTGGTCAACTCGTATATCGGGCCTGAGTGACTCAAACGTAGTTTTGCAAGGGCCCTGGTAGTATGTCAAATTCTAAATAATACTTATAGAGAGGTACCAACGACTCTGGGAGTACGGAAAGCGGTGATCCGAACCCATGAGCTCGAAAGAAGCAACTGACACGGCAGCGAATATACAGCAGACGTCCACTATTGGCACTCGAGAGAAAGGCCCCGAAGTGACCACGTCGATGTCGAGCGAAGACATTCAAGAATCCTATTCACGGTATGCAAAGTGGAGCGACCGATTCGATCGGCTCAATCGGCTGCTGACTGGCCGATATCGTCGCCGACGATTCTCCAACGCGAAGGGCCGCGTGCTCGATGTCGCCTGCGGCACCGGGACGAACTTCAGGTATCTGCCCGAGTCGGTCGAACTCGTTGGCATCGACATTAGCGAGGAGATGGTAGGCTACGCGAGACAGGAACTGGACAGACTCGACAGAGAGGGGGCGCTCTTTCACATGGATGCCCAGTCACTCGAGTTCGAATCCGACAGCTTCGACACCGTGATTTCGTCGCTCTCGACCTGTACGTTTCCGGACCCGATAACCGCCCTCCAGGAGATGGAACGGGTCTGTAGCCCGACGGGTCGAATCTTACTCGTCGAACACGGTCGGAGCGACGTCGGCCTGATCGCACGGTATCAGGAGTGACGGGCCGATGCCCACTACGAGAAAGCCGGCTGTCGGATAACTCAGGAACCGCTGGAGGTCGTCCAGCGAGCAGGTCTATCCATCGACGCAGCCGAGACGGGACAGTTCGGCAGAATCACGTCCATCGTGGCCAGTCCGGAGTGAGAAACGATGCGCACTCCTCTCGCTACGGCTGTGCGGTCGGTCGTCTGGGGACGAAGCCGGGACCGTATCCGTGCTGTGTGGCGGATAGTGGTCCCACTCCTGTCGGGTCTACTGACGTTCGTGGCTTCGTTTGTAATCGTCGACGCCGCGGGTGCGCCGATGGGAACGGTTCTGGTGGTCGCTTGGATAGCGACCGCACTCGTCGTTTTCGTCGTTGTTCGCGCTACTGCCCGACATCTCGATCAGCGTCCATTCGTGAAGTATGGATTTCGGATATCTCGCGAATGGTGGGCCGATCTTATAGCGGGTATCGTACTTGGGAGCCTCACCATCGTGATGACGTTCCTCGTATCGTACCGGTTCGGATGGTTGATTCTCCCCGAAGGAGGGTTGATGATTGGCTCCGTATCTCCCGTGTGGCTCTCTGCGTTTTTTATTGGATTCATCGCTGTAGCGTTCTGGGAGGAGCTCGTCTTCCGTGGCGTCTTTATGATAAACGGGATCGAGGGTCTCACCGAACGAGGTCACTCTCGAGTGCCCGCTGCCCTGTTCGCACTGATCGGCAGTTCTGTCGTTTTCGCTCTTATCAACGTTCCCGGAGCGGTTTCGGAAGGTCACTCTGCGTGGTTTACCGCTCTCTGGACCTTATCGGCCGGATTGTTGTGGGGAGTTGCGTACTTGCTGACCGGCGAGTTGGCATTGCCGATAGGGTTGCATCTCGGGTTCAACTACGTTTCGAGCAACGTCTTTGGTATTAATGGTGTGGCGGAACTAGAGGGCGTTCCTACGGTCTTTGTCGTAGAGAGTACCACAACCGGGCTCACAGCACCGATGAGTGGGATCCCGATCATCGTCTCGAACGTCTTCGGTATCGTGCTCGTGATTTGTTGGTGCTACTGGCGAGGTGGGAGTCTTACATTTTCTCTGGGTACTCTACAGCCTCGAACGGATTCTCAGCCAGCTCTCTGAGTTACGTCTGTATCAGTCTGCCCTGCTGGCAAACCACCGACCGAGAACAGCTATCCCGAGTAGATGCACAACGAGCCCACCGAGGAGAAACAACGTCCAAAATGGATCGCCAGTGATACCAGCCACGACAGCCTTCACCGGCCAGTAGGTTGGCGGGATTGCAGCAGCAAATTGGAGCGGTTCTGATACCAACGCTACCACCACAGCAGGTCCGAGCACAATTAGATTCACCAGCTTGCTGAGTGTAATCCCCTCGTTTCTGTGTCGGGACCCGGACCGGGGAGCCACCGCCTCCAGGCAGGTGACGAAACTGAGGGGTTCCTCCGAGCAGACTGGTCGTGCCATCCGGGAAAGAATACTTCAGGTACGATGGTGGAAGTATGGACGGTGTAGGGTTCACTTTCTTCGAAACCCGGTGGAATAATACGACGAAGTTCGTTGGGCAGGTGGTCTCCGTGGCTACCGAAGGCCAGCACGAGCGGTGGTCTCTCACCACACGTCCAGGAGTCGATCACGGGACGGCCGCCCGAGACGGACCGGTGAATCTCTATATACCTCGTTTGTATCAGGTTGTGTGTCGGTCATGGAACGGCTCACCCCATTGCCTGTGTTGCACGGTCACATGGATTCACCCAGCGATGAATTTGCACGGTCTGACACGGAGCAACAGGCTACGGCTCGGTCAGCAGTGGGAACACTCGCGTTCTGGTGCTCATACCGTTTTTAAGTGACTACCGGTCCCGTCGGTACGCCTTCGCGAGATAGCGTGTGATAGTACGACGTTTCGAAATTCGGAGTTCGGGTCGAGACCGAGGTATCGGGGCGTGGGTCATTCACTACCGTCGGTGGGTGCTATCGGTTCGAGGTCGTGGCGCTCGGTCCAGACACCGAGATACCAGAAGACCGGCGCCAGGTCCCTCGCTTTCTCCGTCGCGTCGTACTCGACGCGAGGTGGAATCTCGTTGTACGCCGTCCGGGTCAGTAATCCGACGTCGGTCAGTTCCTCGAGTCGGTTCGAAAGCGTGTTCGGCGCGATGTCGACGACCGCTTCGATCTCTCCGAACCGAAACGGCCCCTCGCCGGTCGCGAACTGGTGGAGGATCACGATGGTGTGTTTCTTCCCGAGCAGGTTCAGCAGCCTCGACATCGTCCGATTGTCCTTCTCCGCTCGTTCCGAGCCGGGCGGTCTCGGCGTCTCGTTCGAGAGAATCGTCTCGATGAACTCCTCGGCGTGCGATGGCTCGACCATACCGACTCTTCTCTCTGAAGTCGTATAGCTTGTTCCTTCGAACTCCCTAAGTAGCCTAGGGAGAGCTGAGTTGCTTCATAACTCCTAACTTAATAGTATATCACTTCAGGTGCTGTAGCACTGGATATGGCATTCAGACACGCCACGATCAACACCGAGAAACCCAACGCAGTCCGAGCGTCTCGACTCGTCAAGTACGGCCTGCTCGCGCTCGTCGGCGCGAGCGGAGTGAATCTCCTCGTCCTCACCCTCGGATTAACACTACTCGAGTACCCCTCCGAATTCGTCGGAGGCACATTCGGACCGCTCGCCGCCGGGCCGGTGATCATCAATTCAGCCGTAGCTGCAATCGGAGCGACCGTCGTCTACGGACTCATCACCCGATACGCGGTCCGTCCGAATCGCACGTTCGTGATCATCGCAGGGGTCGTGCTTGTGTTGTCGTTCGCGATGTTCCTCGCACCCGATATCGCCGGTGCGCCTCTAAATGTCTTCGTCACGCTCGGATTAATGCACGTCACCGCCGCAGTGGTCATCGTCGGAGTGCTACTCCGGGCCCACCATCAGAGCCAGTATCTCAGTAGCCGGTAGAGTAGCCTGACAGATGGAAGTACCAACTCTGAGGATCATCACTCTGTAAGAACGTCTCGGTTCGCGACCCTCCCGATATATCAGTGAGAGGAGCGTGAGACACCCATGGTCGACTGTTTACTCAACCACGTTGCCATCGACGTGGACGACCTCGAAGAAGCCGTAGCGTTTTACACCGATCTCTTCGAGATGGAACGAGTGCCGACGCCTGATTTCGGTACTCCCTATGCGTGGCTCGAGTTCGGCGGTCAACAGCTCCACCTCATCGAACGAGGGGGAGGGGACCAGAGACCGAAGCACCAGCACTTCGCGTTGATCGTCGACGATTTCGAGACGGTGTGGAACCGCGCCGAAGACCGAGGTGCCATCGATGAAGACACTGGCTACGTACGGGCACTCCCGAACGGCGTCGTACAGTGTTATATTCGGGACCCGAGTGGGAATCGCGTCGAGTTCATGTGGCCCGATGTCGAAACCCTCCCGGATACCATCGCGACCCACGTCGACCACGTCGAGGCTGAAGCGCCGACGGAGGAGCCTGCTGGCGCCACCATCGCTCCAAACGTCACCGTTTATGAGGATTGATCTCTCCCTGATGGAAGTGCGGTCTAGTGGACTGATCGTCAGGGGATCCCGATGTTTTGACGGCGGCGATACAGGTAATAGAGCGCGACGATGATTCCAATCACGGGTGCCGCGACGAAGTTGAGGATACCGAGGATCCCGTAGAGAACCGGATCCGGCTCCCACGATAGTTCCGAGTCCGCGATCCACTTCGCATCCAGATACAGCGCAATCGGGAGTAACACGGTGAGAACGAGTCCCAGCAGCGCGTAGACGGCTACCCCGACCATGAGGAGGACCATCGCGAACGCGAAGACGGGTGCGATCATCTGCGGTTCTGCCTCCGCTGGTCCCGCGACGATCACTACGGGAGCGAACAGCAACACCGCCGCGATCACGAGCGGAATCGAGAGCAGCGTGTAGATCGGGTACGCAACGATCCAGTACCACCATCTCGAACCCTCCTCAGGGACGGAGACGACGGGGTCTCGGTTTTCGGCGTGAACCGTTCCGGTCGTATCCTCGTTTGACTCGTCCATACCCTTTCTTTCTCTGTCCACTACAATAGACTGGGATGGTCTTCCCTCTCTCGACCGCTAATAGTTCGAACGTCTGAGGGGAGAATCGTCGAGTTCGGTAATCGTCTCGGATCGTGATCTGAGAGGGGTTAGACCGTCGAAGCGCCGTCTTCGGTCTCGAGCGATCGCGCCCGAACACCGTATTCGGCGACGGCGACGAAACAGATCGCCCATAGGACCGCAAGCGATCCGCCGATCACACCGAAGTTCACGCCCTGAACGGGGTCGGGGAACATCGCCGACGCGACGCCGACGAACGCCACCAGAATCGCGACGGCGTAGACGAGCGCTCGCCACCCGACGGGTCGGAAGCTCGCGACGATCGCTCCGAGACCGATAGTCAGTGCACCCCCGGCCATCATCAGGTAGTGCTCGAAGACCACGTGATCGTCCGCGAGCGTCATGTGAAGGTTCATCTGGAGTGCGGCGAACGCGATCAGTGGAACCGCAGCCACCGCGCCGAGCGCCAGCATCCGAGCGTCGAGCGTCTCACGCGACGGCCGGAACGACCGCAGTCCGGGGTGCAACAGGCCGATGATCACGAGCGGGATCGCGAAGATCGCCAGTTCGGCGAGCGCCGAAGCCCCTTCGCCGATGACACTCACGACTAGCAGGGAGGCGACCGCTACCGCCGCGAACAGGTACGCACCGATGCGTTCGGCGGGCCGGTACAACTGGAGCGCGATAGAGACGACGAGTAACGTCAGTAAGCCCCCGATCATCACGTGGTGAACGCGGTGGGTGAAGACCTCGTATCCGGGCGTCCATGCGAGGTAAGCGAACCGCATCGGCTCGTTCAGCGCGAACAGGAGGAACGCGAGGAACGCGGCCGTCACTGCGTAGAACAACGGCTTTCGGCCGAGAGCAGCCGTCCATCGCGTCCGTGCCCGGACCGCCGAGGCAGTGCTCATGCCGATAGCTCCATTCCAGTGTCAGTCCCACCCTCGGACTTCGAGAGTTCTGCCTCGATGAGCTCTTTGGAGGTTTGAAGCGACTGTCTGAACTGGCGTTTGTTATAGCGCTTGGCGACCGGCTCGATTACTCTCTCTAGTAACGAATCGCCGAAACGGTAGTCACACCGCTGGACGACCCGAGTGCCGGTATCGGTCTCCGAGTAGTGATAGTGCATCTCACCGGTCATGCTGGGGCTCTCGAAGGTGGTGATCGTGTGAGCGTTCGGCTCGATGACTCGAAATACCATCTCGGTGTCGACGGACGTCCCCAGCATTCTATAGATAGCGTCCATCCGGACGCCGTCGTCAGTCTCCTCGAGTATCTCGATCTCCGTCAAACTCGGGGTGGCTCGTCGCCAGTTTTTCGGGTCGGTCCCCCATTCGAAGACCCGGTCGATCGGGGCTGCGATCTCGACGCTGTGCTCGAAAGTCGGCATGTGTTTTCACTCCGTCGTCAAACCGGACACCGCATCCTTCGTTAAGGAAAATACTGCGAGACGGTCTGTTGACAGCCGTACTAATAGTCTCCAGGGAATATAAATCTCGCGTGGCACACGAGAATGGCCGCCGACGAATGCAAATTCCCTTCAGACGGCGTAACGGTCTGTCCGGTCACGAGCGCTAGCTGAAGCGATCAACGGGAAACGGTTTTAGCGGGGTTGGAGTCCGACTACTACGAAATCCCTCGTGAGATCCGACCGAGCGAACTGGCCGACGAGTTCGGGATCAGTCAGCAAGCGCTCTCGAAACGGTTCCGGCGAACGCACCGGGCGTTAGCGGAGAACGCGTTCACGGTTACCCCACCGGAGAACCAGAACTGAGTCTCGGAAGTGATAGAGCGCTACGTGCGGGGAGCGTGAATCAGTCGTCTCTACCCGGAGGGGTGATCTCGAAGGGGTCCTCGGATTCAGCGGTTAGATTTACGAACCTCGTGCCTCCGCACGGGCATTCCGACTCGAGGCCGATGATTCGAACGTTACCATCGGGCCAGAGGCGAGCGGCATAGGCGGAGCCACAATCGATACATTCGGCTGCTATTCGCCGTGCGTTTTCTTTCCCCACCATCGGTACCACGATGGGGTACGTGTGAGCATATGGGTTACTATTCTGCCAGTACGTCGGTGTGATCACCCTAGCCCGACCGCTCGGGAGCGGGAGCGATACAAGGGCGTGCCTCCGGCTGTCTCCGAAGGAGCTCCGGGGACATCCCTTCGGCACGTGAGGTAGCAACGGACGGATTGATACATCTCACCGAAAACATTCAGTTACTTCTCGAATCAGATCGAAACCGGATCACGAATCGATCATCACCCGACCGATCGCGTCCGAGAATCGTTATTCTGGTAGTTGTTCGTTATCGCCGAAAAGCATCGCCAGGAGTGTTCGTTCTGCAGTTCGGAGATGGCGGTTGAACGTCGGCCCCGTAATGCCGAGCATCTCGGCGACTTCTTCGCCGGTCACGGTTCTCGGCCATTCGAAGTAGCCCGCGAAGAAGGCGGTTTCGACAGCCGCACGCTGCTTGTTTGTGAGCCGATCCGTGAGCTCTGAAGTGATTTCGAGAGCGGTTCTCGCCTCTCGAACCTTACTCCGTTGAGCGACCAACTCGGTCTCGGGATACACGTCGTTTACCGCGTCGAGCACCTCTCTCGGATTCGTCGCTGGTGGGAGGTCGGCGACGACACGTGTCTCGTCCACGGTCGTCTGCACGCTCCGTATTCGACCTCCATGCGCTGTTATGGTTTCGGTGAGTGATGGTCCCACGACGGTCAGCCTGAAAAGGAGTCCTCTTCCCCGATCGACTCCGTCGTCGAGAAGCGCCACGTCCTCTACTGCCGGAAACCGTGTGATCGAATCCGTGAACTGCTCTTCAGACAGCCCGAAGACGGTCATGAACTGGAAGAGTCGGCCGTCGTCGATCGGCACCGTTCGTTCGACCGAGAGAAGTGTCTCTGTATCGTCCTCCCCTCTCGTATCGGGAGTCGCTTCCTTCGTCAGCCGTCGAGCGATCTCTTCGTTCCGAAATTCGAGTTCGATCACGGAGTCGGATACGAGTGCTTTTCGTTGTTCGGCAGCGTGAACTGCGTGGCCGATCACAGCGCCGAGATGCGCCACTGAATCCCGTTCTTGTTTGCTGAACGCGTTCGTCCGGGCCGTGTAGATATTCAAGACGCCGTAGAGGACGTCGTTGTGGAGGATCGGAATCGCGGCTGATGCGTCGAATCCACGCTCCATGGCTTGCTCCCGCCAAGGCTCGTACGTCGGGTCCGTCTCTATGTCGTGTTGAAACTGCGGCTGCCGTGTCCGAACCGCCGTTCCCGTCGGTCCTCGCCCGTGTGGATCATCCCGGTCGATAGACAGACGACTCTCCTCGAGATACGACGTTTCATCACCGGCCATACAGTTCGGCCTCACCTCGTCGCTCGCTCGTTCCACCTCGCCGATCCAGGCGAACACGTAGGAATCGGTCTCCACCAGCCGATCGCAGACCTGCCGTTCGATCTCCTCCCGCGAGGATGCGTCGATGGCTGCGTGTGTGATCTCCTGAATCACCCTGTTGAGATGGTTGATCGCGGCGAGCTGATCGCGCTGGTACTCGAGTTGCTGTTCGTACCGCTTGCGTTCGGTGATATCGATGAAATACTCCGTTACGCCGGTTTCCGAGGGGTACACTCGGACGAGGAACCAGGAATCGACCGGGGAGAAATACTCCTCGTACACGACCGGTTCCTGTGTCTGGACGGCCCGTCGATACTGATCTTCGAACGGTGTCCCGATCGCATCGGGAAACTGCTCCCAGATCACCGACCCGACCAACTCCTCCACAGGGCACTCTAAGAGCTCTTCTGCCGTTTCGTTTGCATAGGTTACGCGTGCTGCTCTATCGAATTCGAGGATCGCGTCAGTGATACGGCTATACACGTCTTCGGGGCACTCCCCGAAACGGTGTCCCCGAACGCTCTCGGACCCTGTCTCGGACGAATCGTCGAACTGAACGCTTATTCGCAGTTCGTCGTACTCCACGACCGGTCGTTTGGCACGCCCCTCTCGGACGAACGAGAGTACACGGAGGGCCTCGAAACGCTGTAATTCAGTGTGAACGTTCTTGATATCGCGGTCGACGAGCCGAGCAGTCTCGCTGATACTCGGTGGCTCCTCACGGCGAATCACGTCGATCAGTTCGAGTGTCTGTGGGGTAAACGTTCGATAGAGCTCTCCGACGTCCGGGAACACCAGGACGTCGATCTCACCCTCGGAGGTAGTCTCGTCACTCGTCCGTACAGCTACTGGCTCGCTCTGGTCGTACCGCGTTCGTTCACTCCCGGTTACCGTGGCGACGAGCAGTGAACTAGGAGGGGTTCGGTTCAAGGACATGGCTGTGCTCGTAACCCACTCACCGAGTGCGGCGGTGTTTCATGTGAATCTATCACACGGTATGGGGCGGTAGATACGGATAAGTGCTGCGCATAGGGTTCGCCCGACCTCCTCCGAGTAGACCGTGGAGTGGCTGACCTCGACAGAACCCTTGGTTACAGGACCAGTGATCACCCACGAATTCACGATTGTTCGTCACATCGGTCCGGAGATCGTGGGTGTGGCGTTTACGTCCGATACATAGTGGACCGTGACTATTTGTCACCAACGAACTGTGTATCGATCTACACAGTCATTTCTCGATACTCGTAGATGATTTTATCGAATAAATTTATTATTCCTTCTGTGATTTACAGCGTACTATCGTCCTGCTACCGTCGGTACACAACGGTCGTAGCCGAGTTCGTTTTCCCGTTACCCCCTCATTCGTGAACTGGCGACGCTGTCTGTGGGACAACGAGGTGGTCGGTGTGCCAAAATCAGTCGGCAGACGCCGAGGGTGCCTCTGACACCCCTTGGAGAGGACCGAAATGAAAGGTGAACGCACCACGAGCGTAGTCACGGTGACGGTACGAATCACGGTAGTACAATGAACACGGACTCGTCTGACGAGAAGTGGATGCAGGGGGATCGGGAGACGATTAGCCACGTCGATACGATCGTAGAAGCTGAAGACGCCGTCTTCGGCGGTGTCTCCGATCACACGCTCGCTTTCGGTGCTCTTGCGTCTCGGTCTTGCAGATATACGATCTACTATTTCTTGTCGACGTCCGAATCGAGTGCCTCGCTCTCGAAGTTGGTTACAGGTATTCAGACACTCGCAGGCCAGCAGAGCGAACGACAGGTGAGAGCCGACGACGAAACGCTCGAAACGCTCCTTCTCGAGAAAATCATCCCACAGCTCGAACGGCTCGGTGTGATCGAATACGACGCCCGAAGTGAGACGGTACGATATTATCGCCGGCCGTTCATCGAAGAGTACGCGGAACACGCGGCGTTCCAGGAGCTATCGACCCACGAGTAGTGATAGGGATCATCGGTGAAGTTCGTACTTCTCCGACTTCGAACCGAGCGACATCGGTGACACGTGTACCCGAGAGATTCAGTTGACTACGATGATCCCTATGAGGAGCCCTGCGTTTGATTCGAGCGTCTGCGTACCTGTACCGGATAGTGTACTGCTTCGACACGCAGTGGAGATCGGTGCAGAAGTCCCCCGTAGCCCATCGACGTCCCACCCCTCGGGTAGGCTCTCCACGGTCGATAACGTTAGCACTTTCCGTGCACCGTCGGCCGCATCGACGGTCGTCCGTGCGAGGGTAGCCCCCCCCGAAGTGATCGCACGGTACACGTACTCGATACCCTCGTCTTCGACGAGGTCGATCCTCTCGGCCCCCTCGTTGGAACTCGGTTCGTCCTCCGGCGGGACACACCGTAATGTGTGGAACTGGACACTCCCCACCGTTACTACCAATATACTGGCATAAAGTGCAGAAACGCTACAGATCGGCTCGATAGAACCGGGAGTAGCCGACGACGAGCGGGACGACGAGCCAGAAGCCGAGGACGACGATGCCGACCTCCGGAGAGAGGAGGAACGAGCCTGACTCCGCGGATGCGCCGTCGAGACCGGCGCCGTTCTGGGCCGGGTCCGCACCGATCGCGTCCGCGAGGTCCGGGAGCAGAGCAACGACGGTCGAGAAGTACGCCGACGAGGGAGAGACCTGCATGACGGTGAAGACCCACTCGGGCATCTCGGTGGGGAGCGAGAACCCCTCGACCACGAAGACGACCGCCATCGGAACCACGTCCCACAGCAGCTCGAAGACGACGAAGAAGCCGAGTGCGAGCGTCGTCGCCCGTGTCGTCGAGCCAGTTGTCGCGGAGAGTCCGACGACGATCCCCGCGTAGATGGCCGCGAAGACGAGCGTGATCAGCACGAAGGCCAGTACCGACCCGATCTCGAACGTTCCGAGCAGTACGGAGCCGAACCCGAGGCCGACCAGGAGACCGACGCCCAGACCAAACACGAGAACCGCCGCCCGACCGAGGAGCTTCCCGACGAAGACGTCCAAGCGGGTGGTCGGCAACGAAAGCAGTAGCTTGATGCTCCCGAGTTCGCGTTCGCCCGCCAGCGATTTGTAACAGACCACGATCGCAGCCAGCGGAACGAACAGCCCGGTGAGCCCGACGGTGAAGAAGATCAGACCGGCGAACGTCGCACCGCCGGGTTCACCGAACATCTCCGGCACTTCGACGTACGCGAACGTCGAGGCGACCGAGAGCACCACGAAGACGCCGACGAGCGCCCACAGCGCTCGCGACTGGACCGCATCACGGAAGTCCTTCTTCGCGACCGCGATCCAGGTCACGGCCGTCCCTCCTGCTCCTCGTTCGTATACCGAACGAACAGGTCCTCGAGGGACGATTTTACCACCGAGAAGTCCTGGATCGGCGCCACCTCGGCGTCGATGGCGTGCAGGACGGCGAACTTCGAGACCCCATCGACCGTGACGCGGAGCCGCCCGTCCTGTAACGAGGCGGCTCCAACCCCGTCCAGACGGGACACTCGGTCGGCGATCCCGTCGCCGAGGTCCGATAGATAGACGAACAGCGTTTCCCCGGTCTCCGTCGAGTCTCGAAGGCCGTCGATCGTGTCGACGGCAACGAGCTGTCCCCGGTCGATGATCGCGACGCGATCACAGACCGCTTCGACCTGTTCCATGACGTGACTGGAGAAGAAGACGGTCGTCCCACGGTCGTTCTCCGCTCGGATTATCTCTCGCATCTCGCGGGCACCGTTCGGGTCGAGCCCCGTCGAGGGCTCATCGAGCACCAGGAGGTCCGGCTTCCCCACGAGAGCCATCGCGAGAACGAGGCGCTGGCGCATCCCCTTCGAGTACCCACCCGCCTTTCGGTCGGCGGCGTCGGCGATCCTGACGCGTTCGAGTAGCGCCATCGGATCCTCGTCGCTGTCTTTCATCTCGATCGCGAACTCGAGGTGCCGTTTGCCCGTCAGTCGGTCGTAGACGTGATACGCGTCGGGGAGGACGCCGGTCCGTTGCCGAACCGCTTGTCCCTCCGTCTGCGCGTCGTGACCGAGTACGGTGACGGTCCCCTCGGTCGGCCGGATGAAGTCCAACAGGACGTCGATCGTCGTCGATTTCCCCGCGCCGTTCGGTCCGAGGAAGCCGAAGATCTCGCCCTCCTCGACGACGAGGTCGAGTCCGTCGACGGCGACGACGTCGTCGAACCGTTTCGTCAGGTTCTCGATCTCGATCGCACCCATTCACCTGTCTCCGATCTCTGTTGTTACGATTCTCATGTGCTGTGGTGATCGTCGTACGTCGTCGTCCCCACGATCATAACACATCCGCTATCGGCGGAAGAGATCCGGCCGACTACCACTCCGACCGAGCGATCAGTCGAGCCGGATCGGAACGTCGATCACTCGGTCCGGAGTTCGTAGAGTGAGTGAGATGGAGTTCAGCCGAGGAGGTACCTGGTTTTCGGGTAGCGCTCGACGAGCGGCTGGCCCCCAACGTCGATCCCCTCGATGTATCGGTCGAGCCCGAGGATCCGCCCCGCGCCGAACGCCGCGACCGCGAGGAACACCACGAGGTAGACCAGGTTCGAGTTCACGAACCCCAGCGGCCCCGCGACGTCCCAACTCCCCAGGTAGAACATCGCCATCTGCAGCGCCCCGCCGAGCGCCGCCAGTCGGACGAACGCCCCTGTAATGAGGGCGATCCCGATCAGCACCTGCGTCACCGGGACGACGACGTTCACCACCTCCATCAGCATCGTGCTCGCGGCCATCGCCGCGTAGATCCCCGCGACGGGACCCTCCGAACCCATGAGGTAGCCCGCCGCGTCGAAGGACTCGCCCGAGACGAACGCGACCTTCCCGAGGCCAGCCCCGAGAAACGCCCCGCCCATGACGAGCCGCAACGCGACGACGAACCACGCGGAAAGCGCGTGTGGCGTTCCGGTGAGCGTGAGCCCGCCGATCCTGCTCTCGAGTCTGTTCTCAGTCGGTGTGGATATGGACATGACCGGTCTCTCCTTACAACTACTGATACACCCACCGAGTACTTAGACCACGGAGCGGATTCCCAAACCCTGAGAAACGGCGACCGATACGGGGGTGGGTCCGATCTACGCGCGACTGCTCGCTTCGTTCGGCCCGACTCGGCATCCCCATCGAGGCGGTGTCGGGCGCCGATTTATTACCGCGCAGTCCCAGGAGAACGTATGGTCTCCGATCGTGCGGAAGTCGGTGCGGGTGTCGAGAACGTCGACCTCTCCGGACGGACGGTGCTGGTGACGGGCGCGACCGGCGGGATCGGCCGCGAGACGGCACTGGCGCTCGGCAGGCTCGGCGCACGTGTGTTAATCCACGGCCGGAGCGAGGTGCGGGGACGAGAGGTCCTCTCGGAGCTCTCGCCGCTCGGGGCCGACCCCGCGCTCTTCCTCGCGGACTTCGCCTCCCAAGAGGCGGTCCACGCGCTCGCGGCCGAGGTCGAGGACCGCGTCGACCGCCTCGACGTGCTGGTGAACAACGCTGGCGGGCTGTTCACCGACGGCGAACTCACCGAGGACGGGATCGAGTACACGTTCGCGGTGAACCACCTCGCCCCGTTCGTGCTCACGGCCGGGCTCTACCCGCTGCTCTGCGAGAGCGAGGGGCGGGTCGTGGTCGTCTCCTCGGAGGCCCACCGCGGCGTGCGTCTCGACTTCGACTCGCTCCGCTCGGTGGAAGGGTACAGCGGCTGGCGCGCCTACGCCCAGTCGAAGCTCGCGAACGTGCTGTTCGCGCGCGAACTCGCCGTGCGGGGGGACGAGGACGGCGTGAGCGCGAACGGCCTCCACCCGGGTATGGTGCCCGGGAGCGGTTTCGGGCGGGACCTCCCGGCCCCGATCCGCGCGGGGATGGACGCGCTCTCCGGCCCGCTGGCGGCGCTCCCGGGGCCGTTCGTCGACAGCGTCGTCGAGGGCGCTGAGACCTCCGTCTACCTCGCCGCCTCCCCGGAGGTCGAGGGCGTCTCCGGCAGGTACTTCGTGGACTGCGAGGAGAGACGGCCTTCGCGGGCGGCCCGCGGCGAGCGGTCACGAGAGCGTCTCTGGACGGTGAGCGAGGAGCTGACTGACACGACGTTCGCGGGGTGAGACCGACGACCTGCCGCCAGCGGAACGGGTTTACCCGGGTCGATCGAAGGGACGACGACTCGAGAGAGGGATCCGCCCATCGCAGGACGCCTCAGACGGTTGATCGGTCGGTTCGAGAACGTCCTCCTCGTCGCCGTGGCGGTGGCGGCCGGGGTGGCCGGGCCGAGCGTCGGCGCCGCGCTGGAGCCGCTGGTCACGCCGCTGGTGGTCTTCCTCGTCTACACCTCGCTCCGGGGGCTGCGCCCCGCCGAAGTCGAGGTCCGATCCTACGGGCTACTCGTCGCCCTCTCGCTCTGTCTCTCCTACGTCGTCCTCCCGGCCGGTGGGATCGGGCTCGCGCGTCTCGTCCTCGACGGCGGCGCGCTCGTCGGCTTCGCGATCGCGCTCTCGGTCCCGACGACCGCCGGCAGCGCCATCGTCTGGACGCGTTTCTCCGGCGGCGACGTCCAGCTCGCGACGACTACCTCGATCGCCTCGCTCCTGTTCGGGCCGGTCGCGACGCCGATCGTCCTCGCCGCGCTCGTCGGGACGGGTGCGGGGGTTCCAGCGACCGCGGTCCTCGTCGACCTCGCGGTGATCGTCGTCGGTGGCGTCCTGCTCGCCGTCGTGATCCCGTCCGACACCTTCTCCGCGAGAACCGTAGACGGGGCGACGACGTTCGCCATCCTGCTCCTGATCTACACGAGCGTCGCGGCCGTCGATCCCGCGGGCGTCGCGGTCCGGGACCTCCTCGGGATCGTCGGCGTCTCCGTCTTCCTGCTCTGTTTCGGGCTGGCGCTCACCCTTATCTGCAAGCGGGCGTTCGGCCTCGACCGCCCGCGGGCGCTCTCGCTCTTCTTCACGAGCAGCCTGAAGAACCTCGGCATCGCGCTGCTCGTCGCTCTCGCCTTCGCCGACCCGCTTGTCGTCCTCGCGATCATCACCTACTACGTCCTCCAGCAGCTTTCGGGGGCGGTCCTCGCCGACGTCGTCCCGTGAGGGCGTGGACCGAACACTTCCGCTCGGGCCCACGAGACGCTCACGCGTGACGTCCATCGCGGAACTCGCGCTCACCGATCCCCCGCTGTTCGTCCCGACGTTCGAGGCCGTCCCGAGACCGAGTGCACGGTGGAAGACGTCCACTACGTCACCGACGGCTCGGGGGAGACGCGTGTCGTCGTCTTCTGGTGGGCCGCCGGTTGTCGGTTCTCCGGATACGAGCCGGTGGACCGCTTCGGTACCTCCACGCGACAGGCGGGCGGAGGATGTGCCCGTTCGGGTGCTCGGGCGACCGATCGGTGACGGCTCAGTCCCAGAACGCCTTCGTCCGGGCGTACTCGCGTTCGAGCGCGAGGATGTCCCTGTAGAAGTCGTCCTCGTCCTCGCGATGCCTGTTGATGATCCGTGCGGCGTTTCGCGGCCCGACGCCCCGTGCCGCGAGCGCGATCACCGCCTTCTTCCCGTGGCCCTGCACGAGGCTCGCCGCGCGGTAGGCCCGCTGGGTCTGTTTCTCCTGCTCGTCGTCCTTCTCGTCGGCCCTGACGGCCGCCACGACCTCCTCGGCCCACGGGTTGAGTGCCGCGATCCGGGTCGAGCCACACCGTGGACACTCGGGCTGCTCTGTGACCCGGCGCACCTCCTGGATCCGATCCCACTCCCGGCAGGCGAGACAGGCGAGCAGCACCCTGTCGCCCTGTAAGCGTTCACGAACCGTCTCGACCACGCTCGCGTCGGCGTTCTCGGGCGAGAGCAGTTCCGTTCCGGTCGATGCGCCCGATAAACCGATCGGCGTCCGCTCGCCGACGCGTTCGAGACCGACCTCTCCCGCTCGTAACCGGCGGAGTACCGCGACGGCGTCCGGCACCGAGAGGTCCTCGTGGAACGTCTCGCGAAGCGCCTCCTCGTACGCCGGCGAGTCCGAGAGCGCGGCGATCAACCGGCTCGCGGAGATACGCTGGCTGGAGCCACGACCGCGCCAGTCGGCGAGCGCGCCGAACTTCGTCGCGATCTGTGAGAGCCGAAACCCGAGCGAGTCGGAGTTCTTGAGCGCGAGTTCGAGGATCGCCTCGACGTGCTCGGGGTCCACCCCATCCAGTTCGTCGGCGACCGCCCATGCGTCGATCCCCGATGGAACGGTGAGCGTGATCCGGTAGGGGTCGACGTCGAGACCGATCGAGGAGCCCGTCCGCTGGCCGAGCAGGGCCGAAAGTGTCCGTCCCAGGGTCTCGTTCGTCGTATGACCGAACGCCGCGTTCACCACCACCTCCTCGCCCGTCCCCTCCACGACGATCCGGTCGTCCGTCGGGACCGGGTATCCGCCCTCGACCTGCTCCGCGACCGGCGCGAGCGCCTCTCCCATCGTGTGCGCGTCGGTCGGGAACCGCCGGGCGAACTCGTGGGCGACCGACTCCAGTTCGCCTCCCGCCTCGAACTGTGCGGCGGCGATCCGTCTGAGGGAGCCGACGCGCTCGGCGACCGTCTGCGGGACGGGGATCTCCTGGCCCACCCAGGAGGGGATCTCGCCGCCGGGGTCCTCGAGCGGGCTCACTCTGACCTTCTCCTCCTCCTCGTCGATCTCGACGATCCGCCAGAGCTTGCCACGCTGGATGAACGTCTCGCCGGGCGAGGCGAACGTGATGACGAACCGTTCGTCGAGCGTTCCGACCGCCCTCCCGGAGGCGACGTCGCGCACCTCGAACGTCGCCTCGTCGGGAATCATCGAGAGGTTCGCGTAGACGTACTGCCAGGTGCCGCCGGACTTCTCGATCGAGTCCTCTGCCTCGTCCAGCCAGACGATCCGGTTTCGCCCGAGTTCGCGCACCACCCCCCGGAACGTCTCCTTCTCGATCCCGGAGAAGGGCGCGGCGCGGGTGAGTACCTCGTAGGCGTAGATCGCACGGACCTCGCCCTCCGCCATCACCAGCCCGGCGATCTGGTTCGCGAGCGTGTCGAGACTCCCCTCGTGGATCTCGGCGTTCTCGACCTCGCCGTTCCGGGCGCCGTCGACGATCGCGACCGCCTCCAGCGCGTCGTCCGGGGTCGTCGCGATCACGGTCCCCACCGAGACCTCGCCCTCCCGGTGGCCCGCCCGGCCGACGCGTTGGAGCAGCCGCGAGACCTCCCGCGGGCTCGCGTACTGGACGACGTGGTCCACCCGACCCACGTCGATACCGAGCTCCATCGAGGAGGTACAGAGCAGCGCGTCGATCTCGCCGGCCTTGAACGCCTCCTCGGTCTCGATCCGCGCCTCCCGCGAGAGCGAGCCGTGATGCACCCCAATCTCGGTCCCTAACTCGGACTCGAGCAGCCTGAACCGGGAACCGAGCGCCTCCGCGGTCTGTCGGGTGTTGACGAATATCAGCGTCGAGGCGTTCTCGCGGACGATCTCGGCGATGGCTCGCACGTGACTCGCGAGTTCGGGATCGGTCGCGAGTTCGCCAGCCAGCCGTTCGTCCTCCTCCCCGACCTCGGGAGTGAGGACCGAAACGTCGATCCGGCTGCCGACGTCGACCTCGCAGATCGTACAGCCGCGGCCGCCGGTGAGGAACTCGCCCACCGACTCGGGATCGCCGACGGTCGCCGAGAGGCCGATTCGCTGGAACTCGCCCGCGAGCTCGACCAGGCGTTCGAGACCGACGGCGAGCTGTGCGCCGCGTTTCGACGCGGCCAGCTCGTGGACCTCGTCGACGACGACGTGCGAGACGTCGGTGAGCGCCCGCCGGAGCTTCGAGCCGGTGAACATCGCCTGGAGCGTCTCGGGCGTCGTGACGAGGACGTCCGGCGGATCCTCGGCCTGTTTCTGCCGCCGGTAGTTCGTCGTGTCGCCGTGACGGACGTCGATCTCGATGTCTAGTACAGAGCCCCACCACTCGAGGCGTTCGCGCATGTCGCGGTTGAGCGCTCGAAGTGGCGTGATGTAGAGCGCGCTGATCCCGAACGGGACCTCCTCCCGTTCGGCGATGGCGTCGAACACCGGCAGCATGGCCGTCTCGGTCTTCCCCGACCCGGTGGGGGCGATCACGAGCGCGTGTTCGCCCGCGGTGAGCGGTCCGAGCGCGATCCGCTGGGGTTCGGTGGGGGTCGAAAAGCCGCGATCCGAGAGCGCCGCCCGGATCGATGGGCCGAGCGTGGCGAAGGCGTCGACCCCGGTCCCCGCGCTCGCCGTCATTGTCGGTACGTGGGATCGGCGGACGAAAAGCGCGTTGCTTGCCGCCGTACGGACGGCTGGCGACCCGTCTCGTAGGTCCCCTGGCACCGACGACCGGTCAACGCGCCCGCACGAGAACGCACGCGCAGGCCCTGGGTTTAGCGTCCGGAGAGACCGAGAGCGAGGGAACCGAATGAAACGGGAAAAGCGCTCTCTCGACAAGTTCGTCGCCGAACACGACGGGAGCGACGGGGATGGAGCCACCTCGATCGAGGCGGCGATCGACGGCGAGTTCGTCGAGACCGACGAGACGACCGCACTCAGGGATCGGATCGACCGCTGGCTCTCGGTACCGCGTCCGGTCCACCTCGTCGGGCCGACCGGCTGTGGGAAGACCGCGCTCGCGCTCTCGGTCGCGACCGAACGCGACCGGCCGACCGTCTGGATCGACGGCGACGAGGGCCTCGACACCGCCTCGCTCGTCGGCACGCACGCCGGGAAAGAACAGTACACCGAACGGGACAACTACGTCTCGGGTGTGCTCAAGAAGAAGTCGATCGTCCGGGACCGCTGGGTGGACAACCCGCTCTCGGTGGCCGTGCGTTCGGGCGCGACGCTCGTCTACAACGAGTTCTCCCGTACCAAGCCCGCCGCCCACAACCCGCTGCTCTCCGTGCTCGAGGAGGGCGTCCTCGAACGAGCGGGCGTGACCGGCGAGGACCGACTGATCGAGGTCGACCCGGAGTTCCGCGTGATCTTCACCTCGAACTCCGCGGAGTACGCGGGCGTCCACCGGCCGCAGGACGCGCTGCTCGACCGGCTCGTCGGCATCCACCTCGACTACTACGGGCGGGAGACCGAACGGAAGATCGTCGGCAGCCGGGTTTCGGACCTCGACGACGAGACGATAGACCGGGTCGTCGACCTGATCCGCGACCTGCGCGAGGAGGTCGAGTTCCACGTCGGCACCCGGAGCGCGGTGATGCTCGCGGAGGGGCTTCGGATCTTCCCCGAGGACCGACCGATCGCGGAGACCTGTATCGAGGTGCTGGGGTCGAAGGCCGCGACGGCGGAGGAGGCCGCAGAGCTTCGGGAGACGATCGAGGGGCTCGTCGACTAGAGCCGATCGTAGGGGCCGAGTCGCGTTCCGTCGAGTAAGTACGCCTCGCCCCCGGCGAGCCCCTCGGGGAGGAACGGACAGAGGAACTCCGAGCCGACGTTCACCCACGTCCCGCCGACGAGGTCGTTGAACGCCGGGAGGACCACGAGATCCGGGTCCCTCCAGCGCTCGAGGTCGATCCGCTCCGCGAACGGTTCGTACCGGAGGTCCCCTCTGAGCCACGCCGGTTCGATCCGCCGCCCGCCGACCTCGTCGACGAGCCGGACGTGTGGGTGTTCGTGGCCGATGCAGAGCACCTCGCTCTCGAGGAGCTCCGTCGATGGCCAGCTGTGGCCGTGCGCGAAACCCACGTCCCCGAGACGAACCCCGTCGCCGTCGCTCACGTCGATCCGTCCCACGGAGCCGACCGCGGCGTGTTCGCGCGCGTCCTCGATCACCGTCTCGATCTCGCCGTCGTGGTTCCCCTTCACCACCGTGATCGGCACCGAGACGGACTCGAAGAGCACCTCGAGTTCGCCGCGTTCGGCGCCGCCCGGCCCGCCGATCGAGTGCATCAGGTCGCCGAGGACCACCAGTCGATCGGCGTCGGTTCCGGCGAGCAGGTCGAGCGTCCGCCTCCGACGTGACTCCGCTCGGCTGGGCACCTCGACGCCGCGCTCGTAGCGGAGCGCGGCCTCGTAGCCGGCGTGGTAGTCGGCGATCACCAGCGCGCGTTCGGTACCGAGGTCACAGGTCGCCGCGGGGTGGTTCGGGACCGGTTCGACCCGAGCCATTCAGATCGGCTTCAGGACGCCGTCCCGGGGCTCGTAACACCGCCCGCTCATCAGCGCGTCCGTGATCGCGTCCTCCACCGTCTCGGGTGTGACGCCGTGTTCCTCGGCGACGCGGGAGACGATCGCCTCCCGTTCGGCACCGTCGCCGTCGGAGAGCGCTCGCATCGCGTCCATCGCCTCGTTCTCGACGTTCACCGCCGCCTCGCTCTCGTCCCCGTCCCCCTCGTCGGGGCCGCCTCCGGTTTCCGTCGCCTCGTCGTCGTCCACCGCCGGCTCCGGTTCGGGCACGTCGATGTCCGCCTCGCCGGGGTCGTCCACCTCGCTCCCGGTCTCGAACTCGGTGCCGAACTCGGATTCGACTTCCTCGCGCTCTTCGTCGCTCATCTCGTACATCCCGACGTCCTCCGCCCCGCTCGGCTCGAAGTCGTCGAGGTCGTCGTCCGTATCGGGCACTTCGGCGGGCGTTTCCCCCGGATCCGTCGCCGGTTCGGACGGGTCCGAATCCACCTCCGCCTCCGTGGAGGTCTCCTCCCCGTCGCGTCCTACGGGGTCGTCGGTCCCCGCCGGTACGGACTCCGGTGCCACGTCGGTTCCCGCTCGCGCCGTCGAGTCGGTTCCGGTCGACTCCGTCACGGCACCTTCACCAGCCGACCATCCCGAAGGCTCCGCGGGTTCGGCGGCATCGCTCGGATCGGAGGTCTCCGCCTCGACCGTGTCCGGTTCGACCCGCTCCGGGGATGGGTCACCCGGCTCCCCGACCGGTTCCGGTTCGTCGGAGCCGCGTTCGGGGGCGGTGTCGGGCTCGGAGAGCTGGTCGGACACCTGCGTGACCTCCGACTCGGGAGCGGCCTCCGACGAGGCACCGTCGGACGGTGTGTCATCGGAGCCCTGTTCCGCTGGCGTCTCCGCACCACCGCTCACCTCGGAGACCGATCCGGGCTCGCCCGCGCTCTGGACGGGCGTGGCCGCATCCACCTCCGGCGACCGGAGTGCGCCGAGATCGACGGAACCACCCTCGTCCGGTGCGAGCGACGGTCTTTCGACCTCGTCCACCTCGCCGGCGACGAGCCGTGCGGCGTCGAGCGCCGCCTCGCGCATCGACGCGAGGTACGGGGGCGTCGTCCCGTAGTGGTCGTGAGCGAGCGCGAGACCCGCCGCCCGGGTGGTCTCCATCCCGTCGGCTTCGAGTGCCCGTCTCGCTTCCGCCGGGCTCCCCGCCGATTCGAGACGCTCGTACGCCTCCGCGAACGCGCTCACCCTCCCGATCGTGTGCTCGGCGGCCGCGACGGTCCACCGGTCCCTGGTCTCGGCGTCGACTTCCGTGACGCTCTCCGGGCGGATCGAGGTGTAGACCCGATCCGAGTCCTCCGGCGAGAACGTGTTCGCCTTCCCCGTGATCGCGACGAACATCGGTGGGGTGGCACGGTCGAAGAACGCCATCGCCTCCGGCTGGTACTGGCCGGCGTAGACGACGAACGCGCCGGTCGGGTCGACCACCCGCGCCCGGAGCACCTCGTCGGTCACCGACTCGACCTCGGTGAGCACGCCGACGACGAACAGCCGGTTCACCCGCGCGCCCGTCGGCGTGACGACGTACTTCGGGGCGCGTTCCTCCTCGGAGTCGGCGTACTCCAGTTCGCTGTCCTCGAACTCGGCGGCGAACAGCCGGTGGGCGACCTCGCGCTGGCCCGGCCCGGAATCAACGCTCACGCACCCACCTCCGCGAGCAGCGCGCGGGCGCGCGCCTCGGGGGAGTCGTCGACCGCCTCGAACTCGCTCGTGTCGAGGTTCGCGCCGTACTCGTCGACGCTCAGCGACCCGCGCACCCGGTACTCGCGGCCGACGACCTCCTCGCGGATCGAGTCCGCGACGACCTCCTGGTCCATCACCTCGCGGGCCTGTGCCTTCGCGTCCTCGACGTCGCCGCCGTAGACCTCGTTCGTCAGCTCGGTGCCGAGGATCGCCGTCACGGAACCCGTGCCGTCGTCGAGGATCGCCTTCACGCGGAGGTCGTCGACCCCCTCGACCGCGCCGTGGCTGCGACACTGCCCTTTCTGGATCATCCGATTGCACTCCGGACAGCGCTGGATCAGCCCCGAGCCGTCCCGAACGGAGACGACGGTTCCGAGGAGTTCGACGTCGAACGCACCACCTCCAGCGACCGCCTCCCCGACGCCCTTCCGTGGGGCGCTCTCGGCCGTCTCCACCTCCCGGTCGAGGGCGCTCACCTCGGTGAACTCCGAACAGTTGATCGACGGCACCCCCCTGAACTCCCTGACGTAGACGTTCTCGAAGCGGAGCGAGGCGCCCTCCTCGATCTCGGCTCTCGGCTCCCAGTCTGTGAAGGGTAGTCTCGTGCTCTCGTCGCCGAGGACGCCCGAGAGGATCTCGGTCTCGCCGTCTCTGCCGTCGATGGTGCGCTCTTCGACCTCGATCACCCGCGCCTCGACGGCGAGGCCCCGATCGCCCGGTTCGACGTCCGCGAGCGCACTCTCGCCGCCGACCTCGTAGGGCACCGCCAGTTCCTCGTTCTTCGTCGCGACCGTCGTCGATTCCCCGAGGTTCAGCTCCGGGGAGCCGTCCCACTCCCGAACCGACGCGTTGCCGATACTGACGGTATCGCCCGGCGAGAGCCCGAACTCCTCCCAGGCGGTGAAGTCGATCGAACCGGTGGAATCGGCGAGCGTTCCTTCGGTGATCACGTGGTCCGATCCCTGGTAGCGGATCGACCGCTTCCCGGCGGTGAGGATGCGCGCCTCGACGGTCACGCTCGCGTCCCCGGTGGTGATCTCGCCGATCGACTTCGCGGTCGGTTCGGGACCCCCTCCCGACCCGCCGCCGTACTTCCGGCGGAGGCTCTGGACCGCCTCGTCGATCGGGACGCTGTACGCGACCAGGTTCTCCAGGTCGGCTCTGACCTCCTCTTTGTCGACACCGAGGTCGGAGGCGAGAGCCTCGGCGCGTTCTTCGACGCTCATCACGCCCCCTTTGCCGGGACGGGGTAAAAAGGGTCGCCCGGGGGATTCGAAAGTGGTTTTTTCCGCTCTCGCCCCTCCCCGATATGCACGTCGTCGTCAACGCCGCGACGAGCGCCGACGGGAAGCTCTCGACGGGCGAGCGCCGCCAGGTTCGGATCAGCGGCCCCGAGGATTTCGCCCGCGTCGAGAGGCTCCGCGCCGAGAGCGACGCCGTGATGGTCGGCGTCGGCACCGTCCTCGCGGACGACCCACGCCTCGGCCTCGACGAACCGAAACTGAGAGCGGAACGCGAGTCCCGCGGCGATCCCCCCGAGCCGGCCAGAGTCGTCGCCGACTCCCGCGCACGAATCCCAGCCGACGCGAGAATTCTGGACGGGAGTGCGACGACCTACCTCCTGGTGAGCGAGGGCGCTCCGGAGGAACGCCTCGCCGAACTCGATAGAGAGACAGTTCGGATCGTCCGCGCAGGAGGGGAACGTGTCGATCTTCGAGCCGCCCTCGCGGCGCTCGAAGCGGACGGCGTTCGGCGGGTGATGGTCGAAGGCGGCGGCGAACTACTCTTCTCGCTCTTTTCCGAGGACCTCGTCGACGAGCTCTCGCTCTACCTCGGCTCGCTCGTCATCGGCGGGCGCGACGCGCCGACGCTCGCCGACGGCGAGGGATTTCTCGATGAAGCCGAGTTCCCGGATCTCGCGCTCCGCGAGGTCTCCCGGGTCGACGACGGCGTGTTGCTCCGCTACGACGTCGAGTAGAGGGTGCGTGAACCGACGAGATCACTTCCGTTCGAGCCGGCTCAGCCCCTGCCAGATCGCGTCGACCAGCAGCTCCTCGCCCTCGCCGTCGGCGTCGTCCCAGCCGCGGGCGATGGCGTCCTCCAGGACGTCGAGGTCGTGGTTCTCGAAGTTGTTCACCCCGCGAAAACCCTCCAGCGCCTCGCGCTCGTCCTCGCCGAACTCGGTCGAAGACCCCTCGTAGTGGCCGAGGTCGGCGAGCACCGCCGTTACCGCCTCCGCACGGTCGCCCTCCAGCGATCGGGTCTCCTCCGGTGGCTCGCGCGCCAGCAGCGTCACGTCGTAGATCTTGAACACCCGTTCGAGTTCGTCGATCGGTTTCGGGGAATCGTCGACGCGGACGTCGATCCAGCGGTCGTTTTTGCCGTCGTACCCGCCACCCTCCCTCGCGACGTAGAGCGCCGCCGACTGCTCGCCCCGGGAGTCACCGCCGGCCTCGTTGCCCGCGTGGAGCGCCGCGATCAGTCGCTCGGGCAGGCCCCCTTCGCTTTCCTCGAACGTCTCGGCCATCGCTTCGAGCGTCTCCCGGTTCTCCAGGATGTTCCCCTGGACGGTGTAGTTCTCGCCCTGGACGTCGCCGGCGTAGTCGAGACACTCCTCGCCCGTGAACGCCGCGACCGACCCGTCGGCACCGACGATCCCGACCTGCCGACTCGCTCGCTCTTCGTCCTCGCTCGTGAGCCGCTCGACGACCGCCTCGGCGTCGTGGCCGTCGCGGAGCAAGTCGAGGCCGTCGGGCCCGTAGGCGACGTTCGCGTAGCTCTGGGTGGCGACCGCGCCGGCGTCGCTCGCGACGAACGGCACGACCGCGCCGACGGCGACGAACTTCGACTGGACGGCGACGCCGGCCGTCTCGGTGTCGGGGTCCCTGGCCGCGATCGAGAACGTGGATGGACGGACACGCATACGGGCTCTCGTGACCCTGGAGGCCTAACTGTTCAGTTCGAGGCAGCCCGGTCGCGATCACCGACGTTTTCTCCTCCCGCTTCGAGGAGCCACCGATGAGGGCACACGCCCCGGGGAGCGTGACCGGACTGTTCGCACCCGCGACCGACGAGGTCGGTCGCTCGCGCGGGGCGAGCGTCGCCATCGAGGACGGCGTCGTCGTGGATCTCACGCCCGAGGACGGGACCAGGGTCACCGTCGAGGGCGAGCCAGCGCCGTTCGAGCCGGTCGAGCGGGTCCTCTCGCTGCTCGAGGTGACCGCACGGGTGGACGTGCTCCCCGAGGTCCCGCTGGGTTGTGGCTTCGGCGCGAGCGGGGCGGCGACTCTCGCGACGGCGCTCGCGGCGAACGCAGAGTTCGACCTCGGCCACGAACGGGAGTCGCTCGTCGACGCGGCTCACCGCGCCGAGCGCGCCGCCGGGACCGGACAGGGCGACGTCTACGTCCAGGACCGGGGCGGACTGCTCTGGAGCGCGAACGGGGAGGTGAACCGACGCGAGGTCGACGAGGAGGTCGAGTACGCGAGCGCGGGCGGGATGAGCACGAAAGCGATGCTGGCGGATCGGGAGTTCACGCGTCTCGCGAGCGAGGTCGGGAAGGAACACCTCGACCGGCTCCCCGACCCGCCGACGCTTCGGGCGTTCGCCGAGCGCTCGCGCGCCTACCTGACCGAGGTGGGAATCGCGACACCGTTCGTCGAGCGAGAGCTCGAGCGGGTCGATCGGGACGGCGGCGTCGGGAGCATGGCGCTGTTCGGCGAGACGGTCTTCGCGGTCGGCGTCGACGGCGTCCTCTCGAACCGATCCGCGGTCGCGAACGAGGGCGCGCGACCGCTCGAGTGACGGCTCCTCCCGACCGTCGTTCGGACGGCCAACACGACCGAATACCACGCGGTTATACGTGTCGGCCGGAAACGACCGGATGATGGCAACGACGACGCGGAACCCGGAACTCACCGATGTGGGGGGGTTCCTCAGGCGCCTGGGGCCGACCTGGCTCGCGGGGGCGATCGCGGCCGGACCGGCGACGATGGCGAGCCTGCTCACCGCGGGCGCGAGCTTCGGCTACGCGCTGCTCTGGGTCGTGATCCTCTCGGCCGTCTTCGGCGCGCTCGGCCAGCACCTCGCCGCGCGGCTCGGCCTGTTCACCGAGGAGGGGATCGTCACGACGGTCGAAGAGCACCTGGGAGAACGCTGGGCGTGGGTGCTCGTCGCGGACGTGGTGCTCGCCGCGGGCCTCGCACAGTTGATCATCATGAAGACCGCCGCGGACACGAGCGCGGCGATCGCGGGCAGTATGGGACTCGCGACGCTCGCCGACCCGCGGATCTGGGGGGTCACCTGGGCGGTGATCCTCGCGGTCGGCCTCGCCGGCGGCGGCTACCGATTCGCCGAGATCGGCGCGAAACTGCTCGTCTCCGTAGTAGTGCTCGCCTTCCTCGCGACGGCGCTCGTCGTCCCGATCAGTCCGGCGGAGGCCGCCGGCGGTCTCGTTCCCGCGATCCCCTCGGGCGTCGGCGGCGCGCTCGTCGCCGCCGGCATCATGGGCGGGGCGGTCCACATCACACTGCTGACGATGCAGAGCTACACGATGCGAGCCCGTGACTGGACGAGAGAGGACAGGGACCTCGCCGCGTTCGACATCGGCACGTCGATGCTCGTGGCGTTCGGGATCTACAGCCTCGCGATCTTCCTCGTCGCCGCGAGCGTTCTCGAGGGGACGGTCGATCCTGCGGCCCTGACCGAGATCCAGGCCGCCGAGGCGCTCGGCCCGCTCGTCGGTGAGTACGCCACCTGGCTCTTCCTCTTCGGGTTGCTCGGCGCCGCCGTCTCGACGCTCGGGGGCAACACGGTCGTCCCGCCCTATCTGCTCGCCGACAAGCTCGACTGGGAGCTGTCGATCGAGGACGCCAGGTATCGGGGACTGCTCGCGGGCGTCGCGCTGCTCTCGGCGCTCGGCGGGTTCATCGAGGGTGCGGTCTTACCGTTACTGGTGCTCGTCCTCGCGTTCGGCCTCGTCGGGACGCCGTTCGCGCTCGTCGTTATCCTGGTGTTGCTGAACGACCGAGACGTCGTGCCCGAGGGGAACCCGCTCTGGGCGAACGCCGGCGGCGTCGTCCTCGTCGGGGTCGCGAGCGTGGTCGCCGGTTCGTTCGTCGCCGACGAACTCGCGACGGTCACCGAACCGCTCTCGGCGCTCGTCGTCGCCTTCGCGGCAGCGATGGCGCTCGCGACGCTCGCGCTCGTCGCCCGCGCGGTCGTTCGCTGAGGCCGGTCTCGCCGTCTCGCGTACCGACGCACACAGAGCCCATAGAGGCATAAGGGAGGCGCGTCTACCGCCTCTCAGTCGATGACGTCGTACACGGAGGTCGTTCGGGTCGTCCAGGAAGAGCTCTTCCCGTCGGTCGAGTCGATGCTGCTCGTGACGCTGCTGTTGATCGCCTCGGTCTTCCTCGCGGCCTGGGCGATCCGGGGGCTCGAACGCCCGCTGGAACGCCGCGTCGGCGACGGGCTCTCGGAGGCGATCCAGGCCTCGCTCCTGACGCTCTGGATCGCGCTCGTCACGATCGCGCTCACGGTCGTCTGGAACGTCACGGTGATCCTCGATCTGCTCGTCGACGCGATCCTCATCAACCGGGCGTACGCCGTCCTCTACCTCGTCACCGCGGCGATCCTCGTCACGACCTACCTGCTGATCAGGCTCGTCAACCGGTCGATCGACGAACTCGACGACGCGGGCGCGATCACCCGCCACCAGAGCGAGGTCGCCTACCACGTCGCCGACGCGGGGATCTTCCTCGCCGGGATCGGGCTGATCCTCACGATCTGGGGGGTGAACCTGACGAACCTGATCCTCGGTGCGGGCGTGCTCTCGGCCGTCCTCGGCCTCGCCGCCCAGAAGACGTTCTCCGCGATGATCGCCGGCTTCGTCCTGCTGTTCGCCCGGCCGTTCGTCGTCGGCGACTGGATCGCCGTCCACAGCGACGGCGGGGAACGGACCGGGGTCGTCGAGGACGTCACGATCCTCAACACGAAGGTCCAGACCTTTCGCGACCAGCACGTGCTGATCCCGAACGACGAGGTGACGAGTAACCAGCTGATCAACTACTCTAGGAACGACCGCCTCCGGATCGACATCGAGGTCGGCGTCGACTACGAGAGCGACCTCGAACGGGCGCAAGCGGCGCTCAGAGAGGGTCTCGCCGACGTCGACCTCGCCCAGGAGACGCCCTCGCCGCAGGTCGTCACCAAGCGGTTCGACGACTCGGCGATCGTCATCGAACTCCGATTCTGGATCGAAAACCCCTCGATGCGCCGGTCGTGGAAGGCGCGAACCGAGGCGATGGAGGGGATAAAGGAGTCGTTCGATCGGGAGGGGATCGTCATCCCGTTCTCACAGCACGTCCACTCCTTCAGGAACGGAGAGCAGCTGCTCGACGGAGATACGGCGAAAGAAACGAGTTCGGAGGTAAACTGAGCCGTCTTACATCCGGGCCTGGCCGGGTTCGATGTTGTCGACGGTGAGTGCGACGTCGAACGCGGGATCGTCGGCCACGTAGCCGATCGCCCACGCCGAGTAGACGGTTCCAGCCTCCAGCTCCACGGGCACGCCGAGCACCGCATCGTCGCGGTCGCCCGCCGCGTAGATGCAGAGGCGGTACTCGCCCTCGGGGACGTCGACGTAGCCGCCCTCGCCGAACGGTACGTCCTCGAACAGTGCGTCACCGGTCGCGGCGACCGTGATGTCGACGTTCGGGGCGTCCGGCGACGCGTGGAACGCGCGGACGCGCGCTTCGCCCTCGGCGGGGTCGGAGTTGTCGTCCTCGAGGACGACGACCTCGAACTCCTGGTTCTCGCCCTCGAGTTCGCCGATCGCCGCGATGGTGAACTCGCCCTCGGGCACGTCGACCTCCTCGTCGAACACCGACGTCTCGGGGTCGCCCGTCGCGGTCACCTCGATCTGGTAGCTGTCGGCCGGGAGCTCGAGGTAGCCGGTGACCTGCCCGAACGGCAGGCCCTCGATCACGAGGTCGCCGTCGACGTAGACGTCGACGTCCGGTGCGTCCGGCGAGAGGTGCGCGACGCTCACCAGCGCGTCGCCGCCCTCGTCGGCCCCGTCGTCCTCCATATCCTCCTCTTCCTCGTCGTCCATCTCCTCTTCTTCTTCCTCCTCCATCTCCTCGTCGTCATCGTCGTGGCTGTCCGCGGCCGCGTAGCCGCCCGCGAGTCCGACCACCGCGACGCCGCTGCCGATCTGTACGAATCGCCGTCTGGATAGGATGCCTTGCATCATGAGTATGTGCAACCTATAGTTGGTTCGACACGGTAGTGAACGCTGTACCCGACTAGTAGGGTATCAGCGATCGAGGAACTCGGAGACGAGCTTTCGTTCGGCCGCGCGGAGGTGCTGGTGGAACGTGGACCGGCCGATCCCCATCGACGCCGCGATGTCGTCGCCGGAGGTGGTCCTGTTCGCGTCGTAGTAGCCGCTCAGGAACGCCCGCTGGAGCGCCATCAGCTGTCTGTCGGTCAGCCGCTCCTCGAGCGTGTCCCGGTGTTCCTCCCTGGTCCGTGGCGGACGCTCGCGCTCGTGGTAGGCGACGAGATCGGCCCGATCGTAGGCGCCGGTGAGCCACGCGGCGATCGATCGGGGCGATCCCGGCACCGTCTCGACGGTGATGGTGGCCTCGCCCCCCGCGATCTCGATCGAGAGCGTCCGCGCACCCCGGTCGGCGAGCGCCTCGACGATCGAGGGCGAGGCGACGCGGAACTCGACGAGGCTCGTCTCGTCCTGCTCGGTCTGGAGCGTCGCCTCCAGGTCGTCCCTGTCGCGGGCGAAGGCAAGCACGCGCTCTGGGGGGATCCCCTCGACGGTGAAAAAGAGCGACTGCGTGCCGTCGGTTCCGGGCACCGAACCCTCGTACTGGAGACGACAGTCCGCTTCGGTCGAGAGCGCGACGAAGGGGAGCGCGTCGTCGGCCAGCACGAACTCGAGTTCGATCACGTTGTCGGCGGCGAGCACGCGGGCGTTCGCGGCCGCACTGAGCGTACCCGCGAGCGCACGCCCGATCGATTCGACGATCACCGCCTCCCGGTCGTCGAACGTCCCCTCCTCGTCGTCGTAGAGGACGAGGACGCCGTGTTCGAGGTCGGCGTGGACGAGCGGGACGACCGCGAGCGAGGAGAACGATCCGTCGGGTGCCGAGAACTCCGGATCTGCCCGTTCGAGGAACAGCCGTTCGCCGTCCGTGAGCGCGCGAGCGACCGGGTGATCGGGGTCGTCGACCCCGTCCGGTTTCTCCGATCCGGACCACGCCCGGGGATCGATCGCCCCGGTCCGCGCGTCCCGCTCGCCGATCCAGGCGGTCGCGTACGCGTCCGAGGCGGTGAGTCGTTCGCAGACGGCGCGCTCGACGTCCTCGCGTTCGGTCGCCCGGACGAGTATCCCCGTCACGTCGCCGAGGAGCCCACTGACACGGTCGAGCAGGTACGAGAGCGCCTCGCGCTCGCGAGAGACCTCCTCGACCCGGCGCTCGACCTCGGCCTCGGCCTCCTTCCGGGCGGTGACGTCGCTCTGGAAGCCGACGAAGTGGGTCAGTTCGTCCTCCCCGTCGAACAGCGGTGCGATCTCGACCCGGTTCCAGAACGGCTCGCCCCCCTTTCGGTAGTTGCGGAGTTCGACCGTGACCCCGTGGCCCGCCGCGATGGCCTCGCGCATCGCTCTGACCTTCCCGGGGTCGCTCTCCTCGCCCTGAAGGAACCGGCAGTTCGTCCCGAGCACCTCCTCTCTGGGGTAGCCAGTGATCCGCTCGAAGGCGTCGTTGACGTAGACAAGCGGGTTGTCCGGCTCGCGCGCGTCGGCGATCGTGACGCCGACCGGCGCGCGCTCGACCGCCCGCTCGACGACCGACGGGGAGTCCGTCGCGGAATCGATAATCGTCTCGACGTCGATCGACCCCTCCGCGAGTCGGTCGACGACCGACTCCGCGTCGGACTCCCCCTCACTCATACGGGATCTGACGGGTCGGACGACTTTGTTATGCGGAGGCTACACCCCATAGCGAGTCGGTACTCCGCTCAGTCGTCGGACTCCGCCAGCGCGGGCTCCGGGCTCTCGCCGACCGCGCGGTCGAGGTCGTCGAGGTACTCGTCGGCGTCGATCGCCGCCTTACAGCCCATCCCGCCCGCCGTGATCGCCTGCTGGTAGTGGAAGTCGACGACGTCGCCCGCGGCGAATATCCCCTCGACGTCGGTCCTCGTCTGGCCGCCGCCGGTGCCGTCGCGGGCTTTAATATACCCTTCAGAATCCATCTCGACGCCGGTGCCCTCCAGGAAGTCGGTGTTCGGCGTGTGGCCGATCGCGACGAAGAAGGCCGCGACGTCGAGGTCGAACTCCTCGGTCGCCGGATCGTCGGGCTTCGCCGTCGGGTGGCCGTCCGGGTGGCGGACGAGACTCACCGACTCGACGCCGGCCTCGGGCGAGCCGTGGATCTCCGTCACCTCGCTGTTCAGGACGAGTTCGATCTCGCCGGCCTCGACCTTCTCCTCGATGCGGTCGACCCAGTAGCCCTCCGCGCGGAACTCCTCCCTGCGGTGGACGAGGTAGACCTTCTCCGCGAACTTCGTGAGGAAGCTCGCCTCCTCGCAGGCGGCGTCGCCCCCGCCGACGACCACCATCTCCTCGTCCCGGAAGAAGGCCCCGTCACAGGTCGCACAGGTCGAGACGCCGTAGCCCATCAGCTCGTCCTCGCCCGGCACGCCCAGCGTGCGGGCGCTCGCCCCGCTCGCGACGACGAGCGCGTCGGTCGTGTAGATCGTCCCGTCGCGCAACTCGACGCGGAACGGCCGCGAGGAGGCGTCGACGTTCTCGATCACGCCGTGTTCCACCTCGGCCCCGAAGCGTTTCGCCTGTCGCTTCATCCGGTCGATCAACTCGGGTCCGCTGATCCCCTCCGGGAAGCCCGGGTAGTTCGCCACGTCGGTGGTGAGGGTGAGCTGGCCGCCGGGCTCGCCGCCCTCGATCACGAGCGGGTCGTTGTTCGCTCTTCCTGCATAAATCGCGGCGGTGAGCCCCGAGATACCGCTTCCCGCGACGATCATCCGTCGGTGCTCGCCACCGCCGCTCTCGATCCCGAGGAGGGCGTCCAGTTCGCCCGACTCGTCGAGTTCGGCGAGTTCGTCGTAGCCGCCGATCAGCTCGTCGTCGACGAAGATCTCGGGGACAGTCTTCCTGCCGTCGGCGCGCTCGGCCATCGCCTCCTTCGCCTCCTCGTCGCCCGTCACGTCGAGGAGCTCGTACTCGACGCCCTTCGCGTCGAGCAGCTCTTTCGCACGCTCGCAGTACGGACACTCATCGGCGGTGTAGACCTCGACGTGTGGCGTCTCGCTCATGTGAGCTATTGCTTCGGCCCGGACATTTAGCTTGCGTTCTCCGCGGTCACCGGTAGGTTTAGGGTGGCGGGACCGACGCCTCAGCTATGGCCGCCGACCTCGACGAGAAGACCGGGCGGTACGGACGCCTCCTGGCGGAAGCGCTCTCGGTGGCCGAACCGGCCAGCGGACGGGAGGAGGAGGCCGCCGAGTGTCTCGAAATGGCGAGGTCGTACCTCGAGGACGGCGGACACTTCCGGGAGGCGGGCGATCCGGTGAACGCGCTCGCGGCCTTCTCCTACGGCCACGGCTGGCTCGACGCCGGCGCTCGCCTCGGAGTACTCGACGTCCCCACGGGCAGCGAGCTATTCACGAACTGATACGGTAGCTGTCCGAGCGTTCAGGTGCTCGCTGGGAGAGCGGTGGACGATTGAGGTCGCTCCGGTACGTTGCTGACCGGCACACGCGAGGGTCGGAAACCGCGGCCGGTTCCGTGCGATCGAGGAGGCACTCACCGTCGACGAGGTGCCTCGAACGGGCCGACCCGTTCGTCGTCAGCTGACACGACCGGCCGAAACCGATAGACTGCGCCAGCGCCGATCTGTCCATCGCGCAGTTTGTTCACGAACTATAACCCGAAATGAACAGAAAGCTTTAAGAGGGTTTCGGTCTTACCTGTAGTTAGGAAGCATCGCCTCCGGGATCTTTGAGCACCATTCTCCCCGGACAATCGTACCGCTGACGAGACACCTGAAATGAACGAAACACTGAGAACCCGTACTGACGAGTCGCGCACCGACGAACGAACGACAGAGGAGGAGGAGACGAACTGCCCGGAGTGTGGCGGGAGACTCGTCTCCGACAGCGAACACGCCGAGACGGTCTGTGCCGACTGTGGGCTGGTCGTCGAGTCGGACGAGATCGACCGCGGCCCCGAGTGGCGCGCGTTCGACGCGAGCGAACGCGACCAGAAGTCCCGCGTCGGCGCCCCGACGACGAACATGATGCACGACCGTGGACTCTCGACGAACATCGGCTGGCAGGACAAAGACGCCTACGGCAACTCGCTCTCGAACCGCCAGCGCCAGAAGATGCAGCGCCTCCGCACCTGGAACGAGCGCTTTCGAACCCGGGACTCGAAGGAGCGCAACCTGAAGCAGGCGCTCGGCGAGATCGACCGGATGGCGAGCGCACTCGGCCTCCCGGAGAACGTCCGCGAGACCGCGTCGGTGATCTACCGCCGCGCGCTCGAGGAGGACCTCCTCCCCGGACGGTCGATCGAGGGCGTCGCCACCGCGGCGCTGTACGCCGCTGCCCGGCAGGCGGGCACTCCGCGCTCGCTCGACGAGATTGAGGCCGTCTCCCGGATCGACCGGATGGAGCTGACCCGGACCTACCGCTACGTGGTCCGCCAGCTCGGCCTCGAGGTGAAACCCGCCGACCCAGAGAGCTACGTCCCGCGCTTTGCGAGCGAGCTCGACCTCTCCGACGAGGCCGAACACCGCGCCCGCGAACTGCTGCGCGACGCGAAACAGGCCGGCGTCCACTCGGGCAAGAGCCCGGTCGGTCTCGCGGCCGCGTCGGTCTACGCCGCCGCGCTGCTCACCAACGAGAAGGTCACCCAGGCCGAGGTGAGCGACGTCGCGAACATCTCCGAGGTGACGATCAGAAACCGGTACAAGGAGCTGCTCGAGGCCGACGAGGCCGACGCCGGCTCGGCCGTCGCGAGCGCGACGAACTGAGCTCCGGCGATCGGTCTCTCCGTCTCGTCTCCGGTATGGCGATATTTTTAGCGGGTAATTCATTCTTAGTGACTACCTAGAACGCGGTCGAGACGGCTCAGTGAGCGTGTTAACGCGACTCAGGATACTACTATATCCCCTGACCCGTTATGGACGAGTGCTCATGAAGAAGCAGGAGCTCATCCACCTTCACGGCCTGCTCGCAGAGGTATCGAACTACTACGAGGACAGGAGCGGATCAATCGACCTCTCCGCGTACGAGGAGCTTAGCGTACGGCCGACATCGATTCACAAGTCGAAAACGGAGCACAAGCGCGCCGTGTTCGCGCTCGCCTCCGGCATCACCAGCGACGTCGAGACGGCCGAGACCGAAGCCGTCGCGCCGCGAGCCGACTGAGGATACTTCCCGACCTCGAACCCGGTCCCGTGAGCGGCGCGGCGGTCACTCGAGGAGGTCTTCGAACTCGGGGAGGATGTCCCCGTTCTCGTCGTCCGATCGATCCGAATTTCCGTCCGCTCCCGATCCGTCGCTCGCCGTCTCGGTTTCCCCCGTCTCGCTTCCGTCGTCGTCCTCGTCTCCCTCGTCGTCCTCGTCGGTCTCGAGCACGACGACGTCGAGGACTTCGAGGGGGATGTTCTCGAGGCGCTGGCCGATCTCCTTTCTCGCGATTCGCGAGGCGTGTTCCTCGCGTTCGACGTTGAACACCGTCATCTCCAGTTCGAGCGCGACAAGTGCCTCGTCCGCGACGATGAACGCCGGCTCCAGCTGCTCGCCGCTCGGCGAGGTCCGCTCACCCATCGAGATCTCGACGTAGTTGAGGTCGGGGTTGAGCATCGCACCCGTCTTCGAGATCGCGATCCGCACGGCCTCGTCCGCCGTCTTGACGTCGTACACCGGAACGGCGGCCTCGACGACAACTCTGCAGTCCATCGTGGCGTACCCATCGCCCGCCATCCGTATGAATGTTCCCCGGGTATCAGGACGCCCTCGACCGTCCCCTTCGCCCGAATCCAACCGCCGAGTCGAAACGAACAACCTCCCCCCCTCCCCAGTCGCACACGATGGAACACGGCCTGATCCCGGGCGAGGAGCTCGCCGGCGGGATCGACCTCCTCTCGACGATCGAGAGCGGGCAGACCTACTGCTGGCGTCGCGCGGACGGTCGAACGTACGAGAGCGACGAACGCGGCGGGTGGTACACCACCGTCGTCGACGGGGAGGTACTCCGGGTACGCCAGATCGACGATGGACTCAAGTGGGAGGCGACGACCGACCCGGTCGACCGACTCACCCACCTGCTCCGACTCGACGACGACCTCGACGCCATCGTCGCGGCGACGCCCGACGACCCGCTGATAGACGAGGCCTACCGGGTTCACAAGGGGCTCAGGCTCGTCCGCGACCCGCCGTTTCGGTGTCTGATCTCGTTCATCTGCTCGGCACAGATGCAGGTGCCGAGGATCCACCGGATGCAGGTCGCGCTCTCGGAGACGTTCGGTGAACCCCTGGAGATCGAAGGGGAGACGTATCACGCGTTTCCGACCCCCGATCGGCTCGCGCGGGCGAGCGAGGAGGAGTTACGAGGCCTCAGTCTCGGTTACCGTGCGCCGTACGTGAAGGCCACCGCGGAGATGGTCGCCGCGGGCGAGGCCCACCCGGAGGAGGCGCTCGGATCCGAGTATGAGGCGGCCAGGGAGTCGCTCACCCGGTTCGTCGGCGTCGGCGAGAAGGTCGCCGACTGCGTGTTGCTCTTCTCGCTGGGCTACCTTCAGGCAGTCCCCCTCGATACCTGGATCAGGAGCGCGATCGCGGAGTACTATCCCGAATGCGATCGGGGGAACTACCGGGACACCTCGCGGGCGATCCGCGAGCGGTTCGGCGGCGAGTACGCGGGGTACGCCCAGACGTACGTCTTCCATTTTCTCAGAACAGGTGGAAGACGGCCTGAACGGCCCGAAAACGACTGATTTACCCGAGGTAAACCCTCGCGACACTCCGCGATCTTCGGGAGGTGCGTCGGCGTGACGGAGATCTCCACCGCCGAGCGCACGGACCTGCTGCTCGACTACCTCCTCGAGGAGTACGCGGAGCTCCGTGAGGCCGAGGAGAACGCAGCGGCGGCGGGTGCGCTCGCGCTCGCGACCGATCGCCTCCAGGAGGCTCGGGAGGAGGTCGTCGCCTACGAACGGATCAGCGACCGGGAGGGGTCGGCGTGAGCTCGCGAAGCCGATCCGGTGGGGTCGGGAAGTGGTCCCGATGCGACGGGTGCGACGAGCTCCTCCTGCCCGATGCGCAGTGCGACAACCCGATTTGCCCGGAGCGTGGTTCGCGATGAGCGCCGAGCGCTACGCCCGGACGATCCCGACCTGTCCCGCGTGCGGTCGGGTCCTCTCTACAGGCGATCGGGACGGTGCTGTGTTCGAGTGTTCACGATCACGCTGCCGGCGCCGGTCGCCGGTCCAGGAGGTCTACGATGTCTGAGGCCGTCGAGCGGAAGGCCGAGGTCACGAAGCGCCGAGTCGGAGCGCTGCTCGGTCGCCGGCGTCAGAACCTCGATCGAGACAGCCACATCACCGACTACGACCGGATTGAGGATGGTCACAAGGTCGACAAGCGCACGGCCCCTGGTCCTCGAGATCAGACGAACAAGGTCGACCGTGATCTCACCGCGCTCTACGGCGCCGCTCCGAGCACGACGACCGACCCGGACCTGCTGGTCGTCTCCGCGCGGATCGCCGCGGAGAAGGGGCCGACCGACAACCCACACGTCCCGGCGACCGATCAGGTCCTCGACGACGCCCTCGAGCGGATGGAACGCGAGGGTCTCACGCCGGCGTGGGAGCTCGTCGACGGCGAGGGAGGTCAGGGTTAATGGCGGGTCCGCACATCCAGCCTCACCAGCCCGTCGCCGACGACAAGGAGCGGCGGATCCGAGCGCTCGAGGCGCGGATGGATGGGTTCAGCCGCAAGTTCGACCTTCTCGTCGAGACGATCCTCGGCGACCCGGACGAGCTCGGTGCGTACGAACCCGACGAGGTCCGCGACATGCTCCAGCGCCTCCAGGACGTCGAGGAGGACCTCGAGGAGATCGGCCAGAAGGTCGCGATCGTCAGCCGCGACGGTGGCGCAGACACGCCGGATGCGAGGGCTCAACGACTCCGCCAGGTTCTCTACAACAACGCGAAGGGGAACCACGGAGTCGCCCGTCTCACACGCGACGAGGCGAACGGGGCGCTCGGAGGAGGGTACCACAAAGGCTCAGTTCTCGACGCGATGAAGCGAGCCGCCGATGGGAGAGAGGCCGATATCGACGGTGCATCCCGACTCAACCCGTTGGACGGTGTGACCTTTACCACAGGCAGCGGAAAGGGCTCTCCAAGCCGTGTAGAGATCGATCTGACCGATCTGACGGGTGCGGAGATTCGTCAGAATCTGACGACGGAAATAGAGGGTAAGGGGGTCTGAGATGGGTTATTTCCACCGAGGACTTCCACCTCCCCAAACACGTTCTAATAACCGCAGTAGTTGTAGTATTAATGTAAAGGTATCGTTAGCCGAGGGTACGTCGTCTCGAACGGCGTTCGACGGCGTTCTCTCGGGGTCTGACGGCGTCAAAATGCGTCGTCAGATTCTGACGGAAAATGGGGCGGGACACACTCGACGGATGACATCACAAACGGACGACGGCGAGATCAGACGAGAACTCGCAAAGATCACAAACGAGCGGCAGGCTGGGCGGATCCTCGATTACTATCAGGACCATCTTCTCCGACTGGATCATCCGAGCGGTCGGACGATCTACGTCGGTGTTGCGAACGGATCGTTCCGAGCAGTCTTCTTCGGCACGGGCAACGGCTACGGCCACACACAGGAGATGCAGGGCCCCCATCTCGCACAATACGCCCATGACGAGGAGTGGTCGATCTCGGTCGATCCCGAGCCGTCGAAACGGGTCCGGGAGGCGATGGACGCATGAACTCTATCGGGGCCAAAGTATGCACGTCTCGTGGGAGCTGGTTCCCGTGGATCGACTACGCATCAAACGGTCACGCACGTCATCTGGACGTGTTCATCCCGCTCCCGTTTGACCGAGATCTCTGGATCTACTACTCGAGAGGGATCCGATGACCGCCGACTCGAACGACGTCGCGGCCTGTCCACACTGCGACGGTACACACTGGAACGCGCGCACGAAGATTCCGAGCTCCGAACCCCGGTATCGGTGTCACGACTGCGGGGAGACGTTCGACGAGATCCGATACCGGCCACCGAGGGACGGCAACCGATCGGTCTCGGGGCTGGCGAAGGTCCTCCTCGATCTCGGAAAGGAGGCCGACCGATGAACATCTCAGAGGAACGTGTGGTAGAGGTCCTAATATGGGCCACAGTGGTAATCGTCGCGTGGTCAGCGAGCATAGAGCTCGCGACGTTCTTTTTAGCGGTGATGATTCTCTCCCTTGTTTTGGCTCAGACGCGCCGTGAGGTGGAAACGTGACTGCGAGAGACGTCCTGATCCGCCACGGCTCGGTCGAGATCGTCCTCCGCGATCACTACTGGTTCAAAGGCCGAGCCGTCGATCGCATCGGACCCTACGCCGGGCACGACGAACTGCTCCAGCGGATCGGTGAACGTCGCGAGCTCGAGCTCCAGCACGTCTACTCGGTAGGTGATGCTCGATGAGCTATCCCTGCCCGTACTGCGAGCGCGAGTTAGACAGCTGGTTCTTTTTCGAGCGCCACAAACGCAAGCTCTGTCCGGAGCGCCCGAGCGCCCCGGCACGGAACGGAGCCGAGAATGATGAGTGACTCCCCGCTCACCGACCGCGTCGCCCTCAAGGAGCTCACGAACGGCTCGACGCTCGTGTTCTACATCATCAAGTGGTACGGCCCGATCACCCCCTCGGAGATCGCCGAACGGGCCGGGATGAGTCGGGAGACGGTCTACTCCCGCGCGAACGAACTGAAGCGGCAGAATCTCATCACGTCCCGACACGGCCATACCTCCGACGCGCGCGAAGTAGTGTACGATATAGTGAGCTAACGCTGTTATTTACGTTCTGGGACACGTCCTGCTGCCCGAGGGCACAGTGTAGCCCTTACAGAAGTCAGAGGCACCCGCCCTGACGCGATCCCCACCACCCCAACCCTCGGCCCAACCCCAACACCACCCACCCTTTCCGTACACGCTCGGAGCCCCGGATCCGGGGTTTCCCTATTCATAGCCATGAGCATCTCGAACCCGAACTCCCAGTCAGACCGACCGGAGCGTAGCCCACCAGCACCGACGGACCCGTACGTTTCCATACCCGAGGCCCCCTCGCGCGTTTTTACGGCCCTCATCGACGACAACCACCGTGTGTGCTCGCGGTGTTACCTCCGGATTCGACGCACCCACGAGTTCCCCTGGGAGGTCGGTCGCAAACACTCCGATTACGTCCGCTACATCTACGAGGATCGCCCGGATCACGACCACGACGTGACCGAGGTCGGGTTCTACGAGCAGCCGACGCTTCCAGGACGGTGTCCGAAGGACTATCCGCCGCCGAAGACGGGCGCGGCGAACGAGCTGCGCGGCTCACGTCACTGTGCCTGCTGTGGCGAGTTCGACGCCGAACGGGATCAACCGACACGCTCGACCCGCGAGGCCGTCGACGTCGCGGCGAACATCTCACAGACGCTCGAGGAGTACGAGATCTCCCATGACTGGGTACTCCTCCTCGAGCTCACGAAGCGGCTCAAGCGCTCTCCCGTCACCTCCGGCGACGATCATGCAACGTTCGAGCGTGCGGTCGCGAAGGCGATCGAGCGCGTCCGATGAGCCCGGCATGAGCTGGACGTGCGCGGGCTGCGAGCGTCAGATCCCGTTCGATCCGTCGGGCGATGAGCGGACCGAGAGCGGCGACGTCTGCTATCGGTGTCAAGACGATCGGTAATATAAAAATACCATAAGCCATGTTCGGAATCTCGAGGGATGCCACGCCGGACGCGCCGGTGGGCTCGGCGGACACACGCCGTCTCGTGGCGTTTCACTGGCACTGGACGACCGAGATGACGAACGCCGAGATCGCGACGGCGCTGGGTGTCAGGGAGCGGACGGTCGACAAGTACCTGTCATCGCCACCCTCGCAGGAGGCAAAGGCGAAGATGGCGGACGTCGAGGCCGGCGTTCGGTACGTCGCGATCGCCGAACTGAAAGAGCAGCTCCGTTCGGCTGGTCACGCGTCGAAAACCGCTGAGTGTCCCGTAAAGGTATGGGCCGACGACGACGGGAACCTCAACGTCAAAGACGAGTACGACGACGAGACCGGTGAGGTCGTCGATAAGTATGTCGTGCCAGATACAATCGAGATCGGGCCGGATGAGAAAGCGCGGTATTTCCGGCGAGAGGAAGCTCGAGAGATCATCGATCTGCTGACCGACATCGTCGGGGCGAAAGCCGCCGAGCGCCACAAACACGAACACTCAGGAGAGGGCGGCGGACCGATCGAGGTAGTCATAAATGACAGCATCGTCACAAGCGACGACAGTTGAACTCAACCACCAGTGGACGACCTATCAGGCGGACACGCTCCGGGCGATCCACTCCGGTGAGTACGACCTCGTCGTCCTTCGGACGGGCTACGGGGGTGGGAAGTCGGTGCTGGGCTCGAGGTGGATCCATCGGACGGCACTCCAGCGTGGCGGCGAGTACCTCGTCCTCGCCCCGGACTTCGCGAAGGGCGGTCCGGCGACCTACCGCGTGTTCTTCGACGAACTCCCGGGTGAGAACACCGTCCCGAACGATGCGGCGGGCGATCCGGAGAACTCGCCGATCGTCGCGGGGTACAACGCGAACGAGAAGCGGCTGACGTACACCAACGGAGCCGTCGCCCGGCTCGGGTCGGCCGATAAGTGGAACCGGTACGCCGGCTCCGAGTTCAACGGCATCTGGGGGGACGAGCCGGCACACTACGACACGACGAACCTGTACGACCTCCACGAGATGCTCGTTTCACGCCAACGGACCGAGGCGGGGCCGAACGTCACGTTGTGGACGTCCACGGGCGCGGGGTTCAACCAGTACTACGACATCACGGAGCGGAAGGTGGACGAGGACGGCGAACCCCTACCGTGGGCGGATCGCATGGAGGTGATCGTCGGGTCGTCGCTCGACAACCCGTTCCTCTCGGAGAAAGAGAAGATGCTCGCACAGTTCGAGGGGACGCCTCGGGAGGCACAGGCGCTTCACGGCGGGTTCGCCGCTGCGCAGGGTCTCGTCTACCCCTCGTTCTCTCGCGAGCGGAACGTTGTCGCCGAATCAGAGGCGTGGGACCTCGTCTCGGGCGACTGGCGGATCTACGGCTACGACCACGGCTGGGCGGATCCCCGCGTCGTCCTCGAGATCGCGAAAACGAGCTACGATCAGTACATCGTCGTCGACTCGTTCTACCGATCCGAGACGAAGTACCAGAAGGCGGTCGACTGGCTCCGAGACAACGAGAAACCGGTCGGGACGATCCACTCGGAGACCGAACCGGAGCACCAGGAGGCATTCCGTTCGGCGGGCTACCCCTGCGAGGGAGCGATCAAGGACCTCGACGAAGGGATCGCGCTCGTCCGGCAGTTCGTCGACGTCGATCACGAGGAGCGGCCGGGCCTGCTCGTCTCGGATCGGTGCGTCGAGCTGGTCCAGGAGTTCATGAGCTACAAAGAGGAGCACGTCGGGAAGTCGGTCGCCGAGGACCACGCACTCGACGCTCTCAGGTACGCTCTGATGGGTGACAACTTCTCGCAGACGAAACCCACGACCGTCAGATACCACGGCTCGCGCCCGGAGGATATGTAACACATGGGACGAATCTCACGCGGGCTCGAAGCCCTCTCGGCCCGCCTCAAGCAGAACGTCGAGACGCGACAGCGACGCCCCCGGTTCAGCATCAGATCCGGCGACCTCGAGGTGGTCGACCCCGGTGAGAACATCTACGACTACTGGCAGACGGTCGAGAACACTCCGATCGTCCGAACCTCGCTGCTGAACTTCGCCTACGACGTCACCGAACCGGGGCTGAAACTCGACGGACCGGATCGGGCGATCAACTATCTCGAAGATGAGTGGATCCCGCAGGCGGGGATCGTTGCAGGGGAGCGTCACAAGCCGTTCGAGCCGCTGCTTGCGCAGTCGGTGGTCCAGCGCTGGGGCCGAGGCGGTATGATGGTCGAGCACGTCCGGGACGACCCGGAGGACGCCAACAGTACGATCACGGGCGTCAACCCGATCCGACCGGAGACGGGCAAGTTCGTCACGCTGCCGAACAAACAGATACTCGTTGAGCCGTCGGATATCGAAGACGGCCTGGTCGACGCGCAGACGGTCCACGAGACGAAGCGGGGGGAGCCCGCGGCGTTCATCCAGTGGCATCCGGACGCGCTACGGCCACACAAGGACCGCGAGACGGTCCCGCTATCGGCTAACGACTTCACGCGCTCGGTGTTCGACCCCGGCCTCGGGACGGAGCAGCTCGACGGCGTCTGGGGCAACCCGATCACGGAGACGATCGACGACGACGTCGCCGGCCTGAAGAACATCCTCCGCTCGACCGAGAAGGTCGTTCTGACGAAAGGTGGCGGCCTCTGGGACGTCTCGTTCGGGCACGAGACACTCGAGTGGGAAGACGAGGAGGGAAAGCACGCCGAGATCTTCATGTGGTCGAAGGAGAGCCAGGACGAGTACGTCGAGGAGATGGAGGACCCCGACCCCGGGGCGATGATGTTCCACGACGGGGCGATCGAGCTCGACAACCTCGCCTCGGAGGTCCCCGACGTCATCCCACACCTCGAGTTCTACGTGAGCAATATCACGAGTGCGCTGCCGACGCCGCTGTTCGTCGTCGGGTTCGAGGAAGGGATCAACCAGTTCGTCACTGAGCGCCAGGACAAGCGCTACCAGCTGTTCATCAACCGCGAGCGAAAGGAACTCGGCGAGTTCGTCACCCAGCTCTTCCGGACGGTCGTCGAGACGAACCTCGGCATCGACGCGACCGACCTGACGGCCCGCGTCGAGCCACCGGAGGAAGCGTCGCCGATCCTCTCGCTGACCGTCGAGGAGCTCGAGAAGGGCGTCCTCTACACCGAGATGCTCCAGAACGTCGCCGGGAATCGCGACCCCTACGAACTCATCGACGACGATCCGCTGTTCGAGCAGATCCTGATGCTCGATCCCGAGACGCAGCGCGACATCGACGAGGACGTCGTCAGCGCCGAGGACGAGGAGGTCCAGGAACAGATCGCGGAGCTTCGGGAGGCGATCCAGGGCGACGGCGGAGAAGAAGGGCAGCCGCCCCAGGACCCGCCCCAACAGCCGCCACAGCCCCCCACCGAGGCGGACGACTAACCGATGTCGACGCGCTCACCGGTCCACGACCTCCTGAGCCCCTGCTGGGACGGCCCGTCACCCGGCGCGGGGCCGGAGTACGCTCGCCACCCCGACCTCGAGGCGTTCGCGACCGACCACGCGATCGGGCATCACGTCCGGAATCACTTCGTCGCCCACGGCACCGGCGCCGGCCACGGCACCGGGATCGAAGCGCTCGCGAACGACCTGCCTCACAAACAGGAGACGCACTACTCGAAGTACGCCCAGAACCTCCGGGGCGCGTTGAAGCGGATCCGGATCGCGGCGACCGAGGCGATCGTCGAGGAGGACATCTTCGGGCTCGAGACCGAGGCGCTGGTCTCGCCGCCCGGATCCTTCGACTTCTCGCGTGATAGTGAGAAGGAAGCTGCGTTTCGCGAGTGGCTCGACCGCCAGCTCGAGGACGACATCCTCACCGAGTGGGGCGGGGAGAATACCTACATCTCCTCGTCTTATCAGCGGGCGATCACCGACGCCGATAGCGACCTCCGCCGGGCGTTTCGCGAGCACGACGTCGATCTCTTGGATGTGCCCGACGCGGACACGCCGGCGGCGTCGGTCGTCCGGTCGGGGATCCACGAGGACGCGATGCAGGATCTCTTCGAGCGGAACTTCCGCGCGCTCGAGGGCTTCACGGACGAGCTCGGGTCGGACCTCTCGCGAGAGCTGCTCGACGGCTTCTCACAGGGCGAGGGGCCACGGGACATCGCCACGCGGATCCGAGACACCGTCGGGAAGGCGTCGGATGGGCGCCACACCGGCTACACCGGCCGGGCGACGACGATAGCTCGCACGGAGGTGATGAACGCGCACCACGTGGCAACGACGAAGCGCTACGAGGAGTTCGGCGTCACCCAGGTCGAACCGCTCCTCTCACCCGGCGCGTGCGATCAGTGCGTCGACCTCTCGAACGAGGCGCCGTGGTCGCCCGAGGAGGCGCGCGGGCTGTATCCAGCCCACCCGAGTTGTGTCTGCGCACTAACGATAGCGACCTGAACCCGAGACCGAGACCATGACAGTCACAGATACAGCGGAGGTCCTGAGCGACGGGTCGGCCGTCGTGGAACAGCCCGCCGACGCGGAGGCGAACCAGCTCCGAGTGCGGGGGATGCTCATCCCCGAGGGAGCGATCTCGGAGGGGATGAGCGGGAAGCCTACCCGGTGGCCCGGCGACGTCCTCGAGGACGCTGCCGATCGGGAGGTGTTCGTCGGCAAGCCGATCACGATCCCGCCGGACTGGGACCCCGAGCAGCACGTCGGCGTCACTCGGACCGACGTCGGTGTCGAGATCGAGTCGGGCGTGACGTTCGAGGACAAGGTCGGTGAGATCGAGTCGACGCGCTACGAATCCGGCGAGGGACTGTTCTTCGAGGGCTTCATCGCCGATTCGTACGCCGGCGACCTCGTTCAGCGAGCGCTCGCGCAGATCTCGCCGGTGATGTTCCGGTCGGTCGAGGAGGTCGACGCCGACGGCACCGACTACGACGAGCTATACGAGGCTCGACAGATCGGGAGCGTCCGCGATCTCGGCCTGGTCCCTGACGGCGGGATGCCGGGCAACCATATCGAGGCGATGAGCGCGTTCTACGCAGAGGCACTGTCAGCACGCTTCGACTCTGACGAGCCGGCGGATACCGGCATCGGCAGCGGTAGCGGAGACGGCCCGGAAGGGGATGACGACCCATCGGCAGAGGGTCAGACCACTTCGGGAGCGGACGGCAGCGGCGATGCGGATGCGGACACCACAGGTCAAACCATGACTGACGAAGACGACTACACGGAAGAAGAGCTCGAGGTGCTGCGGCAGCTCCCCCGATACGAGGAGCCGGTCCTCGTCGAGCGGGCGGATGCCGAAGCGCTCTCGCGCGCGGATGAACTGCTCGCGGCGGCTGACGACGTCGACGGTGATGTCGAAGTGGTCGCTGCGGATGACTACGAGGCGCTCCAGAGCCACGTCGAGACGATCGACGGCCAGCTCGGTGGCGTGCTGACCGAGACCTTCGGGCTGAACGAGAAGGCCGTCGAGGCCATGTCGTTCGAGGCGAAGGTAGCGGCACTCGAGAACGACGAGGGCGAACTCTCGCTTGAGGCACTCTCACAGACGCCGGAGACCGGCGGTTCGGGTGGAGAGCCGAACGACGACAGTCCGAGTGAGGAGTCACTCGACGAGGCACGTGCACTCCAGCGCGACATCGAGGCGCTCGGCTCCTCGGCACCGGAGACACTCAAGACGCGGGTCACGGAGCTCACCGATGCCGAGAGCTACGATGAGGCCGTGGAGGTGCTCTAAATGGCACGACTCCCACAGGCCGCCGCCGCGGCGTTCAACCGTGCGCGGACGGTCACGTACGAGGCCGGCGAAGCACTCGAAGCCTACCAGGCGGTCGCGATCGACGCCGGTGCCGCGGTCGCTGCAGGAGATGGAGATCACGCTCTCGGCGTCGTCGCGAAGGACGCCGATGCTGGCGACAACGTGACGGTCGCGGTCGACGGCGCGGTGCCGGCGTTCGTTGCTGACGCAGTCGTCGCCGGCGAGCAGCTCGGATCGAGCGCCGAAGCGGGCGAACTCGCGGCTGGCGACGGACACTTCACCGCCCTCACCGACGCTGGCGATGCGGCCGGACTGTCGCACGGAGGCGACTTCGGCGCCGGCATCGCGATGGTGAACATCCACTGAGGTGACGATACATGCCAACTACTACCCAGAACGTCCCCGTTCAGAGCTACACCATCGAGTCGATCCTCGAGGAGAGGACGGCCCCGATGTACCAGTTCCGGAACGCTTTCAGGGACTACGACGCGACGGACAACGACGAAGAAGAGATCAAGTTCCCCACCCCGAGCGACGACTTCCTTCGGGACACGATGGCGGACATCGACGAACTCTCGCAGTACCCCCAGATGGAACTGGAGTACGGCGAGGCGTCGGCGACGTGGGCGAAGTACGGCTTCGCCGTGACGATCTCCGACGAGGCGGTCCGCTTCTCGCGCATCGACGCGGAGCTCGACGCGCAGGGGCAGATGATGGAGTCGAACGCCCGCAAGCTCGACGCGCAGGCGTACGAACTCCTCGCGGAGGAGAACAACGACATCGAGATCGGCGACGGCGAGACCGACTTCAACTACGAGGTCACCGTCGATGCGTGGGTCGAGATGATGGACCAGGAGTACAACCCGGACCGGATGCTCTGGGTCGTCGGTCCACAGGCGTTCGGCGAGCTCGCGAAGGACGACCGGTTCACGCACGCGACCGATCGTGGCGACGAGCTGATCCGGAACCGCGTTCTCGAGGACATGTTCGGGACGCCGTACGTCCTCTCGAACACGGGCGACCTCACCGACGATGCGTTCCTCGTCGACACCGGAACCTACGGCTACGAAGTCGAGTGGGAACCGACGTCGGTCGAGGTCGTCGACAAGCGAGATATCGACGGGACGATGTACAAGATCAGCGGTATGTGGGGCTACGGCGTCACAGACCCGCAGGCTGCGATGTACGTCCCCGGCGGAGTCGCGTAGTAATTATCATGACCCGCCTTCGGTGTTCTCGTCCCTCGTGGGGCGCTGTTCGCGACCCGGAGAGCGGTGAGCATGTCTCGCTCGACGCCGATGTCGATCGCGAGGTCGCCGAACGACTCGCAGACCGGTACGACCCGGTCGAGATCGCTGAGAGCGACGGCGTATCCGGAACGTGCACCGAGACGATGACGAGCGGAGAGGTCTGCGGCCGAGACAGGCCTTGCCAGTACCACGATGACTGATCCAGCCGCAGAACCGGAGGACGTCGAGTCCGAGTATCCGTTCGCGACCGTCGAGGAACCGACCATCGGCAAAGCGCTCGAGCGGACGGCGCGAGACATCTACCGAGTGTACGATCCGGAGGACTTCGAGGACGACACTCACCGGTCGGACTTCGAGGCGGCGCTGACGGCGCTCCGGCTCCTCCAGACGCACGAACGCCCCGAGGAGTCGGTCGACTCCGGCCGCTCGTCGATCGACTACCTGAACAACCCGATCGCCGATCTCCGAGCACGGATCCGCCGACTCGATCCGGGCGACGAGTTCGGATCGTCGGTGATTCGGAACACCGACCGGCACGTCCGGTCGACGCGGACCTCGGAGGCGCGCTGATCGCGATGGGCGAGACGTTCGGATCCGGCGGCTGGGCGATCAAGACGACCGGGATAAACAAGGCGGTCAACCGCCTCAACGACGTCAGCGTCCAGTTCGATGGCTCGACGACGTACGTTGTCGGGCCACAGACGTCGTACGCGATTTATCACGAACTCGGAACGTCGAAGATGCAAGCGCGTCCGTTCATGCGACCGGCGGCCGAGCGCGTCTCGGGCGATATCGCCGGCTACGCGCAGCGCGTCTCCCGGACGCAGGGCATCCCGCTCAACAGCGAGGCGAACATCGTCCGATGTGTCGCCCTCGCCGTCGAAGACGAGGCGAAGCGGATCGCTAAGGCGAAAGGTGTCGAGGACACCGGGGCGACGATCGCCTCGATTGAAGCTCGGCGGGTGAGCTAACGGGATGCTCGCCGCACAGAAGCGGATGATCCAGCGCCTCGGCAAGCCGGTCACGGTCCGGAACGCGACCGGCGGCGGTGGTCGAACCCTGCCGGAGTATGAGGCCGACGGCGAGATCGCGATGATCAAGGAGCGTCGCGGGATGCCGCGCACGCTCACCGACTCGGACGGCTCGGAGACCGAGGTTTCGATCGAACTCCGGTGCGTGCCGGACGGCGCGGATCCGGAGCTCTCCCCAGCAGGCGAGGGCTCACAGCCCACACTCCTCGATCACCCCGAAGGTACGACTTACCGACTGCTCGATACGCACGTCGAGGACGGCGGTGTGGTCGTCCTGAGCGTCGTGGAGGACTAACCTCACGTAAACATGGTCCGAGACGTCAAACAGGACCTGATCGACTTCTTGCATGCAGAGTTCCCGTTTTCGGAGGTGTCGGTCACCTTCACCGAGGAGGACATCGACTTTCCGGACTACGACGGCGGCTTATCGTACCCGTCGATCCGCCCGGCGACGAAGGACACGACGGTCCCCGGGAGCGGCGTGACCGGCTTTACCGGGATCGACCCCGGCGGGGCCGGCCCGACGCAGAATCCCGTGACGACAGTCCAGGTGGACTGCTGGGGCGGGACGACCCAGACCGGTCGGATCCAAGAGGCGGACGTCCATCCCGGAACGGTCGCGACCGAGCTGGCCGAACTCGTCCGGGAGACCTGTCGGAACAACGCGACCGACGTCGAGGGCTACCAGTTCGTCGGAACGACTGAGGCGTCAGAAGCCCACGACTCCGACCGCTCGCCGACGGTCTATCGCGAGTTCGTGATCGTTGCGATGGGCTACCACGAACGCCCAGCGGCCGACTGACCTGTCATGACCTGGATAACAGTACCCGACGGCCTCCGGGCGTTCAAATATGCCGACTACGGCATGACTCGGACGGCGGAGGTCACGTCGAACGGCAAGGCGAACGTCCCCGAGGACGTCGCGGAACAGCTCGAGAACCACCCGTCCGGCGAGTTCGCCCGCGTCGATGCGGACGACGATACGGACACTGACGACACCGACAATACATGAGTGTACCAGAACACGAGTTCGCCGAGAGCGGACTCCTACCGGGGCGCTATCAGTGGGTCGAAGAGCCGACCCCGATGGGCGTCCCCGAAAACCCCGAGTGGAACCGATTCAGTGACAACATGCGGCAGTGGGAGGCGACCGGCGGTGCGAACCTCGAGCGGATCGAGGGCCTCGGCACCGCCGACGCGACCGGCCACGGCCGCGGCACCGAAGAGCCGGAGGCGACGATCGCGTACGACATGCAGCGCTTCCCGGTCGACGGGACCGGCGCCCCCGTCGGCGCGGAGGCGTACGCCGCTGAGCGCGACGAGTACAACCGGCTGTTCGCGACGCTGATGTGCGTGGGGCGAACCGAAGACAGAGGCGGGAACTTCGACGCCGGTATCCGGCAGTACACGGTCATGCGCGGCGTCGCGTTCGACACGGTGGAGGCGACGCTCGACCCGACCGAGAACGACCCGATCCTGATCGAGCTGGAGGCGGTGCCTCGAAAGGTCCGCTCCTACATCATCCACCAGCCGGACGGCCCGATCAGCGTGGTCGCCGAATCGTCCGAGCCGGCCGAAGACGACGGCCTCGAGATCACTGTCGAGGACGAGGACGCCGAGACCGTCGAGACGGTCGAACTCGGAACGGCGACGACAGACACGTTCGAGGACATAGACTCGGTCTGGCTCTCGGACGAGCCGGTCGGCGATATCACGATCGAGGCCGACGGCGACGGCACGATCGTCATGGAGGGGACGTCCACCGAGACGGAAGACGTCGTAGCGGGCGGACTGACCTACTCCGACGACGACCAGCCGGTCGACGGCGACCGGGGCGTCCCGTCTCTCGGCGACGGTGCGAACGCCGACCCGATCAACGAGACGTTCGAGTTCTTCGTCGGCGACCGCCTCGAGCGCGCACCGGGCACGCCGTACCGCCCCCGGATCAACTCGGCGTCCTGGACGATCGAGAACTCGCTCGAAGACGAGTCACTCCACCAGACGCGCGCCCCGACGAACGACGCGGGTTCGCGCAACATCCAGCTCGAGGCCGACATCGCCGGGCGTCGTGCGAGCCACGACTCGATGATGGACTCGCTCCAGAAGACGTCGTTCCCCGTCTATCACGAGCTGAGCGGGGGCGTCGTCGAGTTCCCCGCCGTCGTGATCCTCGAAAGCGACGGCCGCTCGTACGAGGCTGACGATCAGGCTGTCGCAGCGCTCAGTGAGACGCTCGAAGCGACCGACGGCGAAGGTATCGAGTTCCACAGCGGCGAGACGATCGAGGATGTGACCGCCTGATGGCTGACACCGAGAAGAAGAAGACGACAAACGTGAACGACGGATCGGATCTCGAGATCGCCCACGCCGAGGATTACGGCATCCAGCGCGACTCCGAAGGCGAGATCCTCCCGACGATCCAGGCCGTCCCCGGTCTCGACGGGAAGGCTGTGAAGGTCAAGCCGCCGGAACCGGGCGAGTACCAGGAGTACAAGGACGTCTTCGACGAGGACGAGGGAGACGACGACCGCGTCGACGAGTTCCTCCGGACGTTCATCGTCGACGGGATCGGTTCGGGTGGCCTCGACGAAGTCCCGCCGCTGATGGTCCCCGGGCTGATCAAGGCGGTCGAGAACGCTGCCGGCGGGGAGGTTTTTCGAGCCGTCGAGCAGATCGAAACGCAGGAGAACATGGCGGCGGTGCGGGCGATGGGCGACATGGACCCCGAGACGCTCAGTCGGTTCGCGGAGATGGGTCGCGAGCTGAACGGGAACGGACAGGGGCAGACGGAGCTTCACGACACAGTCGGTACGTGAACCAGGCGCTCGTCGAGTTCACGCTTCAGACGAAGGGGTCATACACGTTCTGGGAACTGCCCCGGATCCACCTCTCCGAACAGCGCCGCTTCTTAGAAGGCCTCGTGCAGCACAATCGCATCCAGGAGGAGAACATGGAGAGACAGCACTACGAACGGGACGGCGCGTCGCCAGCGGTCGCTGAGAAGAAGCGGCGGATGAAGGCAGGCCAGAACGCCGGCCGGCAGTCGATGTTCGACGAGATCAACCAGGAGGCCGCGGCGTGAACCCCGACGACCTCGCGCTGCGGAACGTCCGCTCACGGGCGGCACACGAGGACGTGGACGAAGGCGAGGCCGCACAGGCCGAACTCCGCCGCCTCCTCCGGATCATCGACAACGAGCGCGAGCTGCGGCGCGAGAACGCTACCGCGCTCCGAAAGGTCGGTGATGAAGAAGAGCAGATCGAACTCCAGAACGCGACGGCCGAGTCACTCGACGCGATCATCGAGAGTTTCGACGTCTACGGCGACGATCCGAAGCCAGGAGTGGACGTGGACGACGATTCGGACGCCGAAGAATCGGGACTGCTGGGTCGGTTGCGCGGCTGAACTACACTACTCACCGACGCCGGTGAGCTTCATCGTCCCCTACCGGCCATCTTTAGCCAGCGCCCGTAGCGCTCTTTCGTCCGTCGACCCCTTCTGACGGGCCGTATCGGACGCACTGATACGGCGCGACGGTGCAGGCGTCGAGGGCGATCAGGACCGGTCTACGGTCCTCGTCGTGATATAAATTCCCACGGATAGGATCGCGCGCGGATTTTTCACAAACTCGAGAAACATCAATGGCACTCACAGGGACCGGCGGGAGCGACATCGACGTCAACATCGGTGGCGACTCCTCGGGACTTCAGTCCGCGATAGCCGCCGGCATCTCCGAGCTCAACAGTTTCAAGGGTGCCGTCGCGGCCGCCGGGGTCGCGGTCGCCGCGTTCGGCGGGAAAGCGCTCAAGGAGTCGATCGGCGCGGCGGCGTCGTTCGAGGCGCAGATGACGGAGTCGCTCGCTGTGATGGGCGACGTCTCGGATACGATGCGCAACGACATGGAGGACGCCGCCCGCTCCGTTGCGCGCGAGACGACGTTCTCCGCCGAGCAGGCCGGCGAGGCGTACTATTTCCTCGCCAGTGCGGGCTTCGACGCCGCGGAGTCGATCGAAGCGCTGCCCGAAGTCGCCAACTTCGCCGCTGCGGGCGCGATCGAGATGGGCGACGCCTCGGACTACGCGACCGACATCATGCAGGCGTTCGGCTACGAGGCCGAGGAACTCGATAAGGTCACGGACACGCTCACCGCCACGTTCACGAACCACAACCAGACCGCCGAGGGGATGGGCGAGGCGATGAGCTACGTCGCGCCGGTCGCCTCCGAGATGGGGATGGAGATCGAGCAGGCGAGCGCCGCGATCGGCATGATGGGTGACGCCGGGATCAAGGGATCCCGTGCCGGGACATCACTCCGGCAGGCGCTGGCCTCGCTCGCCTCGCCGAGTGCGAAACAGGCCGAGCTGATGGAGGAGCTCGGCGTCAACGCGACCGACTCGAACGGCGACCTGCGGGACATGGGTGATATCCTGCGCGATCTCGAGGCCGCGGGGGTCACCTCCGGCCAGATGATGGAGTTGTTCGGGACGCGAGCCGGGCCGGCGATGCAGGTCCTCCTTTCGGAGGGTGGCGACGCTCTCGACGAGTACACGAATCAGATCGCCGAGTCCGGCGGCATCACCGAGCAGGTCGCCCAGGACCAGATGCAGAGTTTTCAGGCCCAGTTCAACATCCTCCTGTCGAACATTCGAGACGTCGCGATCGGGATCGGACAGGTGTTCCTTCCCGTTCTGACGGCGCTCACGCAGCGGCTCACGGGCGTCGTTCGGTGGTTCGCCGAACTCAACGACCGGTTCGACGGGCTTCCCGGCGCGATCGCGCTGGTCTCGACGGTGATCGGCGGGCTGACGGCCGCGGCGTACGTCCTCGGGACGACGTTCGCCTCCACGCTCGTCCCCGCGGCGGGCGCGGTCGCGGCGGGTATCGCGGCGATCGGCGCACCGATCCTCGCTGTTGGGGCGATTCTGACGGCCGCGGCGGCCGCCTGGCGCACGGACTTCGCGGGGATCAGGACACAGGTCGAGCGCGTCACGGCCGCGTTCACAGACACGTTCGCCCCCTTGGTCCAATTGGCCCTGTCAACCGTCCAGTGGATCATCGGTGACCTCGCGGAGATGTGGCGCTCTCACACGGCCGCGGTCGAGGGGACGGTCGGGCGTGTCGTTTCGCTGGTTGGCGATCAGCTCGTCGGCCGGATCACAGCCGCCGGACAGGCGATCCATGAACGGATCTACTCGCTTGATGCGATCTGGGGACAGCACCGCGACACGGTCGACCAAACGATCGGCGCGGTCATCGGCTTCATCACGTCCCTCGCGGAACAGTTCTTCTCATATCTCCGACCGGTCGCGACGTTCCTCGTCGAGACGTTTCAGGCGGCCTGGGAGTCGGCGGTCGGGAGTATCATCTCGATCGGCGAGACGCTCGTCGAGCTCGTCATCGGACTCGGTCAGCGGTTCGGCGTGTTCGACGAACAGACCCGGACCACGTCACAAGTCCTCGGCCAGCTGCTCGACCCGTTCAAGAAGGTGGAGCTGGCGGTCTCCGGCCTCCAGGAGGTCACCGGACACCTCACGACTCGCTGGGACGAGGACTTCTACGGCATCCGGACCACGACTGAGACCGCCACCGGCCGGATCAGAGAGATCCTCGGCGGGATCGATCAGTCGCTCGTTACTGAGGGGCTCACGTCGATCCGGCAGACGTTCGACGGCGAACTCTCGGGGACGAGAGACGTCTCGATACTCCGGATGGACGAGATCGCCGCCGGAGTGAGCGAGCGCCTCGAGGGGCTGGTCTCGGTCGGTCAGATGCTCTGGGACATGCACGCCGAGCAGACGGCGTCGACGCTCCAGAACCTCGCGGCGACGGTGATCCAACTCGTCACACACTTCACGGCGGTTTTCATCGACATCCTCTCACCGTTTCTCTCACGCGCGGGCCAGTTCTGGGACGAGCACGGCGACCAGATCATCTTCATCGTCGGCGCGTTCACGTCGATCGTCATCTCCCTCGTCCGGACACTCGTCGACACACTCCTCGCGGTCATCGGGCCAGCACTCGACCAGATGTCCCAGACCTGGGACGATCACGGCCATCTCGTCGTCACGGCGGTCGAGCTGATGGCCGACGTCGTGTTCGGGACGCTCGGGTGGCTGATCGACTCGCTCGAGTCACTCATCAAGGCCGGAACGGCGGCGATGGAGGGAGACTGGTCGGCCGCGTGGTCCCACATCTCCGACATATTCGTCAGCACGGCCGAGGGGATCTACTCGTTCGCGACGTCGTGGGGCGGACGGCTCCTCTCGTGGCTCAGCGGCCTCATCGGCGACGTGATCGATCACTTCGTCGGGATGGCTCGCGACCTCGTGGGCAATTCGGTCGTGCCCAACATGTTCGATTCGATACTGTCGGTCGCCGATCGGTTCGGGAGCGACCTAATTTGGTGGCTCGCTCGCCTCGCGGCCGATTTCGTCCGCGACCTCTTCCGGATGGGTCTCGACGCGACCCGAGAAGTCCGGAACATGGCGAGCGATATGCTCTCGGCGGTCGACATCACCGGCCGGTTCCGATCGGCCGGCTCCGCACTCATCTCGGCGTTCGCTCGCGGGATTCGAAACGCCGCGAGTGAGGCAACGAGCGCCGTCTCGGGCGTCGTCGACTCGGTGTCGAGCTATCTCCCTGGCTCCGACGCCGAGACAGGCCCGCTCGCGGATCTGACCAAACAGGGCGAAGCGCTCCCCGAGACGTTCGCCTCCGGGATCAAGGACGAAGCGGGTCTCGTCGCGGACATGGGCGCACTGGTCGGCGCGCTCGCGTCGCCACAGCCAGCTGGCGGCACCGGGCGGACGGATAGGTCCGTGACGGTCAACATCGAGAAGATCGAGGCCAGCGGGCGGCGTGAGGGTCGAGAAGCGGGCCGTGAACTCACGAAGGCGCTCGAGGCGTACAACGTGGGGCGCTAAGCGTGACGGTCACAGTCACCGACGCCGAGCTCCGCGTCTGGCACCAGGACCAGCTCGCCGAGGGCGACGACGAGGCCGACGCCGACCCCGATCCACATACGATCATCGGGACCGACGGCCTCCGGTCAGTCGAGTTCGCCGCGCATGCCGATACGCTCAAAGACGAGGCGTCGATCGAGTGCTACCATCCGAGTGCAGGCGGGCCGGACCTCCTCTACGATCTCCGAGTCGGCGACCGGATCGAGTTTCACGGGCTGATCTCGACGCCCGTCGGCGGCTCGGAAACCTGGGGTGAGGGTACCTGGGGCGAGGGTGTCTGGGGCGGTGGCGACGACGGCATCCCCGACGTTCGGTGGATGGGGCGTGTCCAGCCGACCGAAACTTCGCGCGATCAGATCGGGCGGCACAACGGCTCGCTGTCGGCTGACGCCACCGACTGGTGCGGCGACATCCTCTCGAACCGGAAGATCACAGGATCGTGGGTCGGCCGAGACGCGGGCGCGGTGATCCGCGACATCGTCCGGCGGAAGGCAAGCGAGATCGACGCCTCGGAGATCCCGGATATCGGCGATGACGTCGAGGTCTACTATGCCTCGAAGGACTGTTGGGATGCCGTCACGGAACTCGCAGCTCTCGGCGACGGCCTCCTCCTCCAGGAGGGTCGGAAGCTCCTGCTCGAGCCGATCGAGGGGCTCGGCCCGGCGATCGAACTCACGCACGATGACTATTACCTGCCCTGGCAGACGCACACGGACAACGACGTGAAGAACGTCGTCCGGATCGACTCGGGCGAGTCCCGACAGATCGAGCATGAGCAGGGCGTCCAAGACGACCTCGAGCGCGTAACCTCCGAGTCACGGATCACGCACCAGCTCCGAGCGCGGAAATCCCGGGTCCACAGCGTCGATCTGTACGTCGACGCCGAAAGCGACGACGAGGACCTCAAGGTCCGGTTGCAGGCGGACGAAGACGGCGAGCCGGTCGCGATCGACGACGAGGACTCCGATATCGACTCCGCGGAGTGGAGCGCGTCGGACCTCCCGAGCGGCGGCTGGCAGTCGTTTTTCTTCTCAGACGAGATCCTCCCCGACCGGGACCCGTGGATGATCATCGAGACGGAGGGCGACGAGGGTCACGATATCGGCGTTCGGGAGGACGGCGTCCCGACGTACACGTCGTTCTACCCGCATCCCGTCAACTTCGAGGCGACGGACTCGGCGTCGATCGCCGACTACGGTGCGCGGGAGATCCCGATCGAGAAGGACAACCTCCGGACGCTCACGGCAGCCCGTGACGCCGCAATCGCGGAGCTCCGGCGACGGGCGTACCCGACGAAAACGATCTCGTTCCCGGCGCGGTCGCCTCGCGCACACCTGCTCGAGCCGGGCGATCTGATCTCGGTCGACGAACCGGGCGAGAACGCCGTCGGGGAGTTCATCGTCGTCGAGACGGCGCGGACGTTCGACTCCGACCGCGTCCGACTCGAGACCGAGATCACAGCCACCTGGCGGAAAGGCGTCTTAGCTCCGATCAACTGACCGTCTGATACCCCGCACGCATCACGGCCAACTGTCAACCCATGCCACTGAAAGACGACGACCACAGAGCCGCACGGATCATCAAGGACCTCGATCAGCGCCTCTCCGATCTCGAAGAGGAGAGTCGCTCAGACACTACCCCGAACGTCCTGCTGAACTACGACGACGAGCTCGGCGTCGAGGACGGCGCCGAGTCCGTCCGAATCCGAGACGTCGACCCCCTGTTGATGAACGACGAGGATACCGGTTACCGAATCAGTGCGTGGGGGTCGTATGCCTGGAGCTGATCCCGACGACTCCGACGCGGATCACTCCGTAACGGCGTCCGACGGAACGGGCTTCCAGGGCGTCGCGACCGTTCGGATGTGGTCGATCTCCTCACTCGAGCGCGTCCGTCCGAACTGGTCGAACCTACCGAGACAGGCGAGACACAACATGCTCACGCGGCCGGCGAGGTATCCCACGGCTCCGATCAAGACGGCGCGGGCAGAGAACCTCGTCCTCGACAACTATCTCGAAGCACTCGCCTCGGGGGATAGTCCGCAACCGACGCACCTCGCGATCGGCGATGACGACTCAGCGAGTCCGCAGGCCGACAGCGACGCGCTGAACAACGAAGTCTATCGCACACAAATCGGCCAGGACGAAGGCGACGGCCGCGATCGACTCACGTCGACGTTCATCAGCCAGAACGAGATGAACGGTCTCGGTCTCGCGGAGATCGGCTTCGCGAACGGCCCCGACGCCGAGGACGACGACCTGCTCACGCATCTGCTGCTCGACGCGTCGGACCAGCTCGAGAGTAAGACCTCGGATATCACAATCACGATAGATTATACCCTTTTTTATCAGAGGGTGGACTAAAAAATGGTCGACCTCGTAACACCAGGGGAAATCGGTGCCGAAGCCGACAGTCGGTCCTGGGGCCACGCGCTCGGGAAGGCGGGCGTCGCGCCGTGGATCGTCCACGGTGTGGACATCGCTGGTGCACACTCCGAGATCGACGACACCGCACTCGACGGGTTCAACTACGTCTCGTCGAGCGGACTCGACGTTACCATATCGGCCGGCGAGGCGTACGTTTACGGCTGGCTCGTTCGCGACCGGGAGACGACGGTCACGCTGCCCGCGGGCGCGACGACGACGATCTACCTGGGGTACGACGTGGGTGCGGTGCTCGCCGAGGGAGAGGCGCCGAGCGACTCCGAGAACGTGATCATCGGCGAGGAAAGCGAGTTCGGCGACGGCGATCCGCGGACGCCGATCTGGGAGTTCGAGACAGACTCGTCGAGCGTGGTGGACGACGAGTGGTTAGGCGTGCTCGAGCAGCCGCTCGTCGTCGAGGACGGGGCGCTCACGCCACAGATCCCGTTTTCGGTGTCCGGCGATCTCGGTGTCTCGGGGGATATCAACCTCACCGGCAACAACGATCTGTACGTCGGCGATGGTGAGGGGCGGTTCGGAACGTTCGACGGCGAGGTTACCTGGTATCTCAACGACGAGGAGGGAGGCACGCGCTGGCGCTGGTACGCTCTCGGGAACGATTCGGGAACGCGGGCGGATATGGATTACGACGGGAACATCGACTTCCGAGGGTCGGCGGTGGTTCGCGAGGATCTCGATGTCGGGAACGACGCCTTTGTCGACCGGGATGCACGCGTCGGTCGGCGTGTGGAGACGAATTACTCGGCCTCCTCCGGTGTCCGTGTTGAAGGCGATCAGAGCACGATTCGGTGGAACGGGGCTACAAGCCTCGATCTCTATTCCGGCGATGTGGGTGCTCATCAGGTCCGGGTCTACCCCGGCGACCGGACGCACGTCATGGAGGGCCTCGAGGTCGACGGGCAGACGCAAGCTCAGGGTGGCATCTCGAACTGGGGGACCTTCTGGGGCAACGGCAGGGACCTTCGCGACCTCGGCGACGTCGAAGCCGGCGGCGAGCTCACCACCTCCGGTCGCGAAGTCCTCTCCGTTCAGAAGGACTGGGACGGTGACGAAATGATCCTCCAGAGTGAGAGTGGGACTGAGATCAGACTCACGAGCGAGGACTGACCCGTGGCGATCGAGATACGCGGGCCGTCTGAGTCCGAGTGGACGGAAGTCGATTTATCAGAAACGGATACTGACGAAAACGACGAGTGGGCGGTTAACGGAACGGTCGTCTACCGGTCCCAACAGATCATCGAGGACTGGGAGTCGTACAGTTCGACGAGCGACGTCGAGCAGTTCTGGAGTACGGAGGGGAGTGGCTCGTTCTCACTCGAGTCCGGAGGGCTCGTCGACGGATCTACACAGCACATCCGGCAGCAAGGGATGCATCAGATGCGCTCGTTCCCGTCGGGCGGGAACCACTCACAGACGCTCGGCCGGTATTTCGAGGAAGGCGACGAGGTCGAGATCCCGATCTGGATGGCTGCGGTGGGCGGTCCACACTACAACATTCTCGCCAATCTCGCGAGTGACACGGCAGAGGAGAACACCGAGAACTGGCGCTTTGAAATCCAGACCGGCTCGGGACTCCGAATCGTCTGGCACGACGGGAATAGCCGAGACGTCAGAGCGAGCGAGAACAGTTCGTCTCCGTACTCGACGAGCGAGGTTTACCGGTTGCGGATCGGCGTCTCGTCGTCGCAGGTCACGTTTGCGATGGACGAGGCCGACGGCACGACGATCGCGAACATCTCGACGTCGAACGTCTCCGGATCGGAGGTCGCGAGCGAAATGAGCATCGGCCAGATCGCCCGCGGCGGCGGCGACTGGGAAGTCGATACGTGGTCGGTGCTCTGAGACGGCCGAAAACTCTGCCGACAGCAGTGAGTTGATAATTCAATGACAGACGAAGAGGAATCCCTACCAGGTCGAGAAGAGAACCTCCCGGTCCCCGGGCGGCGGTATCCGGATGACGACCCGGAGAACCGCCGGTTTACCGACCTGCTCATCCCGGCGGTCGAGGAGATCAGCACGCGAGCGCTGTTTCGCGACTCGGAGGACAGCGTCGGCGACTACCCACCGCTGAGCGATGCGGTGTTCATCGCGACCGACACCGGCGCGGTTTACGAGGCCGACGGCAGTGCGTGGACGCTGACCGAGCTGTCGCTGTCCGGGCTCGTAATTGACGGTGAGGAGGCAGCGACGCTGGCCGACCTCCCCAACTCGGCGGCGGACGTCGATGCCGAGCCGGCCGGAGCGGTCGAATCGCATCGCCTCGGCGAGACGCACGACCAACCACAGCCCCCGCAAGCCCACGACCACCAGGGTGACGTTCTCGATCCCACCTCGGCGTCGGTCGAGTCCGTCGGCTCGGAGTCGGTCGCCGTCCCGAATCGTGAGTGGGTCACCGAGCGGATCCGGTCGGCGATCGCCGCCGCCGAGCTCGCGCTGCTGACGATCCTCACCGACGCGACTCACACCGTCGCGGAGAACACGACCGAGACCTACCGTGGCGTCGACATCGAGGAGAGCGGCACGCTCGAGATCGAGGTGAACGCCACGCTCGAGATAGCGGAGACGATCTGAGGTAACCAGCAACCAGCAACCATGCCAGAGAAAATCAGCATCAGACACAACGCCAATGGCCGGCTCGTAGGTATCGACGATCAGGGTAACGAGGTTCCTCTCGACGTCGACGAACTCGACGCGCTGTCGGTGAGTACAGAGGCGGCGGAGATCGGCGAAGGGGTTGAGCCAGAGGACGAGTTAACTGTTGGACTCACAGGGACCGATACCGAGTTCGGTTTTGGTGCCGACGGGACGTTCTCGGCGGCTGGCTTCGAACCGACCGACCCCGCTGAACAGGTTGGACACACATCTATAATACTCGATGGGGACCAGACCGTCTCTCAATACGATTGGGAGAGAGTCGAGTTTAACGATGTGGAAGAAGACGATTTCGGTGCATGGGATTCCACCGAATACGAATACGTCGTTCCCGCCGATGGTGTTTACCATGTCGTATTTGAAATTGGCTGGACTGGCGGAGACGGGGGAGCAGGGGATATAGCCTTCCGGCTGAATCGGAATGGTAGCGTGACACGCGGTCGGTGTTTCAACGTCTGGAATATAGATTATCCGTCTGGCGGCGATGTTTCACAAAAAGGTAATACGAGAATACGCTGTCAGGAGGGGGACATTCTCGACCTTCAAGTCCGACACCGAACAGTCGGTCAGCCTGACCTCCACGGCGGCTCCGTTCGGACGTTCCTAACCGTCGACAAGGTGATGTAATGGTCGAATTACTGTCGAACCCCTACGAAGCGGTCGATTGGGATGCGTACCTCCAAGTCAAATCCGACCATCACTACCATACAGAGAAGGACAATCCCCCGCCACACGACATGGTGGACACACTCGTTGATGATCTGGATTACGGCATCCTCACCTTCGACAGAGGGACGAATCTCGAAAACGGTACTATGTGGCCGTGGACCGAGTGGAGCACGTACGAAGACGGTTGGGAAGACCGCGACCCTGACACCGATTTCACCCGCGACGTGGTGGCCGTCCAAGGCATGGAGCAGGGCACCGACCACACGCTGTCCCTGTTCTCGGACCTCGAACCGCAGGACTTCAACCTGACGACGTGGTACAATCTTCTCGGAGAGATCAAAGCGACCGGCGGGCTCGCGGTCCTCGAACACCCCAGCCGATACACCGACGCGGAGGGAGCCGTAGAGCGGTGGGGCGACGGGTTCGAGGACTTCCCTGACACGCTCATCGGGTTTGCCGCGTGGAACAAAGACGCAGGCCACTTCAACGCCCAGGGGCACCACAGATACGACGACGTGGAATCTTGGGACGCGCTACTGTCTCATTTTATGCCCGAACGCCCGATTTGGGCGTTCTCTCACGACGACCCGCACGGCTTCGAGCGCGGTCACGACCTCGATGTTCGGTACAACACCGTGGCCGTAGAGGAGATGACTACCGAGGCCGTTCGGACGGCCTACGAAGACGGACAATTGTTCGCCCACTCCCGAGAGCATTGGGCCGACGACACAGAGGCCCCGCCCGAGATGCCGACGGTCAACGAGATCGTGGTAGATGAGTCTGAACCATCTATCACCATCGACGCCTCGGGATACGAGTCGGTTCGGTGGATATGCCAGGGATGGGTGGTCGGGGAGAGCGAGACGCTGGTTTTGACCGACGAGATGGACAAGTACGTCCGGGCTGAGTTGTTGACGAACCCGGACGCCCATACCCTGACGCAACCGTTCGGTGTTGACGGGGACGGCCCGAGCTTCGGGGTGACGAGTTCGGCAAAGTGGGAGCACCGAAGCGAGGCCGAGTGGGGGCACGAGGTCGGTCCACGTTGAGAAGTTGTAGCCGGCCCGTTCTCCTCTAACGATCCGGAATAAAGACTAGCGATGAGCCACCGGGGCGAGCACCACACGTCACGCCGACCGGTTGATGCAGTATTCCATACCATGATAGACATATCAATCAACGACGAAGCGTTAGAGGCATTGATCGTCGAGCGCGTGGACGACGTGCTCGGGGAGATAGACTTCGGGGGCGGACCTCCGGGGCAGGGCGGCGAGTCGGCGTACACGACCGTTGGCGTCGGTGGCGACTACGACAGCCTGGAGAACGCCTACGACGCCTGCGCGGAGGGTGCGGGCGGCGAGGTCATGGTCCTGCCGACCTACTCCGCGCGAAACGACTCGTTTCCCATCGAGATCGACGACAGAGCGACCGGCATCCGAGGGCAAGGATACGCGAGCACGATCGACGCCCGTGGGACGAGCGGCCCCGTGTTCGATCTCTGTTACGGCGCCGTCCGGCCGCTCGGGGCGGGGATCAACAACCTCCGGATCCGGGGCGGTGACCCGGGCGTGCTCGTCTCCTCGGCGCGCTACTCGGAGATGGAGCGCGTCATGATCCGGGACACTGATGGCGTCGGTCTGCTGCTCGAGTCCGACGGGAGCGGCGCGATCAACACGCACGACTATCGCGGACTCAAGATCGAGAAGACGGCCTCGCACGGCATCCATCTCGCGAGCGAGCACAACTCCGCAGCCCACTCGACCCGCTTCCTCCAGACCGACGTCAACTTCGCCGGCGGCCACGGCCTTCTGCTCGACGGCGGGTTCAGCGTCGACTTCTGGCAGGGGACACTCCAGCACTCGGAGCTCCACGGCCTCTGCGGGACGGAGAAGAACTCCGGGATGATCGACGTCAAGGGGTGCTATATCGAGGCCAACAACGAGAGCGGCGACGTCGACGCCGAGGTCCGCCTGGATCGGTCGTTCGGGTCGTCGATCACCGACTGCTACTTCTACGACCTCGGGAACGGGACGCCGCACGCGATCGTCCTCGCCGGCCGGAATCAGACGGTCGATAAGTGCACGTTCCGGCCCTACTCGAGAGCTCGTATCGCCGACGAGACCGGGCAGAACACCGTCCGGGCCGAGGGCTGTCGGCTGATCGGCGGGGGCGTGCTCGGGGATTTTAGCTCCCCGTCCGGTGGCGAGGTGCCGTCGGGCGGTGGCGGCACCGAATCGGATGGTCCTCGAGGCAACTATCGGATCAACGAGGGCACCGACGACGAAACGACGGTCCACGTCTTCGGGACCGGCTCGCCGAAGACGATGGTCGTCGCGAACATCCACGGCAACGAGCGGAGCGCGGCGATCGCCGCCGAGCGGATGATCGACGAGGAGTGGGAACCGAGAGAGGGACAGCTGCTCGTCCTGAACCCGGCCTGGCCGTGTGCGGATCGGAACGAGACGCGCGACGGATGTGGCTACGACGCGAACCGCGCCTTCGGTGGTGATCCAGAGGCGTATGACGCCTTCGACGACGAGGGTTGGACGGAGATGGCTCGCGGGATCTTCACCGCGGTCGAGGCGGAGGACCCCGACGTCCTGATCGACCTCCACGCTTCGTGGCAGCTCGGGAACGGCCCGGCGCGCAAGATTTTCCCGAACGGTCGCGGCGACTCGAGAGAGTTCGCCCGGAACGCCTGTGACGCCGTCAACGCCTATCACGGATTCTCTGGTAGCGAAGCGTGGTCGGTCGGCAACACCGTCTCGCCGAGCGGGGCGGGCAACCAGGGGATGCTCGTGACGCGCTGTCACGACATCGGCGTCCCGGCGCTGCTTTCGGAGACGTACGTTCGCGGCGGCTCCTGGACAGCGCAGTCCCAGCGACATCTGACGGTCGTCGCGCAGGTGATGGGCGACGTCGGACACAGACATCCGCCGAAAATCGGGCGCTGGCGGTAGAAGACCACAACCATGTTACAGGACATACTCGACAACGAGCGGCTGTACCGAGCGATCGTCCCGCTGACGTTCGGCGTGCTCTACGGGACGTACCACTACGTCGATAACAAGATGGACGGCGACTCACCGAAAGCGTCGTTCGACGCCTACGTCTACGGCAAGACCGTCCTCGCGAGCGCGGGCGCGGCGCTGATCGTCACGCTTCGGGGCGACGACCTCACGTTCGACGCGATCGACGCGCTGATCCCGCTGCTCATCGTGATCGTGGACGACAAGCTCAACCAGGGCCTCGGCTGGGGCTCTGGCGACGACGGTGAAGACAGGGGCCATGACGAGGATTCTGAACCGAATGGCGAGGCGCCGGTCATATCCTGGACCGACGCTGAGGAGCGCTTCGACAGCCTCTCACGACGACCGAACGGCTCCGAGCCTTCAGAGCCAGTCATCGAGTCCGGGTCCGAGCCGAACGACGATCTCGACGATAGTGAGATTCTGGACGGTCTCACGCGCGAAGAGAAATTCGCCGGGATGGACGACGAAAGAGACGAACGAGACGAACGGCTCTCCGAAGAGGAAGTAGCAGCGGAGGCCGTCGAACGTCTCGATGCCGAGGGTGAGTGATGTCTCGATGTGCCGACCGCTCGCCCGAGTGCCGCTCCCGCCAGAGACCAGCACACGGGCACCGCCGACCGACGCGCACCGCGTTGATAAACATACGGAATCATCATGCTCGAATCATGGATGGGATTGAGCAAGTCCAACCTCCGATTCGTCATGGCGATGGTCTATTTCCTCGTCTTCGTCCCGGCGATCGCCTGGCTGATGATCGGCCCCGATCAGCAGTTCGAGTTCTGGCTGCTGGCTCTCTTCATCATCGCTGGATTCGTCCTGCTGTACGGCAAGGACTGGGCGCTCGACGTCGCATCAGTCAAGTACGGCGTCGAAACCGACTCCGGATCCGGAACCAGCACCGGCTCTGGCGGGGGAGATTGCGATGACAGCGACTCCACCTCCGCCCCCACCGATGACGGCGAGTAGCGAGGTCGTGGCGTTCGAGGCGCTCGAGGCGCTCGCAGTGACCGTCTTCGGGATCACGGACGCGCTGTGGATCGGTCTTGTTCTCCTCTATTTCGGCACGGCGGGATGGGGTGCGATCGTCGAGGAGTGGTCGGTCTCGCACTGGCTGCCGTTTTTCGCGGTCGCCACGTCGATCGTCGGCACACTCTACCTCTCGGAGATCATCCAGAACGCGACGATCCTGACGGTCGGCGAGCTGATCGGCGTCGTGACGCTGCTTGGGATCTGGCTGATCCTCTGGCACGCCATCCAGATCGATGTTTATGGAACGATCGTCCGCGCGATTCGGAACCCAGCCGAGGCACGGCTGCTCTGTCTCGAGTGGATGATCCGGCGGTTCCTACGGTGAGTGAGATATGACAGATGAAACCGACGCGGCAGTCAGCGAGGCACAGGCAAATCCAAACCCGATCACGGAATGGCTTATCGGCCTGATCGACTCCCGAATCGAATCGGCGCTCGACGACCACGACGGCGACGGTATGACTCGCGAGGAGGTCCGCGAACTGCTCGTCGAGGAGGTGGTCGTTACGTACGGCGGCGACGTCGGGCTCCGTCCGTTCGAGGGCGATAGCGACGGCGACGGGGAGGACTAACGAAAGGTAAATGGCTACGACAGATCAGGTCGGGACAGCGGGAACGCTGAAATGGAAACACGACCTCGCCGAGGAGATCCCGGCGGGGCTCAACATTCTATCGTATAAGCATGTCCCGGAGATCCTGCTCCGGCTCGACACTTCACCGGCCTATTTCTCGCAGCTCCAGCGCGAGCTCGGCGCCTCGTCGAAGGTACTCAGCGATCAGCTCACGCGCCTCGTCGAGGCGGGTGTGATCTCACGGGCAGAAATGAGCGAGAACAATGGGCCGGGGCGCTGTCCGGTGTATTACGGGCTGACGCGCGCCGGAAAGGATGTCATCCCGATCCTCGGACTGATCGGCGAGTGGTCGGCTGGTCACGACCTCACTTTTGACGGGCAGTAGAAGCCGCTCGGCGGTTGGCGAACGCGGGCCGATCGGTACCGAAGCGGTTCCGTCGGAGCTGGTTCTTCGGCGTTCTGTGAGCGCTCTCTGAGGTTTTGAGGGCCGCTCTGTCACATCGGAAACGGAGTGCGTAGAGGCATCACTGCCTCTCAACCAGTACGTTGTAGGTAGCAAACCCGATCAAGATGGCACCGACGGCGAAAACGGTGATAGCAAACAACCGATTCGATGTCGCCAAATAGATAGGGGCAGATGTAGCGACGAGACCTGGTCCAATAGCCCTGCTGTGTTCAGCCCATTGGTTGGTACTCTGTGATTTGACACTCTCATCGACTCTTTCGAGCAGCTCGTTCTGCCGTTCGAGTTTACTGACGAGTTTCGCTTGAGAACTTGTCACGCTTTCCTGCTGTTCGAGTTTTTGAAGGACCTCGTTTTGTTGCTCTATCCGCTCTATCTCCAATGAATCACGTTCAGTAGGGAGATCCGCCACTGCATTTCCGATCATCGCTTCTCTCTCAATGGCTGGAGAGAGGTGAGATTCATCCAACACTGCTTCAAGTTCCTCGCTGCTGACTCCCAACGCAGTGACCCCTCCAGTATCGACCCCGAAGACGTTTCGTACACTACCCAGCAACTCTTCTTGTTCTTTCTCCAAAACGTCAGCTATCGCAGATGCAGTTCCCAGTTCGTGGCCGTGCTCTCCAAATGAATCTGACAGAATCGGAAAAGCATTCACGCCGTCCTGAAATCGAACGTCTGTGAGCGCTGGGAACGCCCTCTGGCTGTTATCAGACTCCTGATGCTGGTTGCCTTCGAACCCAGGACCGCGGTCGGCCTCAGCCTCGGTGCGCAGATCGGGCGACTCTGCTTCCAAATTGGAGGGGGAATCCCTCGCCATGGGTTTGTCACGGTCTGCCCGTGAATAAGCATCATGGCTCTGATGGGCGCTTTTTCTGAAAACCTACCTTTATAGACCGGTCCTTGAGTTATAACTGAAGGCGGGTCGCGAGATTACGTCCACCTGATCGCCCCTTACGACTAGTTCTTGAAGGCAGATCGGTGGATTGCCGATCAAGATCTCGTGTCCTGCCAGTAGCCGCATCCAAGGTATCGATAGCTGTTCAAAAGTAAATGATGGAGGGCCATTTGACAACCTACGATTTATTGGCCGGTGTATAATAGTGGGCTTATGCCCTTCTGGACGATGGTTGCTGTGGCCTTTGGGGGCCTAATCACGATTGTAACAACGGTAGTGACGGAAAAATGGAAAGAAAAACAAGAATCAGGCAAAGTTGAAAACGCATTAGCGAACGAAATGGAAATCCTTGGACCTGTTCTTGAGGAAATATTACTCGCGCTATTTTTACACGAATATCCAGATAGAAAATCAGAGCTATTGGAGTGGTCGGAATTTGAGTCCGGTATAGATCAAGAAAAAATCAACATGATAGCATATATGTCTAAAATACCTCATAGAACACAAAAAATTGGCAACAAGAGTAGCTTTGAGACGCCTGTTTTTGATAATACTGCCGATAAATTAATATTGCTTGATGAGCACATAGCCACCAACGTCATTCAGTTCTATGCAGCAATTATAGCACTTGAAGAGCATGTTCCTGACCCCTCTGATGATGAATATAAATTAGCGTATTTGGACGCATTCCAAGCGTTAGAGTGGCGGTATCGGGCCTTGACAGAGATGGGTAGAGACGTCCAGAAAACTGATCACAAATATATGACAAATGTGATGGGATATAGATTAGATGACGAAGAGAAAGAGCGGGAGATGGATTTAGACGCTGAGGAATTCGATAGCTCTTGATGTCCTTATTAACACTTACGCTACGTCCTCTGAGCCTTCGCCCTCGTATTCCGCCAGCCGATACCCACCCCGACTGCCATCGTAGACAATCAGACCTTCGTCGACGGCCTGCTCGACGCCGGCCTCAATCTCCGCGGAGTCGAAGCCGCAGTAACCGACGAGGATCTGCTTGATCGTGTGGATCGAGATCACATCGGGGACCTGCTGGCCGGTGGTCCGGTAATCGATAAAGCGAACGACCCGCTTAACGAGAGTTGATCTCGAAGAATTGAACATTGTGTGCAATCTCCTTTCTCAATCAACAGCGGTTTTTAAGGCTCGTGATAGATCTTTCTCCACAATTCAACGCACGAAAAATTCAAACGTCTAGTGAAGGATTACCCAGTTGACTCGTCTTCGACGCCACTCATATCAACATTCACGTTCTTCAGAATGCTGCTACTGGGTTCATGGATGACGGTGACCTGAGCGCCTTCGTTGAAGTCATTTAGACTTCCCGAGAACTTGTTCTCATCCAAATGCCAGCTTGACCCCACGCTCAAGTCTTCTTCGTCTTCGATATTGAAGGTGGCTTCATCTTCACCATCAACAACGCGAATAGTAAGATCGTCGGGGTCCAGGGCATCGCCACCATCATTCGATAAAACTAGCCGATCTTCGCTATCGTCCGCACTTAACGATAACTGTGTACTCGGTGCCGATTCTACTGAGTCCCCAAGGCCGAGGACGAACGTGCCGATGACAGCAGCGAGAATCACGGTAATCGCGACCATCAGGATGACCCCAATGACCGGCGAGACCGCACGATCCTCCCCGCTGAGTATTGTTTTGAGTTGCATGTTGTAGCTCTCTTGTGCACACACGAGCGATGGATCGTATCAGGCGACGCATGCATACGAACCACCTGACGAGAGGTGATTATCCACCAATCCTCTCGGGTTTCCATCCTTTCGGTGTACTATAGGGTTCATGGCACCTCGAACATATAATACTTTCGAGGGTATTAAGGACCGTTTTATTATGAAATGGGAGGTGGATGTCGCTTAGAAGAACCATAGCGAGGAACCTGTTAGACCTCGCTTCGGGATTTCACCGAGTATGGTCGGGCAGCGGGATACTGCCGCATTGCGATGGTTGTGTCTGATGATCATATATGTTGTGGCTAATGGAAGCGGTACGGTGCTAAACTAGTACCACGCTACTGGTCAGAAGTTATTAAGATAAATTCTGTCATCAAATATGTGATATAGTGGCGTCTGTATTCCGTCCGTGCGTGGCGGAATGCGTAGTAGCATAGAGCACCGAAAGCTATTGCACTGGCAACGATCAAGACTGGGTCAATTCCGACTGTTCCGATGATTGGTTCATAAAACGAATCTTGAACTACAGCAGTTGAGATAGTCACCTCTCCCAGAATCGGCAATATGAACGTGTCGTCAAGTATCAAGATAGCAAAGACGAAGTACACCAGCGCAAGGATGATACCGCTAACATAGATACTTCGGCAGAATGCATAGATAGATTGGAATATTTGTGCTCTCCCACGGCCCTCGGACTCGACTACTGAACGTACGTGTATGTAGATTGACCGTCCCAACTTTTTATCTTCATAATCACCGATTTTGTCGTAGGACAGGCCCAAATGAGGGAACTGTTCACGACAGGCTCGATGAAATTCCCATGATACACACGGCGCAACGTGTTTGGATTTGCAAACTTCCGACTTCAATTGGTCTCGGTGTGAAGGGATATCTAATAACCGCTCTATGAACACCGACAGAATGTGAACAAGCTGACCCAGTGCAAATGAAAAGGCAAGAACGGGCAGGAGAAAGAGCAGTCCGGGGCGTTCGATGCCTACGGGCAAGAAGGGATAGAGTCCGAAGAGGAGAAACACCCCAGGGAGCAAGACGCTGAAGAAGTTGTATATGCTAAATTGAGAAGCCGCATCACTAACCATGGTGGGTGTGAAGAATTGTTAAGGGTATAAGTACCCCACGGAGTACATGGCAGTAACAATATCATAACAATTCAAATCGGTCGATAGAATATTATATCGGTGGTGCAATGCTCCGGTGATGAGTGCCCCCTTCGGTGAGAACCAGAGCGCGGATTCTGGCTCCAACGGAATACGGTGTACCGTGAGACACATCGTTTTCTTCCTGGGGAGAGCAGCGGATTTCATCCCTGGCTTAATCGCAATTGCGATTGCTTCGGCTCTGGTTTTCGGCTTTCACGACAGTGTGGTTCTGGTTATTTTAGTACCACTCTTCCTTGCAGTTCTAGTCGCAATAGCAGAGAAAATTGTATTCTAGCTCGTTGCAGGTATGCGCTGGAGATCGGCAAGCTTCACAATAAGGTGGCAAATATAGGTTTCTTCAATTACAGCTGTCGCACCTTCATATAGGATCAGGGCACCAGCGTCAGCGATGTACCCACAACCGACGCGACCGGCCGACTGGCACATCCAGGACTGGATCCTCGCCCTCGAGGCGATCGTGCTCTACACCAGACACTCGGATGACGCCCAGCGCTGCGAGCACGCCGAACGCATGATCGAGGAGATCGCGATGGACCAGGGGATGCTACCCTCGGAGTTGCTGCTTCAGGCCGACGATCAGTTTCACCGAGGACATGGCTCATTCCTATACCGATCGTGACCGATCGGCTCGGCATGGGAGATCGGTACGACGAACTTCGTGAGGATCTGGCCGACGAGCTCGCGCGGACGCTCGCGACGATCCGGGGCGGGCAGGAAGCCGGGAAGATGGCCCGCCGTCTGCTCAGTCGGGATCGCTCGCGCTCACACTTCATCGGGATCACGACCGACGGACGGGTCGTGCTTCACGAGGCGATCACGCACAGCCTGATCGGCTCCGACGTCCTCGAGGGTTACGTCATCGATCCGGAAAGCGAGTCGGGAGAGCACGTCCGACTGATCGCGAAATACGACGAGTTCAGCAAGGTCGACGAGTGGATCGCCGACCGGGACCCAGAGTTCTGGGCGTGGCTGCATCCGAGGTTTCGTTGGCTCGTCAAGAGCGCGTAAGCGAAGAATGGTGTGACGGCTTAGTTACTGTGGATTGATCCGGTAGTGCTTCTCGCCATAGACCCGTCGAACAGCAATATCACCGTCGTAGACAAGACGTTCGAGCTTGCACGAGACGTGCATCTGAACGAGCCGATCGACGACGATCGACCGATCAGGTTCGTCTGTGAACCCGAGGTGGTCACACACCTCCTGGACTGAGAATGCCTTCCTCGGATTCTCCTCGAGCAGTTCGAGGATCTGGTTGTAGCGCGATCTCGACTCAGAGCCTGCCTCCCATACCTCGTTCCCTACAGGCATGGGATGTATAGCTTATCCGTGCCTAATAGTCACACGCATGCAAGCCAAGATGATGGGAATGTAGGTGGAGGACTGCAACCGTCAGCCGGGATCAGCGGCTCATTCAATAGTCGTCGGGAGGACGCGGTACGGGACGAATCGTACCGATGCGACAGTCGCGTGATCGCCGATTCTCAGATCCGACTCGCGGAGATCCATCGCGAAGCCCTGCTCGCCGACGGTCTGGTAATCGACTACACGGACGACGCGGTCGACGAGCTCGCGATGGACCAGAAGGTGCTGCCGTGGGAGCTGCTGCTACAGATCGACGAGCGCTACGCTTGCATGGGGATCTGAGGATAGACAGAGATCTATGAGAGCGGTAGCACAAATTGGAGATCACTCAAGCGAGAAGCTGTAGTGATTCTCTCCCTGGGCTTCGCGGGCCTCTATGGTGCCGTCGTATGCCAGGTGATCCAGCATGCTCGCGACTAATATATGACCGAGACGGTCTCTAATCAGCGAGCGGTTTGCATTCATCGTGAAATTGACGTGGTCGGCGATTTCACTGATTGAGTATGCTTTATCCTGATTCATTTCCAGTAAACTGACGATATGATGGTATCTCGACTCTCTACGTGGACCATCTTGCCAGTCTGAGCGTTGAATTGGCATGACTATTAATAAGCGACGTGCAAGCTTGGACGTGTCGCGTCAGAAATGCGCTGGTGACGAAAGGGTGGTGTAGGAATGGTTACTCGATCGTCTGCGGGAGGACGCGATACGGGACGAACCGCACCGATGCGACAGTCGCGTGATCGCCGATCCTGACGTCGGACTCACGGAGATCGATCGCGAAGCCCTTCTCGCCGACGAGCTCCTCGACGTCGGGGTGGACGTGTCTCGATTCGATCGTCGCCTGGACGTACGGCGTCGGGTCGCGACCGACCCTGGTCGAGACGACCGTCGGCTGGCGCTCGAGGCGGTTGGCGAAAGCGTGGATCGCTGGCTTGCAGGGCATCAGCCCCACACCTCGAACTCGCGGCCAGAGAACTGTTCGGCGACGCCGTCAGAGAGGACCTTGTTGCCCTCGAGAACGTCTCCGTCCCACTCGGTCTCGGCGTACTCGATCCTGGCGACGGCGTGAGGTGGGAACCGCATTGTCCGATCGTCGAAAGTCCGGAGCCACAGCCAGCCGTTGTCGTTGACGCGGACCGAGTTGACGAGTGCCGGGGCCGATCCGTCGGTCCACTCGATCAGGGCCGGGCTGTCGGCCTCGCTCATCGGTTTGGCCGTGACGTCGGTGAGTTCGGTCATTGATCAGGCTTCCAGGAGGACGCGCTCGATCGTCGTGCGCGAGATGTCGCCGATGACCTGATAACACTCCCAGTCCGGGAGGTCCTCGACGGTGCAGGCAGTCTTCCGGACGAGCGTCTCGAGGCGGCGCTGCTCGATTGGCGTGAGCTCGATCGGTTCGGTCGCCGGGATCCGTCCGAATCCGTCGAGCCTCGCCACGCCCCCGTCGGTCGCGACTCGGTGCTCGCCGCAGAACCGCGAGCCCTTCGTCGCCTCGGTCGCACAGCGCGCGCAGGTTCGTTCGGTGTCGGTACGGTTTTCCGTGACGCCATTGTAGATCGACATGGTTCTTGCAATCCTGAGAACCACGGTCGGGTGCTGGAACACCCGGCCAGACCGATTCTGACCGTCCCGCGCTTCTCAGTTACCACTCTATTCGCCAGCACCATATAGTTATCTCTATATGGATACGTTGCTTCTTATGGCAAGTTACTTGTATGTGGAGATGTTATGGCTACTTGGATATGGAACTGCAACCAGCAGAGGAGATGTCACGCCGAAGAGCGCTCTTGACCGATAAAGAGCGAGAGAGAATCGCGAGTACGGATGTTGAGGGGAGGGAGGAAACCTACCGCTATCAAGCGATTTCGCGGGTCAGAAACAAAATCCACGACGAACTGCCGAAAGACATCGAGATCCTGAGAGAGCATCACCCAGATCTTCTTGAGGAGCTTCGCGAGGAGGTCTGTGATGGGTAGAGCTCCGGGAGGTTGGGAAGCTCCAGAGGACTGTCCTGAGTGTGGTAGACGGTCTGCGAATACTCGCTCGTTCGTGTCGCATTACTCGCAGGCCCACGGACCGCCCTACCCGTGGCCAGATCGTACTAAAAGAGGCCATCTGTGGCCAGAACGGCGAAAGAAGACGTTGGAAAGGGACGGTCACGAGTGTGTGCTGTGCAACTCCCGCGAGGAGTTGGTAGTCCACCACATGAACAAGAATCCTCGAGACCACACTCTTGGAAACCTTCGGACGCTTTGTTCCGAATGCCACAAGGCAATCCATCACTCGCCCGACCCGCCTGAAATCCGGGCCGATGGCCAGGGAGGTGAGCCGGACGAGGAGACCGGCGAGGGCGACGTCAACCTGCTCGCCGACGTCATCGAAACCCAGAAACGGGAGATCCAGCGCCTTCGCGAGCAATGCGCCGACCGCGAGCACGTCTCCGAGGCGCGCGTCTACCTCGATCGGCTTGAGGACGAGCTCCACAGCGAGACGTGTGATCGCGCTCGCGTCGAGTCGTTTCTGGAGGACGCGCAACAGGCGATCGACGACGCGCTCGGAGGCAACGATGTAGAGACAACGTCACCCGACCGTGCTCATCGACCGGTCGAGTGACGGAAACGCGGGCACAGGGGTGGGGGGTGAGATACCCGCGTCAGGCCGGACTCTCTCCGAATCCAACCCGCAATTTACACAATTGATCAAAACTATAAACAACTTACGATCCGTTGTCGACCGCTGACGGCCACCTGTTACCAGGGAGATAACCGAGGACCGGTCATCATCGGCCCGCTCTGGGCCAACGAGGCGGTCGAGTCCGTCGAGCTCGAACTGGCCGATTAGAACGGTGAGTCGGTCACCGCGATCGTGTAGTCATCGATATCAGCGTACTCCTCGAATAGCATGACCTCGAACACCCACTCCTCACCGTCGGGTAGATCAGTCGTGTTCGTGAACGAGTCGTCGATCCGCTGACCCTCCTCGTTGTATGCGACGACGCCCACCTCGACATAGTCGAGTTGCTCGCCGGTGTTGTTCACGACGACACCCTCCACGCTCGCATCGTCGAAGTCGCCCTCAACGAGCTCGTGCTCGAGGATCTCAAGACCGTCGACCGCCGACTCCTGGTCTTCGTCCTCCAGAACCTCCTCGGCATCCTCCTCACCTTCGTCTTCGTCATCAGCGTCGGCGTCATCTGTCTCCTCTTCCCCGTCTTCGTCCTCATCCTCCTCATCGCCTTCGTCCTCAGCTGGTTCGTCGACGTCGTCGGTGTCGTCGGTCTCCTCGGGCGTGTCTTCGGGCTCCTCGTCAGTGTCGTCTTCCTCGTCGATATCCCCATCGTCGAGGCCGTCGTCCGCGTCGTCGCCGTTCGCTTCTGTGTCCGCACACCCTGCGATCGCCGCCAGTCCCCCTACTCCGATCAGATACGTTCTTCGACGCATATTGATATACTCCATTCATCGACATATTATTCTTACGATATTGTTCTGTGCGAGGAGAGTCCGACGTCTGGCTGACGCTCGGCGTCTCTGTATCGCGCAATGGGATATAATTGGTCAGTTGTCGCCTTCGTCGCGTGGGAGATCGCGAAGTTCATCGGCGCGTTCATCTACGACGTCTTCAAACTCCGGTGATCTGTGGTCGTGAACATCCTTCAGCTCGAGAACTGCGAGCCCGCGTGGCGTGATTTCGTAGAGGCCGGACTTTTCTGAAGGCCCGATCCGGCGGACTAAGCGATAGTCGGCGAGGTGTGGCAAGCGCTGGTTGACGTAACTGCGCTCCCAGTCGGTGAGGCCAGCGATGTTCGCACCGACATTCCTCCGACCGTCTGAGAGTTCCTCAAGGATGTCGAAATCGACATCACGAAGCAGCATACCCGAAGCGTCGTCCGGGGTCATGAAATACCATTGGTTTTGGTAATAATTATAGCCATCGGAGATAGCGAATGGCGAAAGCCAATGGTTACTTTTATTACTCGGGCGCGAGAAGAGATGGAATACGAGCCAATGCCGTCACTCTCGGGTCTTAGTAAGGCAGGAGCCGAGTCGGCGGTTGCGGTTCGTGGAGGCCAAGCCACGTATGCAAACCACGCCGACCGCTGGTTGTTACTACCCTCTATGGGGTAATAAACAGCCCGGACCGTTCACGACAGTTAACCACCGTTTTCGAGCTACGGCCTTCCGAAACTGGATATGTAAGACCGGCCTGAACAAACTTTGGTACAACAAAGCCCGCCGGGGTTATTTATCTGATATGAGGGCCGATAGCAGTGTAGATGGCACATCCCGAGACGTTACAGTTGAGCAAGTATGTCAGCGTATGGACTCATTAAACGATGAGTGCGACCGACGCGGACGGGGAGGAGATGCCTGACCGTGCGCGAGAGGACGCGCGATCCGCGGAGGCCGCGGCGAACCTACTCGATCGACGCTCGCAGCTGTTCATTGCGCTGCGCGTCCTCGAGGGCGAAGGCACCAAGCCGGCGAAGCGAGACGAGATTCGGGAGTGCTGCGGCGATCTCTTCGGCGATCGTCCGTGGCCGCACCACATCAACGCGAGGATGCGCGAGCTCGTCGATCGAGGTCTCGTCCGCCGTGTGGAGCCCGAGGCCACGTCAAAACAGCATCGCTACGAACTCACAGACCTCGGACGGGAGATGGCGGAGCGAGTCGGATGGGGAACCTTCGATGAGTGACCGCTTCACTTCCGGAAGGGTGCTTGCCCGTTCCGCGATCGGCAGAACCGGAAGACAGCGGGTCGGTGACGCGGTCGGTCCAGATTCGACTACTTTCACCGAACCATTCAAATCGGTTCATGTACCATCCGATCGTCACAACACAACCGGGACATGGAAGGGAGGGTACTTACCGACGGCTCAAGTGTCGAGGATTCTCAGTCGCTCGTCAGGATCGACCGGACTGATCCGATCCAGCGAATGCGGTTTCGGTGTCCGAACAACCACACCAGCTGGTCGCCGACGAACTCGCACGTCTACTGTTCGTCCTGCGCTCAACACGTCGACCTCGATCCCGAACACTACGAACTGTTCGATGCGAAGACCGGTGAGCGGATCCACTGGTCACGGATCGTCCTCGAGTAGCAGAGCCCTCACGTCGAGACACGCCGCGGCGCACTCCAAGTCTCTACACAAGTGTGCCCCGCGGCGCGGTCTGGCGAGAGAACCATTCGGTCCACGGAGCCAGACAGATGCGATACCACGAAAGGGACAATAAAGCCGACGACAGCGGAGACGGAGATCGAGACGAACCGGAACGGACGAACGCGCGCGTGGTCCCGACAGGATCGACCGGAGGCCCCCGGACGCCCGAGGACTGGATCCCGAGCGACGGCGACACGCAGTACTGGTTCATGGGCCACCTCGTCGTGCGCGAGAGTGCGACGGGCTTCGTCGCCAGCGACACGGTCGCGGAGGTTCGGCGATGAGTCTCGGACCAACACCGCTCCCAGGACAGCAGCACTGCCCGAACGGTCACCTGTGCGGCGCGTCGGCGAACTACTGCAAGACCTGCGGTGCGGAGCTCGCCGAGGAGGGGTCAGGGCGATGAGGGACGGTACTATCATGCTCGTCGGATTGGCTGTCGCGGGCGTTCTGTCTGTTTCGGTGGGCGTTAGCGCGTTCCTTTACGCGCCACCGGTTAACTTCCCGGGAGAGTGGGCTTGGCTGAACGAGTGGGGTGAGATCGGTGTCGCAGCGGCGGCCGGTTTCTTCGCCTTCGTGTTTACGCTCGTGATCACGCAGTTCGTCCTCGTCGCAAAGGGATTCAACGAGTTTGACGACATGGAGGGGTTCTGATGAGCCGCGTCGGTTCGGGCGAGTGTCCTAACTGCGGGTCGCGATCGCTCTGGTCGTGCGTCGGGCGCGGTCGGCCGTCGGGCTGTCACAACTGCGGGAGTGACCTGACCGATCACGACGACACCGAGCAGTGGGGTGGGTTCTGATGTCCGGTGAGTGCGGGGGCGGTACTGAGCGAGAAATCCCCGACGGATGGGAACGAGAAGAACTCATAGCAGGGATGGATACTGTCGGCAGCTTCAGCATTTCCGACGTGTATATTGGTATGGGGGGTGGCTACAAGTGCAACCAATGCCAGCACTTTGTCCCCCTCGAATCGGTCGATGATGACGCCTGCCCGTTGTGCGACAGGTGCGGGATGATCGCGACGGTCATTATGGGAACGCAACGTGTCACAGCTTTGTATCCAGAAGGGTGGTTTGACGACGATGATCGTTCAGCAGACACGGATACTCAGCGGTTCGGGGGGTCCGACTGATGGACTGTTACGCCCTTCGCTCAGACAACCCCGGCTCACGCCCACCGACCGTTCGCGAGCGACTCGCCGCCTGGGTCGGTAAGAGGGGATGGGAGGTCCGGCGATGAACCGGGCGATGAGTGACGAGGAGTGGTCGCTCATGCGCGAGATCGTCGAGCAGGTCCCGGGCTGTTCGGTCGGGACGGTCGACGTCGGGCTCGAGGTCCGGATCAACGATCACGACGGGCGCGAACGCATCCCGTTCGGGCGGCTGTTCTCCGTGATCGGCGAGCGCGACGTCGGCGATGCCTACGCCGACTTCGGCCAGGGCGAGGTCCGCATCCAGGTGGTGATCGACGGATGATCCGAGGGCGCCACCCCCGACCGATCTATCCGATGGATACTCACTGCCCACTCTGTAACGATCCGTACCTGCTCGTCGAAGAGGGCGAGGAGTCGGTCTGTCGAAACGGATGCTACAGCGGGAGGCCGGCCTGATGGCATCACAAAACGCGAAGCGAAACATCGCGCCGGGCAAACCCTGGCTCTGCCAGCGCTGCGGTGCCGGGTTCCTGACCGGAACGGAACGCGACGCGCACGTTGAGGAGTGCTGGGCATCCGACGATCAGTTCGACGGCCGGATGGCCGAGACCGTCCGCGAGACCCGGATCGCGGCGGCGATCTACCAGGCCGAGACTGACGCAGAATGGATCAAACCCAGCGACATCGAGGGGCATATCGACTCGCCGCCGCACGTCGTCTCGGGAGCGATGCAGTATCTCATGGACCAGGGTTTTTTCGAAGAGTGCGACGGTGGCCATGGGAACGCGCGCTACCGAATCTCGGGATCGGGGGGTCGTGCCTGATGGGCTTCGAGCCGATCGACGAACTCACGACATACAACAACCAGGGCCCGCAGCTCTCGGTCTACCCCGACGGCGGCGCACGTATCTCCGCCGAAGCGGTTCGGCGCTGGCTCAACGGCGAGGATCGCGCGGGCCTCCACTGGGATCGCGAGCGCGGGCTCATCGGGCTCGCGCCTGGCGAGGAGGGTGCGCACACGCGCGTGATCTCCAGCGACGGTGACTCGAGCGGTGCGACGATCTCGGTGAAGACAGCGCTGAACCAGGTCGGCGTCGAGGGCCGACTCGACCAGACGGTGACCGTCCCGCTCGAGTGGGACGACGACCACGGCATGATGGTCGGCGAGCTGCTGACCGAGCTCGAGGACCTCGGAGAGATCGGTGACGGCGATCGCGGTGACGCAGACGCCGATGACAGCGACCAGGAGGGGAGCGAAGAGGCCGACGTCGTCGAGGTCGAGGAGATCGAACCCCACCCGGACGAAGCGCCGGAGTTCGACATCGAGGACGAGGAGGACCTCCAAGTAGCGTACGACAAAGCCGGCGGGAACATCGCGAAGGCGGCCGAGATGTTCGGCGAGAGCTACAACAAGGTCTACGCGCGCATGCGTAGCGCCGGCGTCCACCAGCCAAACTCCTCGAGCACTGGAGACCAGGAGGACGAATCGGGAAACTCGAAACGGCGGGAGGACGAGCATGAACGCCCGTCCCTCTCGCCGACTCGGAACGGTCAGAACGGCGAGAAGCCGCCCCGGTTCGTCGACTTCGGCGCGACCCCCACGGACCAACGAACGTGTCAGAACTGCGGCGCGCACGTCACGAAACAGTTCGCCCGGACGATGGATCCCGAGGAGACCGGCGTTCGTTGCTGTCCGAACTGCCCCGATCTCATCCGAGATCAAAACGAGGGCGTTCGCGAGAAGAAGTATATCAGGAGTGACGCGGCATGACTGAGGCAGCTGAACCAGTCGAGATCGACCCGCGGACGCCGGCGATCGTCGTGGTCGTTGGGCTGCTCTGTTTCGCCGGTCTCGGCTACCTGCTCTACACCGGCGGGGTGATCGGATGAGCTCGACCGACGAGCCCGACGTCTCTCGTACGCCGGAGGAGAAGCTCAAGTCGCTGATTCGGCGGGACATCGACCCCGATATCACACGCATGGCGAAGAACGCGCTTCACGACCTCCAGGAGGGTCGTCAGTGATCCGATCGTCGAACGCGATCGGGCCGTTCGTCGATCCGATCCAACAGCTCCGCGAGTTCCTCACGCAGTGCTGGGTTCGCCGCGTCGACGAGCTCCTCGAGAATCGTGTTTTTCCCGTCAGCGACGTCGCCGGCGGCGCCCGGCGAAGCGGGCTGGCCGCAGTTCGGACAGAACTCGTGATGCGGAGCGATCGCGGTTCGGCAGTTCCCGCAGTCCTTTCGGACGCGATCCGGGCCGTCGTCGGGATCGAGGAGCCCAGCCTCGCGGAAGATGTCATCGTTATGCTCGTCCGAGGAGATGTGCTCGTAGATCCGCCACATGTCGGTGTCGAGCGTCCAGTGGACGCGATGCTCGATCTGCGAGCGGGAGTAGCCCTCGCGGACCATCCGCGTGATCGCCGCGTGGCGGAACGCGTGCGGGCTCACCGGCTTGTCCAGGTCGGCCCGATCGGCGATGCGCTTGAGCTGCTGGTTCGCGCTGTGGGGGTTTACCGCCCCCTCGTCGGTCCAGCGCTCGCCGTTCTCGCCGCGAGCATGTGGCTTGATCTTGTGGAACAGCGCCGCGCCGGGATCGTCCGGTCGGGGGTGGGCGGTCCGGAGGTAGCTTCGGATCGCCGCCGCCGAGTCGATCAGCGGGTAGGATCGGATCGGAGCGCCCTTGAGCCCGAGTGCGTCACGGTTCGGCTGGTAGGTCGGTGGGTCCGAGAGATCGAGATCACCGACACGCAGCGAGAGCGCCAGCGAGAGGCGCGCGCCCGTATCGGCGAGGAACTCGATGAACGCGACGTCGCGCTGATGTCGAGCCGTTCGGACGAGTGCGGCGATGTCCCTCGGCTCGAGCATGGCGTCGGGATCCGGGCCCTCGCGATCGATGCGTGTACGCTCGACGTCGTCGATCCAGTCGGCGCCGGTGACGTCGCCGAGGAACAGCAACGTCGCGTTCTCGTAGCTCTGGACAGTGGAGTCGGCGAGATCCCACTCGTGACGGAGGCAGAAGACGAGGTCGTAGAAATCGTCGATGTCCATCTCGAGCAGCGGCACATCCGAGCGCTCGGACGCTGCTCTGACTCGTCGGAGGTAGGTCTTGAGCGACCCCGGTGCAACGGAGCCGTCCTTCCGGCGGATCCAGCGACGGATCTGTTCGCGATCGGCGTCGTGAACCTCCTCAGAGTCCCGAAGGAGCCGTCTCTGGCGCTCCAGACCCCGTTTGAAGTCCTGTGGATCGTCGATCGAACCCATACAAGACACGACACAATGGCCCGCTACTATAACCTGCCTACGCATGGACGTACGTCTTTCACCACCTGAGAACCGGTTCGGCGACCGTCTGACCGACACAGCGCTTTTCACCGACGCACCCGTTGCCCGCCGCATGACCGACCGAACCCGCGCACACGTCCTCGTCTCGGGATCCGTGCAGGGAGTGTTCTACCGTGCGAGCACACGCGACGCGGCTCGGAAGCGGGGCGTCGACGGCTGGGTGAAGAACCTCGCAGACGGCCGGGTCGAGGCCGTCTTCGAGGGGAGCGAGGAGGACGTCGAGTCGATGGTCGAGTGGTGTCACGAGGGCTCGCCGGCCGCCTCGGTCGAGGACGTCGAGGTGAGCTACGGCGACCCGGACGGCGAGGAGGGCTTTTCGATTAGGCGGTAACCCGCGAGGGTGCAGGCGCGAGCCACAGCGTTAACAGCCAGGTGAGCCAACCGGGAGTATGATCACGGCCGAACGGATGGCGGCGGTCGACGAGAACGCCGAGGCGCTCGGCGTTGCCCGGAAACAGCTGATGGAGTCGAGCGGGAACGCCGTCGCACGAGTCGTCCGAGAACACGCGGAGCCCGACGATCGGATAACGATCGTCGCCGGGAGGGGAAACAACGGCGGCGACGCCTTCGGCGCCGCACGCTTTCTCGACGGTTTCGACCTCTCGATCCGACTGCTCGGACGGCCGGAGACGATCACGACGGGCATCTCCCGGGAGAACTGGGAGGCGCTCGTCGCGGCCGGGTACGAGACGGAGACGGTCACGGATTCGAAAGACTTCTCGCTGCCGTCTCCCGAGGTGGTCGTCGACGCGATGCTCGGGACCGGCGTGACCGGCGAACTCAGGGAACCGGAGGCGACCGCGGCACGGGAGATCAACGCGAGCGAGGCGACGGTCGTCTCGGTCGACGTTCCGTCGGGTGTGGACGCGAACACCGGCGAGAGCCCCGGAACGGCGGTCGAGGCCGATCACGTCGTGACGTTCCACGACACGAAACCCGGGCTGGCGAATCTCGACTGCGAGGTGACGGTCGCGGACATCGGCATCCCCGAGGCCGCAGAGCGCTTCGTCGGGCCGGGCGACCTGCGAGGGATCGGGCGAGCGTCGGACAGCCACAAGGGACAGAACGGCGACGTGCTCGTGATCGGGGGCGGTCCGTTCGCCGGCGCGCCCGCGCTCTCTGCGGGTGCGGTGCTGAAGGCGGGCGGCGACCTCGCGAACGTGCTCTGTCCGGATCGGGTGTTCGAGGCGGTCCAGGGCTACGGCCCGGACCTGATCGTCCACGACCTAGCTGGGAAACGGTTCGCGCCCGAACACGTCGAGGAGGCACTCTCACGCGCCGAGGAGAAGGACTGCGTCGTCCTCGGCCCCGGCCTGGGGAGCGCGGAGGAGACCCTCGACGCGATTGGGGAGTTCCTCGCCGGGTTCGAGGGGCTGGGAGTGATCGACGCCGACGCGCTCCAGGTCGTCCCGGAGGTCGAGACGGATTCGACGCTTATCTGCACCCCCCACAAGGGCGAGTTCGAGCGGATGGGCGGCGAACGCGCCGATGACCCGGACGAGCAGGCGGAGCTGGCGCGAGAATTCGCGGCCGAGGTGGACCACGTGATGCTCGTGAAAGGCCCCACGGACGTCGTCTCCGACGGTGAACGGGTGCGGATCTCCCGATCGGGCAACCCCGGGATGACCGTCGGTGGAACCGGCGACGTGCTCGCGGGGATCACCGCCGCGTTCTCCGCCCCGCTCGAACCGTTCGAGGCTGCGGCGGCCGCGGCGTACGTCAACGGGCTGGCGGGCGACGCCGCCTACAGTGAAGACGGTCTCGGGCTCACGGCGTCGCGGATGCTAGAGCATATCCCCGCCGCGATGGGAGGTGCGGTCGATGAGTGACCGCGAACTGACCCACACGACGGAGTCGGGCGACGTCCAGATGGTCGACGTGGGGAAGAAGCCGGACAGCCAGCGTCGGGCGGTCGCGGAGGGCGAGATCCGGCTACAGGAAGCGACCATAGAAGCGATCCGGGAGAACGAGGTCTCGAAGGGCGACGTGCTCGCGACGGCGCGCGTCGGCGCGGTCCAGGCGGTGAAACACACCTGGGAGGCGATCCCGATGTGTCACGCCATCCCGGTGACGAACGTCGACACCGCTTTCGACCTCAGAGAGGACCGGGTCGTGCTCAGGGTCGCGGTCGAGACGACCGGGAAGACCGGCTGCGAGATGGAGGCTCTAGAGGGTGTGACCACTGGACTGAACGTCGTCTGGGACATGGTGAAAGCCGTCGAGAAGGACGAAGAGGGGGGGTATCCCGAAACGAGCATCGAGAACGTGCGGGTGGTGCAGAAACGGAAAGAGCAGGTCGAGAGAACCGACGGATAAACACGAACGGGAAGGATATCGAATTCGTCTGACTGAACTCACGCGAGGGAATACACGGGTAAGGGAAGCTCTTCCTGATCGTGACTACCTCGGCTTCTATACTGATCGGTGGCAACAGCGTTGTATGGTCGAGGAAGGAGATCGCGCGCCCGACTTCACGGCTCCCCGTGCCGGGGGGCGTGCGTACAACGATATAGAACCGTTCACCCTATCGGAAGCGCTCGGCGGTGGACCGGTCGTCCTGGCGTTCTACCCGGCCGCGTTCACGAGCGGATGTACCGAAGAGATGTGTGCGTTCCGCGATTCGATGGAGGCCTTCGAGGAACTGGACGCAGAGGTGTACGGAATCAGCGTGGATCTGCCGTTCGCCCAGAACGTCTGGATCCAGGAGAACGACCTCGACTTCCCGATGCTCTCGGACTGGAATCACGAGATAATCCGACTATACGACGTCGTCTACGAGGGAATGTACGACATGATCGAGTCGGCCCAGCGGAGCGTGTTCGTTCTTGATTCGGAGGGGACCGTGACTTACAAGTGGGTCAGGGATGGCGAGAACCCGAATTTCGGGCCGTTCGTCGACGGCGTTCGGGACGAGGTGTCGAAGACGGTGTGAGGATCCCGGAACTCTCACGGGACGCGATCCGAACGAGACGACGGTGACTCCCGTATCAGGGCACCGTCAGGCCGAGGCGACATCGAGATCCGACGCCTTCGCGCGCGAGCGCTCGACGACGGAGGGACGGGCCTCGAACTCGACGAGGACGTGGTCGTCCTCGTAGCTCACGTCCGAGACGTGCGCGCGGTCGTGGAGCCAGGAGACGACGCTCATCGTCTCGTCGGTCATCGGCAGGAGGAGCCGCTCGTGTTCGAGCGGCGGGAGCGCCCGGTCGATCCGCTCGGTCAGCTCCTCGATCCCCACTCCCTCCTGCGCGCTGATCGCGACCGGCGCCGGCGCGAGCGCGGAGAGCGCCTCGCGCTTCTCCGCGAGTTCGGCCTCGCTCACGAGATCCGTCTTGTTCAGTACGGTGACGATCGGTGCCTCGTTTCGCTCGTAGAGCGTATCGTGGCAGGTGACGAGCTTCTCTCTGATCTCCTCGATCGGCTCCGAGATGTCGACGACGAGGAGGACGAGGTCCGCGCGATAGACCTCCGAGAGCGTCGACCGGAACGACTCGACCAGCCAGTGGGGGAGGTCGCTCACGAAGCCGACGGTGTCGGTCACGAGGACATCCCGGTCCATCTCGGCCTTCCGGGTGGTCGTCCCGAGCGTCGTGAACAGGCGGTCCTCGGACTCCGCTGTCGGATCGAGGTCGGGGTGGAGCTCGTCGTTCTCCTCGACCGAGAGATCGGCAGCGAGCCGTCGCAAGAGGGTGGACTTGCCCGCGTTCGTGTAGCCCGCGAGCGCGACGAGGTCGAAGCCGGACTCCCGGCGCTGCTCTCTCCGGTGTTCGTCGTCCTCCGCGATCCGTTCCAGTTCGGCGCTGATCCGGCTGATACGGTCCTTGATGTCGCGTTCGCGCGACTCGTCGTACTCGCCCAACCCCATGAAGCCGGGGCGCTCGTCACGCTTCGCGAGGCTCACCTTCGCGTCGACGCGCGGGAGTTCGTAGCGGAGCTCGGCGAGTTCGACCTGGAGCTGTGCCTTTTTCGTCCGCGCTCGCTGTCCGAATATCTCCAGGATGAGCGTGAAGCGATCGAGCACCTCACAGCCCTCGGGCATCTCGCTGCCGATGTTGAAGACCTGGTACGGCCCGAGTCGGTCGTCGACGATCACCGATTCCGCACCGGTCTCGGTGACGAGCGCCGCCAGTTCGACGATCTTCCCCTCGCCGAGGCAGTATGCCGGGTCCTCGGACCGGACCTGGGTACACTCGCCGACGACCTCGTAACCGGCGGCGCGGGCTAGCTCTCGGATCTCGCCGGTCTCCACCGGCTCGCTGTCTGCTCGTTTCGCGATGACCGTTCTCATAGGTACAATGATCTGGTTGCGTAGGCGGCGTGGTGGGCGGCCTCGACGACCCGTCGTTCCGCGATCGTCTCGACGTACTTGAACTCCGCGTCGAGCAGCGACTCGACCGTCATCGCGGGCTCCTCGTAGAACTCGCCCCGTTCGGCGACGATCGGCCCACCTGAGGGCGTGGGGAGCCTGCGGATCGCGTCCGAGACGACGCCGGTCGTCCCCCGGAGCGTCGGCTCGCCCCGACTCGTCGCGAACCCCATCCCGTCGATCGAGCGGATCCGCGCCGAACCGACGTGGGCGGCGACCGCTGCGCCGACCATCAGGTACTCGCCGGCCTCCTCGTGCCGGCCGCTGATGTCGACGCCGACGACCTCAGCCTCGCCGGCCCTTCACCCCGGTTCGAGTACGCCGCGTCACGGTCGGGGTACGCTCCTTGGGGAGAAAAAACCCGCGGCGGCCGAAACGACCATGTAGCTGTTCTCTGTATTCGGACCCATGCTCGAAGCGGTCGACCTCTCCCGGATGGGGCTGGAGTTCGGCGGCGGGAGCGTCGCGGGCGCGGTCGCTGGCTTCGCTGCGAAGCAGGCGGCGAAGCTCCTCGCCGTCCTCGTCGTCGTCCAGCTCGCGCTGTTCCGTCTGCTCGAGTCGAGGGGGGTCCTCTCGGTCGACTGGGCCGCGCTCTCGGAGGGCGTCTCCGCGAGCCTCGCCGCGAGCGACGGCGACGCACCCGACTGGGTGAGCACGCTGCTCTCGACGCTGTCGGTCTCCGCGGGCTTCACCGCGGGCTTCCTGATCGGCTTCCATCGAGGCTAGCGGGTGCTGATCTCGTCCTCGTCCCTGACGATCCGCGTCTCGGCCTCGCCGGCCGTGTGCTCGTTCACGAGGTCGTAGAAGTCGTTCTGGAGGCCGGCCGGGAAGGTGAGCACGCCGATCCACGAGCCGTCGTTCTGCCACTCCTCTCGTTCCAGGTCACCGAACCCCCTGATCCGCGCCTGGGCGCTGCCGGCGTGTTCGGCGGGCACCTGTACGGCGACCGTCACCTCGTCGAACCGAATCGGTATGACCGGTCGAAGGGCGTCGAGCGCGTCGTCGACCTGCGTCTCGACGGGCTCCATCGGATCGACGCGGAAGCCGGCCTGATCGAGCGCCGACTCGATCCGATCGGGGGGGTGTGGCGCGTTGTCCATCTGCGGGTTCACCGCGTTCCGCGCGATCCGGTTGATTAGCTGTCTGTGTTTCTGCTCCTGCATCTCCCGGCGCTGTTCGGCCGTGATCTGGATCTCCCCCCGTCTGACGACCTCGGGGATGATCGCCATCGGCTCCGTGGTGTCGAAGACGTCCTCCAGATCGTTCTCCGCCGGCCGGTCGCCGCGCGAGGCGTCCGAGAAGACCTCCTCGGCAGCGATCACCTCCTCTAACTCGCCCTCGAACTCCCCGCGTTTGATCGCCAGCGCGGCGTCCGGATCGATCAACACTTCGAAACGCGCCCCGTGGGATTCGAGTCGCGCCGTCACCGCCTCGTCGAGCGAGATCATACCGTGGACTTCCGCTCGCTCGGTAAAAGAGCTTTCCCGCGGCTACTCGTCCTCGTCGGTCGGGACGTCGAGCTCCGCGATGTACTGCTCGATCTCCTCGTCGGTGAGTTTGATGAACTGCTCGGACTCGGCGTCGATCGTCGCGACGCCGACGCCCGTCGCGTCCAGCTCCTCCTCGTTGGCCGTCGAGAGCGCCGACAGCGCGAGGTCGATGCCGCCATCCAAGTCCATCGTCTCGTCGTAGTGCTCCTCAAGGTACTCCTCGATCTCGCCACGGTTCTCACCGACGGCGAGCGCCTTCCACTCCATCGGCGTCCCCGACGGGTCGGTCTCGTAGAGTCGTGGCGTGCCGTCGTTGTCCACGCCGCCGATGATCAGCGCGACGCCGAACGGCCGGGCGCCGCCGATCTGGGTGTACTGCTGGATGTGGTCGGTGACGTCCTTCGTGAGCGTCTCGACGCCGATCGCCTCGCCGTAGCGAAGCCGGTTGATCTGGGCGTTCCGGCGGGCGAAGTCGACGAGCTGACGGGCGTCGGCGACGTGGCCGGCGCTCGCGACGCCGAGGTGTTCGTCGATCTTGTGGATCTTCTCGACGCTGGTACGCTCCATCAGCGGCGACCGGATCCGCTTGTCGACGGCGAGGACGACCCCGCCCTCGGTCCGGATTCCGATGCTCGCGGTTCCGCGTTTGACCGCCTCGCGCGCGTACTCGACCTGGTAGAGGCGCCCGTCCGGCGAGAAGATCGTGATCCCCCGGTCGTACGCCTGCTGTTGGGCTTGTCCCTGCATAGTTTAGTCCCTGAAATCGAGGTCGGTCGCCCCCACGAACGTGCCGTCGACCCGCACGTCAATCAGATCGCCCCGTGCGACGGCAGGCCGCTCCTCGCCCGCGAACGCGACCGTTGTCTCACCCGATTCTTCCGGTCGGCCGCGTATATACTTTTCTTCACAGCCTCGCACGGTCCCGCTGATCCCGCGCACCCACAGACCCACGGGCGCGCCCCCGATCGCCGAGATACAGGCGAGCGCCGCCCGGGTCTCTCCCTCGTGTCCGCGCCGATTCCTGACGACGGCCTCCCCCTCGCCGTCGGCGAACCGGAAGTGGAGGAGTCTGAGGTCGGCCTCGGCGCTGCCCGCGTCGCCGTAGAGGTTCCCCGCGGCGTACCAGAGTTCGCGCTGGAAGGCACCCCTATCTATCTCCGTGCCGGGCAGGGACTCGATCCCGACCGCGAGGTAGCGCCACGTGGGTCGGAGGTGTTTCGGGAGGTGTTTCATACCCGTTCGCCGACCAGCACGCCGACCTGCTCGTGGACCCGCTCGACGGCTGTGAGCGCGAAGCCAGCGTCGGTGAACGCCTCGGCGAGGACTCCTACCGTCGCCGGATCGTCGACCTCCGGGCTGTAGTATGGCTCGTCGGGATCCGGATGGCCGAAGAACATCACGTCGCCGAGGACGAATCTCCGAGCGCCGAGACCGGCGACCGTGGCGATCGCCTCGCGTTTCGCCTCGTCGTCCACGTGGTGCATCGCGAAGTTCGACGTGACGACCGCCACGTTCCCCTCGACGTTCGGGCTCCCGAAGCTCCCCTCGCCGAACTCGACGTTCTCTACGCCCGCCTCCTCGGCCTTCCGACGGGCCTGCTCTAACATCCCCTCGCTCACGTCCCGTCCGATCACGCTCTTTGCCTCACCCGCGAGCGCCAGCGCGATCGCCCCCGTACCGCAGCCGAGGTCGAGCACCGTCTCGTCCGACCCGGGTGCGGCGTACTCGACCACGAGGTCCCGGCAGGCCTCGTACTCGGGGCTGCCGCCGTCGTCGTACTCGGCGGCCTTCTCGTCGAACCGCGCGGCGTGCTCCTCAACGCTCCTCTTCATACCGACCCCTACGTACGCCCGGCTCAATGAACGACTCGGAACGGATCTCGCGGGTGCGCTCGGCGATCGCCCTCCACTCGCGGAGTCCGCGTTCGATCTCTTCTCCAGAAAAACCGATCACTTCTCCGATCGCGAGGAGTTCGCGTGGCGCGCGCAGTTCGAGGTGCGACCGGGCAGTCGCGCTCACGACGAACGGGACGTCGTACTTCCTCACGAGCGTTCGGAGCAGGCGCAGGTCGCGGATCGTTCGGACCCGAGAGCCGCCGCTCGTCCGGAGTACCGGTCCGAGATCGACCTCGACGCGGACGTTGTTCCTCGCTGCGGCCTTCGCGAGGACGTGGTTGACCCCCCCGCCCGAGGCCATCGGACGCGAGAGCACGTCGAGGCGTTCCTCCTCGGTAGCGAACCGGTTGAGCGCGTCGCTCCCCCCGGCGAGCGAGAGCACCGTCGCCTCGTCCCGTCGGCCGCCGACCGCGCCCGCCGCCGCCTCCGGGGAGTCGGCCTCGATCTCGACTCCGTAGACGAGATCCAGATCGTAGGCGTCCTCGATCGCATCGGCGTCGAAGCCGATTTCGTAGGCGTTCCTGACGACGAGACCGTCGTAGCCGTACTCGCTCGCGGTACGGGCGAGCCGCGCGACGGTGGATTCGCCCGCCGGGTACGCGGTGACCGCCTCGTACATACGGTCCGTTCTCGGGAGGGGGTGAAACCGGTGGCGGTTTCGCCGGTTCGCCTGCGGGTCCCACGGCTATGTCGATCGCCAGCCGTTCCGTGGTATGGCGATCGAGAGTACGAACCCTGCGACCGGCGAGCGGATCGAGACGTACGAGGAACACAGCGAACGGGAGGTAGACGACGCGCTTGACGCCGCGATCGAGGCGTTCGCCGACTGGAGCGAGCGGGATATCACCGAGCGTCAGCAACTGCTCGCGAGGGCGGGAGCGATCCTCGAAGAGCGCGAGGAGGAGTTCGCGGAGCTGATGACTCGCGAGATGGGAAAGCCGATCGCGGAAGCGCGCGCGGAGGTCGAGAAGTGTGCGTGGGTCTGTGAGTTCTACGCCGAACACGCGGGCGAATTCCTCGCGGACGACGTAATCGGAAGCGAGCCACACGCTCGCACGCTCGTCTCCTACGAACCGCTGGGAGCAGTCCTCGCGGTGATGCCGTGGAACTTCCCGTTCTGGCAGGTGTTCCGCTTCGCCGCCCCGCACCTGACCGCGGGCAACGTCGGCCTGTTGAAACACGCCTCGAACGTCCCCGGCTGCGCGCTCGCCATCGAGGAGGTGTTCTCCGAGGCGGGCTATCCGGAAGGGGTGTTCAGCTCCCTGCTCGTCGGCTCCGACGCGGTCGAGGGGATGATCGCCGACGACCGCCTCGCCGCGGTCACGATCACCGGCAGCGAGGGTGCCGGACGAGCGGTCGCAGGGAACGCGGGGGAGAACCTGAAGAAACACGTCCTCGAACTGGGCGGCAGCGACCCGTTCGTCGTCCTCGCGGACGCCGACGTGGGGGCCGCGGCGGAGACCGCAGCACGGGCGAGAACGCTCAACTCCGGACAGTCCTGCATCGCCGCCAAACGCTTCGTCGCTCACTCCGAGATCTACGACGAGTTCGTCGATCGGTTCGTCTCCGAGATGGAGTCGCTCGACGTTGGAGACCCGACCGAGGAGGGGACGGACGTCGGCCCGCAGGCGAGAGAGGACCTCCTGGAGACGCTCCACGAACAGGTCGAGGCGACCGAGGCGGCAGGTGCGACTGTCGAGTGTGGCGGCGAACCGCTCGAACGGGAGGGTCACTTCTACCCGCCCACGGTGCTCTCTGGCGTCCCACGTGACGCGACCGCCGCGACAGAGGAGGTGTTCGGACCCGCCGCCGCCGTCTTCGAGGTCGGGAGCGAAGAGGAGGCGATCGATCTGGCGAACGACACCGAGTTCGGCCTCGGGGGATCGGTCTGGACGACGGACATAGACCGTGGCGAACGCCTCGCTCGCGAGATAGAGGCCGGTTGTGTCTTCGTCAATCAGCTCGTGAAATCCGATCCCAGACTGCCGTTCGGCGGCGTGAAGAACTCCGGCTACGGCCGCGAGTTAGCGAAAGAGGGTATCCACGAGTTCGTCAACAGGAAAACCGTCTGGGTACAGGAGGCCGGCGAGAGCGACGAGATCCCGACCGAGTGAGCGGACCGTCGGATCTGTCGGCTCCCGACCGAGTGAGTCAGGCGGTCTCGACGACGATCTCGATCACCTGTCCGTCTCGGAGCTCGTACTCCTCGGGTTCGATCTCGCCGTCGGCTCGTTCCGTGATCGTGATCTCGTCGCCGTCGCGTTCGTCGTAGACGTTCCCGTCGACCGTGAGGACGTGTGCGCCGTTCTCGGCCGCGTACTCCATCTCGGCCAGGAGATCGATCGCCTCGGCGAGCGTGAGCCACTCCCCCTCCATGTGCCAGCGTTCGTCCTCGTCGTAGTCGTGGAAGTGGAACTCGGGTGCCGCGTCGGACTCCTCGATGACGTACTTCGACTCGGAGAAGTCGACCTCCTCGCCGTCGATCTCGACGAAGAGGTAGCCGTGTTCGTGGATCTCATCCTCGTCGTCGTCACCGCCGAGAAGCGGCATCCGCTCTGTGACGGCGGCACAGCCGGCGAGCGCGGCGAGCGATCCTGCACCGACCACCCCGACGAACTCGCGGCGGGAGCGGGAGGAACGTCGTTCGGTCATGTCACGAAGTTCGGCTTTACGCCGGAAAAGGCCGCGGGTTCCGGTGAGGACGACCCGTCGATCGGGACCGGCGAGCCGTCGAAGCCGTGTGTGCACCCCCGGCGGCGGATCATAGGAATCATCGTAGCCAGTCGTACCTCTTAGGTCTACACATCAGCGGTGTCGTTCGATTCGCAGTCGAGGAACGACGAGTCTCGACGATGATCCCTGTCAGTACTCGCCCGCGAGTACCGCTCTCACGTTCTCGACCGCGGCCTCTTTCTTCGCGGGGTACGCCTCGACCTTTGCGCGGAGGGTGAGCCCGTCACCGCGGGCGACCTCCCCGCGGGAGGCCGCCTGCTTGTCGAGCGTGATGTAGAACTCGCAGTTCTCGGTCACCCTGTCGTCGAGCTCTCCATCGACCGTCCCGAGGTCCGGGAGCTCGCGGAGCCGGTCGAGGACGACGCGGACATCGTCGGCGGTCTCGACTCGCGCTGAGAGGACGAGGATGCGGTCGCCGTGAAATCCCTCGGTCTCGGCGCGTTCGATCGGGAACCCGTCGGGGAGGTAGGTCCCGAGCGCGTCCTCGACCCGTTTGTCGTCCTCGGTGGCGTAACAGAACGTGCGGAGGTCGACGTAGTGAAGCGGTACGCTTGCCATCCCGTCTCGCTACTCTTCGGTCTCGTCGACCGCCGAGAGGGCGTCGGCGGGGACGCCCGTCTCCTGGCCCTCCTCGAAGCTCACGGTGTAGGTCGCGTCGCCGAACATCGTCTCCATCACCTGCGTGACGGTGCCCTCCTGGCCGTCGAACTCGCTGTGATCGTCGGAGAGCACTACGCGGTCGTCTTCGTCGAAGCTCATACCCCTCCGTACCTGACCGTCGCGTAAAAACGGACCGTTTCTCCACGCCGGTCGAAGCGTTATTGCCCCGCCCGCTCCTCGTCCGGACATGAACGGATCGAGCCGACAGGAGCGCGACCCCCCGGACGGGCGATGACGACCGTCGACGAACTCTGGTTCCGCGCGAGCGAGGCGAATCAACAGGCCGAACAGGCGTACCACCGGCTCACCGAACGCTACGACCCCGACCTCGAGTTCGAGCGGGGTCGTCACGTCTCGCGGCGACGCTTTCGAACGCTCGTCGACCGCGTCGCCGGCACGGGCGCACCCTACGGCGCACACACCATCGTCTACCGGCCGGACGCCTCCCTGCTCCTCGTCCGCCACGAGGGGATCGACATGTGGGTGCTCCCGGGTGGGGAGGTCGAACCCGACGAGGAGTTCCGGGAGGCCGCCCGCCGCGAACTCTCCGAGGAGGCGGGCGTTGAGGCGAGCTACGACGGCCTCGCGGTGCTCACCCGGGTCGGGATCGAGTGCGCGCAGTACACCGCCTGGGGCGTCCTCCCCGTGTTCGCAGCACGGGCCGAAACGACCGAGCCGACCGTCTCCGACCCCGACGGGGAGATATCCGAGGCGGCGTGGTTCGATACCCTCCCGGAGGACACGAGGGACCGAGCGGACCTCCTGACCTGGCGCGAGCGACGGTTCGAAACCTGATCGGCAAACCCGGTCAGTCGCCGTACGAGACGCCCTCGTTTGCGTCGGCTCGCATCCGTCTGAGCGCCGCCTGCGCGTTCGAAGCGTCGTAGCCGAAGAAGACGTCCTTCCCGTACTCGTCGGCGACCGCCGCCGCGTGGATCAGCCGGTCGATGTCGATGTCGACCGCGTAGAGTTCGACGCTGAACGGCGTCTCCAGGAGACTCTCGAACCCGCTCGCGATCACCTCCAGCCAGTAGGTCGTCGAGTAGGCCATGTCGTAGAGCGGGACCACGAACTCGTCGACGTGGGGTTCGAGCGCGGCGAGGTCGAGGCCCGCTCGCTCGTAGAGGTGGCCAGGATACGGATCCGGATAGAGCGTGAAGTACGTTCGACCGGGGATCCGCTCGCTCGCTTCGGCGACGAACCTTGTGATCACCGACGCCCGCCACTCGCCCCAGTCGTCGCGAGCGCTCTCCGCGAAGCGCTCGCGACAGACCTCGCAGCGACAGTAGCCCTGCCGGGGAAAGCCCACGTCGTCGAGACGCACGTCCTCGTTCGCGGCGGCCGCGTCCGAGACGATCTCCAACAGCCCCTCCCTGTACCGTTCGCGGCTCGGACAGACGTAGCCCCAGTCGAAGTACGGCTGTTCCCTCGTCGCTCTGTTGCCCTCCTCGTCGACCGGGACGAGCTCCGGCGAGCTCTCGCCCGCCGAGGTGTCCCCGAAACACGAGACCATGTTGACCGCCTCCGGGATCGGCTCGGCGGCCCGGCCGGTGACGTCTTTCACCTCGTAGAAGCCGAGGTCGAACTCGGGCCAGGTCACCTCCTCCTCGTTGCGCGTGACGACGCCGTACATGCGCCACGGTAGGCCGTCTGTCGGTAAGTCCATTGGTATACCCGGTGTGTTACTCGTAGACCATCTCGAAGAAGGCCACCTCGTAGTCGACCGCCCGGGTGAACAGCCCCGCGACCCGGTCCTGCCGCCGTGGGGAGAGGGTCGGACCCTCGCTGTCGAGCTGATCCCGGAGCCAGCTGACGACCGCTTCGAACCCCGGGTTGTCGTGGAGTTCGATCCACTCCGCTAGGTAGAAGGGCTCGGGCTGCTCCTCGACCGCCGTCGCCCACTCCAGGTAGACCCACTCGACGGGGACGAGTACCGCGAGCGTCTCGGCGTAGCCGCCCTCGTGGGCAGCGCGGAGCAACAGGTCCTCGAAGCCGGCGGTCACCGCGTGTTTCGGGGGGTCGACCCGATCGTTCTCGGGGACCGAGAGCGCGTCGAACGACCGGGCGAAGTAGTCGTCCTCCTCGTCGGTGATCGCGTCCGCGAACTCGACGAGGCGGCGCTTTTGGACCATCGTCGGCGCCTGACCGATCCCGCACCCCACGAGCGAGACGAGCGTTCCCACGAAGACGTAGTCCTGGATCAGGTAGGTCGAAAAGACCTCGTCGTCGATCGTCCCCTCACCGAGTTCGCGGGTGAAGCGATGCTCGACCGCCTTGGTCCACGCCGGCTCCGAGCGTTCCCTGAGCCACTCGGTGAACCGGGCGTCCTCGCGGTCGCCCTCGTACGTGGCGTAGCTCTCGGCCACGTCGCTCACACCGACCACCCTTCCTCCCGCCAGGCGGCGTCCCAGAACCGGTACTCGTAGCGCGCGGAGGTGAGAAACAGCTCGCGATACTGGTCCCGATCCGCTTCCGTCGACTCCGTGGCGACCTCGTCCATTAGATCCCGACACCAGTCGGCGAGCTCGGTGAACTCCTCTCCCGAGTACATCTCGATCCAGGCGGCGTAGCCCTCGTGGTCGGGCAGCCCGTCCTCGGCGAGGCGCAACCCGGTGTCGTTGAACCCCCACATACAGGGGAGGATCGCCGCCACGCTGTCGCCGAAGCTCCCGTCGGCCGCGATACGTACCAGAAAGTCGGTGTAGGCCCGGGTCGTCGGCGAGGGGTTGGTCCCTTCCAACTCGGTTTCGGAGATCCCGAACGCCGCGGCGTAGCTCCGGTGTAACTCCATCTCGGTGGTGATCGTCTCCTCCAGCAGCGTCGCGAACGTCGCCATCCTTTCGAGCGACCGGGCGCTCGCGGCGGTGTAGGCGAACGCCCGCGCGTACTCGATCAGGTAGACGTAGTCCTGTCGGACCCAGTACCTGAAGGGGGCCTCGTCGAGCGTCCCGTCGCCGATACCCCGCACCATCGGGTGGTCGTAGATCGCCTCCCAGATCGCGTCGGCCTCCCCTCGTAGCTCCTCGGTGAACCTCATCGAGCGAAGGCTCGGCGGGCAGGCCCAAAAGGTATTCGGTGGTAGTAGTATCCGGTTATTGCCCCGGCGGTTCGGCGGACTCCTCCGCCTGGTCGGGTTCGGGACGTGCCTCGAGGGTGACCGTGACCGACTCCTCGGACCCGCCACGGAGGACCTCGACGGTGATCTCGTCGCCGGGACTCGTCTCGATCGCGAGGTAGCGAGAGAGCGACTCTGAGTCGAGGATCGCCTCGCCGTCGATCCCGACGATCACGTCGCCGCCGACGGGTACGGGTTGGCCGTCGACGTCCGTCGTGTCGTCGCTCCCCGAGAGCGCCCCCGCCGCCGGGGAGCCGTCCACCGTCCCGGCGACGTAGACTCCCCCCGTGTCCTCGAGGCCGTTCGCCCTGGCGATCCGGGGCGAGACCGTCACCATCTCGATCCCCACGTAGGGGTGGACGTAGTCGCCGTCCTCGGCGAGCGCCGGGACGACGCGGCGGGCGAGCGCCGCCGAGATCGCGAAGCCGATGGCGTCGCCGCCCCCGGCGGAGATCACACCCACGACAGCGCCGTCGAGATCGACGAGCGGGCCGCCGCTGTTGCCCGGGTTCACCGGAGCGGTCGTCTGGACCGCGTCGGGGATCGGGAAGCCGGTCGGCGCGGGCAGCGATCGTTCGACCCCGCTCACGACGCCCGTCGAGATGCTCCCCTGGAGGCCGAACGGGTTGCCGAGCGCCGCGACCTCGGTTCCGACCGGTGCGGGTTCCTCGGCGAACCCGAGCGAGTCGGCGTACTCCGGGAGGGCGTCGGGTTCACAGAGCGCGAGGTCGCTCCCCACGTCGCCCCCCAGCACGGTCGCGGTAGTCCACTCGCCCTCCGCGAACCGGACCTCGACCTGCTCGACCTCGGGGACGACGTGGTCGTTCGTGACGATCAGGTCCCCGACGACGAACCCCGACCCTCCCGCGCCCATCCCGCCGTCGCCGCCGTCGTGCTGGATCGAGACGACCGAGCCGACCGTCGCCTCGTAGAGTCGCCGGTAGCGCGAGCCGTCGGCTCCGGCGTCCCCATCCGTGGACTCGACCACCTCGGGCGTTCCGTCGGCCCCGTCGTCCTCCTGGCTCTCCCCTTCCTCGGACTCCGTCGTCGGCTCTTCGACCAACGTCGAACAGCCCGCGCCCGCGGCCGCGAGACCCCCGGCGAGCGTCAGGAAGCGACGTCTGCTCGATCGGCTCCGGTCCATATCGTGTAGCGGGGCCCGAGCCCGAAAGCTCCATCCCCCCGGTCTATCCGACCTGGATGTGCTCTTCGAGGTCCGCCCCGATGATCGTCTCGCAGTAGGCACACCGTACGCCGTCGTCTAGGACCGAAAAGCGCGACTCGATCGGCTCGGATCCCGCGCTGATGCAGTTGCGGTTCGGACACGAGAGCACGCCGATCACCTCTCCGGGCCTGTCGACGCGGCTCTTCTCGACCACGTCGTACCCTCGGACGATGTTGATCGTCGCGGCGGGGGCGATCAACGAGAGTACGTCGACCTCGTCCTGGTTCAGCTCTCTCCCCTCGACCTTCACGATGTCTTTTCTACCGGTCTCCCCCGACGGGACGTTCATCGCGACGCTCACGGTCTCGTCGCCGGAGCCGTCGATCCCGAGGATCCCGAGCACGGTGAGCGCGTGGCCCGCGGTGACGTGGTCGATGACGGTGCCGTCTCTGATCTTGCTGACACGGAGCTGGTGGTCGTCGTTCTGGCTCATGAGAGGAGGGTGTCGAGCAGCGCCATCCGCACCGGGACGCCGTTGTGTGCCTGTTCGAAGTACCGTGCGTGCGACGTCGAATCGAGGTCGGAAGCCACCTCGTCGACTCTTGGGAGGGGATGCATGATCGCGAGGTCCTCGCGGGCCGCCGAGAGCGCCTCGCGGTCGACGCCGTACTCGCCGGCAACGGCGCGGTACTCGTTCTCGTCGGGAAAGCGTTCTCGTTGGATCCGCGTGACGTAGAGCACGTCGAGTTCGGGTAGCACCGGTTCGAGCTCCGTGTGCTCTCTGACCCGCGCGCCCGAGTCGTGGAGGTCGTAGCGAACGCTCGCTGGCAGCGAGAGGCTCTCCGGGCCGATGAAGTGCTGGGAGACGTCGAAGCGCGTGAGCGCCTCGGCCAGCGAGTGGACCGTCCGACCGTACTTCAGGTCGCCCATGATCCCGATCGTGATCTCGTCGAGCCCGGCGTGTTCGCGGATCGTGTAGAGGTCGAGCAGCGTCTGGGTGGGGTGCTGGCCCGCGCCGTCGCCCGCGTTTACGACGGGGACCGAGACGAACTCGCTCGCCATCCGTGCGGCACCCTCCGAGGGGTGTCTGAGCACCAGCGCGTCCGCGTAGCCTTCCACCACCCGGACGGTGTCGGCGAGCGTCTCGCCTTTCTTCACGCTCGAGGCGTCGACCGGCCCCATGTCGACGACCCCGCCGCCGAGACGTTTGATCGCCGCCTCGAAGCTCATCTTCGTCCGCGTGCTCGGCTCGAAGAAGAGCAGGCCGAGCAGCGTCCCCGCGTGGCGGCCGGCGACCGACCCCGGATCCGCGTCGATCTCGGCGGCGCGGTCGAGGACCGCCTCGATCTCCGCCCGCGAGAACTGTTTCGTACCGAGCACGTGGTCGTGCCGCATTGGCTGGAGAGAGGGGCAGGAGGACTAAAATCCCGCGGTCCGTCGGTACGGGCGGACTCCCTTTCTCCGATCGCGTCGTCCCGGACGTATCAGCGGGCCATACACGGACCGCGGCGCGTTAGCCCGCGAATAACGGTCGTGAACCGACGAAACGTTTAACGTATCCGGAATACTGATACGAGTGGTGAGATCGCGCGTGCTCCCGACCGGGATCGAGGTGCTCGACCGCAAGCTGAGCGGCGGCATCCCGGCGGGCAGCGTGGTCGCGATCACCGCGCCCCCGGCGAGCCAGTCCGAACTCCTGCTCTACGAACTCACCGCCTCGCGGGTGACGCTCTACCTGAGCACACAGCGATCGGCCGAGGCCGTGACGGACGCGATCGCCCGGACCAGCGCGCGAACCGGCGACGCGACGGTGCGAGGGATCGACGCCGACGCCCCCCTGGACCACGTCAACCAGCTCATCCGCGCGCTGCCGGAGGGCTCGAACCTGATCGTCGACCCGGTCGACGTCCTCGAACGCGAGAGCCACGCCCGCTACCAGCACTTCATGAACACCTTACAGACCGCGATGGTGAACACCGGCAGCCTCGCCTTCCTCCACGGCCTCGACGGCCACGCCGTCCCGGGAAACCGTGATGTGACGGCCTACATGGCAGACGCGGTCTTCGAACTCGAGACCAGGGTGAGCGGCGACGCGATCGAGAACAGGCTCGCTGTCCCGAAGTTCCGCGGATCGAACGCGCTCGAGGAGACGATCAAGCTCAGGCTCGCAGAGCGCGTCGAGATCGACACCAGCCGCGATATCGCCTGAGGGGAAGCTACTCCTCGGTCACGCCCTCGACGTCCTCGAGATCGACGTCTTCGATCTCCTCGCCTTCGATCTCCTCTAGGATCTCGTCGGCGTCGACGTCGACGTCGTCGAGCGCCGCCTCGATGTCGCCGAGACCACCCATGCCGCCGAGCCCGCCCATGCCGCCCGCGCCCTCGAACGTCTCCTGGACGACGACGCGGTCGAGCTCGAGGCGGTCCATCAGCTCCTGTGCGATCTGCTGTTTCTGGAAGAGCCACTGCTGGTTCATCGCGAGCTGGGGCGAGCTCTCGATGACGAGCGTCTCGTACTCGACGGTCTCGGTCTCTCTCTCCTCGTCGCTTTCGACCTCGACCTCCTCCTCTTCCTCCTGGGTCTCGATCCACATCTCGAGGTCCGCGTCGACATACATCGAGAGCATCCCCTGTGCGCGCTCGACGCGGTCCTCGACACCGCCGACGATCTCGTACTCGTACTCGACGGACTCGCCCGCGAGCGGGTGGTTGAAGTCCACACGTGCCCGCCCGCCGATCACGGTCTCGACGTGGCCGTGGCGCCCGTCGATGTCGACGTGCGCGCCGGGGTAGCGGTCGTCCTCGGGGAGCTTCTCGACGCTCACGGTCCTCACGTCGTCGGGGTCGAACTCGCCGAACGCCTCGGTGGCCGGGACCGTGACGGTGCCGGTGTCGCCGACCTCCTTCCCGATCAGGTCGGACTCGACCGAGGGGAAGAGGTGGCCCGCGCCGAGCGTGATCACGCGCGGCTCGATCGTGCGGTCCTCGACGTCGACACCCTCCTCCTCGGCGACCTCGACGTCCGTCGTGTCGACGAGGGTGTCGTTCTCGACGGTGCGTGCGGTGTAGGCGATCCGGACGAACTCGCCGTCCTGCAGGCCGCCCGCCTCGTTCTCCTCGACTTCCTCGTCACCGTCGTCCGCCGCTTCCGCCTCCTCCGTCTCGGACTCGTCCGCCTCGGCCGCGTCCTCGGTGGTTTCGGCGTCGAACTCCTCGTCCGCGTCGGCTACCGCGGCCTCATCGTCGTTGCTCATACACTCACCGAGATTCGTTCGGGCCTTAAGAACAACGCTTCGCGCCCGAGGGCGGGATCGGTTCAGTTGCTACCGAGGTAGCCGTCGACGGCCGCCTCGACCGATTCGTAGGTGATCTCGCCGTCGTGTCTGAAGACGAGCGTCCCGTCCTCGTCGTAGACACAGAGCGTCACTGTCGCGTGCGGTCGGTAGGTCGCGAGGGTCTCCTCGTCGCACATCGCGTGATCCCAGTCGCCACCGTACTCCTCGGCGAACGCCCGGAGGTCGTCCATCGAGGCGTCGAGGTTCGTGTTGACCGTCAGCACGTGTGCGTTGTCGCCGTACTCCTCGTGGAAGTCGGCGATCGTTCGGGACTGTTTCTTGCCGTACTCCGAGTGGATGTCGACGAGCAGGACGATCGTCGGCTTCTCGATCGGGCCGATAGTGACCGACTCGCCGTCGGGCGTCTCGAGTTCGACCTCGGGGGCCTCGTCGCCCACCTTCGTTCCCTCGTCGTCATCGTCGTCGTGGTCGTCGTACTCGTCGCCGTCGTGATCGTCGGTGTCGTCGTCCTCGTCGTCGCCGATCTCCGGGTCGTCGTCGTCACCGAGACACCCGGCCATTCCGGCGAGTGCGATTCCGCCGCTCAGCTGTAGGACACGTCGACGTGTTGCGTCGTGCATCAGGTTACTGAACAGGAGTTCGATACTTACTTATCCGTGATACAATCTCGATACTCCGCGTTCGGAGCCGTCCTTATACGGTCGTGAAGGGTCGACCGTCGAACGAGCGGGGGTCGTTGGTCGACACATAACACGGATTATACGATGCGTAACCGGTCTCCGGTCACGTTCTGCGGCCTCGACGAACGTTCTTCGTGCTCGCAGTCGAACGTCGAGTATGTACGAAGTCGAGGTGAAGGTCCGGGCCCCACACAGCCCGCTCCGGTCGCGGCTCGCCAAACTCGGAGCGGATCCGATCGGGGCGGTCACGCAGGCGGACACCTACTACGACGCCCCCCACCGCTCCTTCGCGGAGACCGACGAGGCGGTCCGCATCAGGCGGGAGACGCCCGTAAGGGAGGACGGATCCGGTAACGACGCGACCGTCCTCACGTACAAGGGGCCGCTCGTCGAGTCGGCGTCGAAGACCAGGGTGGAACGGGAGGTCGACGTCGAAGACGGCGAGGCGATGGCGGCGATCCTCCAGGCGCTCGGGTTCGAGCCGGTCGCCACGGTCGAAAAGGACCGCGAACGCTTCTCGCTCGAGGGGATGACGGTAACGCTCGATTCCGTCGCGGGCCTCGGCGAGTTCGTCGAGGCAGAGACCGAGGCGACCGAGGGCGAACGGGTCGCCGCCCGTGAAGAGGTCGTCTCGCTGCTCTCGCGACTCGACCTCGACGCCGACGACCAGCTCCGCACCTCCTACCTCGAACTGCTGCTCGCGGAGGAACATTCCTCTCAGTTATAAACTGGTGGCGAAAACTTTCCGCAAGGTATAGCACGCCGGGTGGCGAATCCGGGGCAATGACCGAGCGGAACATCCGGGTCGAGCCGATCGATCGTCGGGCAGTCGAAGATCAGGAGGTAGAGATCGTCGAGCGGAAGGGGATCGGCCACCCGGACTCGATCTGTGACGGGATCGCGGAGAGCGTCTCGAGCGCGCTCGCCCGCGCGTACCTCGACCGGGTCGGGAAGGTGCTCCACTACAACACCGACGAGACCCAGCTCGTCGCCGGGCGGGCCGCACCCGCCTTCGGCGGCGGGGAGATGGTCGATCCGATCTACCTCCTGATCGTCGGCCGCGCCACCAAGGAGTACAAGGGGACGACGATCCCGACCGGAACGATCGCACTCTCGGCCGCCCGCGAGTACCTGGCGGAGACGCTGCCACACCTCGATCTCGGCACCGACGTGATCCTCGACGTCAAACTCGGTGAAGGCAGCGGGGACCTCCAGGAGGTCTTCGGCGAGGGCGGCGCGACCGTCCCGATGGCGAACGACACGAGCTTCGGCGTGGGCCACGCGCCGCTGACCGAGACGGAGCGGATCGTCCTGGAGGCCGAGCGGGGGCTCAACGGGGAGTTTTCGAACGAGACCCCCGCGCTGGGCCAGGACGTGAAGATCATGGGCAAACGCGAGGGTGACCGGATCGACGTGACGGTCGCGGCGGCCGCGGTCGACGCCCACGTCCCCGACATGGAGGCGTACAGGGAGACGATCGCGGCGGTCAGGGAGTACGTCGCGAACCTGGCCGGCGAGTACACCGATCGGGAGGTGGCGGTCCACGTCAACACCGCCGACGAGTACGACCGGGGAGCGATCTACCTCACGACGACCGGCACCTCGGCGGAGAACGGCGACGACGGCTCGGTGGGCAGGGGCAACCGTGCGAACGGGCTGATCACGCCCAACCGCTCGATGTCGATGGAAGCCACCAGCGGAAAGAACCCCGTCAACCACATCGGGAAGATCTACAACTTGTTGAGTACCGAGATCGCCGAATCCGTCGTCGAGGAGGTCGACGGCATCCGGGATCTGCGGGTGAGGCTGCTCAGCCAGATCGGCCGCCCGATCGACCGGCCGCACGTCGCCGACGCCCACGTCGTCACCGAGGAGGGCATCGAGGTTCGCGAGGTCGCCCCCGAGATCGAGCGAATCGTCGACCGAGAGCTCGCCGACGTCACCGAGATCACCCGCCGTGCGATCGACGGCGAACTCTCGACGTTCTAACCCCGTTACCCTCGCCACCCGCACGCCGAAGCCCGTTTATCTACCCCCGAACTACACCCGAACGTGCACCCCCCGGGAGCCGACGTCGTCGTCGTCAGTCACGGCGACATCGGCGTCAAGAGCGCGACGGTCCAGCGGTCGATGGAGCGACGGCTGGTCGCGAACTTGGAGGCGACGCTCGACGCGAGGGGGGTCGATGCGGAAGTCGAAGACCGCTGGACGCGACCGCTTATCCACGTCTCCGAACCGGAAATCGAGGCGGCGACCGCAGCCGCCTGCGACACGTTCGGAGTGCGTTCGGCGAGCCCGGCGGTGTCCGTTCCTCCGACGCTCGACGCCATGCGGGAGGCGCTCGCCGAGACCGGCCGGGCGGTCTACACTGACGGCTCGTTCGCGGTGCGTGCGCGCAGGGCTGGCGAGCGAGATTCCCACCCGTTCACGAGCGAGGAGCTAGAGCGCGAGGGGGGCCGGGCGGTGTGGGAAGCGGTTTCGGAAGGGTTCGAACCGACGGTCGACCTGGAGGACCCGGATCTCACCTTCTCCGTCGAGTGCAGGGAACGCGAAGCGTTCGTGGCCTGCGAACGGCGCGAGGGTCCCGGTGGACTCCCGCTCGGCTCCCAGGGACGACTCGTCGCGCTCGTGAGCGGCGGGATCGACTCTCCCGTCGCTGCCTGGTCCGCGATGCGTCGGGGCTGTTCGATCGTTCCGCTCTACGTCGACCTCGGGGAGTTCGGCGGAGTGGACCACGTCGCCCGCGCGGAGGCGGCGATCGGGGTTCTAGAGGACTACGCCGCGGGCTTCGACATGCGTCCCCGGATCGTCCCGGGCGGTGAGGCAGCGGAACTGATCGCCCGCGAGGTCAGAGACGAGCGGATGCTCGTGCTCAGGCGGTTCATGCTCCGGGTAGCAGAACGCGTCGCGGAGGAGGAAGACGCCTGCGGGATCGTCACGGGGGAGGCGCTCGGACAGAAGTCGAGCCAGACAGCGGTGAACCTCTCGGTGACCGACCGGGCGGTCGACGTACCGGTCCACCGGCCGCTGCTCGCGTACGACAAACACGAGATCGAAGCCAGAGCGCGCGAGATCGGCACGTACGAGGAGGCGACGATCCCCGCCGGCTGCAACCGGATGGCACCCGACCACCCGGAGACGCAGGCGACGCTCGCGGGCGTCGAGCGGGTCGAACCCGACCTGGAGGGGTTGATCGAGGAGGCGGTCGCCGGGATCGAGGTCGTCGAACGGTAGAGTCGAAACCGACTTTTCGGGCGGCCGTTTTCGACTAGCCGTGACGACCGTCTGCCTCGTCGGCTCGCCCGACTCCGACCTGAAGATCGAGCTACTGGGTCGAGAGACATCCCGCGAGGCGCTCGCGTCGTACGAGATCAGCACGCCCTGGCGGAACACGGTCGCGGTCGAGACGGTGAGCCTCGGCGCGGCGGTCTCGCTCTGTAACGACCTGAACTGGTATCTCGTCCGGTTCGCCGACCACGCGATGATCAGGGAACCGAGCGTCAGTACGGACGAGTGGCTCTCGCGACGGCTCGCGCGGGCGGTGCGCGACGAGGAGGTCAGACCCGAGGAATCGAAAGAGCGGCTGGCGATCTTCGGTGTGGAGGAAGGCGAACTCGTCGAACCGATGTACGTCACCCGGCGGGACCCATTACCGGAGTACGACCTGCGCGAGGTCGAAGAGACCCTCGTCGTCCGAGTGCACGAGTCCGAGTTCGGGGGCTAGCTTCACGGAGCCCCGCCCCGAACGAGGGGGTATGAGCACACAGCCCACGGCGCTCGTCGACGAGACCGAAGTCGAGGACGGACGGGTAGTCGTGGACGGGTCGGAGATCCACTACCTGACCGCGGGTCACGACGGTCCGGCGGTGATCCTCCTCCACGGCGGCGGTCTCGACTCGGCGGCCGTCTCCTGGCGCGAGACGCTCCCCGCGCTCGCGGACGGCTACCAGGTGTTCGCGCCCGACCTCCCGGGATACGGCGAGAGCGCACACCCCGAAGCGCCCTACTCGATCGAGTACTTCGCTCACACCCTCTCGGGGTTCATGGACGCGCTCAACATCACCCACGCGAGCCTCGTCGGCATCTCGATGGGCGGGGGGATCGCCCTCCAGTTCGCGCTCTCGAACCCGGATCGGGTCGATCGGCTCGTCGCCGTCGACTCCTACGGCCTGACGGGCGAGGTCCCCGGCGGCAAACTCGGCTACCTCGTCGTTCGACTCCCGCTGTTCAGACGACTCACCTACGGCGCGCTCAGGAACAGCCGTCGGCTCATGCGCGCGAGCGTGAGACGCATGGTCGGCAGTCCCGACGTGGTCACCCCGGGGATGGTCGTCGAGATCGAACGCGAGGCGAAACGCGAGGACGCGGGGCTGGCGTTCAACCGGTTCCAGCGGGCCGAGGTCGGCTGGAACGGGCTGCGAACGGAGTTCTCCGACCGGCTGCACGAGCTATCGGTACCGACGCTGTTCGTCCACGGCGCCGAGGACACGCTGGTGCCTCCCGAGGCATCGATCCGGGCGGCGACGCTCGCACCCGACGCGGAGCTGGAGATGATGGAGGGCGTCGGTCACTGGCCGCCGCGCGAGCGCCCCGAGGAGTTCGCGGGGCTGGTCCGGGAGTTCCTTCGGGGCGTCTGAGCTCAGTCGAACAGCCCCGTCGAGAGGTAGCGCTCTCCGCTGTCGGGGAACACCGTCACGACCAGCGGGCAGTCGTCGTAGGCCGCGCCACCGTCCGTGGTCGCCGCCTCCTCCGCGAACAGGTCGACCCTCGGCGGTTCGGGACACTCCAGTTCCGGTCGGGCCAGTCGATCGGCGACCCGGCGGGCGGCGACCGACGCCGCGCCGCTCGACTGCCCGACCAGGATCCCCTCCTCGCGGGCGAGGCGACGGCACTCCTCCTCGGCTCCCGGGAGCGCCACCGTCTCGATCGAGTCGATCAGGTCGATGTCGAGCAGGTCGCTGACGAAGCCCGGCCCCATCCCCTGATAGTCGTCCTTCCCCGGTACGCCCGTCGAGAGCACGGCGTTCTCTTCGGGTTCGACCGCGATCACCTCCATCTCCGGGAAGGCTTCGAGGAGGCGGCGGGCAGTGCCGGTGAGGGTCCCACCCGTTCCGACGGTCGCGACGAACGCGTCGATCTCCCGTCCCTCGACCTGCGAGATGATCTCCGGGGCAGTAGTTCTGTAGTGTGCCTCGGCGTTCGCCGGGTTCTCGAACTGGCCCATCTCGAGCGCGCCGGTCTCCTCGGCGATCTCGGCAGCACGCTCTCTCGCCTCCGATATCTCGCCCTCGACGAGTTCGAGCGTCGCACCGTAAGCCTTCATGAGCTGGCGGCGTTCGGGCGACTTCGAGGCCGGCATCACGATCGTGAGGTCGTATCCGCGGGCGGCACAGGCGATCGCGAGGCCGATGCCGGTGTTGCCGCTGGTCGGCTCGACGACGCTCCCACCGGGTTCGAGGGCGCCCGAGCGTTCGGCGGCCTCGATCATCGCGAGCGCCGGGCGGTCCTTCGCCGAGCCGCCGGGGTTGAACGACTCGAGTTTGGCGGCGATCGTCGCTCCCTCCGGCGAGTCGACCTGGACCAGCGGCGTGCCGATGGCCTCGAGCACGCTTCCGTTCATTACCGATCGTACGTCACGACGGTATAAACAGGTGGTGGACACCGGCAGTTCTCCTTCCCAGCTGCGACGGAGCGGCGCGTTTAACTCCGCGCGCCGACCAACGGAATCCATGACGCTGGAGACGATGCGACCCACCCCGACGTGGGACGCGACAGCCTATAGGGAGACCGTCGAGACGTTCGAGTCCGTCCGTGAGGAGATCACCGTGAAGGTCTGGGGCGCCGACTGGTGTGGCGACTGCCGGGGTCAGCTTCCCGAGTTCGCCGCCGCGCTCGACGCCGCGGGAGTGTCCGACGACCGGATCGAACAGCTCCCGGTCGAGAAACGGGAGGACGGCTCGAAGGAAGGTCCCGATGTCGAGGAGTACGGTATCGAGTACATCCCGACGGTCGTGATCGAACGCGACGGCGAGGAACTCGCCCGGTTCGTCGAGGAGGAGCCGGTCCCGATCGCCGTCTACCTCGCAGACCGGATCGAAGAGGCCGAGGTGACCGCGTAGCGGGAATTGGCGTGTGACGAGCCGACCCTCTGGCTCGCGCCCGTCCTCGTCACGCTCGTCGTCGACGTCCCCGGTCTCGACGTCGTGCTCGCGTCCGTCGCCATGTCATCTGAACCGGGACGTTGGTCGGACGCTGGTTGGCCGGTAACGGGACGGCACGCCCGGACGGACCCCGGACCACGTGGTCGAGTGACGAGCGGAACCGGTCGCGTTCGATCCGGATCAGTCCGTGGTACGCTACGAACGCACGTTCTCGGCCGCCCACGTGAACGCCTCCTCTATATCGTGTGTCGGCGGCGAACAGGTGAACGATCGGCAGGCGTAGACCGTCGGTTCCCCGTCTCTCGCACCTCGATCCGCCCAGATCGGCGGCGTTTCCTCGAGGCCCAGCACGTCGACCCACTCCGCGAGCCCCTCCTCGGTCGGTGGCCGCGGCGCGAGTAACAGGTCCGGGAGGTACTCGCGACCGATCCGCTCGTGCCAGTCGTGGGGGAGTTCGTCGGCAGCGATCGTCAGTTCGAGCGCCCCGTTCTCGAAGCGGTCGGCGACGAGCACGAGCGTCGCGTGTTCGAGCGGGCTCGTCCTGATCCGCGAGCCCTGCGTCGAGAGTACCCCTTCCACTACGGGCTCGAAGCCCTCGTCCGGGGCGAACTGCGACAGCGAGAGCAGGACGTCGGCCGCCACCCCGAGACTCGACGGCGTCGACTGGTCGTGGCGTTCCTGTGGCCGGGCGACGAGGCTTTCGGTACCCTCGCCCGTGAAGTAGATCGTCCTCTCCTCGGCCTCCCAGAAGCGGTCTTCGATCACGCGAGCGAGGTCGAGCGCGAACGAGAGGTGCGAGACCTCCCCGGTCGCCCGGTAGCAGTCGAACGCCCCGCGCGCGAGGAACGCGTAGTCGTCGAGGTAGCCGTCGATCCGTACATCCCCGTCTTTGAACCGCCGCGAGAGCTCCCTCTCACTCTCGTCCCACAGCTGCTCGCGACAGAACGAGAGGGCCTCGACGGCCCGCTCGGCGTGACGTGAATCGAGCGCGAGGCCCGCCTCCGCGAGGGTCGAGATGGCGAGGCCGTTCCAGCTAGCGAGGACCTTCTCGTCGCGGGCCGGTCGAGGTCGCTCCTCGCGCGCCTCGAAGATCCGCTCTCTGGCGGCCTCGAGACGCGTTTCGATATCCTCGTCACTCTGGCCGTGCTCCTCCGCGAGCTCGGGAATACTCCGCGAGAGCGCGAGCACCGTCTTCCCATCGAAGTTCCCGCCCTCGGTGATCCCGTAGCGCTCGCAGAAGAGGTCGGCGTCCTCGTCGAGCACGTCCCGCACCCCGTCGGGCGTCCAGACGTAGAACGCGCCCTCCTCCTGGTGGGCTCCCTCGTCCGTGCCCGGCGGGAGGCTCTGTGCATCGAGCGTGCTGTAGAAGCCACCATCGGGGTGCGAGAGCTCGCGGTCGAGGAACTCGATCGTCTCCTCGACCACTCGTGCGTAGTGCTCCTCGCCGGTGAAGGCGTGGCCGGCTATGAGCGCCCGTGGGATCTCGGCGTTGTCGTAGAGCATCTTCTCGAAGTGCGGGACGATCCATTCCCGGTCGGTGGCGTACCGGTGAAACCCGCCGCCGACGTGGTCGTAGAGACCCCGATCGCTCATGGCGTCGAGTGCCTCCCCCAGAACCGCGAGGTAGCTCTCGCGTCCGGTCCGGTCGTACGCCCGCGCGAGGAGGTGCAGGCGTGCTGGCTGTGGGAACTTCGGGCCGCCCTGACCGAACCCGCCGTGCTCGTGGTCGGCCGCCCGGAGCGCCGCGCCGGCGGCGTCCGAAAGCGTCTCGGAGCCCGGTCGCTCGCCGGGTTCGGGCACCGACTCGACCTCGTCCTCGATGGCGGCCGCCCACTGGTCGGCCCGCTCCTCGATCGCCGCCCGGTCGGTCTCCCACGAGTCGCGAAGCCCACGGAGCAGCTCCAGAAAGCCCGGCATCCCTCGGCGTGGCTCCTTCGGGAAGTACGTCCCCACGTAGAACGGCCGGCCGTCCGGGGTGAGCCAGGCGGAGAGCGGCCAGCCGCCGCGGCCGGTCACCAGCTGACAGATCGTCATGTAGAGGCTGTCGACGTCGGGTCGTTCCTCACGATCGACCTTGATCGGGACGAACCCCTCGTTCAGCGCGCGGGCGACCTCCTCGTCCGCGAAGCTCTCGTCTTCCATCACGTGACACCAGTGACAGGCGGCGTAGCCGATCGAGAGGAAGATCGGGGCGTCGTGCTCGCGGGCGAGCGAGAGCGCGTCGTCGTCCCACGGCTGCCAGTCCACCGGGTTGTCGGCGTGCTGGAGCAGGTAGGGGCTGGCCTCCTCGTCGAGCCGGTTTCGCTCCGGGATCGTCATGGGCGGGCTACGGGAGCCAGCCCCTTAGCACGTCGGCCGAGACGACGCCGTGCGCCGGGTCGAACGTTTCAGGGCAAGTGATAAGTCACGCCGATTCCAGGGTCCGTGTATCCGATGTCGCTTCTCGAACTCATCTCCGGGGTGGAGGAACACGAACAGACGCTCACGGTGTTCAACGCCGACGAGGCGACCACGCGGGCGCTGAGCGAGCGGTTCAGCGACCGGAACCTCGTCGTACGGCCGGGGACGGCCGAGGGCGGGCCGGAGACGTTCGCGGCGCTCGAACGCGACGGCGAGTTCGTCGCCGGCACGAGCGTGGCCACGATGCTCGCCGAGGACGAGGCGTTCTCGCCCGCGTTCGATCCGGAGAGCTACCGCCCGATCCTCGACGAACTCGACGAGAGCGTCTTCACCTCCTACTCGATGCGACAGATGATCGCGGCCTCGCGAGAGATCGAGGACCGTGCCTGGCGGATCGGGAGGGGAGAGCTCCACTCGGGTTTCCAGCGCGTCTCGATCCTCGAACGCACCCTCGACGTCTACGAACGCCTCGGCGAGCGGGAGGGGCTCTCGGTACACGGCTACGCGAGCCCCGACGCGGATCCACCGCGACAGGACTCGTTCACCCTGCATCTGGAGCGGGCCAGTGAGATCGAGCGGACCTGGTTCGTCGCCTACGACGGCGGCGGGGTCGACGAGAACAAGTGCGCACTGCTCGCAGAGGAGCGCGAGCCTCGGGAGTTCTACGGCTTCTGGACCTACGATCCGGAAACGGTCGACTACATCGTCGACCACCTGAAACGGAGCTACCTCCACCTCGAGACCGACGGGGGCAGGTCTCCGGGCCACCGGGGCACCCGGTAGCCGAAGGCAACGATTATAGGGCGAGAACGGCCTCTCCCGGTATGTCAGAGACGGTGCTTCTGGTCGGCGGCGGTGGGCGCGAACACGCCATCGCGCGAGCGCTCGCCGACGACGTGACGCTCTACGCCTGTGCGGGCAACCGGAACCCGGGTATCGCCCGTCTCGCCGACGGGTTCGAGACGCTTGAGGAGACGCATCCGAACGCGGTCGTCACCTACGCCGAGGAGGTCGGCGCCACGCTCGCGGTGGTCGGACCCGAGGCGCCGCTGGCCGCGGGCGTCGCCGACGCGCTCACGGAGGCGGGCGTCTACGCCTTCGGACCGGGCGCGGAGGCCGCACGGATCGAGACGGACAAGGCCTACCAGCGGCGGTTCATGCGCGAACACGCGATCCCCGGCTGTCCGGCGTTCGAGACGTTCGAGGAGACGGAGGAGGCGTGTGCGTACATCGACGGGGCTGAGGGCGACCTCGCGGTGAAACCGGCCGGCCTCACGGGCGGGAAGGGCGTGAAGGTGATCGGCGATCAGGTGAGCAGGGAGGAGGCGAAGGCCTACCTGCGAGAGAGCGAGTACGACCGCGTCGTCCTCGAGGAGCGACTCGTCGGCGAGGAGTTCACCGTCCAGGCGTTCGTCGCGAACGGCACGCTCAGGGTCACGCCCGCCGTTCAGGACCACAAGCGTGCCTACGAGGGCGACGAGGGGCCGAACACGGGCGGGATGGGGAGCTACAGCGACGCCTCGCTCGCGCTCCCGTTCATGACCGACGACGAGCACCGGGAGGCGGTCTCGATCCTCGAGGCGACCGTCGAGGCGCTTTCGGACTACACGGGCGTGCTCTACGGCCAGTTCATGCTCACCGCCGACGGCGTGAAGGTGATCGAGTACAACGCCCGCTTCGGCGACCCGGAGGCGATGAACGTCCTTCCCGTGCTGAACACCCCGTTCATACACGTGCTCACCGCCGCCCGCGACGGAAAGGCGCTGCCGAAACTCTCGTTCTCGCCACGGGCGACGGTCTGCAAGTACGCCGTTCCGGAGGGCTACCCGACCGACCCGGCCGGAGGGACACGGATCGAGGTCGACGAGGAGAGCGTCGGCGAGGCGCTGCTCTTCTACGCGAGCGTCGACGAGCGCGCGGACGGTATCTACACGACGACCTCGCGGTCGTTCGCGGTCGTCGGCGTCGCGGAGACGATCGCCGAGGCCGAGACCATCGCCGAGGAGGCGCTCACGGCGGCCGGCGACGGGGTTCGCGTGCGCCACGACATCGGGACCGAGGCGCTGGTACGGTCCCGGATCGACCACGTGAACGAACTCCGCGGGGAGTGACGGCGGCGACTGCAGGGGAAACGGCGAGCGGACTGGACCTTTACGGTCGTCCATGAACGATCACGGGCGCACACGCGAGGAGTCGCCGTGGCTCTCGACGACCGACGGACCGCGCTACCCGCCGCTCGACGGTGACCGGACGGTCGACGTCGCGGTGATCGGCGCCGGGATAGCGGGGCTGTCGACGGCGGTTCACCTCGCCGAAGGGGAGGAGACAGTCGCGGTGATCGAGCGCGATCGGGTGGGCGAGGCGGTGACGGGCCACACCACCGCGAAGGTCACCTCCCAGCACGGCCTGAAGTACGACCGCCTGCTCGGGACGGTGGGCGAAGGCCGCGCACGCCAGTACGCGACGGCCAATCAGCGGGCGCTAGAGGAAGTCGCCGACCGGAGCGGCGGGTTCGACGCCGAGTTCGAGCGCGCCCCCGCCTACGTCTACGCCGAGGACTCGGAGGGTCGAGAACGGGTCCGCGACGAGACGTGGGCGGCGAAGCACCTCGGGCTACCGGCGACGTTCGTCGAGAGCGAGGAGATCGACCTGCCGTACGAGACTGCGGGCGCGGTCCGCTTTACCGACCAGGGTCAGTTCCACCCGCGGAAGTACGTCCTTGGGCTGGCAGAGAGGGTGAAAGCGGAGGGCGGCGAGGTGTTCGAGGGGACACGGGCGACGGACCTGAGCGTCGGCCACCCCTGCGAGGTCGAGACCGAGAACGGGACCGTTTCCGCCGACCACGTCGTCTGTGCGACCCACTTCCCGGTCTTCGACCGCGGAGGCTACTTCGCGCGGATGAAGACGAAGCGCTCGCACGTCCTCGGGGTGCGGGTCGCGGGCGACCCCCCGGATGGGATGTTCTACAACACCGGCGATCCCTACCGATCGATCCGGGTCCACGAGTTCGACGGCGAGCCGCTCGTGCTGATCGGCGGGGAGAACCACGAGACGGGCCGGGGCGGTTCGACGAGCGATCGCTACGAACGACTGGAGACGTTCGCCCGCACGCACTTCGACGTTGAGGAGGTCGCGTATCGGTGGTCGACACAGGACTACTCCACGTTCGACGGGATCCCCTACATCGGTCGGCTCGGACCCGTCGGGGAGAGCGTCTACGTCGCCACCGGTTTCGGCGGCTGGGGGATGACCGGCGGGGTCGCGGCCGGGCGGATCGTCTCCGGGCTAATCCTGCGGGGTGAGCACCCCCAGCGCGAGGTGTTCTCGCCCGCCCGAGTCAACGGCGAGTCGGCGAAGACGCTCGTGACCCACAACGCGGCGGTCGGCGCGCAGTTCACGGCCGACTGGGCACGCGCGCTCGTCGCCAGTGGGGAGGCGACGTTGCGACCCGGCGAGGGGACCGTGGTGAAGACCGACGACGGGCCGGTCGGCGTCTCGCGGGACGAATCGGGCGCGGTGCACGCCGTCTCGGCGGTCTGTCCCCACATGAACTGCGTGCTTCGCTGGAACGACGGCGAGGGGAGCTGGGACTGCCCGTGTCACGGATCGCGGTTCACCCACGAGGGGAGGGTGCTCGACGGGCCCGCGATCGAGGACCTCCCTCGACGCGAGGCTCGGGAGAAGTGACGCGGCAACCGTACGGGTTCAAGGGGTGGGCCGGCCTACGCTGGGACGTGAGCGACGAGACACCGCCCCGCCACGAGCGCGTGACCCGCCACCCGACGGCCGGGAGCGCCAACTCGCTGTGGCACTGGCCCGCCGCACGCCACCCCCTCCGCGTCGTTCTCAACTACGTCACCATCGTGCTCGCGCGCCACTCGCCGAGCCTCCGGCTGAAGAACCTCCTGCTCTCGCGGATCGGCGTCTCGCTCGGCGACGGCGTCTCCTGGGGCCTCGAGTCCACCCCGGACGTCTTCTGGCCGGAGCTGATCACCGTCGGCGACCACGCGATCATCGGCTACGACGCGACGATCCTCTGTCACGAGTTCCTCCAGGAGGAGTACCGAACGGGGGAAGTTGAGATCGGCGAGCGGGCGATGATCGGCGCCGGAGCGGTTGTCCTCCCGGGCGTCCGCGTGGGTGCCGGCGCACAGGTCGCCGCGAACTCGCTCGTCGCGGCGGACGTCCCGGCGGGGGAAACCGTCGCGGGCGTGCCGGCGGTGCCCGTCGACCGGATCGCTGAGGAGTGATAAGACGGTTGTAACTGTTTACTGGTGATCGCCCGTCCGGTTCGGCGATCACCGGTACGAGACTACGACCGTCCTTACGAGAGATCACCCCAGACGACGGCTCGCGCCCTCTTCGAAGACGGTCCTGTTCGGGACGATGAACTCCTCGCCGTCGTTCTCGATCCGGGTGACGAACAGTTCGACCTCCTGGACGACGCCCGCGCGGTCGCCGATTCGAACCGTGTCGCCGATCCCGTATGGCTGATTGAGAAAGAGGTAGAGACCGGCGGCGCCCGACGCAAGCAGGTCGCGGCAGGCGACCGCCGAGAGGACGACCAGACCGAAGAAGTACGATCCCAGGAATACGAGCAGCGCGGCCGTCGCGACGCCGATCTGGCCCAGCGCGATCAGCACGGCGACGTAGATGATGCTGTACTTCACGACCGAGCCCAGCAGGCTCACCTCGGGTAGTTTCACGCTCCTTAGCCGTTCGCTGATCACGACGTCGGCCTTGTCGCCGGCGATCACCCCGATCAGGAGGACGAACACGGCGACGAACAGCTGCGGGACGAGTCGGGTGATCTCCTGCCAGAACAGCGTCGGTTCGAGCACGCCGACGATGTAGAGCGCGACGAGCACGCCGATACCGTAGACGAACCACGAACTCAGCCGGGCGATCACCTCGACGGTCGAGCTCCCGAGACCGCTCGCGGTCCGCTCGAACGCCGTCCCCTCGACGGCGTCGTCGACATTGAGCGCGGTGAGCAGCCGCTCGTTCAGCCGACCGACGGCGTAGCCGAGGAGCAAGAACGCGACGAGCGTTCCGAGCGCGAGGACGATCGGCTGTCTGACGAACGCGAGCACGTCGGCGACGACCGAGGCGCCGAGGGCCATCTCAGTACTCCTCCGGGTCGATCTCCAGTACTAACTCCCCGCCTTTGAACCCGCGAACCATCCCATCGGACTCGGAGAGCACGATCGCCGTCGCGTTCGTGTCCCGCGTGATCGCCCCGGCGGCCATGTGCCGCGCGCCGAGACCCTTCGGGATGTCGACGCCCTCCGCCGCGGGTTCGAGATACCGGTACGCGGAGACGATCTTCCCCGAGTCGCTGATGACGAACGCGCCGTCGAGTCTGGAGAACTCCTTCAGCATCACGTTCACGATCGGGTCGCCGACGTGGACGTGGGACTTCTCGAACGGGTTGTAGCTTAGCGGTCGCGACTTGTTCATCACGTTGCCCGCGTCGCCGACGACGAACAGCGCACCGACCGGTTTCCCCTTCTGGCCCTTCTTTCCCAGGTCGATCGCCACCTCGAGAACGTTGCGGATGACCCCTGGATCCGCCCGCGAATGCATGAAGAGGTCGTAGAGCCCCGACCGGAGCGAGTCGTTCGCGCGGACCCGCGAGACGGTGTCGATGCCGTCGCCGAAGACGCTCACCGCACAGAGCACCTCGTCGCCCTCCTCGATCAGGTCGTTCTCGACGGCCGCGCCGAGGGCGAACTCGACCCGGTCGCGGACGTTCGTGAACGTGAGCGGGACCTCGACGAACCGATCGGCGCCCAGCGTGTTCTCCTCGCCCGCGACGATCGTCGTGGCCCCGTCGAACGAGGCGAATCGCTCGTGGAACGACGCTGCCGGGGAGAACAACACGACCGCGTCGACGTCATCAGCGAGACCGGCGAACAGGTCGGCGACATCACTCATTGCCGTATGGAACCCGTCGACGTCGAAAAACGTTGTGGCGTGGCCCTGCCGGCCGAGATTCCGGAGGGAGCGCTCGATGGCGAGGATATCCGTAGCCCTCAGGTAGTATAGTCGTGATTTACGAAGAACTTATCAGAATATAGTGCGCTAGCGTGTGGTTAGGCATACGTTTACGGTCGGGCGGCCGTCGGGTACGCCAGGAATGGCACAGCTAAGGGACTCAATAATATTATGCTCAGGGTGTGTAGTATCTTTCGTTGGGTGGCCCCGCCAAGACATCCAAGACCAGTACCACTGGCGACATCCACGGGGTCGCCCAACCGTTTCCTGTCATCTCGTGACGTCTCGCGATCATCGGCGACGGCGACCGCTCGAACCCGATAGGCACGCGGGTCGCTCGTGCATCGGACTGATCTCACGGGGCTGTTCGAGACGGGTGAGACGACGGTTCGCTGTGGCGGTCGGTGACACCTGGGTCGTACGCGAGCGTTCCCGGCGTCGCTCGCCCGCCTACGGCGTGTCACAACCCCCTCCATCGGTACCCCCTCGGATCGAGCACCGCCCCCGAGACCCGCCCCCGTATTTATCACACGATTAATCTTATAGGTCTAGCGGTGGTACTCGTGTGATCGCCGGTTTGCCGGCGGATTCCATGGGTTCACAGACAGTCAGACAGCCGAAGACCTCGAACCTACTGGAGGTTCTGGACCGAGTCCTGGATAAGGGGTGCGTGATCGACCTGTGGGTCCGACTCTCCCTGGTCGGTATCGAAGTCGTGACGCTCGAGGCGCGGATCGTGATCGCGTCGGTCGACACCTTCCTGCACTGCGCCGAAGAGATCACAGAGATCGAACGGTGGGAAGAGGAGTCCGACGACCTCGAGGGGCTACGGGAGGTCGAACCGACGCCGGAGTCGTGGGCGAGTCGCTTTTTTTGTCCTAGCGAAACCGTGAATCGAGCGGATCGCTCGGTGCAGGGTCCGACTCGATCCGTCCGCTCAATCGCAGGTTTCGTCGACTCGGGTTCTGTTACGCTCGTCGCCGTTCACAAGTTGTTTTCGGCCCATCGGTACGCTCCACCCACCGCTCGGATGACCGAAGGCGATCGAGGATCCCCACGCTCAGAGCTCACGGTTCGTTCGCTCACCGCTCGCGTACCCGAGGGTCTCTCCGCTCGCGACGAAACGCCTGGGACCGATTTGAACCGGAGCAAGACGGTCCGACTCACTCGTTTCGCTCGTTCGTCGGCTGCGTCTTGCAGGGTCAAATCCGGGCCTGCTCCTTCGCTCACTCCGTTCGCGGGACCGGATTTGAACCTCGCTCGTTCCGTTCGCGTTCGCTCGCTTCACTCCCTGCTTCGAATCCTCGTCCGATTTTCGCCGCTCACGAGTTGTTCGCGGCGAAAATGCGCGGGACCGGATTTGAACCGGCGGACTCCTACGAGACAGCGTCCTAAGCGCTGCGCCGTTTCCTGGCTTGGCTACCCGCGCTCGTTCTCGGGTTCCCCCGAGTCCCGTAAGAACCTGTCGCTGCCCGTCGGTTTAAATCGGATGCCGCCCAACCACCGACGTGTACCGCGCACGGGACCAAGTCGACAACGCCGAGTGGCTCGCCGAACTCCACGAGGCTGCCGAGCGCCTCGGTCTGGACGGGAACACCCGTTCCCGGGCGGAGGACCTCTTTCTCTCCTCGGTCCCCGAGAGCGACCGTTCGAAGCGGGCGGTGATCGCGACGAGCCTCTACGCGGCGAGTCTCCTCGCGGGCGACCAGCGCTCACAGACCGCTGTCGCGGAGGAGGTCGGCGTCGCTCGCCTGACGATCCAACAGCGGTGGAAAGCACTGCTCCGCGAGGCCGGCTTCGAACCGCCTGACTGGTGATCACTTCCCGTCATCGCTCGCGCATCAGGCTCCGTCCCGCACGCTCGGGCGTGAGCCGGCCGTGTTCGTCGATCTCGCCCCTGAGGATGCGCGTACTGGAGACGATCTCGCCGTCCTCGGCGAGGACGTGATCGACGACGACGAGCGTGAGCGGGTCGTCGCCGTTCTCTCGCCTGATCTCGTTGATGTGACGACCGCCGGCTTTCGTCTCCGGCGAGACGACGAGCGCGTCGAATCGGGGTTCGGTTGCGATACCCGTCGGCTCCGTGAGCTCCTTGACCTCGAACGATCGGTCGTAGCGGTCGGCGAAGTTCGAGAGCTCCGATTCGAGCGACCCCCGGCGCTCGTCGAAGCTCCGGACGTAGCGCTCCTCGCGCCGGGTCCGCGGGGCGAGTTCGTCACTCGTGAGCCCCACGGTCACGTCGCCGATCCCGAACCCGCGCTCGAACAGCGCGCGGTGTCCGTCGTGGACCGGGTCGAACGTCCCCCCCAGCGCGACCTGCATACTCCGGGCGATGCGAGCCGCACGCTTAGTGCCTTCGGAACGCGTTACTCCCCGTCGTCGAGGTCCTCGCCCTCGTCGTCTCGCTCCGCGTCCTCCTCGTCGGCGTCGTCCTCGACCGAGATGGTGATCGGCTCGCTCCCGCCGGTCGGCTCCCGCTGGTCGAGATACCGGTCGAGGTTGAACGCGGTGTTGAGCTCGTCCTGGACCTGCCCGAGGATCCCGCCGACGAGCTCGCTCGGTGCGATCGCGGTGTACTCGTACGGGTTGTTCCCCGCGCCCTCGCTCTCGCGTTTCTCGCGGTCGACGACCTCCTCCTCGTGGAGCTCCGAGAGCGCCTCCCGTACCGTGCTCGGGTAGAGGCCGGTCCCCTCGGCGACCTCCTCGCTCGTGGCCCGGGGCTCCTGGCGCAGATAGACGTAGATCCGCGCCCGCGTCTCGGTGTCGAGAATCCACGAGAGCAGGTCGATGATCCCCTCGTCGAAGCCCTCCACCGCCCTCCCGGTTCCACCGAAGCGATCGCGCGGTCGGTCATCGGATCCCGGTTCGACGATCTCGACCGGGATCTCGTCGCCGTCGTCGCTGTCCGTGTCGTCAGTCATGTCCTTTCTGCGAGGACAGAAGGAACCGAGGAGTAAAAACCCTCGCTCAGAGCAGCAGCGACCGACAGAGCGCGTCGGCACCCTCCTCGCGGTGGATCCGTCGCTGCCTCGCAGCGCCGCTCTCCCTTCTCACTATCTCTCCGATGCCAGTGACGCCGAGACGATCGCACTCGTGTTCGACGACCGAGGGGAGCGAGACCGTCCCCGCGCCATCCCGGTCGATGAACGACGTCTCGTGGCCGTAGCGCATCGCCCGCCACTTGTTCTCGTCGAGGAGTTCGCGCCTGTGGCGGTAGCCCGGCTCGCCGTCGTGGTAGCGTTCGGTGAGGTCGACGACGAGCGCGTGGACGTACTCGACGAACGCCGAGACGACCTCGGGGTCGGACTGGCCGTCCGGGGTCCGCACCTCGACGGTCCCGTGGCCGGTGTGCGGGCGAACGTCGTGCCAGAGCTCGCCCCTGTCGTTGATCGAACCGCTCTCGACCATCAGCCGTTCGAACTCCGAGAACTCCTCGAAGGAGTCGTAGGCGGTCGGCATCCCCGTGTTCGGGAGCCCCTCGAAGATCTTCGCTCTGGCGGAGCTGAGCCCCGTGTCGTAGCCGTTCCAGTACGGCGAGTTCGCCGACAGCGCGAGCATCACGGGCAGGTACCACCGCAACTCGTTCGCCACCCAGACCGCCGCGTCGGCGTCGTCCACCCCGACGTGGACGTGCAACCCGGCGGTGGTGTTCCGGTGTTGTGGGTACTGGATCCGGTCGAGCTGTGCCCGATACCGCGGTTTCTCCGCGTGTTCGAGCTCCCGCCAGATCGCGAGCGGGTGGAGCCCCGCCGCGGCGACCTGAAACCCGTTTTCCGCCGCGTGCGAGACGAGCGCCTCGCGGACGGAGCGGATCGACTCGTCGGCGTCGTCGACCGACTCGATCAGCGGTGTCTGTGTCTCGATGACGCAGGTGAACAGTTCGTGATCGAGCCGGTCCTCCAGGATCGCCGGCGGCTCGGCCTCGTAGACGAGTTCCCGCGTCCCTGCCGTGGGTCGGCACCGGTCGTCGACGACGAAGAACTCCTCTTCGATCCCGAGCGTTCCCATCCGCGTGAAGTTCTCGGCAGAGCCCGTCTCCATCGCCCCCGACTTTGGCGGGGAGCGATAAATACTCCCTGACTCACCGGGGGGTCGCCACGACCGCGAGGTGGTCGGCGTGAAACGGCTCCAGTCGAGCGGTTTCGAGGATCTCGTAGCCGGATTCGAGCCGTTCCAGAGAGCGCGCGAACACCTCCTCGGGATCGGCCGTGACGTCCTCGCTCCGCGCCTTGATCGCGAGCACGAGCCGTCCGTCTTCGACGAGAAAGCGTCGATTCGAGAGCGCTACCTCGGCCTGTCCCCGCGTCGCCACGTCCTGGACGAGCAGGTCGAGCTCCGCCTCGACGACGTGAGAGTATCGCTCCGGCCGCCTGGCGTCCGCGAGCAGCGGGAACAGGTTCGGCCGGCGTTCCGCGACCGAGAGCAGGTCGCGGGCGGGCCGCGGGGCGAACTCGACCGCGTACGTCGGCCCTGCGACGTCGGCGACGTGGCTCACCGTCGTCCCGCTCGCCGCGCCGAGATAGAGCACGCCGTCCTCGTCTTCGAACCCGGTTTCGAGGCCGAGTTCGAGCGTCGCCCCGAGTTTGGACCGGTGTGGGTCCCAGCGCCGCCAGCCGTCGATCACCGGTTCGCCGTAGATCGCCGTACCGCGGGTCGCGAGCGACTGCTTCCCGTCGAACTCGACGCGTCTGACCCCGTCGGGGAGGCTCATCGCTCGACCTCCCTGGACCGGATCCGCTCGATCCGGTCGTCCAGTTCGGCGTCGAGTTCGGGCCGCCGGTCGCCGGAGTAGTGGTCGATCCTGGCGGCGATCGAGAGCTTGCCGGCGAGTGCCCGTGCGGCCGAGCCCCGGTTCTCGGGGTGTGTCCCCCGGACGTACTCGTGGACGTAGATCACGCCGTGTTTCGGCGACGGAGCGTGTCCACGGAGGTGTGCGAACAGCGCCTCCTCCGCGCCGAGGACCTGCACGGTACCCGAGGGCATCCGCGCGAGGGGTTTGAGCCCACCGGCGAGCGAGATCAACCGAGCAGCGAGGACGGGACCCGCGAGCGCCGCGAGGTTCGGCGCGACCGTCGGCGTCTGCCGTTCGACGAACCCGCGCAGTTCCTCGGCTTCGTCCGCGACCTCCGCGCTTCGTCCCGCGAGCGCGATCAGCCGCCGCTCGCCGTCGCTCTCGCCCTCGCACTCGGCGACCGTCCGTGCGTACTCGACGCCGGTTCCCGGTTCCTCGAACAGCGACCCGGCCCACTCGGAGACACGCTCGGCGAGTTCGTTCGCGACGCGGTCGGCGTCGTCCATCGCAGCGAGCGCGTGTCGTAACTGCGCATCGTCGGCCCGTTCTCGCTCCCGGACCATCTCCATCGCAGCCGTTATCGAGACCTCGTGAAGCAGCGAGTAGTACTCCTGCTCGTCCGCGGCGAACCCGGACTCGACGGCTACTCTCGGCCAGTCGTCCGGAGACTCGGCGCCACCGGATTCGATAGCCGCACGAGCACCATCGAGGTCGCCCGGACGCAGGCCCTCGAACCATCCATCTCCCATGGCGACCCTTCGGCCCCTACCCGGTAAACTACTCGCGATCGGCCACGGGTGACGGGAGCCGTCGAGAAACGAGTACACCGGGGGGTGTTGCGGCGTTCGGGGGGCCCACACCGGCTTCCTCTCGAACGGGTGGACCCGGATACGGGCGGTCGCCGAGAACTCGTTCGTACCGTCGTGTGTTCCACAATCGTTATCGTCCGAGCGGGGGTGGGAGTACCGACAGATGAGACGGATCGCTCCCGACACGCTTCGGTCGTTCGCTTCCGAACTGGTCGTCGCCCTCGGTACACCGCCGGAGCTCGCAGAACAGGTAGCGGACTCGCTCGTCCGGTCGGACCGCTCCGGCCACAGCAGCCACGGGACGATCCGCCTCTCCACCACGTATCGGTCGATGATCGAGAGCGGCGAGATGGATCCGGCCGCACGGCCACGCGTCGACGAACCGGCCGGCGTCTTCACGGCGGTGGACGGGAACCACGGCTTCGGCCAGGTCGCCGGACGGGTGGCCGTCGACGAGGCGGTCGACACGGCGCTCGAACACGGTACCGGGATCGTGGGTGTGCGCAACGGCTCACACCTCGGTCGGATGGGCGAGTGGGCCGAACGCGCCGCAGAGAGCGGCGTCTTCTTCGCGGCGTTCATGAACACGGGCGGGCTCGCGAACTTCGTCGCCCCACCCGGGAGCGCGGACCGTCGACTCCCGCCGAACACGCTCTCGTTCGGCGTCCCCTCGTTCGGCGTCACCCCGTTTCCCATCGTACTCGACATGGCGATCAGCCAGACCGCACACGGGAAGATCACCGAGCGGGCCGTCACGGGCGACCCCCTTCCGGAGGAGTGGGCGATCGCCGCCTCGGGCGAGTCGCTCCTCGACGCCCGGGCGTTCGAGGAGGGGGAGGGAGCGATGTTACCGCTCGGTGGGCTCCAGGTCGGTCACAAGGGGTTCGGCCTCGGGATCGTCGCCGAACTGTTCGCGGGCTGTCTCGGCGACGGTGCGGTGATCGGACAGGACGTCGAGGGTACCGTGAACAACTCGGCGGTGTTCGTCTGCATCGACCCGGAGCGGGTCGCGTCGGCCGAGGAGCACCGGACCCGAGTGGAGGCGGTCGTCGACCACGTTCGGTCGGCGGAGTACCGAGACGAGATCCCGACGGGCGAGACGACGTTCGGGGACAGAGCGCTCCTCCCGGGCGAGCGGGAGCACCGGCTCAGAGATCGATGCGAGACCGAGGGCGTTCCGATCCCGACCGAGACGGCGGAACTGCTCGCGATCATCGCCGACGAGTACGACGTCGGCGACGTGGTTCCACCCTCGCTGGGGGTGCGCTGATCGCTCGGGTTCGTCCCGACCGAGGGGGGACCGACTGAAGAGTTAAGAGGGTGAACGCAGGTGGAGACTCCATGATCTACGGCAGCGGCGACTACACGTACGAACTCGTCTCCGGGTGGGCGGAGGTGTCCGAGGGCGAATCGTTCCGCGACGTCGGCGGTGTCCGCGTCGACGAGGAGGACCGGGTCCTGGTGTTGAACCGAAGCGGACGGCCAGTGATGGTGTTCGACGCGACGGGCGAGCGCCTGTCGTCCTGGGGCGACGACTACTTCTCGGATCGACCCCACGGGCTGGGTCTCGACGCCGAGGGAAACGTCTACTGTACCGACGACGGGAACCACACGGTGAGGAAGTTCACCCCGGACGGCGAGCTCCTGCTGACGCTTGGAACCGAAGACGAACCCGCCGAGACCGGCTACCGTCACGACGCTCCCGACCTCTTCGAGCGGATCGCCTCGATCACCAGGGGAGCCGGTCCGTTCAACGGCCCGACCGGCGTCGCCGTGTCCGCTTCCGGTGAGATCTTCGTCGCCGACGGCTACGGAAACGCGAGAGTCCACGCGTTCGATCCGGACGGAGAGCACCTCCGATCCTGGGGGCAGCCGGGGCCCGCGCCGGGCGAGTTCAGGCTACCGCACTCGATCTACTGCGACGGCGAGGACCGGCTCTGGGTCACCGACAGGGAGAACTCCCGGATCCAAGTCTTCGATACCAGTGGCGAGCTCGTCGCGGAGTGGACCGATCTGATCCGACCGACCGACGTGGTCGTCGACGACGCCGTCTTCGTCTCCGAACTCTGTCGACGGGTCAGCGTGTTCACGGCCGACGGCGAGCTGTTGACGCGGTGGGGAAACGAACGGCACCCGACTGACGACCCCCTGTTCGTCGCGCCACACGCGATCGCCGTCGACTCGAACGGGGACCTCTACGTGGGCGAGGTTTCGTACACCTACAAGGGGATCGACCGTGGGCCGAGAGCGATACAGAAGTTCGAGAGACGCGACTGACCGGGAGAGCGAGGGACCGCCGATCTGACCGGACGATCGCTCCGCCTATCGGACCCTCCTCCGGTGGAGGCCGCGGCCGCGATGGCCCGCGAACTCCTCGACGAGGTGGACGGTAGCGTCGGAAACGGCGAACCACCGATATTGAGGTGTCCTCCCCGACCCGGGAACCACCGCCGAGGGCCGCGAACCACGCCTCGTCACCCGTACCGTGCCTTCTCCCTCGCGTACCGAAACCGACCTACAGGCCGAGCGCGTTCGCGAAGACGGCGTAGTTCTGCGGGCCCTCGACGGTCGTGAGGAACTCGCCACCTCGGAAGAGGAAGAAGACCGGCGTTCCCGGAACGCCGGCCGCTCTCGCCGCGTCGTAGTCGCCCCCGATCCGATCGCCGTACGCCCCCGATTCCGCCTCGGAGCGGACCGCCGCCGCGTCGACGCCGGTCCCCTCGAGATACGACTCGACCTCGTCGAGGATCGAGCCCTCGGAGAGCGACCCCTGCTGCGAGAACAGGTGCGATTTCAGTCCCCAGAAGGCCGACCGGTCGCGATCGTAGGTCGCCCAGAGCGCGTGCAGCGCCGGTTCGGACCAGTCCTCCGTCACGTGGAGCCCCCGCCAGACGAACGACAGCTCGCCCGCGTCGGTGTCGGCCCGGAGGTCCTGGAATGCACCCCGGTGGAAATCGGCACAGTTCGGACAGGACGGGTCGTCGAACGCGACGATGACCGCCGGAGCGGAGGAGGGGTCGGGACCGAGCACCGGTGACCCACCGATCCCACTCGCCGCAGGGTGATCCTGGTCGATTCCCTGTGTTTCTTCGTCTCCCTCCTCCTCGTCGTCCTCGCTCTCATCCCGATCGTCGCCGCCCTCCTCGTCCTCTCCCTCGGTGGTCTCGGTCTCCTCTTCGGGTGTCTCCGCCTCCTCCGGCGTCTCGGTCTCATCGTCGGCCGAGTCGTCGGACCCCTCCTCCGTTCCGGTCCCCTCTTCGGGCGTGTCGCTTCCCTCGTCCTCCGAGTCCTCCCCTTCGTCGGGTGTCTCCGTCCCCTCCTCGGTGGTGTCCGTCTCCCTGTCGGAGTCGTCGGCCGTCTCCCCGTCCGGTGTCTCGGCTCCCTCGTCGGTCGAGCCGTCCGGTTCGGTCCCGTCGTCCACCGTGGTCTCCGACTCGTCGTCACCGGTGTACTCCCCGAGGTCGTCGTCGTCGATCGGGTCGACGTCGCCACCTCCGTCCTCGTCGGCACACCCGGCGGCGGCGGCAGCTACCCCGCCGGAGGCCAGCAGGAACGTCCGCCGTCCGAGCGGGAGCCCCGCTCGGAGCTCCCTCCACTCGGTACCCTCTCCTGATCCCATTGACTACGGGACAGTCTTCCGAGGGATAAGCGACCCGTTTCGTGAAACTATCCGGTCGTCCGGGACGAAACGCTCACTCGAACCGCTCGAACGGCTGCTCGCAGCCGTGACAGAAGTGCATCGACCGACAGAGAGACGGCCCCTTCGGGTGCTCGCGCTCGGTCTCGGTCGACCCGCAGTACGGACACTCGGCGGGACCGTCGTCGGCGACGTCGACGCTCGGGTCGAGACCCCTCATACGCTCAGCCCGAACTCCCGCAGGCTCTCTCGCCCGCGCTCGGTAACGAGATCGATCGACCACTCGGGGCTCCAGACGAGTCTGATCTCGGCCGAGTCGACTCCGTCCGCGCTCGCGGCCGCCTCCCGGATCTCGTTTGTGAGCATCCTCCGCGCCGGACAGCCCGTGTACGTGAGCGTCATCGTTACCGTCGCGTGGGTCTCCTCTCTCTCCTCGATCGCCACGTCGTAGATCAGCCCCAGATCGACGACGCTCACCGGCATCTCGGGGTCTTCGACCTCGGAGAGCGCGTCCCAGACGCGTGCCTCGACGCCCTCGCTTCCCGCACCCGTGTTCGGAAGCTCCGCGTGGCCCTCGCCCTCGCGGTACTCGGTGTACGCACAGGGAGTCGGTTCCTCGGAGAGCGTACCCTCCTCGCTCACCCCGTCGTCGAGGTCGAACTCGCCGCTCATGGCTCACCCCGGAGCCGCGTCGGCTCCGCGAACCCGAGTTCGTGGTACGTCGCGGTGAACGAATCGTGGAGGTCGTCCCAGTCCGACGTGTGAGAGCCGTCGCGACCGATCGTCTCCGGTCGCGAGACCGACTCCGGCTCGGGCACCTCGATTCCCAGCGACTCCAGATACGGGACGACCGTCTCCAGCCACTCGGTCCGCAGGTCGTCGAGAGATTCGGTCCGAAAGCCGGCGTCGACGATCATCTCCTCGCTGTCGCCGGGTTCGAACAGCGTCAGCGCGTACGGGAACAGTCGCTCGGTCGCGGCCTGTACACGCTCGCTCCCCTCGGACTCGCTCGCCAGCCGGTCGAGCCAGTTCGAGGCGTGGTCTCGGTGATACGACTCCTCGGCGATGACCTTCCCCACGCGGTCCCGGATCGGGACGTAGCTCGAGTCGACGAGCGCCTCCAGGCGCAGGCGTTCGGCCGTGTCGTAGAGGTAGCTCCTGACGACGGCGTCCGCCCAGTCGCCCTCCGCGAACGCGAGTTCGCAGAGCGTCGCGTGACGGAACTCGGTAGGTGGACGCTCCCAGAGGTACTCCGCCTCGGCGTAGCCGAGGTCGGCGAGACAGTCGTACCAGAGCCGCGCGTGGCCGAACTCGTCCTGTGCGATGTTCGCGAGCGCGAGATCCGACTCGATCGTCGGCGCGTAGATCTGCCACTCGGTGTAGCGCTCTGCGATCACGAACTCGTCGTCGGCGAGCCGGAAGAGGAGCTCACAGACCGCTTCGCGTTCTCGCTCGCCCAGGTCCTCGCGGTCGATCACGACTCGGCCTCCTCGCGCTTTCGCGCCGCCTCGCGCTGTTCCTCCTCGCTCTCTTCGACCTCCGCGGCGAAACTCGCGTCGACCCGGTTGTACGTCATCGCCCACCGGTAGGCCTTGTCGGTCGCGCCGCCGAAGGTCGCCTCGTCGGTGTCGACCTCGCTCACCTCGTCCCTGGGAACGACCCAGAGGCTGTTCGTCTGCATCCGACGGCCGTGCTGGATCTGTGCGAACAGCTTCGCCATCTCCTTATCGGGCGCGTGGACGTTCCCGCAGTGGGTGTGGTACTTCCCCGGCCGCTCCTGTCTGAACACTTCCCAGATCATACTAATCGGCCGCCTGTGGTGCTTTCGACCCCTCTCGCTCCCAGCGATCCATCGACTCGCGCACCCACGAGACCGCCTCCTGGCGCCGACGCCGCGCGCCGATCTGTTCGTGACTGCCCTCGTACTCGTTTCTCGCGATCGTCCAGAACTCGTCCCAGTCGAGGTCGTCGTACTCCAGTTCGTACCTCCCCGAGCGCTCGTCGTACTCGATTCGAGGAGTCTCTGGGATCTCCAGACCGTGTTTCTCCGCCTTCGGGATGTAGGCGTTCAGGAAGGCCTGACGGAGGTCGTCGTTGCTCGCCGTCTTCAGCCCGACGTCCTGGGCGAAATCGTTGTGGACGCTGTCCTTGTTCGGCGGCCCGAAGAACTGGATGATCCGCGGCCACCACTCGTCGAAGACCTCCTGCACTCGTTCCCGGTTCGCCCGCGAACTCCCCATGAGTTCCCGCAGGATGTCCTCGCCGTGTTTGACGTGAAATCCCTCCTCGAAACAGACCTTGTCCATCGCGTGGGCGTAGGGCTCCCAGCTGGTCGCCTTGAGCGTCGCCTGCCTGCGCATCGCCCCGCCGTCGACGAAGAAGTCGATCATCGGCGCCTCGTACCACGAGTCGACGGGGTAGTGGAAACAGTTGAGGAACTTCCCGTCTCCCCGTTCGAGTTCGTCTAACATCTCCTCTCTCGTCTTCACGCCCAGCGTTTCGGCCGCCCGGTAGAGCAGCTGGGCGTGGCCGATCTCGTCCTGCACTTTCGCCGTACAGGCGAGTTTTCGGTCGATGCTCGGGGCGTGGCGGGTGAACTGTTTGTCCAGATAGCCGCCCATCACCTCGCTGTTGGCGTGGAACTGGATCATCCGCGTCGCCGCCTCCCTGTACTCCTCTGGCAGGTCGTGTTTCGGGCTGAACGCCCGCGGGCCCGCACGCTCTCTGACCGTCTCCAAGTCCATAACGGACGATTGTTCACGAACCCACAAACCGGTTCACCCGTCTATAGACTGGTTTTATAATCTCGGAACGGTTCTCCGTCACATGATCGAGGAGTGTCTCGTCGTCGAGGTCCGTGTGACGGGCGACGACTGTCCGCTCGCGGAGGCGAGTTCCGGGACCGAGATCGAGGCGGAACCCCCACAGCGCCGCGCCGACGGCTACGCGCTGCTCCGATGCAGCGTCGACGCGGAAGGCGGCGAGGCGGTCGCCGCCGCTCTCGATACCGACGACCGGATCAGGTACCTCCACGTCTCGCGGGCCGACGACCGGACGAACCTTCGGTGTCTCTCGAAACGGCGCTGTGCCGTCCACGCGCTGACCGACGTCGGCTTCATGGTCGAACGGCTTCGGTACCGCGACGGCGTCGAGCGCTACACGGGGGCGGTCGTCGGCCGCGACGTGCTTCGGGGCGTGCTCGACAGGGCCGGCGAGACGGGTGGCGTGACGCTCGAGCGCGTCTACCCCCTGGGAACCGAAGAGGAGGGTGCGGTCGCCGCCCGGTGGGATCTCACGTCCCCACAGGAGGAGGCGTTGCGGGTCGCGCTCGAATCGGGTTACTTCGAGATCCCCCGGGAGTCGACCGCGAGCGAGGTCGCCTCCCGAATCGGCATCAGCAAGTCCGCGTTCCTCGAACGGCTCAGACGCGGGCAGTCGTCGTTGCTGGAGCGGACGCTGGGTTAGGCCGGGGTCGCCCTGTCAACCGAGCGGGCGGCGACGACCCGAGAGGCCGAAGGTTCAAATATCAGGGTCGCGAGGTTTCGAGCGATGAGTAGACGAGTCCGTGGAGGGATTGCGCCGTGAGTACCGAACAGGCGATCGGCGTCGGGAAGCGCGTCGACGGCAACGAGCGCGTGGAACTGCCGGCCGTGGAGGTGCTCACGGGCCGGGGGTTCGTCACCGGAAAGAGCGGCAGCGGGAAGTCGAACACCGCGAGCGTGGTCATCGAGGAACTGCTCGAGGCCGCCTTCCCCGTACTCGTCTGTGACACCGACGGCGAGTACTACGGGCTGAAAGAGGAGTACGAACTGCTGCATGCGGGTGCTGACGAGGAGTGTGACATCCAGGTCGGCCCCGAACACGCCGAGAAGGTCGCGGAGCTGGCACTGGAGGGGAACGTTCCCGTGATCCTCGACGTCTCCGGGTATCTGGACGAGGGGGCCGCGGACGAACTGTTGCGGGAGACCGCCCGCCACCTCTTCGCGAAAGAGAAGAAGCTGAAGAAGCCCTTTTTATTGGTAGTCGAGGAGGTCCACGAGTACATCCCGGAGGGCGGCGGGATGAACGAGACGGGACGAATGCTGATCAAGGTCGGAAAACGAGGACGGAAACACGGCCTCGGCATCGTGGGGATCAGCCAGCGGCCCGCCGACGTCAAGAAGGACTTCATCACGCAGGCGAACTGGCTCGTCTGGCACCGGCTCACGTGGGACAACGACACGGACGTCGTGAAACGGATCGTCGGCCCGGAGTACGGCGAGGCGGTCTCGGATCTCGGCGCGGGCGAGGCGTTCGTCCAGACCGACTGGACCGACGAGGACGTCAGGCGGGTGCAGTTCGATCGAAAGCGGACGTTCGACGCCGGCGCCACGCCCGGCCTCGACGACTTCGAGCGCCCGGAACTGAAATCGGTGAGCGACGCGCTCGTCGGCGACCTCCAGGAGATCTCGGAGTCCCAGCAGCGCGAGCGGGATCGGGTCGCCGAACTGGAGGCCGAGATCGAGCAGCGCGACCGACGGATCGGCCAGCTCGAACGCGAACTCGCCTCCGCACAGGACATCTCGACGGCCGCGAAACAGCTCGCGGGGGCGTTTTCGGGACCGGAACCGATCCAGACGACGTTCGGGGAGGGCGACGAGGAGCTGGCGGCGCTTCGGGACCGAATCGGCGAACTGGAGCGGGCGCTCGAGGCGGAAGCGGCCACCCCCGGGCCGGACGACGGAGAGAGCCGTGACGGATCGCACGGCGGTATCCCCCGCGCCCGGTCGCCAGTTCTGGCGGCGGCGATCGGACGGGCGGCCGAGCGCTCTCCCTGTTCGGAAGAGGACGCCTGGACGGTACTCGAGCGCCTCGCCCCCGGCGGCTCGACGCTCCACGACCTCGACGGAGAGGTCGAGATCCCGATCCACCGCCTCTGGTCGCTCCTCGAAGAACTCTCGACCACGCCGTTCGTCTCCCGGGCGACCGACGGGACGTACACGCTCGACGGGGAGGCGATTTCCCGACGCGAGCGATCCGACGCGAGCGCGGACTGACCGGGACGTTTTACCCCCTCCGTCCGGTCGACCAGTTATGCGAACTACCGACAGCGACCGTGTGCGGACGATCACGTTCGACCGCCCGGACGTGTTGAACGCCTTTACGACCGACCACGCGGCCGAACTCGCCGATCACCTCTCCGATCTCCATCCCGACGAGCAGCACGCGGTGGTGCTCACCGGCGAGGGGCGGGCGTTCAGCGCCGGCGGTGACGTCGAGGCGATGGCCGACCGCGAGGAGTCGCCCGCCGAGGCGTTCGATCGGATCACCGAGACGTTCGGACGGCTCGCGGAGGAGGCCCTGTCGTGTCAGGTCCCGATCGTCGCGCGGGTGAACGGCGACGCGGTCGGGGCGGGCCTCGCGCTCGTCGCCCTCTCCGACTTCGCCTACGCCGCCGACTCCGCGCGCTTCTCCGCGGCGTTCGTTCGTGTCGGACTCGTTCCCGACACCGGCGGGACCTTCCTCCTCCCGCGGCTCGTCGGCCTTCGGGCCGCGAAGGAGCTCTCGTTCACCGGGCGTTTTTTCGACGCGAACGAGGCCGCCGAGATGGACCTCGTAAACGAGGCGGTCCCCGAGGGCGAACTGGACGACCGGGTCGAGGAGCTGCTCTCGGTCCTGCGGGCTCGGCCGACGAGGACGATCGGCCTCGCGAAGCGGGCGATCCACGCGAACCTCGGGAAGGGGGTCGAGGGCGCACTCGACTACGAGAACCACGTCCAGGCGCTCGCCTACGGGACCGACGAACACGGCGAAGGGGTCTCGGCGTTCCTGGAGGGCCGCGATCCGGAGTTCTAGTTCTCCGACTCACCCCGTGTACCGGAGAAACCGCGTGATCGCCCGGTCGAACGCCCGTTTCCGATCGAGTACCGCCTCGTGACCGACGTCGGGAATGATCGCGAGCCGTCCGTCGTCGATGCTCGCGGCGGTCTTTCGGTAGCCGCCCTCGGTGAAGAAGGGGTCGTCTCCCCCGCCGATCACGAGTGTCGGGGCGTCGATCCGGGTGAGGACGTCCGTGCCGTCGAACGCGAGACAGGCGTCGGTGGAGACGAGGAAGTCCTCCCGGTCGACCGGCGAGAGCGAGGCGAACGCCCCGTAGAGGTTCACCGCGCCCCGGACGAACGGACGCTTCAGACCGCCCGCGACCATCGTACCGGCCTCGTCACAGATCGGTCGCCAGCGCTCACGTTCAGCGAGGTCACGCCAGCGCTCGAGCACCCGACGCCCGTGCTCGCCCAACCGGTACGCCGAGAGCCCGAGGATCGCTCTCTCTACCTGGTCGGAGGTGGCGGCGAGGTGCTGGACGACGAACCCGCCCATCGAGAGGCCGAGGACGTCCACGGGTCCCGTTTCCTCGAGAACGCGTTCGTAGCCGGCGGCCATCTCCGCGACGGTCAGCCCCTCCGAGAGGCCGGGCGGGCGGCTCACCATCGCCACGCGGCGGCCCGTCGCATACCGCCCGCAGAACGTCGCAACGAGGAGGGAGAACCAGCGCCGGTCGGCGACCCGGCAGAGCGGGTCGTTGAGGCCGGGAACGACGAGGAGGGTCCGTTCGCCCGACCCGACCGAGACGTACTGGTGATCCGCCCAGCGACCCCGCCGCAGCGGGCGTCCGATCGGACTCACGGTCCGGGAAGAGGTCGGGAGACGGTAGCGAGCGATGCGGGCGGGAAGCGCTCTCGAACCCGGAGAGGCGCCCTCCGACGGCGCGACAGCACTGGTGACATGACCCACGAGACGCGAGGGGGGAGCAAAAGTCGTCCGACTCCGTGACCGGTTCAGTCGTCGGCGACCAGCTCTTCGGTCGCGACGATCTCGGTCGAGAGTCTTCCGAGGTCGAACCGGGAAAACCCGAGCGCCTGCAACGCGACCGTCGCCACGGTGGAGGCGGCCGCCGCGCCGACGAACGCGTGGAGGAACGACGGCTCCGGCAGGATCCCTGTGGGGACGACGAGCCCCAGGACCGGCGAGAGCGTCGGCATGAACGCGACGCCGACCGCGAGGCCGAAGACGGCGGCAGCGAGGACGCCCCGGCCGCCGATCCGGCCCGTGTAGAGCCCTGCGAGCAGCGGGACGGCCGTGGCGACGGCGAAGAGGTCGGCGGTGAGGAACAGTTCGAGGACGCTGTACGACTGCGCACCGATGGCGGTCGCCCCGAGCGCGACCACGACCGTCGCGAGCCGACCGACGGTTCGCAGGGATCGGTCGCTCAGACCGACCGCCCGGGGGAGGTCGGCGGCCACGACACTCGCGATCGCGTTGAACAGGGTGTCGATCGAACTCGTCACGAGCACGAGCGCGAGCACCACCAGGACGACCAGCAGCCACTCGGGGAGCACCTCGAGGGCGAGCGCGAACAGCGCGACGCTCGCGTCTCCCGGCACCGTCACCAGACCGTGGCCCGCGGCGAGCACGCCGAAGAGCCCGGCGACCAGCACGACCGGGACCGTGAGAACGCCGGCGAGGGCGTACGATCGCCGGACGGTTCGCACGTGCTCGGCGGCGTAAACGCGCTGCCACCAGGCCTGGTTGAGGAGTTCGGCGCCGACGATCGCGATCACGACGTAGACGCCGAAGAGCAGTCCCGGGAGAAAGCCCGGATCGAGCAGTGTCGGGTCGGTCGCGGCGACGGTCGTCCTCGCCTCGGAGGGGCCGCCGAGGGCGAGCAGCGTCGCGACGAAGACGAGCCCCAGCGCGGGGAGGATGACGATCAACTGGACGGTGTCGGTGACGATGCTCGCTTTCAGTCCACCGTAGGCGGTGTAGAGGAGGACGAACCCGCCGACGAGCGCCGCGGTCTGCCAGGGCGGGACCTCCGCGACCAGCGAGAGGACGCCCACGATCCCCGTCATGTTCGCCGCGAGCGCCATGAACATGTAGAGGACGCTCACGACGAGGACGTAGACGTACATCGCTCGGCCGTAGCGCACCAGCGCGTACTCGGTGATCGTGCGCCCCTCCGGGACGAGCCGCCTGATCCGCGGCCCGAGGAAGACGTAGACGAGCGCGGCGCTCGCGCTGCCGACCGCGTAGCCGGCCACTGCGGAGAGCCCGCCGAACGCCGCGCCCGCCTCGGCCGGGCTGAAGAGAATCCAAGCGCCCATGCTCGAGGCGAGCACCGTCGCCGCGGTCGTTCCGGTCCCCGTCGTCCCCCGTGAGGTCGTGTAGTCGTCGACCGACCCGATCCGCCCCCTCGAGTACCCGATCCCGATCGCCGCGAGACAGACGAGCGTCACCACCGTCGCGCCGAGCGCCAGCCCCTCGCTCACCATCGAGCCACGTTCTCCATGGGCCGACCGAGGGTTTCTCGGGTTATAATAGTTGATTATACCACCCGATGGTCACGGTGGGTTATTTGTCCCGGCGAACGGAGAGAGAGCCATGACCCTCCGCCTCCCGGACGAGATCGTCGTCGACCGTTTCCTCCCCACGTTCCGGGCGCTACTCGCCGCCGATCTCGCCGAACGGGGGCTCACCCAGCGCGAGATCGCCGCCCACCTCGGCGTCACGCAGGCGGCGGTGAGCAAACAGCTCGCGGGCGAGGTTGCGATCGAACCGCGGTTCGCGGAGGACGAACGGGTCCGGCGGACGGTGGGGGAGGTCGGCTCCGGGCTCGCCTCCGGCAGCCTCGAACCCTACGAGGCGCTCGCCACCGTCCTCGCGCTGGTCGAGGAACTCGAGGATCGGGGGCCGATCTGCGCGGTCCACGAGGAGGCGATGCCCGAACTCGAGGGCCTCGGCTGTGACCTCTGTGTCCGCGGTCCGGACGCCGACCGCCTCGGCGAACGGTCGGTGCTCGCCTCCGTGCGGACGGCGACCAGACGGCTCAAGGCCAGCCCGGCCTTTGCCTCTCACATCCCGAAGGTCGGCACGAACGTCGGGATGGCGCTTCCGGGCGCGACCGGGGAGGTCGAGGTGGCGGCGATCCCCGGCCGGATCTTCGAGATGCGCGGCCGGGTTCGCGTCCCCGCAGACCCCGAGTTCGGCGGCTCCGAGAACGTCGCGACGGCGATCCTCTCCGCGCACGCGGTCGATCCCGAGGTACGGGGCGCTCTGAACCTCGCGACGGACGAGGCGGTGCTCGCGGCGGCCGAGCGGATGGACCTCACCGTCCTCGAGTTCGACGCCGACTATGACGACCGCGGGGACCGACTCCGGGAGCTCTTCGAGAAAGCGGGAGTCCCCGAGGTCGCCTTCCATCGGGGTGCGTTCGGGATCGAACCGATCTGCTACGTCTTCGGCGAGGACGCCGAGGCCGCCGTCGAACGGGCGCTCGCGCTCGTCAGCGGAAATTCGAGGGCTTAGAACTGCGGGTTCGCCTCGCGTCTCTTGATCAGGAACTTCATATCGCCCGCGAAGACGGTCTCGCCCTCCTGGTTCGTCATCTCCGAGTCGATCACGACGAGCCCGCAGTCCTCGCGGCTCGAGAGTTCGCGTTTCTCCGTGACCTCCATCGCGAGCGAGACGGTGTCGCCGACGGCGACTGGGGCAGGAATGTCCATGTAGTTCATGCCGAGGAAGGCGAGTACCGTACGCTCGACGATCCCACACCGGTAGACGAAGCCCGTCGCGAGCGAGAACGTCATCGGGCCGTGGGCGACGCGCTCGCCGAAGTACTCCTCCTCCGCGAAGTGCCGATTCGTGTGGAGTTCGGTCCAGTCGCCGGTAAAGGCCGAGTGGTTCACGAGGTCGGTTTCGGTGACCGTGCGACCGACGCTCTGGAACGTCTGGCCGACCTCGAACGCCTCGTAGTGGTGCGGTTCGTAGCTGTAGGGCATACGCCGACTTCGAACGATCGTGACAAATACGTTGTCTCTCGTCGCCGCCGGTCGCGAGGCTCACTCCCGTTCGTCGAACACCCGCTTCACCTTCCCCACCTCGGTCCGTTCGAGTTCGCCCGGCCCTTCCAGTCGGAGCTCGTCCGGCGTGAGCGAGAGGACGTTCTTCAGACGCTCGTCGATCCGTTCTCGTAGACTCTCCCTGTCGTCGACCTCGTCCGTTAACTCGACCGTGATCGCGATCCGATCCAGCCCGTCCTCGGTACCGAGGTCGATCCGGTAGTACGGCGCGACAGCCTCGAAGTCCAACACTACTGACTCGATCTGGCTGGGGTAGACGTTCACTCCGCGAACGATCAGGAGGTCGTCGGTTCTCCCCGTCACGTTCTCCATCCGGACGAGCGTCCGCCCGCAGGCACACTCACCGTAGTGGAGGCTGCTCAGGTCGCCGGTCCGGTAGCGAACGACGGGAAACGCCTCCTTGGTGAGCGAGGTGAAGACGAGTTCGCCCTCCTCGCCCTCGGGGAGCACGTCTCCCGTACGCGAATCGATCACCTCCGGGTAGAAGTGGTCCTCGTGGACGTGGAGTCCGTCCTGGGCCTCGTGACACTCGATCGAGACCCCCGGACCGATCACCTCCGAGAGCCCGTAGATGTCTATCACCGTCGCGTCGAGCGCACGTTCGATCTCCGCGCGCATCGGTTCGGTACACGGCTCGGCACCGATTATCACCGTCGAGAGCGCGAACTCGTGTGGATCGTACCCCATCTCCCGCGCCGTCTCGGCGACGTAGAGCGCGTACGAGGGCGTGCAGGTGAGTACGTCGCTCTCCAGGTCCGCGAGGAACTCGACCTGTCGCTGCGTGTTGCCCCCGCCGATCGGGATGACGGTCGCTCCGAGGCGTTCGCAGCCGTCGTGGACGCCGAGGCCGCCGGTGAAGAGGCCGTAGCCGTAGGCGTTCTGGACCGTCTGCCCGGGGTCGACGTCCGCCGCGACGAGCGAGCGGGCCATCACCTCGCTCCAGAGCTCCAGGTCGCCTTCCGTGTAGGCGACCACCTTCGGCTTCCCGGTCGTCCCCGACGAGGCGTGCAGCCGCAGGATCTCGCTCCCGTCGACCGCGAACATCCCGTCGGGGTAGTGGTCGCGGAGGTCCTCCTTCGTCGTGAACGGCACCTCGGGGAGCTCGTCGATCCCAGCTACCTCGCCGGGATCGATCCCCGCGTCCGCGAAGCGCTCGCGGTAGAACGGGACGTTCTCCGTGGCGTGGGCGAGCGTCTCTCGCAGTCGCTCGTCCTGCCACTCGGTGAACCGCTCTCTCGACCAGCGCTCGCGGTCTGTGTGCATGTCCGCTCTGTACCGGGCACCGACAAAACCCTCACGATCGTTGGAGTACTTCCTCGAACCCCTCGGCCCACGCGAGCAGTCGCTCGTCCGCGCCGAAGCGTGCCGAACACTGAACTCCGATCGGCAGTCCTCCCGTTCCCTATCGGAAGCGTCACCGTTGGGAGCCAGAGGAAACGAATCAGACGCTTTGCAGAGATGCGAACTAGTCAATCCCGGTCGTACCAGCCCGTTCTCCATCGACCTGAACGGTTACTTCGTCGGGGATGACGTCCCGTTCATCTTTCACGCGAAGAACTACCGAATGGGGGGCCTCGTCGTCTACTTGACCGCCCGTCGGAGCAACAGTTTCCAGGCTCACGTTGAGACCGGTTTCCGTCCGTGAGACCTCGTTCACAGCCAGTTCGTAGTCGCTCGACCAGTACCCTGCGACGATGATGAGAAGGTACGACTCCTCGAAGTCGGTCTCTCGAACGAACTCGTCTAGCTCGTCCCGTCGTTCGAGTCGTTCATCGGCGTCCGCTGAATCGGTGATGATCGTCCGGTACGCGTTCGGGGTGTCCCGCCAGTTGATCTCCTCGGCGACGCGCCTGTTGTCCTCGAGGACGATGCCATTCCAGTGATGGGCATCGATGCTCATCTCGGCGGGCGTCGTGGTGGTCGACCCCCGTCCCAAACATCCCCCAGTCACAGTTGAGAGCGGGGCAACTGCTAAAGCGAGGAAGCCACGGCGGTCCATATAGTAAATCAAGAATCGAATCGGTAAGTATCTTTGCGTAGACTAGAAATCGATCTGATCCGCTAGCAGCCCATGCCCATCAGTCCCCATTCGATTACTTGCACCGTACACAGCCTACATTGATTAGTTCGACAGTCTGGAAAACAGAGCTTGCGAACCGCTGTAGCACACCCTCAGAGCGCTCCCTCGAACCCCTCGGCCCACGCGAGCAGGCGCTCGTCCGCGCCGAAGCGCGCCGAACACTGGAGCCCGACCGGCAGCCCCTCTCTCTCCCCTGCCGGAACCGTCACCGTCGGCAGCCCCGAATGCGTCCACGGGAGGTTCATCACTGGATCGCCCGTCGAGTCGATCCCCTCGGGTGCCGGTCCCGGCGCGGGTGGCGAGAGCCAGCAGTCGATCCCCGCCTCGTCCATCGCCGCGTGGAGCTCCGAACGGAGCCTGTCGCGGCCGGCCCGGTCGTCGGCCAGCTCCCCGACCGAAACCTTGCGGCCCCCGTCCACGATCCCCGTCATGTGCTCGGAGTAGCGCTCGCCGTATCCCTCGTACCACTCGTGGTGGACGAGCGCGGCGTCGGCCTCGATCAGCCGCTGGTGGCGCTCGTTGATCCCGTCGATCCCCGAGAGCGCCTCCACACGCTCGATATCGTACCCTGCGGCGGCGAGCCGCTCGACCGCCGCCTCGAACGCGTCGAGGCCAACGTCGTCGGCCTGCCCGAGGTACGACCCCTCGGGGACGCCCAGGACTGGATCCTCGGGCTCCGGCAGCGTCCGCCAGTCGTCGTAGCAGACGGCGGCGGCCACCCCCATCCCCGCGACGTCCCCCGTGAACAGCCCGACGTGGTCGACGGAGGTCGAGAACGGTATCACCCCGGTCGTCGGAATTCGTCCGAAACTCGGCTTCAGCCCGACGACCCCACAGAACGCCGCGGGTCGGATCACCGATCCCACGGTCTGCGTCCCGAACGCGAGCGGGGCGAACCCGGCGGCGACGGCGGCCGCGGAGCCGCTCGAGGAGCCACCGGGGGTGTGCGCGAGGTCGTGGGGGTTCCGCGTCGGCCCCGGATCGAAGTAGGCGAACTCGGTCGTCACGGTCTTTCCGAGGACGAGGCCACCCGCCGCTCGGACCCGTTCGACGGATCTGGCCTCCGGTCCCGAGAGGACCTCCGGCGGCAGCTCGGAACCGGCACGCGTCTTCATCCCCTCGACGTGGAAGATGTCCTTCACTCCCACCGGTGTCCCGTACAGCGGCGGTCGGGAGTCCGGGTCGGGGAACCGCTCGGGGAGCGCCCGCGCCTCGCGCTCGAGGCGGTCCCACTCGGGTTCGGGGACGAACGCCCTCACGTCCGATTCGTGGCGATCGATCCGGTCGCGGAGCCGGTCGAGGTAGTCGAGAGGGGTCGTCTCCCCGGATCGAAGCGCGTCGACGGCGACCGCGAGGGGTTCTGCGTCGATCATGGCTCACCCTCGCACAGGGAGACGAAGAAACCGCCGGTCAGCGCATCAGCTCGCCGCCGTTGACCTCCAGGGTCTCGCCGGTGACGAATCCGGCGTCCCGCAGATAGGCGACCGCGTCCGCGACGTCCGTCGGCTGGCCGAACCGGCCGACGGGGATCGACTCCAGTTGCTCTCTGCGCTCGTCCTCCGTCCGGTCACCGGTCATATCCGTCTCGATGTGTCCCGGCGCGATCGCGTTCACCCTGACCTCCGGCGCGAAGTCGGCGGCGTGGCTCTTCGTGAGCCCGAGCAGACCGGCTTTCGACGCCGCGTAGTGGCACTCGATCGGCGCGCCCGTGTGTGCGAGTATCGAGGAGACGTTGGTAATCGAGGGCGAGGGTTCGACCCCGGACTCGCGGAGATGGGTGAGCGCCGCCTTTGTGACGGTGAACGCGCCGTTGACGTTTACGTCCATGACGTGGTCGAAGTCGGCGGGCGAGAGCGAGTCGGTGTGGACGTGCTGGTCGATCCCGGCGTTGTTCACGACGTGGTCGAGCCCGCCGAACGCCTCTACGGCGGAATCGACGAGACGTTCCGCCGCGTCCGGGTCGCTCACGTCCGCCCGGATCGCGACGGCATCCCTCCCCGTGGATTCGATCCCCGAGACGACCGCTTCGGCGGCCGCCTCCGAGGAGACGTAGTTCACCGCGACGTCGTAGCCGTCGCGGGCGAAACGTTCGGCGGCGGCACGACCGATCCCGCGCGAGGAGCCGGTGACGAGTGCGCTCGGCATGTCCTCCCGCTCACGGTGAGAAGGGAAAACTCATCCGTGTTCGATCCCCTCGAACAGGCTGAACGCGGTGGGCCGCTCGTCCTCTAAGGGCCGTGGGTAGAGCGCGATCGCGAGCACCACGTCGGCCCGGGACTCGACGCGCGTGGCGTGCATCGTGAGCGGGACCTCCCGATCGGAGACGCTGCCGACGGCGTCGAACTCGTCGATCGAGACCACCGTATCGAGTACGGTCGCCTCCTCGGAGGCGACGGGCGTGATGTCGCGAACCCGGTCGTAACGGGTCTGGAACAGCTCGACGAGGCGTCGCTCGGAGGCCCACGCGATCGGGTTCAGCGGCAGCCCCAGGAGCTGTGCCTTTGGCGTGCTCACGACGGCGAACACGCCGAGTCGGGTCTCGGTGAGCGATCCGAGGCTCGCGCGTCGATCGTACTCCGCGAGGTAGTTGGTCGTCCCGATGTCGTGGCTGGCGCTCCCCGCGCCGAGTTCGCGGGTGAAACGGGTCTGGCCGATGACCCGGGGTCGGTAGTCGGTCAGCGAGAGGGTCTCCTCCCGGACCCCGACCGGTTCGGAGACCGTATCGAGCGAACTGCGGCCGAGGGCGACGCCGACGCCGCTCGCCGCCGCCAGCACCGTCGCCGCCGCACCACCCAGTACGGCTCGTCGCGAGAGCATCGACCGACCTACCCCACCTCGGGGTATTACTACGCGGTGCCTACGGCCGCCCGCGTCGAGTCACTGCGAGAGGGACTCGGCGAGGTGGTAGACCTCCTCCGAGTCGTCGACGAGCCGAGGGTAGATCCCGACGACCACGACGAAGTCCTCGGTGGCCTCGGCGGTTCCGAGGTGGAGGTGGACCTCGGTCAGTTCGCTCCCGACGTACGCCTCGGCGGTGTACGTCGAAACCTCGACCTCGTCACCGAGGACCGAGAGCGTCGTCCGATCGACCTCCTCGCCGATACTCACGTCGTCGTAGCCGCTCGCGACCTGCTCGGCCACCTCCCGGTTGTCCAGCTCGGCGATCGGATTGAACGTCCGCCAGAGCAGATCCACCTGCGGGGTCGAGAAGGCGCTGAAGCTCGCGGTCCGAGCGCGTCCGAGCGGCCCCGCGTCGAGGGCGCGTTCGTACTCCGCGAGCACGTTCCGGGCGTCGACCTCCCGGGTCACCCCGGCGACGGTGAACGACTCCGTGATCGTCCGTGTCTCGATACGCCGTTCGTCGTACTCCGTCGCAGAGAGCGTCTCCTCGCTCGGCTCGGCCGGGTCGGCCTCGAACCGGAGCGAGTCGCTCCCGGTGACGAACCCGACACAGCCGGCGGTCGAGACGAGCGTTCCGGCCGCCGCGACGCCGACCGCACGCCGTGAGAGTTTCATCGACCGCTAATCTCCTACGCTATCGTATACGTTTTCCGGGCAGAGTCGCTTCGCCAGCCCCTAACCGATCACTCGGGCAACCGGTAGGTCGGCCCCTCGGAGCCGTCTTCGACCGTCACCCCCAGCCGTTCCAGTTCCTCGCGGAGTTCGTCGGCCCGATCGAACGCGCCGGCCTCCCGTTCCTCCTCCCGGAGCGAGACGATCAGCCCGACGAGCTCCTCCGCGAGTTCGACGGTCCCCTCGCTCTCGGCGCCGAACACGAACCCGAGAACGGAGCCGCCGAGCTCCTCGACCGTCTCGATCGCCCGGGTGAGCCCCCGGTAGTCGAAGGGCCCGCCCGCGTCCAGGTGGCGGTTGACGGCGCTCGCGACCGACAGCAACGACGCGAGTGCCTCGCGCGTGTTGAAGTCGTCGTTCATCCCGGCGACGAACGCCTCCCGAGCGCTCTCGATCGTCTCCCGGAGCTCCCGGTCCTCGACCTTCGTCCGTGCGTCGGGGCCGTCGGCGGCATCGACGGCCCGTTCGTACGCTCTCGAAAGGCGCTCCCAGCGCTCTTCGGCCTCCGAGAGCGCCGCCTCGTTGTAGGTCTGGCGACTCGAGTACGACGTCGAGAGCAGGAACATCCGGAGGACGTTCACGCCGAACCGCTCGACGGCGTCCTCGACGGTGAAGAAGTTCCCCAGGCTCGAAGACATTTTCTCCCCCTCGGTTTCGAGCAGGCGGACGTGCAGCCAGTAGCGCGCGAACTCCTCTCCCGTCGCCGCCTCGCTCTGGGCGATCTCGTTCTCGTGGTGCGGGAAGACGAGGTCCTGGCCGCCGATGTGGACGTCGATCGACTCCCCCAGATGGGTCATGCTCATCGCCGAGCACTCGATGTGCCAGCCTGGACGGCCCTCGCCCCACGGCGAGCCCCACGTCCGTCCCTTGGGTGGCTCCTCGGGGAGCTCCGCCACGTGTTCGGCGAGCGCCTCCCGTGAGACGCCGTCGGCCTTCCAGAGCGCGAAGTCCGCCGGGTGACGCTTCTCGCCCGTCTCCTCACCCTGTGACTCCACCTCCTCTATCTCCTGGTTCGAGAGCTTCCCGTACCCCTCGAACGCCGTGACGTCGAAGTAGACCGACCCGTTCGCCTCGTAGGCGTAACCCCGCTCGATCAGCCACTCGATCAGGTCGAGTATCTCGGGGACGTGTTCGGAGACCCGGGGGTAGACCTCGGCGCGAAGCAGGTTGAGCGAGCGCATCGCCGAGAGCGTCCGGCCGATCATCTCGCGGGCGACCGTCGCCTCGCTCTCGCCGAGTTCCCCGACCCGGGCGACGATCTTTTCGTTGACGTCGGTGAAGTTCTCGACGTGGCGGACGTCGTAGCCGAGCCAGGAGAGCCAGCGGTGTACGACGTCGACGTGGACCCACGCGCGGGCGTGTCCCAGGTGCGGGAGGTCCGAGACGGTGAGCCCGCAGTAGTAGAGCAGCACGGAATCGGGATCGCGTGGCTCGAACGGCTCGGTCTCGCCCGTGAGCGTGTTGTACACCCTGAGACTCATCGCTCTCCGAGAGGCCTGCGGACCGTTAAAAAGCGTCGAACCGATCCGACCGCAAGGGCTATGATCGAACGTGTTGTTTTATCGGCAATGACCCTCCTCAACCGTCTCCGAACGCGGACCGGGTTCGTCGCTTCCCTCGCCGTCGTAGCGTTGCTCTACGAGGCCGCGACCGGCGGCCTGAGCACCCAGGACGTGAGACGGCGGACGCGGGCGACCGCCGCGATCGCCGGGTTCGAGGCGAAGCGAACGGCCGGTCTCGTCCCCACGCCGGACCTTCCAACGGAGTGGGAGTACACCCTCCGCGGACGCTGGGCGCTCATGCGATCGATGGGCGCCGACAGATCGCACGTCACGATCCGACCCTCCCGGGGGGGCTTTCGCGTCGCTGCCCTCGTCGACGAGGGCGGCGAGCGCTCGCGAACCGAACTCACCGACGAACCGATCCCGTTCCCGGAGGCGCTCGATCTCGCGGCCGAACACGTCCACGGTCTGGTAGAGAGCGATCGGACCGCCCCGTAGGCCCTCGGGGATCATCGGAGGCAGTGGGATCTCGTAGGCTCACACGTCACCGGTGTCGTTCGATCCACGATCGACGAACTTCGAGCGTCTGTGACGATCCCTATCGGAGCAGGTCGACGTAGTCGACCGCCCGATCGACACCGTCCAGATAGTCGGTGAGGACGCTGCTGTCGTACAGGGTCATCGATCGCCGACGCCGCGTTTCATCTCCATCCACGCCGCGCGCGCCCGCTCGGCCGCCTCGGTTCCCTCCCACAGACCCGTTCCGGTTAGAGCGGAGTCGCGTCGCTCTCTCACGAGATGTGAGAGGAGGTCGTCGAACGGCTCGTCCTCGCCCTTCAGCGCGGCGAGGGCTGTGTGGGTGTCCTCCTCGACCCCGATACTGTTGCTCACGATCGTAGTATACGTGTGTGTATACACCCCGATTACCGTGGCTTCGAAGTACCTAAGCCGCTCTCGTCGCTAGATCGCTCCATGCAAGCGTTGGTGATCGTCGCACACGGTTCGCACCTGAACCCCGACTCGAGTACGCCGACGTACGACCACGCGGACGCGATCCGCGCGACCGGCGCGTTCGACGAGGTGCGCGAGGCGTTCTGGAAGGAAGAGCCCTCCTTCCGCGAGGTGCTGCGGACGGTCGAGAGCGAAGAGGTCTACGTCGTCCCGCTGTTCATCAGCGAGGGCTACTTCACCGAGCAGGTGATCCCCCGCGAGATGCGCTTGGAGGGCTGGGAGGTCTCCGACTGGGACTCCGAGGACGGTGTCAGCGCGACCTTCGCGACCTATCGCGCGAACGATGTCGAGAAGACGATCCACTACTGCGGGCCGGCCGGCACCCACGAGGTGATGAGCGACGTGATCGTCAGGCGTGCGGAGTCGGTGACGGGCGATCCCGACGTCGGCGAGGGCTTCGGCCTGGCGATCATCGGCCACGGAACCGAGCGAAACGAGAACAGCGCGAAGGCGATCCACTACCACACCGATCGGATCCGGGGGATGGACCGGTTCGACGAGGTCGAGGCGGTGTTCATGGACGAGGAGCCGGAGGTCGACGAGGTCACGGAGTTCTTCTCCGCTCCTGAGATCGTCGTCGTCCCGCTGTTCGTCGCCGACGGCTTCCACACCCAGGAGGACATCCCCGAGGATCTGGGGCTGACCGACGACTTCCGGGAGGGCTACCCGGTGCCTGGCGAGGTCGACGGCCACCGGATCTGGTACGCCGGTGCGGTCGGCACGGAGTCGCTGATGGCGGACGTGATCCTCGAGCGGGCGGCCGAGGCGGGTGCCGAGATCGGCGACGCCCGAGAGCGGATTGGCGAGCGAAGCGCGCCGTCGGTCGCGGGTGAGTGAATGAACGACGCGCAGGTCGGCGCGCTGGTAGAGGCGGCCGAGGAGGGCGTAGAGGTCGACGGGCTGCGGGTCACTCGCGTGGACGAGGGCTACCGGTTCGAGACGCCCGAGACGATCCACAGGGGGCTCTCGGAGTCGGCACTCCGCTCCGTCGCCGAGGAGAGCCCGTGGTTCGTCTCGAACTGGCACTACTGGACGCACGTCGTCGAGGGCCCGGAGCGCGCACGCTACGACTTCCTCCGCTGGGTCGAGGGCGCCGACGACCACGACGTTCCGAAGCGTTACGAGGCGCTCTCGTCGGGGGTGACCCGAGAGTGGGGCCAGCTCTCTATCACGGCGACACTCGCCGACGACGGTCTCCGGCGCTACGACCTGCGTCACGGGGCCGACCGCGACGTCTCCGAGGAGGACCTCGAGACGTACGTCGATCCGCTCGACGCCCGCGGGATCGCGACCTACGACGACGACGGCCGGTACCGACCGCTGTCGACCGCGCCGACGCTCCGGACCGGCTGGGTCTACCCCGACCTCGACGGGCGGGCGCTCGTCGAGACGGTCGAGTTCCTCTACCCCGCGACGGTCGAGAACTGGCACCGAGAGCGCCGCGGCGAGCTCGACGTTACCCACTTCCGAGAAACCGCGGAGCGCCAGACCGGGATCTACTCGATCGTGGAGGGGCTCACCGTCGAGGAGCTCGAGGCCGCCGCCGAGGCCTGCTGTGTCGACTCGCAGTGTCTCAAGCGTCGGATGTGGGACGAAGACGAGGAGACCCCGCTGCGGGTGCCCCGCGGCGAGGAGGCGTTTCCCTGTCGCGAACCCTGCTCGCTGTTCGTCACCGCCGCCCGGAAGTTCGTCACGCTCGGCCGCGAGGAGACACGCTCCTACGAGTTCGAACTGACGCCGACGGAGAAGGAGCAGGTCGAGGCGATCGTCGACGCGGTCGCCGACGGTCGCGTGGGTGAGATCCGTGAGGCCGACCTGAACGACGGCGCGAACCGCTACCGCGCCCGGTACCTCCGGGCGTTACGCGGCGGGGAGCACGGCCTCTCGGACACGCCGACGTACCCCGAGGACCACGACTAGAGCGAGCCCTCGGAGAGGAAGTAGCTCGCGGCGACGAATCCCGCGACGACGGCGACCCCGACGCCCGCCGCGACGCTCTCGGCGACGAGCCAGACGACGAGCGCGAGGCCGAGGACCCCGACGGCGAGCGCGCCGACCAGCAGCGGACCCCGTGGTCGTCCTCGCCCGTCTCTCGCCCGTGGTCTGGGCCTGGGACTCGAACGCTGCCCGCGCTGGGGGACGCCGAGGCGCTCGTCGACGGCCACCCGTGGCTCTTTCGTCGGCGGGGTCTCGCTTATAGTGACGGCCGCGTGCGCGCGCCGTGCGCCGTAGCCGGTGACGACGGAGAGCCGACCGGTCGTCGGTGCGGCCTCGCGGTCGACGGAGATCCGAACCCGATAGACCGCGCCGGCCTCGACGAAGTAGTTCCCGCCGCCGTCGACCGACGCCGCCCGCGAGAGGTCGTCGTCGAGGCTGAGGTGGACGTGCGTCGCCTGGCCGGCGTTCTCTATCTCGACGATGAACGACCGATCGGTCTCGAACGCCTCGGTACCGATCGCTATCTCGTGGACCGCGTCGCGGTTGATCACGACCGGGAGCGTCTGCGACACGAGTGACCCCTCGCAGGCGGGTGAAAAAAGCGTCACGGTACGCGCGGTCCGTCGGCGGTGCCGGCGTCGAAGGGGCTCACCCCGCCGCCCGCCGTCGGTTCGACCCGCCGAACCGATATATCAGCGCCGTTCGTGTCCGGAAAAGAGTGTTTCTCAGTCGTCCCGCATGTCCGGCGGGAGCAGGTTCGGGATGCCGTCCTCGATCGGGTAGGTCTCGCCGCACTCGGTGCAGACGAGGCGACCGGCGACGACCTCCTCGCCGTCCTGGACGTCGACCCGGAGGTCGAGTTCGGACTTATCGAGCGGGCAGCAGATGATCTCCATCAACGACTCCTTCACGCCGACTCACCCACGCGTCTCATGGCCCGAGCGACGGACGCCGGCGAGAAAAGCGTGACGGGTCCCCGGCGAGTCCACTTCCCTTCGCCCGGTTCACTCGCCTCGGTCCGTGACCTCCCGGGGTGTCGTGAACTCCTAGGTCGATCGATCCCGCGGCTTGATAGGACGAGGACGCGAAGCGGCGGCCATGCGAGAAGGGGTCATCATCGCGGGCGGTCGATCGACGCGCTTCGGCGAACGCGACAAGGCGATCGCTCCGCTCGCGGGCGTTCCGATGATCCGTCGAGTTGCGGATCGGGTATCGAGAGCGACCGACCGGCTCGTGGTGAACTGCCGCGAGGACCAGCGCGGCGCGATCGACGAGGCGATGGCTGGCTACGAGAACCCGATCGCGTTCGCGATCGACCGGGAGACGGACGCCGGCCCGATGGCCGGTATCAGGACCGGGCTCGCCGCCGTCGAGGCCGAGTACGCCGCGGTCGTCGCCTGTGACATGCCGTTCGTCGATCCGGCGTTCCTCGACTACCTCTTCGATCGTGCTGCGGGTCACGACGCCGCCGTCCCGCGGCGCGAGGACGGCTGGTACCAGACGACGCAGGCGGTCTTCCGGGCGCGTTCGATGGTCGAGGCCTGCGACCGGGCGCTCGCGGCCGGCGAGCGGAAGATCGTCGCCCCGCTGTTCGACCTGGAGTACGTCGTCGTCTCCGAGGACGAGATCGCAACACACGCCGCGGAGTGGACCTTCGAGAACGTCAACACGGAACGGGAGCTTCGCCGCGCGATCGAGCGTCTCGCGGGACAGTGAACGGATCTGTTAGTAACGGCTGAAGATGATTAACAGGTAGCATAATGATCGATCCGGCCGAGTAGTCGGTGGGGATATCAGATGGCAATGCAAGCGGTGGTCTACCAGGGGCCACACGAGGTGGCAGTCGAGGAAGTGGACGAGCCGGAGCTCCAGCACCCGAACGACGTGGTGATCGACATCACGACGACGTGTATCTGTGGGTCGGACCTCCACATGTACGAGGGTCGGACCGACGCCGAACCGGGGATCGTCTTCGGCCACGAGAACATGGGTGTCGTCACGGAGGTGGGCGACGGTGTGAGCACGCTGGGGGAGGGCGATCGGATCGTCCTCCCGTTCAACGTCGCCTGCGGGTTCTGTCAGAACTGCGAGGAGGGCTACACCGGCTTCTGTACGAACGTCAACCCCGGCTTCGCCGGCGGGGCGTACGGCTACGTCGCGATGGGGCCGTACAAGGGCGGGCAGGCGGAGCAGCTCCGCGTACCGTACGCGGATTTCAACGCACTGAAACTGCCCGAGGGCGACGAGCACGAGGACTCGTTCTCGCTGCTCGCGGACATCTTCCCGACCGGCTGGCACGGGACCGAGCTCGCGAACCTCCAGCCGGGCGAGTCGGTGGCGATCTTCGGTGCTGGCCCGGTCGGCGCGATGGCCGCCTACAGCGCGCACATCAAGGGCGCCGCGGAGATCTACACCGTCGATCGCGTTCCCAGTCGGTTGGACGCCGTCGAGGAGAACTGCGACGCGATCCCGATCGACTTCGAGGAGGGCGATCCCGTCGAACAGATCAAGGACGAACACGGCGGGATGGTCGACAAGGGCGTCGACGCGGTCGGCTATCAGGCGATCGACCCCGATACCGACCCGGGCGACGACGCCTACGACCCGGCGCGCGAGAACCCGGCGGTCGTGCTCAACCAGCTGATCCAGGTCGTGCGACCGACGGGCGAACTCGGCATCCCGGGGCTTTACGTCCCCTCGGACCCGGGCGCGCCCGACGAGATGGCCGCCCAGGGGAGGCTGGGGATCGACTTCGGGAAGTTCTTCGAGAAGGGACTCAAGTGCGGGACCGGCCAGTGTAACGTCAAGCAGTACAACCGGTACCTGCGCGACCTGATCATCGAGGGGCGGGCCGATCCGAGCTTCATCGTCTCGCACCGTGTGGGCTTGGAGGAGGCCCCCGAGATGTACGAGGCGTTCGACAACCGCGAAGAGGGCGTTACCAAAGTGCTGCTCGAACCATAGACGATCCGATCCAGCCTTCTTTCGACGCTATCCTCTGAGCCACGCCTTCGGGTGTTCGGCTCTGAGGTGGTCCTGATACCTCCTCGCGAGCCGTGCGTGCGAGGTCGCTTCGGCCGTCCAGGGACAGCGTTCGCAGGCACCGGTGAGCGTCGCCCGGTCGTCCGACGGGAAGGTGGGGCCGCGCGGGCCGGTTTGCATGGGACCCCTACCCGCCGACGCCGGATCAACCCGTCGGCGACAACGGTTTTTGACCTCACCGCGTAGCGAGGACGAATGTGTCAGTACTGCGGCTACGGACAGGACGAGGGGTGGGACGCCCTCCTCCAGTACGACGAGACGTACAAGAAGGTGACGCGACGGGACAACTACGGCTTTCACGAGTCCTGGGACGAGCTCCGTGAGCAGTTCTGATCAGTAGAGGGACGAACTGACGGCTCTCGAACGTTCGTCTCGAGCGAAGAGGGGTGGAAACACCCGCTCAGGAGAACCGCGTACCGTTCATCGGATTCGCCCGAACGGTGACGACGCGAACGACTTTTGAGTCGTGCTACCGATCACTCGTCGATGGACGCCGTCTCCGAACTCAGGCAACGGGAAGTGGAAACGTACTTTGACGTGATCGCCCGTGGCGGTTCCCGGCGGCTGCTCCGGGCCCGGTCGTTCCACAATCTAGGGGAGTGGGAACACGAGGATTACGAACGGCTGTCGGATACGCTCCTCGACTCGAATGCGACGAGCAGCTTTTCGTTCCTCGGGAGGGATGCCCAGCGCTACTCCGAAACGATCGAGGGACTCGACGATGCCGCCCACGAGATCGTCCTTCACGGCTATCGCCACGTGGCCTGCGCTGACATCGAGTACGCCCTCGCTCACGAGAACCTCTCGCGCGGTCTGAACGCGATCGAGGACGCCGCTGGGGTAACCCCCCGGGGGTTCATCGCACCCCGTCAGGAGGTAAACGCCGCGACGCTCGACGTGATCGAGGAGCTCGGAATCGAGTGGGTTCTCGGTCGTACGGACGCGGAGATCCCCCCCGGGATCGACTACCTCGAGCCGGCTCATCCGTACGACCTACTCATGCTCAACGACGGTGACGAACCATCGGAGGCGTTCGAACGCATCTCCGAGCAGACCCGACCGGGGGCCGCGTTGCTGTTCCACCCGAACATGCTCGAGTACTACGACGCGCTCGAGGAGTTCGAGGTGTGGATCGGCGACACGACTCCCGTCTCGATCGGGACGCTCTTCGAGGAGGGCGGTGTGGGTCTGATCAACGACGCCATGAAGCCGCTCCGGATAACGTGAGTTCGGAAGCCGGCGATCGGAGATGTACGGCCTCGATACGGTACACACGATTCCCGACGGGAATCCGTCGGAGCAGCGGTTGCGGCGGCGTGTGAGTCCCCGTACCGATCGATCCAACCGCCGTGACGAGAGTGTGAGCGGCCCCATTCTACGCTCTTTCAGCGAGGGAACGGATCGGCAGTCCGCGGGACCTCCCGCTCGTCCTCGCCCGCGAGACAGCCCTCCAGACGCTCCCTGACCGCCACCTCGTCGATCCCCCGGCCGATGAAGACGAGTTCCGAGCGGGGGTCGTCCCGTTCGGGGTCCCAGCGGCCGATCGGCCCCGCACGGACCGCGTCGCCGGCCTGGCTGAACCCCATCACCTCCTCCTCGCGCCCGGCGACGAGGAAGACCCCCTTCGCCCGGATGATCTCCGGGTGGTCGGCGAACTCGGAAAACGCCTCGTCTAGGCGCCCGGGGTGAAACGGCTCTCGATACCTGACGACGAACGACTCGACCCCGAACTCGGTCGCCGGCGAGTGGTCGTGTTCGGGCTCGTCTCCCTCCCCGTGTTCGCGGGCGTGGACGAGTTCGCGCTTCCAGCCCGCAGAGCGCTGCATCTCCGCGAGGTCGAACCGGCCGGTGTCGAGGATCCGATCCGGGTCGACCTCGGAGAACTCCGTCCGCACGATCTCCGCCCGTGGGGCCAGCCGCGAGACGATCGACTCGACGCGCTCCATCGCGTCGGGTGAGAGTCTGTCGCGTTTGTTGAGTAGGAGGATGTCACAGCACTCGACCTGGTCGACCATCACCTCGGTCGGGTGTCGCCCCTCCGCGTCGACGCGCTCGTCGCGCTCGGGGAGGTCGCCGTCGCCGAACGCCGCGTCGAACTGGGCGGCGTCGATCACCGAGACGAGCGTGTCGAGACGGAATTCCGAGAGTTCGTCGCCGAGAAACGTCTTGGCGACCGGCACCGGTTCGCTGATCCCGGAGGACTCGACGAGCAGGTAGTCGAACGCGCGGCTCTCGGCGAGGCCTTCGACAGCGTCGACGAGGTCGCCGCGAAGCTCACAGCAGATACAGCCGTTCGAGAGGTCGACGATCCCTTCCGACTCGCTCTCGCGGGCGACGAGGTCGGCGTCGACGTTCACCTCGCCCATGTCGTTGACGAGCACCGCGACCCGCCTCTCGGTCGTTTCGAGCACGTGGTTCACGAGGGTGGTCTTGCCCGCCCCGAGGTAGCCGCTCACGACCGTCACCGGGATCGTCGCCGCTCCTGTCATGGGTGAACACACCGGTGGATCGGCCAAAAACGTGTCGTGACGGGATCGGGGCCCCGACTCTCACAGCCGCGAGCCCGCGAGTTCGACCTCCTCGTCGAGCGCGCGGTTGTGCAGCGCCCGGCCGCTCTCGCGGTCGAAGAGGTGGATCGCCGACTCCGGAAACCGGGCGACTTTCGTCTCGCCCGCCTCGACCCGACGCATCCCGCCGATCGAGGCGGTGAACGTCGTCTCGGTCCCCTCGATCCGGACGAGGAGGTTGTTCTCGTCGCCCATCGGCTCGACCACGTCGATCTCGACGGGGACGTCGTGGTCGGTCTCGACCGCTTCGACGATCCCGACGTCTTCCGGCCTGATCCCGAGCATCAGATCGGTCGACTCGCCGAGCGTCTCCCGGACCTCGGGCGAGAGGGGGTACTCCAGGCCGTCGCCGACCAGCCGGTCGCCCTCCAGCGTGACGTCGAAGACGTTCATCGACGGCTCGCCGATGAAGCTCGCGACGAAGAGGTTCTCGGGGCGGTGATAGCACTCCAGCGGGGTGGCCACCTGCTGGAGTTCGCCGTCGTCGAGGATCGCGATCCTGTCGCCCATCGTCATCGCCTCGGTCTGGTCGTGGGTGACGTAGATCGTCGTCACGCCGAGTTCGTTCTGCAGGCGCTGGAGCTCCATCCGCATCCCGGACCTGAGCTTCGCGTCGAGATTGGAGAGGGGCTCGTCCATCAGGAACACCGACGGGTCGCGGACGATCGCCCGCCCCAGCGCGACACGCTGTTGCTGACCGCCGGAGAGTTCGGCCGGCTTTCGCCCCAGGAGTTCGTCGATCTCGAGCATCGCCGCGGTCTCCTCGACGCGCTCGTCGATCGTCGCGCCGTCGAGGTCGGTCGACTCCTCGAGCCCGAAGCGCATGTTCCCCCGCACCGTCATGTGCGGGTAGAGCGCGTAGTTCTGGAACACCATCGCGATGTCACGGCGCTGGGCCGGCACGTCGTTTACGACCTCGTCGCCGATCGCGATCGTTCCCTCCGAGACCGACTCCAGCCCGGCGATCATCCGGAGCGTCGTCGACTTCCCGCAGCCGGAGGGGCCGACCAGAACGAGGAACTCCCCGTCGTCGATCTCGAGCGAGACGTCGTCAACCGCGAGGATCTCGTCGCCGTCGTCGTCGAAGCGTTTCGTGACTCCCGTGAGTGTGAGTTCTGCCATGGTTCTATGAGGCTCCGGTGATCCCCTTCGCGAACTGCCGTCCGAAGACGACGTAGATCACGATCGTCGGGAGCGCCGCGATGAACGCCCCCGCCATCTGTATGTTGTACTCCTGGACGAGCGAGCCCTGGAGTTCGTTCAGCGACTGGGTGACGACGTAGTTCGACCGCGAGGTCACCAGCACGAGCGCGAACAGCAGGTCGTTCCAGATCTGCGTGAACTGGTAGATGAGCGTCACCGCGAACATCGGCAGCGAGAGCGGGAGCACGATCCGCCGGTAGACCCCGAACGCGCTCGCGCCGTCTAAGCGTGCGGCCTCGATCATCTCGTCGTCCATCGTCTTGTAGTACGACCGGAAGAGGATCGTACAGATCGGGATGCCGTAGGCGGTGTGGGTGATCGTCAGCTCGATCAGGTCCGCCCGGTCGGCGAGGAAGGGTGCGAACGAGAGCAGCGAGGCCAGCCCGACGGCGGACCAGAACTGCCTGAGCGGGACGAGCACCGACTGGTAGGGCAGGAAGACCCCGGCGAGAAAGAGCACGAGGACCCCGACCTGGCCCCGCCAGGAGAGCTTCGTCAGGCCGTAGGCGGCGAGGCTCCCCAGGAACGCCGAGAGCAGCGTCGCCGGGACGACGAACAGCACGCTGTTGACGAGCCCGCCCTGGAGGGTGGCGAACGCGAGCTGCCAGGGCTCGACCGTGAACCACTCGGGCGTGGGCGGGGCCAGCGGCGCCGTCTGGACGAAGCCGGTCCGCGTCTTGAACGCGGTCATGAACCCACTCCACAGCGGCGAGAGGTAGAACGCGATCAGTGCGAACAGGACCCCGTAGAGGCCGACCCGTCCGATGTCAAGCCCCTCGAACCGTCTCGCGAGTCCGGTCTTCGAACCCCGAGCGGTCGTCATAGGTCACCCCGCTTATACTGCAGGTAGAGGTAGGGCGCGACGACCGAGAGCGCCATCAGGAAGAGGACCGTCGCGACCGCGGCGCCGTAGGCCCACTGCGACCGCGAGAACGCTACCCGGAACATCATCACCGCGAGGATGTCGGCCGATCGTCCGGGATTGTCCCCGAACATGACGAAGATGAAGTCGAACGCCTTGAGCGCGAACACCATCAGCACGACCGCCGCGCTCGTCGTCGCCGCACTGAGCTGTGGAACGATCACCCGGCGGTACATGCGGAACGCGCTCGCGCCGTCGACCTTCGCCGCCTCGTAGTGTTCCGTGGGAATGGCCCGCAGCCCCGCGAGGTAGACGACCATCGCGTAGCCGCTGAACTGCCAGGTGAGCGCGAAGATGATCGCTCCCAGCCTAGTTCGGGGATCGCCGATCCAGTTCAGTGCGAGGACGTCCAGTCCGATTCCCCTGAGGACGGTGTTGATCACGCCCGTCGTCGGGTTGTACATCCAGGACCAGAACACCGCGGTGACGACGAACGAGAGCGCCATCGGCAGCAGGTAGATCGTCCGGAAGGTGTTCTCGAACCGGATGTTCTGGTCGACGAGGATCGCGAGCACGAGCCCGATGGTGAGCGAGACGACGGTGAACACCACGAGCAGGACGACCGTGTTGCGGAACGCGGCGACGAACGAGGCGTCGCCCGGCATCTGGGCGTACATCTCGAAGCCGAGGTCCGTGTACTCCGGCTGGGCGAGCCCGGTCCAGTCGGTCAGCGAGATGAGGAGGTTCCAGCTCACCGCGCCGTAGACGAACAGTCCGACCAGCAGCGCCGGCGGCAGCCAGAACGGGAGCGACTGGACGAACTGGCCGTGTCGCAGCCGGGAGAGCCGCCCACCCGCGGCGCTCGATGTGCCCCCGTCGGTCCGGAGGGTGGACGAACGACGACGTAGCCGGGCGAGCAGTCGTTCGAAATCGGTACGCATGGTGGGCGTTTCTCCGTGGTCCCTTAGAAGATGTCGATGAGTTCCTGGGTCGTCTCCTGGGGGTCCCAGTTGTCGGTGAACACCGCGAAGGCCTCCTCGACCTCGCTGGCCTGGGCCGGGTCGAGACCGCTGCCGTGGGAGATCGAGGTGACCTGCTCGTCGGAGTCCTCGAAGTCGGCCATCTGGTCCTGGAGGAACGGTGGGAACTCGTCGGTCGGGACGTCGGTGCGTGGCGGTATCGAACCCTTCGGCGGGTTGAACCGCTCCTGTGCGTCGACCGTCGAGCAGTACGAGAGAAAGGCCTCGGTGGCGTCCGTCGTCGGGTTGTTCGCCGGCATGACGAACGAGTCCATCACGAGCGTGTAGACGCCCTCGGTGCCGGGGAACGGGACATAGTCCCAGCCCTCGCCGTACTCGAAACCCTCCTCGTCGGCGGCCTGGTACTGGCCGGCCGCCCAGTCGCCGTTGTGGTGAAAGGCCGCGTCGCCGGTGATCACCGCGGAGTTCGCCTCGTCCCAGGCGACCGAGCCGGCGTCCTCGTTGAAGTACTCGCTGGTCGCCTCGACGAGCGAGAGCGACTCCTCGATCTCGCTTTCGAGCTCCGCCGCCTCGCCGTCGAGGAACCGCTCGAACGTGTCGACGCCGTGCTGGCCGGTGAAGGTGACCTCCCACTGCTGGAGGACGCCCCACGGCTCCTGAGTCTGCTGAGCGAGGCCGACGTAGCCGGCGTCGTCGGCCGCCTCGAACAGTTCGAGGAGGTCCTCGGGGCTCTCGGCGCCCTCGACGTCGAGGCCGACGTCCTCGACGACCTCGACGTTGTAGAACAGCTGGTTCAGCCGGTGGATGTTGATCGGGACGGAGACGAGGTCGCCGTCCGGTCCCGCGGCGTCGAGGACGCCCTCGACGTAGGCGCCCTCGTCGTCGTAGAACTCCCCGACGGGCTCGAGCGCGTCGGCGTCGAGGTAGGGCCGGAGCGCCTCGCCGGGCCAGATCTGGAACGTGCTCGGCGGGTCCTCGTCGATGACCCGGGTCTGGATCTCCGCGTCGATCGCCGCGCCCGCGCCGCCCGGCGCCGGGTTGTTCTCGACGCCGTACTCGGGGTACTCCTCTCGATATCCCTCGAGGAGCGCGTCGAGCGCGTCCTCCTCGCCGCCGGCCGTCCACCAGTGGACGATCTCCAGTTCCTCCTCGACGTCCGCGTCGTTGGCGTCGTCAGCGGTTTCGTCGGTGTCGTCCGCATCCTCGTCGGTGTCGGGATCGTCCGCGTCGTCGGCGATCTCTTCGGGGTCCTCGTCCTCGGCACAGCCGGCGAGACCGGCCGCGCCGGCCGCACCGACGGTGAGCAGGTACCGTCGCCTCGTGAGTGAGCGTCGTCTATTCATTGTCCCTCGTCCGTAGTCGTGTGTAATCGGACATAAATGGTGCCATTCCGTCGAAGGGAGGACCGCTCGAATCGGGCGCCGAGAGAGGTTCAACGCGATCTCCTGCGTGGCGTCCGCTCCCGGGCTCTCGTTCGTTTCCGACGATCGGAACCGTTTCGAGCGGTGCGCTCTCGACGGTCCGACCGTGACGATCCGGTCGATCGCGCAAGCGATAACCCTCGGACGCCGAAACCGGTGGTATGTTCGAGGCGCTTCGGTACCCGCTCCGCGGCGAGCACGCCGAGAAGGCGCTGCTCGCGGCGTGGCTCTGCGTCCTCGTCCACTCGATCGCGCTCCCGGTGCTCGCGCTCGTCCCGCTGCTGGGCTACCTCGCGACGGTCCTCGAAACCGGCGACGAAGACGAACCGCCGACGTTCCTCGACCGAACTGTGCTCCGTCGTGGGATCGGAGCGAGCGTCCTCGCGGGTGTCTACGGCGCGATTCCTCTGGGGATGGCGCTGGTCACCTTCTATCTGCTCGCGGAAACCGGGAGGGAGCCGACGGGCGCCGGCACGCTGATCGTCCTCGCCGGCTCGACGACGGTGCTGTTCGTCCTCGCGACGGCGGCCTACCTCCTCCCGATCGCGCTCGCGAACTACGCCCGGTCGGACTCGCTCCGCGCCGGGCTCAAACGGCTCCGCCCGATCGCGGTCCACGCCGCCTACTTCGTCGGCTGGAGCTCCGGCTCGATCCTCGGCCTGCTTGGCCTCGCGCTCACGAGCGCGCTCGTGGATCTCGGAGGAGTGCTCGCCGTCCTCGGCTCGCTCGTCGGCGCCTACATGACGATCGTCGCCGTGCGGCGGGTCGCCCGGGGCTACGCCGTCGCGGTCGATTAGGGGTCGAACGCCGCCGGGTCCTCGTCCAGCACACCCATCGCGAGCCAGCAGTTCGTCGCCGGGTGGTAGCCGGGTTCGACCGCCGGGCCGCGGTTCGGCCCGTCGTACGCGCCCTCGCGGGTGCATTTCTCGTACCAGTTCCCGGTTCCGGGGTCGATCAGGTGCTCCCGAGCGTAGGCCCAGAGCCGATCGTACCACCTCAGGTCGGAGTCGTCGTGATCGGCGAGGAGCGCGCTCGCGCCGATCGCCTCCGCGTGGACCCAGCCGTACTTCGCCGCGACGATCGGCTCCCCCGAGGCCTCGACGGTGTAGGAGAGTCCTCCGCACCGCTCGTCCCACCCGAGATCGATCGCGGCGTCGAACAGTTCCCGGGCTCGCAGGACGAACCATTGCTCCTCGCGGTGCTCCGCGAGCACGAGGAGCAGTTTCGCCCACTCGGCGTGGTGACCCGGCTGGTAGCCCGGCGGGCGGAACTGGTGGTGGGGTTCGTCCTCGTTGTACGCGAAATCGGGCTCCCACGACTCGGTGTAGTGCTCCCAGAGCAGTCCATCACTCTCGCTCGCCAGGTCGCGAGTGAACCGGTCGGCGACCGTGTACGCCCGGTCGAGAAAGCGCGCCTCCCCGGTGGCCTCGCCCGCAGCGAGTAGCGCTTCGAGGGTATGCATGTTCGCGTTCGCGCCCCGGTAGGGAGAGAGCTCCGTCCAGTCGGGCGACGCCCGATCGGCGTACAGTCCGTACTCCGGTTCGAAGAACCGATCCTCGAGGACGGAGAACGCCCGGTCGAGTTCCTCCCTGCCGCCAGGGATTCCCGCCCGGTGTGCCCGCGCGCCCGCGAGGAGCGCGAAGGCGTGGCCGTAGCAGTATCTGGTTCTATCCGTCGCGTCACGGCCGTCGAGCAGCCAGTCGTAGCCCTCGCACTCGTCGTCCCAGTGAGCGACCGAGAGGAATCGGAGGCCGTGCTCGGCGGCGTACCGACACCAGTCGGGACCGTCGGCGAGCACGCCGAGCGAGAAGTTGTTCACGCCGCGGGCGGTCGCGACGAGGTGTTTCGTTCGACCGTCGTAGACGCCCCCGTCGCGTTCGTCGATCTGGGCGATATACCCCCCGTAACGGGCGTCGATGCAGTCGGGGTAGTAGAAATTCAGGACGTCACGAAACGCGTGTCGGAGCCCCTCGCGTGTGCGGTAGACGTTCATGGCCGACACCCCGAGCGGGAACGACATAGCTGGCGGGGTCGAGACGACCGAAACCCGACGTCGATCAGTCGTCGCGCAACCCGACGGACGATCGCTGGAGGTCGGCTTCGCCTCCCTCCCGCTCAGTCGTCCGCCGGAGCCCCCTCCGCCGGTTCGATCCCGACCTCGATCTCCGCGGCGGCGGCCTTGTACTCGGGGATCTTCGCCCGCTCGTCGAGCACGTCGTTCGTGAGCACGTTCGCCGAGGCCGACGCGAAGTGCGGCGTCGTCCAGATCACGCCCTCCTTCGTGTCCTCGGTGACCTGCGCCCGCACGTCGATCTGACCCCGACGCGAGCGGATTCTAACGATATCGCCGTCCTCGATCCCGTAGCGTTCGGCGTCAGCGGGGTGGACGTCGACGAAATTCTCCGGATGCTGGCGGTTCAGCGTCGGCGAGCGCCGGCTCATCGTCCCCGTGTTGTAGTGCTCTTCGAGTCGGGCCGTCGTGAGGATCAGCGGGTACTCCTCGTCGGGCGTCTCAGCGGGCGGGGTGTGTCTGACCCCCTCGATGTGACCCAGGCCGTTCTCGGTGTCGAAGCTCTCCTCGTAGAGGTAGGGGTCGCCCTCGTCGCCGATCTCCTCACAGGGCCACTGGATCCCCTCCTCGCCGAGCAGCTCGTAGGTCATCCCGTAGTAGCTCGGACAGACCTGTCTCAGCTCCTCGAAGACCTCCTCGGGATCGGAGAACGAGAAGCCGCCGTCCTCGCCGAAGAGCCTGGTACCGATCTCCGAAACGATCTCCAGGTCGTGTTTCGTGGTCTCGTGGACCTTTTCGACCCCTCGCATCCGCTGGACCCGGCGATCGGTGTTGGTGACGGTGCCGCCGCGTTCGGCCCACGTCGTCGCCGGCAGGACCACGTCCGCGAACTTCGCCGTCTCGGTCATGAAGATGTCCTGGACGGCCATGAACTCGAGCTCCTCGAACCGTTTCGCGACGTTGTTCGCGTCCGGTTCGGACATGATCGGATTCTCGCCCATCACGTAGAGCCCGTGGACGGAGTTCCCCGCCTCGTGGGAGATCTCGACGTTCGTCAGCCCCGGCTCGGGGGGGATCTCGAAGCCCCAGACCTCCTCGACCGACTCGCGGGCCTCGTCGTCGTCGACGAGCTGATAGCCGGGGAGGACGTTCGGCATCGCGCCGACGTCACAGGTGCCCTGGACGTTGTTCTGCCCGCGAAGCGGGTTCACCCCGGTTCCGGGCCGACCGATGTTGCCCGTGATCAGCGCGAGGTTGATCTCGTTCTGGACGTTGTCGACGCCACAGCGGTGCTGGCTCATCCCCATGCCCGTGAAGATGGCGGCGTTGCCCGCATCCGCGTACTTCCGGGCGGCCTCCTCGATCTCTTCGAGGGGGACGCCACACTCCTCGGCGGCGGCCTCCTTGTCGAAGCCCTCCAGTGTCTCTTTCAGGTGCTCGAACCCCTCGGTCCGCTCGGCGATGAACGCCTCGTCGATCCAGCCGTCCTCGGGATGGGCCTCGTGGTGCTCGAGGATCGTCTTGAGGACGATATTGAGCAGCGGGATGTCCGTCCCGGGGTTGAGCTGGAGGTGCATGTGCCGGTCGGTCCCCTCGATGTCGAACGTCCGGGTCGTCTTGTTCGCGTGAGGGTCGATCTGGATCACCGTCGCACCCTCCAGTACCGCCTGCCGGAAGTAGACGCTGTTGGCGATCGGGTGTTGTTCGGCCGGGTTCGCCCCGTGGATCCAGAATACGTCCGCCGCCTCCCGGAGGTCGGCCATGCTGTTTGTCATCGCGCCCGCGCCGAGGCTCGTTCGCAGCGCCCAGACCGTCGAGGCGTGACACATCCGCGTACAGTTGTCGACGTTGTTCGTGCCGAAGCGCCGGGCGAGCTTCTGGAGGAGGTAGTTCTCCTCGTTCATCGTCTTCGAGGAGCCGTAGAAGCCCATCGCGTCCGGGCCGTGCTCCTCGCGGATCCGTTCGAGCTCGTCGACGATCAGGCCGTAGGCCGCCTCCCACGACGCCTCGCGGAACTCGCCGTCTTCCTTGATCAGCGGCTCGGTCAGCCGGTCCTCGTGGTCGACGACCTGCGTCGCGGCGCCGCCCTTGATGCAGATCTTCCCCTCGTTGACCGGCGCCTCGCCCCACGGCATGAAACGCATGTCGCCGGGTTCCTCGCCCGGATTGACCTGGATACCACAGCCCACGCCGCAGTACGGACAGATCGTCTTCACCGGCTCCTGCTCCTCAGTCGCCATCGCCGCTCACCCCGTGATACAGGTTCATCGGTCTAGACCGAGGGAGAGAGACCACTTTACGCTTGCGAGATGGTCACAAACGATCATGTTCGATCACGTATGCAAAGCGTTCAGGGTCTCCCCCTCCTCCTCCCGGTATGGAGCTCACCCGTACGCTCGTCTCCGAGGCCGCCGCCGAGTACGACGAACGCGAGCCGTTCGTCCCGGTCGAGGTGGAGAACGTCGAGACGCTTCCCGAGGCGTTCCGAGAGGGGGAGTTCGGCTTCCGCGACGCCGAGTGGGTCGTCCAGTGGTTCTACAGACGCCCCACCGGCGAGTACTCGAACCGCGAGATCCGCCAGCGGGAGGGGGCGTTCGCGGCGAACGAGCGTCAGGAGGTCCGACGAGCAGTGACTGACGCCGCGACCGGAGGCACCCTCGCTGAGCGAATCGACCGGCTGTGCGAGCTAGAGGGCGTGGCCCTCCCGGTCGCCTCGGCGTTCCTGTTCTTCTCGGATACGGAGCGGTACATCGTCGTCGGGCCGCGGGAGTGGGGGACGCTCCACGCGGCGGGCGAGGTGGAAGGGGGCTACCCCAATCCGCCGACGCTCGCCGAGTACGAGCGCTACCTCGAGCGCTGTCGCTCGCTCGGAGAGCGCTTTGACTGCGACATGTGGACGCTGTATCGGGGGCTGTGGCGGCTCGGTAGCGAGGACTAGCGCCAGAACGGACCGAGCGCCCGCGTCCGCCTGTAGAGGTAGAGCAGCCCGGCGGGGACGTTGATCAGCCAGATCGCGGCGAGTACCGGCCAGAGCAGGCGGTTCGGCTCCCAGTCGCTCGCCTCGCGGACGTACATGAGGTCGAAGTAGGTGAGCACGGGTAACAGCAGCCAGGTGACGACGATCACCCCGCCGACGTCGACGAGCAGACCGATCTGGTCCAGGAACAGCCAGATGGCGACCCAGACGGCGATCCCGGCGGCGACGCCCCAGGCCCACCGTGACGAGCGATCCGTCGGCTCTCGCTCGGGCAGGTCGAGGACGTACCGGCTCTCCACCCGGCGGAGGGGGACGCGCTCGCCGTTGAGGTCGGCGAACGTCGACGGGTGGAGGTCGAGCGCGGCGAGCAGTCCGACGAGCGGGGCCTCTTCGCTCATCTCGTCCGGCCACTCGACGTAGACGGTGGTGGAGCGATCCGCATCGAGGTGGACGCCGAGCACGAGCGCCTCCAGCGTCTCGATCCCCACCGGATAGCTCTCGGGAACCTCGCTCGCGGGGCGGCGCTCGGCCTCGATCACGACGCCCGTGATCGTCGCCTCCCGAGGACCGCTTCCGATCCCTCCACCTCGGAGAGCGACGCCTCGAGGTCGAGAAACCCCTCGGCCTGCCGGTCGTAGCGTTCGGCGGTCGACTCGACCTCTCGCTCCTCGCTCATGTCATCCGCTCCGCAGGCCCAGATAAAGCCCTTGTCGCTACTCGAACGGCTCTTCGAGGACGATCGTCTGCTCGCGACCCGGGCCGACGCTGACGGCGTAGATCGGCGCCCCAAGTTGCTCACTCACGTACTCCAGGTAGGTTCGTGCGTTCGCGGGGATCGCCTCGTAGCCCTCGGCCGCGACCGCCTCCCAGTCGGGTTCGGGCCAGCCCTCGAACGTGCGGTAGTTCACCGTACAGCGGGCCCACCGCTCGCTCGTCGAGGGCAGCGTCAGGAGCTCCTCCCCGTCGAGCGTGTACGAGTGACCCACCTCGACCTCGTCGAGCCCGGCCAGCACGTCGACGTGTCCGATCACGAGGCCAGTGAACCCGCTGACGCGAGCGGCGTGTCGCAGCATCGGCAGGTCGAGCCAGCCGACGCGACGCGGGCGACCGGTGACCGTCCCGTACTCCCCACCCTCGTCGCGAATGTACGTCGCGAGATCGGACGCCTCCGGGCGGCCGCCGTCTTCGGGGGTCTGGCCCTCGACGGAGCCGAGTTCGGTCGGGAGCTGGCCCGTTCCCACGCGCGTGAGATACGACTTGACGATACCGATCACCTCCCCCCGGCCGACGACCGTCGGCCCGACGCCGGTGCCCGTCGCGGCGTACCCTCCCGTCGGGTTCGAGGAGGTGACGTACGGGTAGTCGCCGTGGTCGATGTCGATGACGGTGCCCTGGGCACCCTCGAACATCACGTTCTCACCGGCATCGATCCGCTCGGTGAGGAACGCGCCCGCGTTCACCGTCATCCCCTCCTCGCGGAGCCGCTCACCGTAGCCCCGGGCGAGCGAGAAGAGCGTCTCGTAGTCGAACGCGTCGTCGAACCGCTCCGGGTCCGCCCCGTAGACCGACTCGCAGAGCGCCCGCTTCTGCGGGAGGACGTACGAGAGCTTCCGATCGAGTGCGTCGGGGTCGAGCAGGTCGCCGATCCGGATGCCGCGGCGGCCGACCTTGTCCTCGTAGGTGGGACCGATCCCCTTCCCCGTCGTGCCGGCGTCGAGGTCGGAGTCGGATTTGGCCTCCTCCTCGATCCCGTCGAGCGCGCGGTGGTACGGCATGATCACGTGTGCGCGCTCTGCGACCCGGACGTCGGGCTCCAGTCCGCGCTCGCGGAGTTCGTCGATCTCCGAGAAGAGCGTCTCGGGGTTGACCACGCAGCCGTTTCCGAGCACGCCCACCTTCCCGCGGACCGCGCCACTGGGGACGAGCGAGAGCTTGTACGTCTCCTCCCCGAGGACGACGGTGTGGCCGGCGTTGTCGCCGCCCTGGTAGCGGGCGACGACGTCGGCGCGCTCGCCGAAGAGGTCGACGACGCCGCCTTTCCCCTCGTCACCGAGCTGGGACCCGACGATGGTAACGGTCATCGGGCGGAGTTCCCGTGCCGTCGCTTTACCGGTTGCGGTCGATTCGTCGGACCGAAACGGTTACCACGGCGCACACACCTCTTAGAGGAAGAGGCGGGTTTTGCGGTCCGGGGGGCAACGTTTAAAAAGGAAGCAAGACAAGTTAGCAAGTGCCATGATAGACCGGCTTGAGAAGGAAGTCGACATGCTCGAACGACACCTGCAGGTGCTGAAGATGGTCATCGAGAACGAGCCGATCGGGATCGTGAAGATGTCGAACGAGACCGGCTACCCACACCACAAGGTGCGCTACTCGCTTCGCGTCCTCGAGGAGGAGAACCTCATCGAGCCCTCCAGCCAGGGTGCGATCACGACCGACCGGACCGAGGAGTTCGTCAACGACCTCGATGGAAAACTCGACGGGACGATCGACACCCTCGAGGGGATGAAGATCGACAGCATCGCCGAGATCCAGTCCTAGAGCTCCGGCAGCGTCAGTTCGAACCCGCCGTCGCGCGCCTCGACCAGACAGAGGTGGTAGCCGCGTCTCCGCGAGAGCCGGACGAAGCTCTCCCTGGAGCCGCCCTGGAGGAGCCCCGACCGCGTCGCCTCGTCCGCCAGTTCGAGCGCCTCGGGGTCGAAGAAGCTCGTCGTCACCGCCATCGCGCCCGAGAGGGCCTCCTCGGCCTCGGCGACCGCCGACGCGGAGCGGACCAGCGAGGTCATCGGCTCGACGCCAGCCGGCTCGCGGCCCTCGTGGAGGTCGGCGACGAGAAGTGGTTCGCCCATCCTGTCGCGTAGCACCACGTCGAACCTCTCTCGCTCCTCCTCCTCGCCCCCGTCGATCTCGATCGATCCCAGAAGCTCCGCACGGTCGATCCGCGAGAGCGCCTCGGTGAGGGTGGCGATCCCCGACGCCGTTTCGCTCTCGCCGATCTCCGCCAGCAGGTCGCCGACGAGCCACTCGACGAACCGGTACTCGATCGTCCCCGCGAGGAACGCGGAGAACGGCTCGCCCGCCACTGAGAGCCCCTCCGAGTCGAACCGCGTGTGCGTCGAGAGCCGGAGGTTCTCGACCAGCGCGTCGCGCTCTGCCTCGCCCGCGTGGACGTCCGGGAGCGTCGCCCCCCGCTTCGAGTCGTAGCGGACGAACAGGTCCGTCCCCGAGAGCGCCGTCTCCGGGTCGATCGAGCGACCCTCGTCCTGCGTCGGTTCCGGGCCCGACCGCTCGCGCTCCGCTCGATCCAGTCGCTCGCGAAGGTCGGTGACGGTCCCGCGCAGCCGTTCGGCCTCCGCCGCGACGGCGTCGCGCTCTGCGCGAACGGATTCGAGCGTCTCGCGGAGCGCGTGCGCCGACTGGCCGTCGACGGGCGGTACCTCGTCCGGCGGTCCACTGCGTGTTCCCTCCGGATCACGATCCGTCTCGTCGGCGGAGGACGTGGGCTCGATCCCATCGAGGGCTCCCGAGTCGTGTCGATCGGCCGTCTCCGACTCGCCCCGTCCCTCGGGCACCGTCGCCGGGTCGCCACCGTCGCCCGCGCTCAATGCGGGGTCGAGCGAGGGGACCCGCCTCCGTCCGCGCCAGTCGCGCTCGGCCGCGAGCGGGTCCTCGGGGGCCTCGGACCGCTCGGGGAGGTCGATCCCCTCCGGCAGTCCCTCGGTGTCAGCGTCGGGCTCCGCCCCCGAGGCCGTCGTGACGGACTCCTCCTCCACGAGCGGCCCGTCCGTCGGTACCTCCTCCGGTTCCGACCCGTCCGGCGCCTCCGCACCAGCGTCGTCGATCCCGTCGTCAGTCACGGAAACCTCGCTCTCCTCCGCCGGTTCCGGGGCGAGTGCCGGCTCACCCTCGTCCGCCGGAGTCACCGCATCGACCGGACTCGTGGGATCGTCGGCCGTGTCGTCTCGGATCGGATCGACCGTCACGTGCTCTCGGCCCTCCGGCATCGGCACATCGGAACGTCGACCGTCGGCCGGCTCGTCGGACGGGGACGCGTCGGCCCCCTCGGCGGGCTCTCGTGTCCCGTCGGTTTCGGCTGCCGGCGCCGGGGGCTCCTCGCCCGGCTCCGGGAGCTGCGCGACCGTCAGATCGACCGAGACTACCTCGTAGATGCCGACCTCCGCCTCGGCTCGTTCCCGGGCTTCCTCGCCGGTCAACAGGCGTTCGCCGGTGCCGACGAACGCGACGTCCATCGAACGACCGCCGTAGTAGACGGTGTAGTACTCCCCGCTCAGGACGTTCTCGGAGAGCGAGACGTAGCCCGAGAACCCCCGTTCGGTGAGCGTCTCGTGGACCTCGGTCAGGGGGGTCTCCTCGGTGTAGTAGCTCGCTGTCGTCTCCCCACCCTCTTCGGCCATCGCGTACAGGAGCGAAAGCCCCGGATCGGGTGCGCTGTGGACAGCGGTCGGCGTCTCGAAGGCGTCGAGCGAGGTCGCCTCCGGGCCGATCGCCCGGCCGTTGAGCAGGAACAGGCGACGGTCATCCACGCTCGCGACGCCGGTGAACCCCTCCGCTGCGAGCGTCGGGAGGGGCTCGGAGTCGCCGTCGATCGATCGGGTCTCCCACTCGGAGAGCCGTGTCTCTATGTGCGTCTGCATGGCTCGGCGGTGGCGAGGGTCCGATAAAACCTTTCTGCCGATCGGAGAGGTTACAGCTTGCTCTCGGCGTCGTCGGCGAGCTCCTCCATCCGCTTCGAGAGGCGGCCGGCGTTCGAGAACTCGTCGTCGCTCATCGCCGTCGCGAGCGCGTTTCCGAGGACGAAGACGGCGTGTTTGTGCTCGCTCTTGGACTTGTGGACGTGTGAGGGGTCGACGTCGAGCTGGTCGTAGGGGGCGAAGATCGAGCCGTCGACCTCCTCGCGCGAGCGGAAGTACTCCATGATCGTCACCATCTGCTCGTGGAGTTCGAGGAGTTCCTCTTTGTGCATTACTCGCGCTACGGCGGTTGCGGTGTTAAGGATTTCCCGAGAGGAGATCACACACCTAGAACACGTACTCGTCTTCGTGGCCCATCATCCCGTCTTCCTCCACGCCGGCCTCGTCCGCGAGCGCGCCGCCGCTGGTCTTGTACGCTTTCATCCCGGTCGAGAGGAGCTCCTCGATCGCCTCCTCCCGGTTGAGGAAGTCGCCCTGGTCGATCATCTGCGAGATCTGCATTTCGAGGTGCTCTGGGATCGTTATCTCTACTTTCGGCATCTGAACAACCGGGGCTTCGGCCAGGGTGTATATAACTCTGGTGGGGTGGCCGGTTCCCCCGCGTGTCGCTCTCTGCGGTCCGTTCGCACGGACTGCCCCGTTCGAAGCCCCTACCCATGCCGGCCCGCTCTCCCGACCCATGTGCGCGGGTCTCCGCCGGTACGTCGAGGTCGCCCACCCGAAGAACGTCGGGCTGATCAGCACCGCCCACGGCGTCAACGAGTTCTTCTCGATCGCCCTCCCCCCGATCATCCCGCTGCTCGTCGCCGACCTCGGCATCAGCTACGCGCAGGCGGGGCTGTTGCTCACCGTCTTCTTCGCGATGTACTCGGTCTTCCAACTCCCGGCGGGCGTGGCCGCCGACCGGTACGGGAAACGTCGGATCCTCGTGGCCGGCCTCGCCGGGATGTCGCTCTCACTGCTGCTCGCCGCCGGTGCGGAGAGCTACGCGACGCTCGTGCTCGCCCAGAGCCTCGCCGGGATCAGCGGAAGCACCTTCCACCCGACGGGGATGTCACTGATCAGCGACCTCGAATCGGGGGGGACGGAGGGGAGGGCGATGGGCGTCTTCGGCTTCGGCGGGATGGTCGGCATCGCGATGTCGCCGGTCGCCATCGGCGGCGTCGCCGCCATCGCCGGCTGGCGGGCCGCGCTCGTCGTCGCCGCCGCCCTCGGCGCCGCGGTCACCGTCGTCTTCGCGCTCTCGTTCCGGGACCCGGAGGACGGCACCGGAAGCGAGCGAGCGACGACCCCGGAGACCGACGGCGGACGGTCCACTTCGAGCGTATCCGGACGCCTCGGAACGCTCCTCCGACGGGTGCGCAGGACGATCAACGTCCCGCTGACCAGAGGGCTGGTCGTGCTCTTTCTGATCACGTTCTGTATCTCGGTTCAGACCCGTGCGATCCAGACGTTTACCACCAGTTACGTGGCGGACGGCGTCGGTGGCTCGCTCGCGCTCGGCAACGTCGGCTTCTTCGCGATGCTCGTCGCGGGCAGCCTCTCCTCGCTCTACGCCGGCGGCCTCGCCGACCGGGTGGACAGGCGCCGTCTCGGCGGGGCCGTCTCGATCGGGACCGCACTCCTCGTCGGCGGAACCTTCCTCGTCGTGAACGCCCTCGGGACGGTCGGCGAGACGGTCGTCCTCGGGGTCGTGACGGTCTGGTTTTTCGTCATCGGCTTCGTGATGTACGCCTGCGTGCCAGTGAAGAACGCGCTCGTCTCGAGCCACGCGGAGGAGCGTTTCAGCGGCGGGCTGTTCGGCGTGATCCAGACCGCGAGCGCGGTCGGCAGCGCGACCGGCCCCGCGACCTTCGGCGCGCTCGCGACGGAGTTCGGCCTGCTCGTCGCCTACCCCGCGATCGCGCTCGTCGCGCTCGTGCTCGCGGCGGCCTTCCTCTCGCTGCCGTGATGGTGCGGTGCCAGAATCGGTCGCGAGTGACACGACATAAGCCCGCGGAGACGATAGGACGGGTATGAGCGTCAGGGACGTCACGGACCTCTACCGGGAGTTCGGCGAGGAGCGACTGCCGCCGGGACAGCGAGTCACCGAGAAGTTCCCCGTCCTCTCGAAGGGCTCGGTCCCGAAGTGGGACCCCGAGATCTGGGAGTTCACCGTCCGGGGGGCGGTCGAGGACGACCTGACGTACTCGTGGGAGGAGTTCGGCGACCTCCCACACGAGACCCAGCGCCAGGACTTCCACTGCGTGACGGGATGGAGCAGGTTCGACTGCGAGTTCACCGGCGTTCCCTTCCCCGAGATCGCGGATCGTGCGGGCGTCCACGACGACGCCGTCCACGTCATGTTCGACGCGCTCGACGGCTACACGACGAACTTGCCTCTGGAGGACTGCCTTCGCGAGGAGGTCCTGTTCGCCTCCGAGTTCGACGGCGAACCCCTCCCGAGGGAACACGGCGGGCCGCTTCGAGTCGTCACGCCCCATCGCTACGCCTACAAGGGGGCGAAGTGGGTGACGGACGTGACGTTCCTCACCGAACCCGAGAGGGGGTTCTGGGAGCGACGGGGCTACTCGAACACGGCCGACCCGTGGGCCGAGGAGCGCTACAGTTAGACGCGAAAGCGGCGTCGGGCAGGTCTCGGAGGCGAGCACGCCGTCGAACCGAACCGGTGAGCGGTTTCACCCATCCCTCCGAACGTGTGCCGGACTCCGACGGGAGGGGAGACGGCGTCGCAACGAAACCCTTCTGGTGTGCTCGGGGAGTGGTGAGAGCATGAACGTCGATGGAACACCGGACCGGCGATGGTGGAAGGAGGCGGTCGTCTACCAGATCTACCCGCGGAGCTTCAACGACAGCGACGGCGACGGCGTCGGGGATCTGCGCGGGATCACGGAGAAGGTCGACTACCTCGACGCGCTCGGTGTCGACGTCGTCTGGCTCTGTCCGGTGTACGAGTCCCCGAACGCTGACAACGGCTACGACATCAGCGACTACCGATCGATCGCGGCGGCGTTCGGGACGATGGCCGACTGGGAGGAGCTCCTCTCGGCGCTTCACGCGCGCGGGATGCGACTGCTCATGGACCTCGTAGTCAACCACACCTCCGACGAGCACGAGTGGTTCCGGCGGTCGAGGCGGCGCGAGGACGGCTATGGCGAGTACTACTACTGGCGCGACGGTGACGTGAACGGGGACGGCGAGCGGGTCCCGCCGAACGACTGGGGGTCGTTCATGGGAGGGTCGGCCTGGACCTACGACGACACCCGCGGCCAGTGGTACCTCCACCTCTTCGACGAGAAACAGCCCGACCTGAACTGGCGTAACCCCGACGTTCGCGACGAGATCGCGTCGCTCGTCGACTGGTGGCTCGAGCGGGGGATCGACGGCTTCCGTATCGACGCGATCAACTACATCTCGAAGCCGGACGGGCTGCCAGACGGGACCGCCGACCGGGAGCCGAGGGGGATCGAGGTGTTCAGTCACGGCCCCCGCATCCACGAGTACCTCCGCGAACTGTACGAGCGTACCTTCTCGAACTACGACGTGATGACCGTCGCCGAGATGGCCGACACCACCGTGGAGATGGCCGACCGCTACCTCGGTGAGGACGGCGACGGCCTGGACATGATCTTCCACTTCGAGCACATGGACGTCGACGTCGGCCCCCGGGGTCGGTTCGACCCCGAGGGGTGGGGCGAGTGGAGCCTCCCGGAGTTCAAGGCGATCATGAGCCGCTGGCAGAGCGACCTCGGCGAGAACGCATGGAACGCCCAGTACCTCGGAAACCACGACCAGCCACGGATCGTCTCGCGGTTCGGCGACGACGGGACCTACCGGGTCGAGAGCGCGAAACTGCTGGCGACGTTCCTGCTGACAGCCCGCGGCACCCCGTTCGTCTACCAGGGCGAGGAGATCGGGATGACGAACGACGACTTCCGGCGGCTGGCCGCCCTCGACGACCCGATGACGGTCGGGGCCGTCGAAGAGGCCCTGGACGCCGGACGGGCCGACAGCTACGACGAGTTGCGCGAGTTCGTGAACCACGTGAGCCGCGACCACGCGCGGACGCCGATGCAGTGGTCGGACGCGCAGAACGCGGGCTTCACGGCCGGCGAGCCGTGGTTCCCGCTCAACGCGAACTACCCCGAGATCAACGTCGAGGCCGCCCGCGCCGACGAGCGATCCGTCTGGCACCACTACCGACGGCTCGTCGACCTCCGCCACGAGGAGGACGTGCTGGTCTACGGGGAGTACGACCTCCTGCTCCCCGACGACGAACGGCTCTACGCGTACACCAGGACGTTCGGCGACGAGCGTGTGCTCGTCGTTCTCGACTGGTCGGACGAGCCCGCGACGTTCGATTCCGGGGTCGTGGACGCCGGCGCTCGGGCGGTGCTCTGCAGCAACTACGACGACTCGCCGCCGGACCCGTCGGGACGAGAGTTCCGACCGTACGAGGCGGTCGTCTATCGGATCTGAACGGATCGGTCCGGGGTCTGTGGCTACCGGCGACGTGATGGGGGCGGCGATGGAGAGGGCCCGTCGAGGCCCGGACCGAACCCCAATGGATCGTTCACCGGTCGCCCTCCGGTCCTGTAATGGATACGCTCTTGCGTGCGGGGTCCCGAACGTGGGGTAATGGAACCTGCCCGGGGTGACGAACGGCTACAGGCCGCCCGAGATCGCTCGCAGGTGGTCAGTCGCGCCCGGGAGCTCTCGGACGTCTCCTTCCGGGCCTTCCTCGACGCTCACGAGCCGCCGAAGGTCCACTGGGCCGACCTCGACGGGATCGAGTGCATCGGCGTCGGCGCGGCGACGACGCTCACCGCCGACGGCGAGGGGCGCTTCGAGGCGATCCGGGAGCGAGCCGATGCGCTCTTCGAGGCGATCGATCACGAGGGGCCGGCCGAGACGCGACCGCGGCTCTTCGGCGGCTTCGCCTTCGACGCGGATCACGACCGGACGGATCCCTGGGCAGACTTCCCCGGCGCACGGTTCGTCCTCCCCGAGGTACAGCTCACCCGCGGCCCGAACGCTGCCTGGCTCTCGGTGAACCGAGCGGACCACGATACGACCCCCGCGGCGGTCGAACGGGCACTGGACGCGGCCGCGGAACGGACGTCGACGCTCCCGATGATGCGGGCGAGTACCGGCTCTCCCGGCGTTCGGTCGACGCGGATCCGGCCCGAGCGGGCGGAGTGGACCGACGAGGTCGCCCACGCGGTGAGCCGGATCGACGCCGGCGAACTCAGGAAGGTGGTGCTCGCGACGGCGATGGACGTGGAGCTGGAGAGCGCCCTCGACGTCCCCGCGACGCTCGAACGCCTCCGGCGAACCTACCCGAACTGCTTTCGGTTCCTCATCCAGCCCACCGAGGGGGCGAGCTTCTTCGGTCCGCCGCCGGAGCGCCTCGTCCGGCTGGAGGGCGGTCGCGTCGCGACCGAGGCGCTCGCGGGCTCGGTTGCCCGAAGCGAGGACCCCGACCGAGACGACGAACTCGGCCGGTCGCTACTCGAGAGTCGAAAACTCCAGCACGAACAGCGCCTCGTCGTGGACGCGATCTGTGAGCAACTCCGCCCGTTCGGCGCGGTGCGGGAGGGCGAACAGGGGATCCGAAAGCTCACCAACATCCAACACCTGGGGACGCCGATCTCGGTCGATCTCGATCGGGTGACACACGTGCTGGAGATCGTCGAGGCGCTCCACCCCACGCCCGCGGTCGGTGGGTTGCCCCCCGAGACGGCGATGGAGGCGATCCGCGAGACCGAGGCGTTCGATCGGGGGTGGTACGCCGCGCCGGTCGGCTGGTTCGACGCCGCCGGCGAGGGCGAGTTCGCCGTCGCGATTCGATCGGCAGTCGCAAACGGGACCCGGGCGACGCTGTATGCAGGTAATGGGATCGTCGCCGACAGCGACCCCGCAGAGGAGTGGGCGGAGATCCAGCACAAGTACCGGCCGATCCTCGACGAGCTCGAATGATCCCGAACCGGAACGTCCTCTGGGGGCGTGCGATCGCGGACGAGGTCGCGAAGGCGGGGATCGACGCGGTCTGCATCTCGCCGGGAAGTCGGTCGACGCCGCTCACCGTCGCGTTCGCGGAGCACGAGGGGGTCGACGTGTTCTCGCACCTGGACGAACGCTCGGCCGCGTTCTTCGCGCTCGGTCGGGCGAAGGCGACGGGACGACCCACGCCGCTCGTCTGCACCTCCGGCACCGCGGCGGCGAACTTCCACCCGGCGGTGATCGAGGCGTCTCAGGCGCGAGTGCCGATGGTGCTGCTCACCGCCGACCGCCCGCCCGAACTGCGCGACTCGGGGGCGAACCAGACGATCGACCAGGAGAAGCTCTACGGCGACGCGGTGCGGTGGTACCGCGATCTCCCCGAACCCGAGGCAGACGACCGGAAGCTTCGGTCGCTGCGGACCGATATCGCGAGGGCGATCTGGACCGCGGAGGGCATGCCGTCGGGACCGGTCCACCTGAACGTCCCGTTCGGAAAGCCGCTGGAACCGACCGAGGTTCCCGACGACGTCCCGGAGCGCTTCTCAGAGCGGTTTCCGCTCGCCGCCGACGGACGGGACGGCCCGTTCGTCACCCCACACGGGGGGACCTCGACGCTCGGAGCGAACGAACGACGGACGCTCGAACGGGCGATCGGTGGGGCCGAACGAGGGCTGATCGTCGCCGGTCCCTCGGACACCCTCGACCCGGAGGCGGTCTCGGCGCTCGCCACAGCGACCGGCTTCCCGGTGCTCGCCGACCCGCTCTCCGGGGTCCGGTACGGTCCCCACGTCGCCCACGACGACGTGCTCGTCTGTGGGGCCTACGACTCGTATCTCGACGACCGAGTGGTCCGAACGTGGCCCGATCCCGACCTCGTCCTCAGGGTCGGCGCGCCGCCGACCTCGAAGACGCTCCAGCTCTTCCTTCGCGACTCAGACGCCCGGCAGGTCGTCGTCGACCCGGCGGGGGAGTGGCGCGAGGCACGCTTCGGTTCGGGGGAGATCGCGGTGGTCGATCCGAATCGGCTCTGTCGCGTGCTCGCGGAGGGGATCGACGGGACCCCTGTAGATCCCGACTGGCGCGAACGGTTTTCCGGGGCCGAGATCGGGTACTGGAAACTGCTCGAGAGTGAGGAAAACCGTCTCTTCGAGGGAGCGATCCTCGCACGGGCGTTCGACCGGACGCCGGAGCCCTGTACCGTGTTCGTCTCGAACTCGATGCCGATCCGTGACGCGGATCGGTTCGCCCGACCCCGTACTGCGGACCTCTCCGTTCTCGGCAATCGCGGGGCGAGCGGCATCGACGGGATCGCGAGCAGCGCGCTCGGTGCGGGAAGCGCGAGCAAGCGGCTCGTGCTCGTCACGGGCGACGTCGCGTTCTACCACGACGCGAACGGGCTGCTCGCGCTCTCGCGCTGTGGGGTCGACGCGACGGTCGTCCTCGTGAACAACGACGGCGGCGGCATCTTCCACATGCTCCCGATCGAGTCGTTCGACCCGCCGTTCACGAGTCAGTTCAAGACGCCGCACGGCCTCGACTTCGAGCCGCTCGGAGCGCTCTACGGCTTCGAGTTCGAGCGGGTCGAGTCGGTGGAGGCGTTCGAGGAGCGGTACACGGACTCCCTCGCGAGTTCCGGAACGCAGGTGATCGAGGTGAGCGTAGAGAGCGAGGCGAGCCACCGCACGCGCGAAGCGATCCAGGAACGGGTCGTCAACGTGCTCTGACCGACGGGACGAGGGAACGAGACGAGGTGACGGCCCTCGTTGACGTCGATGAGCGAGTGACCCGACCGAAACGAAGCTTTAACACCCCGATCCCGGACCGTACAGTATGGTCTCTGAGCTATTCGATCCCGACCGGTGGACCGAGGTGGAGGGCTTCGAGTTCACCGACCTCACCTACCACCGCGCCCGCGAGGTGGGTGCCGTCCGGATCGCGTTCGACCGACCGGAGGTCAGAAACGCGTTTACCCCGCACACCGTCGACGAACTCTACACCGCACTGGACCACGCCCGCCAGCAGACCGACGTGGGCTGTGTGCTGCTGACCGGCAACGGTCCCTCCCCGAAGGACGGTGGCTGGGCGTTCTGTTCGGGTGGGGACCAGACGGTGCGGGGCGACTCCGGCTACGAGTACACGGAGGGAGATGGTGGGTTGGACGAGGGCGACGCGGGGAATGCGGTCGGGAAGACCGGTCGACTGCACGTCCTCGAAGTCCAGCGGCTGATCCGGTTCTCCCCGAAGCCGGTGGTCGCAGTCGTGCCCGGCTGGGCGGTCGGCGGCGGCCACAGCCTGCACGTCGTCTGTGACATGACGCTCGCGAGTGCCGACCACGCGAAGTTCCTCCAGACCGACCCGGACGTCGCGAGTTTCGACGCCGGCTACGGCTCCGCGTATCTCGCCCGGCAGATCGGCCAGAAGAGAGCTCGAGAGGTGTTCTTCCTCGGGAAGACCTACTCAGCACAGGAAGCCGAGGAGATGGGGATGGTGAACGAGGTCGTCGCCCACGAGGAGCTAGAGGAGGTGGCGCTCTCGTGGGCGGCGGCGATCGAGGGGAAGTCGCCGATGGCGATCCGGATGCTGAAGTTCGCGTTCAACGCCGCCGACGACGGGATGGTCGGCCAGCAGGTGTTCGCCGGCGAGGCGACGAGGCTGGGCTACATGACTGACGAGGCGAGGGAGGGGCGCGAGGCGTTCGTCGAGAAGCGCGAGCCGGAGTTCTCGGAGTACCCCTGGTACTTCTGAGAGGAGGCGAACTCGGAGGGATCGTCGGAGAGACTCACCGTTCCTCGACTGCGGATCGAACGACACCGGTGACCTGTACGCCCGAGAGGGACGATCGGCTACGACGATTTCTCTCAGTCACCGGAGAGCGTCCAGCCGACGAACGGCTCCTCGAGTTCGACGTCGAAGGCGGCGAGTACCTGTCCGAGCATCGCGTACGCCCCCGCGAGCGCGGCGATACCGACGATTGTATCGTTACCGTGGCGCTCTGCGAGGCGATCGTGGAGCGCGTCGTCGACCTCCTCACGAACGACCGCGATGGCGTACTCGATCAGCTCCCGGTCGTCGGTGTCGAACGTCTCGAGTCGGCCCTCGGAGATCGCGAGGATCTCCTCGTCGGTGACGCCGACGCCGCGGGCGATTCGGACGTGCTGGTGCCACTCGTAGTCGAACTCCGCCTCGCGCGAGACCGCGAGGATCACGAGTTCGCGCCCGCGCTCGTCGAGGCCGGTGTCGGTCCAGAGCGAGGCGAAAAAGCCCCTGAGTCCCGCGAGTACCTCCGGGTTGTTGCCGATCGACTGGTAGACGTGGAGCCGTCTGCCCTGTAACGAGGAGACGATCAGGTCGCGGTACTCCGGCGGGAGATCCTCGTCGGTGACGTACGGAACGCGTGCCATACGGGGGGTTCTCGGAGCGGGTGGTTAACCGTTCCCGTCAACCACAGCCCCTATGACCGGGCCGACCCTCCCTCCGGCAATGAGCGCCGGGTCGGTCGAGGTCTCGCGAGGGAAGGCGTGGTTGATGGCCGCCCGGCCGCAGACGCTCCCCGCGGCCGCCGCCCCGGTGATCGTCGGGACCGCCCTGGCGGTCGCGGACGGCCTGTTCGCCCCCCTGCCGGCGCTCGCCGCGCTGGTCGGTGCGGCGTTGATCCAGGTCGGGACGAACTTCGCGAACGACTACTACGACGCGGTGAAAGGCGCCGACACGGACGCCCGCGAGGGCTTCACCAGGGTCACCCAGTCGGGACTGATCCCGCCCGAAGCGGTGAAGCGCGCGATGGCCCTCACGTTCGCCGCGGCGATCCTCGTCGGCACCTACCTGGTCTCCGTCGGCGGCGTCCCGATCCTCGTCATCGGCCTGGCGAGCGTCGCCGCGGGCGTCGCCTACACCGGCGGTCCCTACCCGTTCGGCTATCACGGGCTGGGCGACCTCTTCGTCTTCGTCTTCTTCGGGCTGGTCGCCGTCACCGGCACCTACTACGTCCAGGCCGCGGCGCTGCTCGTCGAGCCGTTCCCGCTCTGGATCCCGCCAGGGACGGTCACGGTGGAGGCGGTGGTCGCGAGCCTCCCGATCGCGGCCATCTCGACGTGTATCCTCGTGGTGAACAACGTCAGGGACAGGGAAACCGACGCCAGGGCGGGCAAGCGGACGCTCGCGGTGATCTTCGGCTACCGGTTCGCCCGCGCGGAGTTCGTCTCGCTACTCGCGCTCGCCTATCTCGTCCCGACCTGGTTCGTTCTCACTGGCTGGGGCGTGGCCGTCCTCCTCCCGCTGCTCTCGCTCCCGCTCGCCGCATCGCTCTCCCGAACGCTCCTCACGGAGACGGGGGGCGACGCGCTCAATCCTGCGCTCGAACGCACGGGGAAGCTGCTCGCGCTCTATGCCGTCCTCCTCTCGATCGGGCTGGTGGTCGCGTGATCCGGCTGGCCGAGGTCCGGGGGTTCTCGCTCCGGCTCGCGACGCCGCTCGAGACCGCCGCCGATCGGATCGACGAGCGCCGCGGGTTCCTCCTCCGCGTGACCGACGGCGAGGACGACGGGATCGGCGAGGCGACACCGCTCCCCGGCTGGACCGAGTCCGAAGACGCGTGCCGTACAGCACTGGACCGAGTCAGAGAAGTGAGCGACGGAGAACTCGCCGGGATCGAGACCCCCGCCGCGAAACACGGCCTCTCGCTCGCGCTCGCCGACCTGCGTGCCCGTCGCGAGGGCGTCTCGCTCGCGCGGTGGCTCGGGGCCGATCCGGGGACGGAGATCGTTCCCGTCAACGCGACGATCGGTGACAGTTCGTCGGAGGAAGCCGCCGAACGCGCGATCGACGCGGTAGCGGACGGCTTCGGGACGCTGAAGCTCAAAGTCGGTGCCCGTCCCGTGCCCGAGGACGTGAGCCGGGTTCGCGGGGTCCGGGAGGCCGTCGGTTACGGTATCGACCTCCGGCTGGACGCGAACGGCGGGTGGGGGCGTGACGAGGCACGGGAAGCGCTCGACGCGCTCTCGACGTTCGATCCCGAGTACCTCGAACAGCCGCTCGCGGCGACCGATCTCGACGGGATCGGAGCGCTCGAGACCGACGTTCCGATCGCGCTCGACGAGTCGCTCGTCGCCCCTGACCTCGAACGCTGTCTCGAGGTCGCGGACGTACTCGTCTGTAAACCGATGGTCCTCGGCGGGCCGGATCGCGTACTGACAGTCGCGAACCGGGCGAGAGCGCGCGGGACCCGTGCCGTCCTCACGACGACGATAGACGGCGTGGTCGCCCGCCTGGGCGCGCTCGCGCTCGCGGCGTCGATCGCGCCGGGAACCGCCCACGGGATCGCGACCGGTGGGCTCCTGGCGGAGGACTCGGGAGACGACCCGTCTTCGGTAGAGCGGGGTTCGATGCGGGTTCCCGACGGCCCCGGCCTCGGGGTCGAGTGGGGTGAGCTCCGTGTCTGAACGTCTCGTACCCGACCTCCTCGCCGAGCAGGCGAGGACGAATCCGGACTCGATCGCGCTGATCGACGCCGACTCCGGCGAGCGGTGGCGCTACGACGAACTGAGCGAGTCGGTGGGGGTCGTCGCGGGCCGTCTTCGAGGACGGGGGATCGAAGCCGGGGACAGGGTCGGCCTGCTGCTCGACTCCCGGGTTCCGGTCGTCCACCTCGTGCACGCCTGCTTTCGGGTCGGCGCGACGGTCGTCCCGCTGAACACGAGACTCGATACGGGAACCCTCTCCGAGCAGGTGGGACACGTCGAGCTCGCGTCGCTCGTCTGTGAGTCGGAAACGGCGGACCGGGCCAGACCGCTCGCCGACGATCGGGATCTCCCGGTCGTCTCGGTCGACGAGACACCCGCTGTGGAGACCCTCTCCGAGGGTGACTCGCTCCGCGGGGAGCCAGCGAAGAGTCGGTTCGACGACCCCGCCTCTGTGCTGTTCACCTCGGGAACCACGGCGACACCGAAGGCCGTCGTGCTGACCCCGAAGAACCTGCTCTCGAGCGCCGTCGCCTCGGCGTTCCGTCTCGGCGTCCTCCCCGACGACCGGTGGTTCTCTCCGCTTTCGACCTACCACATGGGCGGGCTCGCACCGATCGTCCGCTGTGCGCTCTCCGGGACGACACTCGTCGTGAGCGAGGGGTTCGACGCGGACCGGACCGGACGGCAGATCGAGGAGTGCGAGGCGACCGGGATCTCGCTCGTCCCGACGATGCTCGGGCGGTTGCTCGACGCCGGGTTCGGGTACGGGGGACTTCGCTTCGTCCTGCTCGGGGGGGCGCCGACACCACCGGAGCTGATCGCCCGGTGCGAGCGCGAGGGGATCCCCGTCTGTCCCTCGTGGGGGATGACCGAGACGGCCTCCCAGATCGCGACCGCCCTGCCGGACGAGGCGTTCTCACAGCCCGAGAGCGTGGGTCGACCGCTTCTCGGTACCGCGGTCCGTGCGGTCGCCGACGGCGAGGTGCAGCCGCCGGGCGAGGTCGGCGAACTCGTCGTGCGCGGGCCGACGGTCACGCCCGGCTACCACGCCACACCAGAACTGACCGAGGAGGCGTTCGGTGCCCACGGCTTCCGCACCGGCGACGTCGGGAGCGTGGGTGAGGACGCACGGATCCGTGTGCTCGGCCGTGTCGACGACGCGATCACGACCGGAGGGGAGACGGTCCACCCGAGCCGGATCGCCGCGGCACTCGGAGAACACCCGGACGTTCGGGACGCGGCGGTCGTCGGCCTCCCCGATCCCGAGTGGGGCGAGCGGGTCGCCGCACTGGTCGAAGCCGACGCAGGACGGGAGCCGGACGAGGCGGAGCTACGCGAGTTCTGCGCGGAGCGCCTCGCCGGGTACGAGGTGCCGAAGACTATCCGGGTCGGGGACGGCCTCCCGAGAACTGCGTCGGGAACGGTCGACCGGGTGGCGCTCCGCCGGCTCCTCGGGAGCGGCTCACCCGGGTGATCGGATCAGGTCGTCGACGGAGGTCCCGTCGTCGAGAACGGAGTCGAGCCAGATCCGCGCGTCGTTGATCCGGAGCTTCGTTCGAGGAGGGAGGTCGTGGAGGTCGGGTCGATCGGGGAGGAGCCGCCGGTCGAGGTCGTTCTCGCGGTAGATCCGGTCACGGTCCGGCCAGGGGGTGGCGAACGGCTCGATGCCCGGGATAATCCGCCTGAAGAACTTCTCGAGCTGGTTGAGCTGGTACGATCGGTGCGGTCGGTCCGGCGGGCGGTGCTCGAAGATCTCCGGATCGACCAGTTCGAGCGCGGCCTGGTAGATCTCGTCGTTTCGGAACTCCGGCGACGCAGTGAGGTGCCAGTCGACGAGTTCGGCGTCGGCCGCGACGAGACTCTCGACGTGGTCGGCCGCGAGGTCGATGCGGAACGGGAGCGCCGGCTTCAGGCGGACGCCCATCAGCGCCATCGCGTTGTGGACCGACTCCGACCGATCGGCACAGCGACCGAACTCGGCGTCGATCGACTTCTCGAGGAACCCCTCGGGCGTCTCCGGACCGTCGGCCCGGACGAGGAGGCGCTCTCCCCCGCCGTAGAAGTCGAGCTTCGACGCGAAGCGCTCGGCGACGTCCGGGCGAGCGTCGAGCCTGTCGAGCGGGAACCGCTTGTGGAACACCGGGATCCGCTCCCTGGGGAGGTAGTGGTCGCGGACGAGCGAGTCGAGGAACAGACCGTGGTAGACCGTCGGCGCAGTGATCTCCGCGGCTGACCCGCGGTGGTGGATGTGGATCGACTCGCGGATCCCGTTCGTCCGGCGGACGACCTCCGGCGTCGCCTCCAGGTACGCCCTCGTGACCGTGAGCGTCCGGTGTCGTTTCCCGTACTGCTCGCAGAGCCGTCGGGCGATGGCGACCTCCGGGTCGTCGGGCGCGCCGAGCGTGTAACAGACGTCGAGGTCGGAGAGGGTCGCGAGGAGGAGGCGGGAGTCGTAGCCCGCGCTCATCAGCATCCCGCCGGGTCGCGGGTAGCCCGACCGCCGACCGATCGCCCGTTCGAGCCGGCGAGCGAGCTCGCCCGTGTGGTCGAGGACCTTCGGTTCGTAGACGAACCGGGAGAGTGTTTCCGTCTCCCGCTCGAACAGCGCGCTGTCGAACGGGAGGCGCTCGACGCCACGGATCAGTGTCCGGTCCCCGAGGACGACACCGAAGTGAACGAACTCGCGGAGCCCCCGCCGATCGACGGTCGGTGCTCGCCGAGCGCGTGCGACCGCCGTCGCGTCCGTCCCGAAGACACGGCCCCGCGGGCTCTCGGTCACGAAACACTCCCACGAGCGGATCGGGTCCGTGACGACGACCGCCTCGCCTTCCGCCTCGATCACGGCGACGTACGAGCCGTTGACCTCGGAGAACGCGTCGGTACCCGCGACACCGTAGCGGTCGAACAGCCACGCCGCGACCGACTCACCGGCGTCGCCGGGCGAGAACGCCTCGCCCCAGACGACGCAGAACCCCCCGTCCGACCGGTGGACGGCGGTTCGTCCCGGGATCCCGATCGCGGGATCGCTGACGCCGACCGCCACGCGCTCGCCGTGGAGGAATCGGTCGAACTCCTCGGGGGAGCGAACCCGTTCGAACCGTTCGCACGGACCGTACAGGCCGAACAGCTCCATCGACGGCTGGGCGGAGGACACGACGTCCACTCACTACACCGCCGGGCGATATGTCGGTTTTGTCGCCGGTCCGACCCGATGGGTCCGGACCCCCGGCGCCACCGTTAACACGGCCGGCTTCCAAGCACAGGAGGTGTGTACCCTGATCGTCGCCTGGTGTGTCTTCTCCGATCCGGTCGTCGTCGCGGCGAACCGTGACGAGGCGCTCGACAGACCGGCGAGCGTACCACACGCCTGGGGAGAGGGGTCGGGGATCTTCGCCCCCCGCGACGAGTGTGTGGGGGGGACCTGGATCGGGACGAACGATGCGGGGCTGTTCGTCGCCGTCACGAACCGACGCGTCGAGATCGAGGGAGGCGGCGAGCGCTCGCGCGGTCTGCTCGTCGCCGACGCGCTCGGTTACGAGAGCGCGGCAGAGGCGATCGACCACGTCGTCGCCGAGACAGACGGGGCTACCTATTCCGGGTTCAACCTCCTGATCGCCGACGCCGAGCGCGCAGCGCTGATCGAGTGGGACGGAACACGAACCCTGACCGAGATCGATCCGGGGATCCACGTCGTCGTCAACGACGGCCAGCCGGGCGTCGAGCGAAAGCGCCGTGGCGTCGAGAAACTCGTCGAACCGCGGAACGGCGAGAGCACCGAGGAGTGGCTCGTCCGGGTTCGATCGGTCCTCGTCGACCACGACCTCGGGACCTGCGTCCACGGCGAGGAGTACGGCACCCGATCGTCCTCGCTCGTACGAGTAGACCGTGAGGGAAACGCAGACTGGCGATTCGCCCCCGGGCCGCCGTGTGAGACCGAGTACGCCTCGCGCTGAGACGGTCACGGTTAAATGCCCTCGGCGACTGCTTCGGGTATGAGCGTGGCCGACATCGAGGCGGAGCTGTCGGAGGACGAGCGCGCCGGGCTCGAACTGGTTCGCGAGAGCGGCGGGATCCACCAGAGCGACTTCTGGAAGGAACTCGACGTCTCCTCGCGGAAGGGGAGTCGAATCGTCGAGAAGCTCGCCGAGACCGGCCTGATCGAGCGGACCGAGACCGTCTACAACGGCCACAACACCTACCTGCTCTCGCCCGCCGCCCGCGACCTGGAGTTCTCGCTGCTGATGGCCGGCGACATGCTCTCGCCCTTCATCGGCGAGGAGGAGGCAGACCCCCAGAGCGACGCCTTCTCGCAGTGGATCATGAACCTCGCCTACGAGGAGTACGACTGACGGACGCCGTTTCACCGCGCACCGTTTTCCGGCTCGGGTGCGCATCGCGCACCGCTCGGCTGCTCACGGGCGCTTCGTGCTCGTTCGCGCGGCTCGCGAGAGCTCCGCTCTCGCGCTGCCGCAAGAATCTGCACCAAAAAATCCGCGAGCGCCGACGGCGCTCGCGGGTGCATCGTTCGTCGGAAGTCGTCGGAGTGAATTCGCACTCGCGGGCTAAAATAGTTACAGCGTCAGCCCCGCGTGCCACCGCTCGGCACCGGCCTCCGCCTTCACCTCGTCCATCCGCTCCAGGTAGTGTACCGCGAGGCTCGCCGTCTTCGCCGCCTTCCGCTCGCCCTCGGTTCGGAACTCTCCGGTCACTCGGTTGGCGTAGACCGTACAGACCGCCCCCGCCCGGAGGCCGTAGACGTTCGCGAGCGTCAGGATCGAACTCGCCTCCATCTCCACGTTCTTCACGTTCGCCTCCTGCAGCGCGTCGATCAGCGCCTCGCTCCCCGCGGCCCGAAACCCTTCGAACCCGGGTCGGCCCTGGCCGGCGTAGAAGCTGTCGGCGCTCATCGTCAGCCCGGTGTGGTAGTCGTAGCCCAGTTCCTCGGCCGCGGCGACGAGCGCACAGACGACCTCGTAGTCGGCGGTCGCGGGGTAGTCCTCCCGCACGTACTCCGCGCTGGTCCCCTCCTGACGGACCGCACCGGTGGTGATCACCAGATCGCCCACGGCCATCCCCTCCTGGATCGCGCCGCACGATCCGACCCGGATGAACGTCTCCGTACCGACCCGTGCGAGCTCCTCGACGGCGATCGCCGCCGAGGGGCTGCCGATCCCGGTCGAGGTCACCGAGATCGGCGTTTTTCTGTACCGACCAGTAGCCGTCCGGTACTCCCGGTGATACGCCTTTTCGTCCCAGGAGTCCCACAGATCGACTACCTTCTCGACGCGCTCCGGGTTTCCGGGGAGCAGCACCGAGGGGGCGACGTCCTCCGAACCGACCTCGATGTGGTACTGGAGTTCCTCGTTGGGGTCCTCGCTGTCTCGCGTCTCCGTCATGGGTACGACAACTCCGAGCGGGCTGAAATAGCCTCTCCTCGCCGGTCGGGGCGACGCAGAAAGACGAGTGAGCCTTACCGCAACATCTCCTCGGTGATCGTATCGGGCAACAGCTCCCCGAGCGTGTACTTCCTGATCGACTCGCCCTCGTCACAGAGCACGACCAGATCCGGCTCACAGAACTCCGAGAGCGTCTGTCTGCACATCCCACAGGGCGTGACGCCGTCGCGGCGGTCCGACGAGACCGCCAGTCTGGAGAACTCCCGGTGGCCCTCCTTCACCGCCTCCGCGACGGCGACCTCCTCGGCGTGGAGGCTGTTCGAGTAGTTCGCGTTCTCTATGTTACAGCCGACGAACACCTCCCCGTCCTCGGTTTCGAGCGCCGCGCCGACCCGGTAGTTCGAATAGGGGACGTGCGCACGCGTCTGGATCTCTCGGGCGGCTTCGATGAGCTCCCGAGGACTCATTCGCCGACCTCCCGCTCGATGGCCGCGCGTGCGTCGGCGATCAGGGCGTCGACGTCCTCCGATTCCGCGTAGAGCCGGACGTACGGCTCGGTCCCGCTCGGCCTGACGAGTATCCAGGCGGCGTCGGGCCACTCCAGCCGGACGCCGTAATCGGTGTCGACGCTCGCCTCCGGGAACGTGTCGGGGAGCGATCCCTCCAGCGACTCCATCACCGCCTCCTTCCGTTCGTCCGGGCAGGCGACGGCGACCTTCCGGTACGGTCGCTCGGTGATCGGCTCCCGGAGCGCGCCGAGTCCACCCGCGTCGGCGACCAGTCGGACGAGGACCGCCGCGCTCGCGACACCGTCGATCCACCCCCCGAACGCGGTGTGGATGTGCTTCCACGGCTCGGCCGCGAAGACGACCTCCGTCTCCTCACCGCCCCCCTCGTAGACCCGGGCGATCCCCTCGTGGAGCGCCCCGAGCCTGACGCGTTCGGTGCGCCCGCCGGCCGTCTCGACGCGCTCGTCGATCCGCGCGGAGGCGTTCGGCGTCGTGACGACGACCGGATCGGCGGCGGTGGCGTGGCGGGTGTAGTGCTCGGCGAGGATCGCGAGCACGGTGTCCTCGTGGACGATTCTCCCGTGGCTATCGAGGATCACGATCCGGTCGGCGTCGCCGTCGTGGCCGATCCCCAGTTCGGTACCCGTATTCGCGACGAGCGCGCCGAGGTCCGAGAGCGTCTCCTCGGTGGGTTTGCTCGGGCGGCCGGGGAAGTGGCCGTCGACCTGTGCGTTCAGGGTGACGACCGACGCGCCGAGCTCGCGGAGTACCTGTGGCGTGGCGAGCCCGGCGACGCCGTTGCCGCAGTCGACCGCAACGCGAAGACCGACCGGCTCCGAGCCAAGACCCTCCGCGTAGGCTGCCACCGCCTCGCGGTAGCGCGGGAGGACGTCCCACTCTTCGACCGTACCCCAACGGTCCCAGCTCTCGGCGTCGACGCCCTTCGCGACGCGCGATTCGATACGGCGTTCGGCCTCGCGGTCGTACTCGACGCCCTCGCTGAACAGTTTGATACCGTTGTCGGTTGGCGGGTTGTGGCTCGCGGTGAGCATGGCGCCGCGACAGTCACGGGCGGCGAAGGCGACCGCCGGCGTCGGGACGACGCCGAGACGGCGGACGCTGGCACCGGCGCTCGTGAGCCCCGCTTCGAGCGCGGCTGCGAGCGCACCACCCGTCTCGCGACCGTCGCGACCGACGACGAACTCGTCCCCGTCGAGGCCGGCCGCTCGGCCGACCGAGAGCGCGAGCTCGGGCGTCACTCGTGTCCTCGTGTCGCCACGGATACCGGCGGTTCCGAACAGGTCCATCGGACCCGGGTTCGTGGCCGGGGAGTATAGTTCCGGTCGGTTCGCACGGGTCGCGTTACCCGATACGAGCGATCGCGGACTCGTCCGATCGATCGCAGTACCGACGACGGTCCCTATCAGAGCTCGACGCCGCTCGGGATCAGGCTCCGCTCTCTCAGCAGGGTCCCCTCGCTGTCGTAGACGAGGAAGGTGGACTTCTCGTAGGTGACCAGCTCCTCCCCGTCGACGAGGAGGTGGACGCGGAACTTCCCGTCGTCGACGCCCGACTCCTCGCCGTAGGCACGGGCGGCGCGGACGAACCGGAAGACGTCCTCCGCATCCGCGTTCAGCTCGAAGACGAAGTCGCCCGTGAGCCGGTCCGTGACGCTCACGACGCCGCTTTCCTCCGATCGAAGTCGAAACGCGACGTCGGTCCCGCGGGCGTTCAGGAGGTCGCCGTCGGGACCGACCAGCCGCTCGTCGAGGAGCTCGCCCGGCCCGTCGAACTCGATCGTTACCGTCGGCGTTTCGGGATCACCGTCGTGTTCGACCCAGTCGATCCCGCGAACGTCGAGGGTGAACTGCTCACGTCTCATCTGGTCTCCGTCATCCGGCGGTATGGGCCGGGGTGGCATGAACGTAACGCCCGCGGCTAATCGTCGGCGGGTGTTCCGGGACGGTAGGTCCGGCTGATCGCCTTCCACTTCCCGGTGTGAAAGCGCCAGTAGTTGATCGCCGCGGGGACGCTCGTCTCGGCGACGAACGCGAGGTAGAGCCCCCACAGCCCGAGCGAGGTCGTCGCACCGACGTAGGCGAGCGGTATCGCGACGACGAACATCCCGAGGAACTGGCTGTAGAAGGGCCAGCGGGTGTCGCCGCTCGCGTCGAGCGCCCCCGAGGCACCCCCCGCGACGCCCTGGAAGACGACGGCGATGCAGGCCGCGTGGACGAGCGAGACGGCGATCGGGATCGACGCCTCGCCGGACTCGCCGACGAACAGGCCGACGATCGGCTCGGAGAAGACGAAGATCACGAGCGCGGAGACGAGGTAGATCGCCACCGCGAACCGGACGATCTCGCGTCCGTAGCGCTCCGCACTCGTCTCGCGGCCGACGCCGAGTTCCTGGCCGACGAGGCTCGAGGCGGCGAGGCCGAAGCCCCAGCCGGGCGTGTTCATGACCCCCCAGATCCGCCGGGCGATGACGAACGCGGCGAGCACCTCCTCGCCGAAGATCCCCAGGATGAACAGCATCGGGAACTCCGCGACCGTCCAGACGGTGTTGCGCCCCAGCACCGGCAGGCCGATCGTCACGAGCGCGCGGATCGTCTCCCCGTCGACGTAGGTGCCGAACGGGTCGATCCTGACGGGGAACGCTCCGATCCCGGGGAACCGACCGTAGGCGAGGCCGAGCGCGAACGTCGCGGTCACCGCGACGTTCGCGAGGACGGTCCCGGCCGCCGCGCCCGCGACGCCGAAGCCGAGTCCGAAGATGAGCACCGCGTTGATCACGATGTTCGCGAGTGCGCCGCCTCCCCTGACGACCATCGCGATGTAGGCGTCGTTACAGCCGACGAGCACCCGGCTCCCGATCAGGTTCAGTCCCGCGAACGGGACGCCGAGGCCGACGATCTTGAGGTAGGTCGCTCCCTGGTCTACTACGACGGGGTTGTCGTTGAGCAGCGAGATGAGTTGTTCAGGGAACGTCCAGAAGACGGCAGTGATCGGGAGGGTGAGGAGGACCACGAGGAGGGTGCTCGACCGGACGGCGACGCCGAGCTCCTCGTAGGCGTCGGCGCCGTAGCGCTGGCTGACGAGCGCGATGGTGCCGCCGGCGACCCCGCCGCCGACGGAGAACGCCAGCCCGTAGAACGGCCCGGCGAGGCCGACCCCGGCCGTCGCGCTGATGCCGACGGCGACGCCGACCATGGCGACGTCGACCGCGTTCTTCGACATTCGGGCGATGCCGGTGACGATGCGTGGCCACGCCAGGTCCGTCGTCCGGCGCGCCCGCTCGGGATCGATGAGGCCCAACCGCGAGAGCGCGAGACCGATCCACAGGACGAAGAGCCGGAAGGGGTTCGGGAGGCGTGACACGACGACTTTCGATTCGTAGTAGTCGGACGGGTAAAGCCCTTCTCTCCTCGGCAGCCGGGTCCGGTATCAGCATCGCTCGCACGCGACGGCCTCACAGTCCACACGGCCGGTTCTCGCGCGCAAGGAAGACGCGACACGGCGCTTATCACTCCCTCGCCCGAGGGTCGTGCATGGAGCGCGATCAGCGTGGGAAGTCGGTCCGCGAGACGTACGACCGGATCGCCGCGCACTTCGCGAAGACCCGGGAGTACGCCTGGCCCGAGGTCGAGTCGTTCGTCCGCGATCGGGGGAGCGAGGCGCCGGGATCCCGCGCGCTGGACCTCGGCTGTGGGAACGGGAGACACGCCGAACTCCTCTGCGAGCACGGCTTCGAGGTGACGGGAATCGACGTGAGCGAGGGGTTGCTGGGGGAGGCGAAAGAGAGGGGGAGAGAGCGAGGGTTCGCGAGCGGTGTGGAGTGGGTGCAGGCCGACGCCGCGGCGCTCCCGATCCGTTCCGGGGTCGTCGACCTGGGACTCTACGTGGCCACGCTGCACCACCTCGCTCCCCGCGACGTGCGCGTGGCGAGCCTCTCGGAGCTCGCCAGGGTGCTCGGGTCGGAAGGGAGAGCGCTCGTGAGCGCGTGGAGCACCGACCACGACCGGTTCGACGCGAGCGAGGGGTTCGACACGACCGTCGACTGGACGCTTCCCGGCGGCGAGACGGTCACCCGCTACTACCACATCTACGATCCCGGGGAGTTCGAGACCGACCTCGCAGAGAGTGAGCTCTCGGTGATCGAGAGCGAGGTCTCGAGCGGGAACTGTTACGCTGTCGTACGCGGAGAGGAGTAGGTTCCGAGCGAGCGTCGGGCGGCCAGCACCGTCCAGAGGGCGAACAGGGCGACGACGATCATCTCCTGGAGCGCGAACCAGCTGGTCGGAGCGGTCGCGACCCGTGTGACGTAGCCGATCCAGACGGCCCACGTGAGGACGTGGAGGAGTCCGAGCACGACGCTGAACCCGCCCCACCGGTGGTCGCCCGCGAGATACGATCCGGCACCGTAGAGCGCGGTGGTGACGGGGGCCATCCCGAAGAGCAACAGCGCGGCGGGGGCGTGGAGGTCGGTATCGAGGTAGACGGCGGTGTGATCGAGGAAGAAGACCCCGACGAGACCCATCCCCACAGCCGAGAGTCCGAAACAGAGCCCACCGACGCGTTCGAGCGTGTTCCGCGCGTCGACGACGAGCCGCCAGGTGAACGGGAGCGCGAGGAGAGCGGCGACGAGCAGGCCGCCGTTGAACAGCCAGAACGTCTCCGCGCCGAGCCGTCCGAGATCCGAGAGCGCCCGCTCGCTCCACGTGAACGTCTCGGGTGGGGCGAGCAGGGTGGCGAGGAGGACCGAGGCGATGCCGATCGTCGGGGCGAGAAATCCACAGTACGCCGTCGTGCGTCTCGGATCGACCATCGGGTGGACCGAGGGTGTGGCCCTATTTAATACAGGTCGCTCGCGAAGGGTAAGGGTCTTAACGAGCCACGGGGTACGGAGAGTGCGCACCGGTGGTCTAGTGGTAGGACCTGAGCCTTCCAAGCTCATGGCCCGGGTTCGAATCCCGGCCGGTGCATTCTGCCGAGCCGAACTCGCGAGCACGGTCAGGCGAGGCGAATGCAGCACGGAGGGATTCGAGCCCTGCACGTCGCAGCCCGCGAGGCGAGCAGAGCGAGACGGGCGGGACCGTCGTGCTCCGGTTCGAATCCCGGCCGGTGCATTTTCGCGGCGAATCGACTCAAGGGCGATGAGTCAGCAGTGAGCGAGACGGTTTATGTCGCCTCATGAGTAACGGGGTACTATGACCGAGGTCGTAAGCGACGAGGGGGGTGATGGGGGGACAGCCACGGCTCGACGGCCACCGGATCAGCGTCCTTCAGGTCTCCGAGTGGGTTCACGAAGATGGAATGGACCCGGAGAACGTCGCGACGGAGTTCGATCTCGAACTCGCCGACGTCTATCGCGCGCTCACGTACTACTACGACAACATCGAGGAGATGACCGAGTGGCGCGAACGACGGACCGCCCGGATCAAGGAGAGTCGCGAGCAGGGGCCGTCGCCGGATTCGTTCTCCGAAACGGTATGAGGCTACTCTGCGACGAGAACGTCAAGCGGTCGGTGTTCGAACTCCTCCGCCAGGAGGGGTACGACGTCGAACGCGTTCAGGGCCGACTCGAACTCGGGTTCGAAGCGGAGAGATCGTCTCGTACTGCCGGGAAGCGGATCGCCTCCTGCTGACGAACGACGACGACTTCTTCGCGTTCGACACACACCCGGGCATCTTCTTCCTTGACGACCAGCGCGCACGGCCGCGGGAAGTCGTGACGGCGATCCAGCGGATTGAGCGGTTCGTCGGACCCGAGGAACTGGCGGGTCGGGTCTTCCACGTACCGGACGGGTGGGTGTGAACCACGTACGGAACAACGCGACTCTCGGTCCAGGCGGCGAGTGCGATAACGGGGCAGCCGGCGAGGACGAACACGGCCGGTGCATTCTGCCGAAAAACCTGCGAGCGACGGCTCCTCATTGTACGTTTATCCGCGCTCTCCGCCTACTGTCGGACACGATGGACGGAACCGATTCCGGGCCAGGAGACGGCGATTCGATCGCTCTCTCGACCGGACAGACGGTCGACTTGCCGCTCTCGACCGAGGCGACGATCACGGGCGCGGTCTTCTCGGCCGATCGGGAGGGAGTCGTGGACCTGCTCCCGGACGACCTCGTTCCGGTTCGGACGGCACCCGGTCGCGCCGCGGTGACGTTCCTCTGCGTCGAGTACCACCGGGTCGGTCGACGTGGGGAGATCGAACCTTACGACGAGTTCGGCGTCCTCGTTCCGGCGGTTCCCGAGGGAGTCGGACTCCTCCCCTCACCGTCGGCGTTCCTCCACGAGATCGGTGGCTACGTCTGGTACCTCCCGGTGACCTCGGAGTCGGCGCGGGCGCTCGGGATCGAGCCATGGGGCTACCCGAAGGAGGTCGCCGAGATCACCCACGAACGGAGCGGGAGTCGACGTCGGACGACCGTCGACGTGGGAGACGAGCGTCTCGTCACGATCGAGATCGACCGCCCGAGGACCCTGCCGCGACGCGAGTCCGTGGCGAGCTACACCGTGAGAGAGGGTCTTTTGCTACGAGAGCGACTCACGCTCTCGGGTGAGGTAGGTGTCTGGCCGCTCGGCGGGGCGGCTCGGTTCTCGCTCGGCGACCATCCCCGTGCCGACCGCCTTCGAGCGCTGAACCTCGGGCGGCGGGCGCTCCTGCGCGTCGCCGCCGAGGGCGAGTTCGTGATCCACGCCGGTCGACCGCTGTCGGCCGGTGACCGGGGCTGAGGAGAGCCTGTGTCAGCGGAGAAACGCCTATTTCCGAGGAGGGCCATTGAATAGGGGTCAGCATGTTCGACGCCACGTTCGGGGTCCTCGCGGAGCGACCGGCAGCAGTCGCCCTCCTCGACGGGACGCTCTCGAACGTCGCCCCCGCGCTCTCTGCGAACGAGTTCCTGCTCACCGTCTTCTCTTCGAGTTCGTCGCGGGGGCGGCGCTCGTCACCGTGCTCTACGAGGCGACGCGCTCGGGGGGTTCGGAGTGGAGTTCGTGGCTCTCGGCCGTCGGGGTGATCCTCTTCGTCTCGGGGTTCACCTCGACGCTGTTCGGGAGTTCGGTCTGGGGCGTCGGCGAGGAGGCGCTCGTCTCGGGGTTCGTCGCCGGAACGGTGGGGCTGGCGCTCGGCGTCACGACGATGGTCCTGCTGGTGCGCCCCGAGTTCGGCGGCGACTCGCCGGTCGCGAGGCTCTGCGAGACGGCGGCGAGATCGGTGTGGGGCGACGACCGGACGGGGACGGAGCCGGGATCCGGAGCCTCGCGCGAGACGGAGCGAGAGTCGCTGTAATCACTCCTCCCGGGACTGCCGGTACCACCAGCGCAGCCACTCCAGAAGCGGGGCGCTCGGGCCGTCGGTGCTGACTCTGACGGTGCCGTCGAAGCGCCAGTTCGCCACCGGCGAGTCCTCCCCGAAGGCCAGCGGGACCTCGACGCGGAGGTCCTCGACTGTGAGTTCGACGACCTCGTCGCGCTCGACGCTCTCGTCGATGAAGGCGTCGACGAGGTCGAACCAGGAGGGAGAACGCTCTCTCCGTTCACCCTCGGCGGGTGTCTCGGTGTCTGTCATGTCTCCCCAAGGGAACCGCAGCGTACTGTGTGTTGCGAGAGCGCGAGCGGCCCCGATCCGGATGATCGTCGAACGAGTCCGATCGATCCGTGCCCTCCCGGTAGCTGGGTGAGACCGGCACACAGCCACAGTCGGTTAAGGTAGCTGGCGCTCTCCCTAAGTGTATGACCGACCCCATCCCCGACCGGCTTCCCGACCGTCTCCGGCCTCGAAAGCGCGACGGACCGAGGGACGTCTCCCGCCGCCGCTTCCTTCGGGGATCGGCCGCAGCGAGCGCGACCGCCGGCGCCGTGGCGAGCGCCGGCTGTAGCGAGGAGCCCGACGAGCCCACGCCCACGCCGGAGCCGGAGGCGACGGGGTCGCCTGCCGACGAGGACGACGGGCCAGCCAGTGTGGACGACGCCGAGACGGGGGTGGAGGAGGAATCGGACGACGGGGACGACGGGGACGACGAGGAGCACGAGGAGACGACGGTCTACGTCTTCAACACGGGCGAGATGACGGTGAGCCTGATCGACCCGGCGACCGACACCCTGGTCGAGACGACGCATCTCGGAGCGACGTCGTCGTTCCCGGCGAACCAGTACGCGACGACGGTACGGGAGATCGAGACACTCTGGCTCAACGTCGAGGGCGGCGTCCGGGGCTACGATCCGGCTTCGCTCGACCTCGCCGTCGAGGTCGCGACGGGGTCGGACTCGAACTGGCAGGAGGTGACCCCCGACGGGCGACACCTCGTCGTGAGCGCACGCGAGCCGACGCACGCGCAGTACCGCATCGACGCGGATCCGGGCTCGGAGAGTTTCGGTGAGCTGACCGGCGAGATCGACCGCGACGAAGCGGGTCCCTGCGACGTCTCGATCGGACCCGAGGGGGAGTACGCCTACGTCCCGGACCTCTTCGCGGACACGCTCACCGTGATTGACGTCGAGGCGTTCGAGGTCGCCGCGCAGATCGACGTGGATCCGGTTCTGGAGGGCGTGACGGCGTCCGCGCCGTACATGGGGACCGCCTCGTGGGACGGGGAGTACCTCTCGATCGAGCACCTGGAGGGCGACCACGGCACGCAGGGGATCTGGGACGTCTCCGATCCGACGGAGCCGGAGGAGCTCGTCAGGCTCACCGAGGACGACGGCCTCGGCGGCGGGACGATCACCAGCGAGTTCGACGCGGGTGGGCAGACGCTCTACGTCTTCACCCCCGACACCGAGGACGTGACGGTGATCGACGTGGAGGAGCTCGCGGTCGTCGACCGGATCGACCTCGGTGGCTCCGCGTACGCCGGGACGTGGGACCCGACCCTGGAGAAGCTGTACGTCCCGGTGCAGTCGGCGGACGAGGTAGCGGTGATCCGGGATCGGGGGCTGATCGACCGGATCGAGGTCGGCTCGGCACCCTACGGCGCGACGGCACGACACGGCCGGCCGGAGTCGGACGTCGTCGGCCGGTTCGTCGCCACGCTCGCGGGGATGGGTGTCGACGTCGGTGGATCCGGGACCACCTACTGTATCGGGGACTGTCGGTGTGCCGTCGGTCGGTGTTCAGTCGAGGAGTGACCCGGCCTGCAGGCATGACTCCTACCCGCTCTCGAGCCGTCCGTCCGAGCGATGCGACGCCGGGAACTGCTGGGAGTGCTCGTCGGAGCCGGCGGTCTCGCCCTCCCGGGCCGTCTCGATCGCCTCGGTCACGAGGCGACCTGGCGCGAACTCGTCGTGAACCGCCCGGACGTGGTCTACCTCCCCGCGAAGTACGACGGTATGCTCACCTACGCGGTGGGGGAGACCGACGAGTACCTCCTCTCGCTCTCGGCGACCGTTCCCCACCCCTTCTTCACCGTCACCGGTACCGAGGCGAACCAGGCGAACGTCTACACGAGCGACTCCGTACACCTGATGGTGGACGTGCGGGACCGGGAGACGGGACGGGTGATCCCGTCGAACGTCTCGCTCGCGCTCTCCCGGGAGGGGGAGACGGTCGAGGAACGGGTGCTCTGGCCGATGCTCTCCCAGCGGATGGGATTTCACTACGGCGATACGTTCTCGCTCCCGGAGGACGGGAGCTACTCGGCGCGGATCGGCGTCGATCCGGTCGCGGCCAGTCGCGTCGGGACGTTTGCTGGTCGGTTCGCGGACCGGCAGACACTCGACGTGGGGATCGAGTTCTCGGAGGGGGAGATCGACGACCTGGAGTGCGTGCTGATCGACGTCGACCGGCGAGGACGACCCGGCGCGCTACCACCGATGGAGCACGACGATCACGGTCACGGTGACGGGGTAGAGGGGACCGAGGCCGACGGAGAGCACGACCATCGCGACGATCACGACGAGGGCGGGCACGGCGATCGCGGGGATGGGACGGAGCACGAACCGTCGCCCGAGCGTCTCGCCTCTCCCTCCTCGCTGCCGGGCGAGGTGCTGGGTGTCGCCGAGAGCGGCGACGCACGCGTCGCGGCGACGGTGATCGGGGGGTCGTCGACGGACGGGCCGGGGAGCTACCTCGCGGTCTCGCCGCGGACGCCACACAACGCCTATCCGCTGCCGACGCTGGCGCTCTCGGCGCGGGTACGCGACGGCGACGATGTCCGGTTCGACGGCCCGCTCCCGGAGGCGGTCGGCCCCGAGTTGGGGGTCCACTACGGCGCCGAGATGCCCGGGGTCGGTCGGGGAAACGAGGTACGGATCGCGGTCGACGCACCGCCGCAGCTCGCGCGGCACGAGGGCTACGAGACGGCGTTCCTCGACATGGATCCGGTACGATTCGATCACTGAGCCTACTCCGCCAGCCGGAGGACGAGGATGCCCGCACCGAGCAACAGTACGCTCACGACGAGCCAGTGTGGGTTCCACGCCTCGGTGCCGTGGACGACGTTGTGGAGACCGAGGAGGTAGTGGTTCACGACGCCGTCGAAGACGTTGAAGACGCCGGCGCCGACGAGGATCGACCCCACGAGGTACGTCGAGGGGAGTTTCTCACGGGTGCCGTTCGCCAGCCGCCAGAGCATCGCAGCGCCCACGAGCGCGAGCGTGAGCATCCCGAGGGTGAACAGCCCGTCGAACATCACGTTCGTCCGGAGACCGTCGATCGCGTAGGGGTCGATCAGCCCCGAGAGCAGGTGGTGTGTCTGGAAGATCAGGTGGAAGACGAGCACGTCGACGGTCGCTCCGAGTCCGAAACCGACGATGCCGCCCCACAGCAACAGCGATCGCCGTCGGTTCCCGTCGGTCATAGAAGTCGTTCATCGGGCCGGCGGAAAAGCCCGGAGCGTGCGTGTGCGCCGCGGGTCAGGGAACGAGCGTCACGGGCAGGTCGCTCTCGGTGACGACGGTCTCCGATGCGCTACCGACGACGAACCGTTCGAACCGGCCACTCGTGTTCCGCCCCATCACGAGGTGGTCGTAGCCGCGCTCCTCGGCGAGGGCGATGATCCGCTCTCCGACCTTGCCCCCGGCGTTGGACTTGCCCACGTCCTCGGTGAGCCGAAGCTCCGGCTCGACCGAGAGCCCCGCCTCCCGACAGATCTCCCCGGCACGCTCTACGAGCTCGTCGGTCGCGTCGGTCCGTTCCCGAGCGTAGTGAACCACGTCGAGGTCGCCCTCGAAGCGGTTCGCGAGCGCCGCGCCGAACCGGAGCGCCGAGAGGGAGCTATCGGAACTGTCGACCGGAACGAGGACGTACATGGCCGGGGTTCGAGGTGTCGGGACTAAACTACTTCGGCACCGCTGGCGTTGTTCAGCCGTCGTCGGCGGAGTCGTCGCTGTCGTCGTCTTCGTCAGCCCCGTCCTCGGCCCCGTCGTCGGTAACGGGTTCGTCCTCGCTCCCGTCGTTCCCGTCCTCGGATTCGAGGATGATCGTCTCCAAGGTGTCCTCCCACGTCTCGACGAACGTCCCACCGACGTAGTAGCCGTCTGCCTCCACCCCGACGTCGATCCCCCCTTCGGCCATCGTGGCCGTCGCCGTCCCGTCGGCGTCTGTGGTCGCGGTCGGGAGCTGTTCGTCGTCCGGCTGGGAGGGGTAGATCCGCATCAGGCTGACCTCGGCACCCTCGATCGGTTCTCCCCCCTCGTCCTCGACGAGGAACTCGATCTCGACGTCGTCGAGGTCGTGGTATAGCTCGGCGTAGATCCCCGGTCCTTCGTCCTCGAGCGCGACGGCCTCCAGCGTCTCGTCGATGTACCCCTCGGACTCTATCTCGACGTCGTAGGTCCCCGGCGAGACGTCCACCTCGGCCGGCCACGACTCCGGATCGGTCGTGACCTCGAACGTCACCGGCTCTCCGTTCGGGGCGTCCTCGTGACGCTCGCCGCTGACGACCGCCTCGACCGCGCTCCCCTGGTCGACGTCGATCGTCTCGACCTCGGTCGTCACGGTGTCCAGATCGTCCGGCCCGTCCTCGTCGGCGTCGCCGGCATCGTCGCCCGCTCCAGCGGTGTCGTCAGCGTCGTCTGTCTGGTCCTCGTCGGCCAGCTCGTCGTCGGAGGTACCCTCGTCGGAATCGTCTAGCGCGCCGTCGTCGCTGGTGTCGTCGTCCGCTACGTCGTCGCCCTCGTCCGCAACGTCATTCGACTCGTCCGAGTCAGTGAAATCGTCGTCCGTCTCGGTCGGTGTCTCTGCCTCGTCGTCGGGGCCGTCCGTCGCTTCTGCCCCGTCGTCGTCGGTCCGATCGTCGGCGGCGGACTCGTCGTCCCCGTCTGCGTCCTCGGAGTGGTCGTCGTCCTCGAACCGGTCGAAGTCGGCATCGTCGTCCGCCGAGTCGTCCGCGTCGTCGGCGTCCTCTGCATCGGTATCGGGATCGTCCGTGTCCGTCTCGCCCTCCTCTGCGACCTCGTCGTCGGCCGCGTCGGCGCCGATCCCATCGGCATCGTCGTCCACGCCCATCCCGGCACACCCGGCGACGGCGACGAGGAGACAGACCGCCACGACCGTCGCGAGCGACCGAAGCTCGCTCCTTCCATCGTTTCGCATTTCGAACCCGTTCGGCGGTCGACGATTTATATCTTACTGATACATTTTGAGATGAAACGAAGTCGTGACGAACCCCGCGACACGAGCGGGTGGCTGGCCGGTTGATTCTCTTCCCTTCCCTCGTCGCGATCGAGGCCGGTGCGACGACGGTGGTAAGTCGTCACACGGTCTACGGACGGCATGACCGACCGTATCCTCGTCGGACTCGACGACTCGGAGCCGGCGGCGAAGGCGCTTGAGTTCGCGCTCTCGACCTTCCCGGCGGGGGAGGTGATCGCGCTGCACGTGATCGAGCCGTTTCGGTTCCGTGAACTCGGCGGGGGCTACGAGTGGCTCAACTCGCCGGAGGCGTTCGAGCGCGCCCGCGAGCGGGCCGAACGGCTGTTCCGGGACGCGAGGGAGCGAACGACCCACCTCGGGGCGACGTTCGAGACCGCGGTCGCGACCGGCAGACCCCACAGGGCGATCGTCGACTACGCGACCGACCACGACGTCGACCACGTCGTAGTGGGGAGCCACGGGCGCACCGGCGCCTCCCGTGTCCTCCTCGGGAGCGTCGCCGAACGCGTGGTCCGGCGGTCGCCGGCGCCGGTGACGGTCGTTCGCTGACCGGTCTCGATCGATCCCCGCAACCGACTTCGGGTGTGGGCTCGTCTCTCACACCATGTACGACAGCGTGCTCGTCGCGACCGACGGGAGCACCGACGCCGAACGAGCGGTCAGGCAGGCGGTCGAGATCGCCCGACGGTTCGAGGCGGAGCTCCACGCCCTCTCGGTCGCGGACGAACGTCTCGCCAGGTCGGCGGCCACCGAGGAGACCTACCGACAGATCGCGAACCGCGCCGTCCGCGTCGCCGAGCGCGAGGCGGCAGAGGCGGGCGTCGGAGTGACCACCGCCGTCAGGACGGGAGCGCCGGCGGCCGAGATCCTCGACTACGCGAGCGAGAACGGGATCGATCTGCTCGTCGTCGGGAACAGGGGCCGAAGCGGCCTGGATCGGTTCTTCGTGGGAAGCGTCGCCGAACGCGTGGTGAGGAGGGCCGAGAGCTCCGTGCTCGTCGTCCGCTCCTAGCTAGAGCCCCCAGAAGAAGGCGATCCCGAGGGTGGTGACGACCGCGAGCAGCAGCTGGAGCGGCGCACCGACGCGGAAGAAGTCGGCGAACGTGTAGCCGCCGGGGGCGTAGACCATCAGGTTCGTCTGGTAACCGACGGGCGTCATGAACGCGGTCGAGGCGGCGAAGGTGACCGCGAGCACGAACGCGAAGGCGTTGGCGTCGATCTGTGCGGCCGCGTCGACGGCGACCGGGATCATGAGCACGACGCTCGCGTTGTTGCTGATGACGTTGGTGAGCAGCGCCGTCACGAGGTAGAAGATCCCCAGCACGACGATCGGGGAGAACAGTTCGGCGCTCTGGACGACGCCCGCGGCGATCAGCGCCGCGCCGCCGGTCCCCTCCAGGGCGATCCCGAGCGGGATCACGCCTGCGAGGAGGAAGATGACGTTCCAGTCGACGGCGTCGTAGACCTCCGAGGGGCGCACGCAGCCGGTCGCGACCATCGCGACGATCCCCGCGAGCGCGCTGATGACGATCGGGTAGATGTCGAGGGCGGCGACGGCGACGACGCCCGCGATGATCCCGATCGCGATCGGGAGCTTTCCGGTCCGGTACTGGGTCCGGGTGAGCGCCTCGACGACGACGAACTCGCGGCGGCGGTCCAGCCGGGTGACGGTGTCCTCGGTCGCCTGCAAGAGGAGCGTGTCGCCGCCGCGCAGCGGGCGCTGGCCCATCCGCTCGCGGCGGATCGCGCCGCCGCGGCGGATCGCGAGCACGGTCGCGTCGTAACGGTCGCCGAAGTTGATCTCGTCGAGCGTCGCCCCGACGATGGAGGCGTCGGGCGTGACCACGACCTCCGCGAGCTGGCGGGCGGTCTCCTCGCCACCGGTCTCTAAGTCCTCGTCGTGCATCGTCGTCGGGAGCAGGTCGAGACCCGGCCGGGCGAGCAGGCGTATCAGGACGTCCCTCCCCGTTCTGACCATCAGCACGTCGCCCTCCTGGACCTCTTTTCGTGCCAGGGGCTCGATGAACGGCTCGCCGTGGCGGATCACCTGCACGATGTCGAGGTCCATGTCGAGTTCCCCGAGAGCTTCCTCGACCGTGCGTCCGACCAGCGGCGAGTCACCCCGGACGACCACCTCGGTGAGGTACTCGGTCATCGCGAACTCCTCGGTGAGCTCCTCCTCGGCCTTGATCCGCTCGGGGATCAGGTAGGGGGCGACGACGAGCAGGTAGACGCTCCCGACGACGAGCACGACGAACCCCAGGAGGGTGAACTCGAACATCGAGAACGGGCGGTCGAGCAGGCGCGCGGAGACGTCGCTCGCGAGGATGTTCGTCGAGGTGCCGATCAGCGTGAGCATCCCGCCCATCATCGAGGCGAACGAGAGCGGCATCAGCAGTCTCGAGGGGGACGTGCCCGTCCGCCGGGCGATGTCCGTCGCCATCGGGATCATGATCGCGACGACCGGGGTGTTGTTGATGAACCCCGCGGTGCTTCCCGAGAGGCCGACGATCGCCGCGAGCTGCTTTCTCGGGCTGTCTCCGGTGACCCCGACGATCCGGTCGCCGATGAGTTTCACTACCCCCGTCTGGCGCACCCCCTCGCTCAGGACGAACATCGCGAGCACCGTGATCGTCGCGGTGCTCGAGAAACCCGAGAGGCCGTCGGCGGGCGTGATCCCCGTCCAGGGCTCGAAGACCACTAGCGCGACGATCAGCCCGATCGCGATGATGTCTATCGGCACCGGCTCGACGACGAACAGTACGAGCGCGAGGACGATGATCGCGAAGACGACGACCATCCCTGTCGTCACGGGGGGCATCGCCTGCAGGACGAGCGACGGAACCGTCATACTGCGACGCGCTACCTACCAGCGTCGGTCCCAAATAGGTGGTGGTCCGAGCGCGGCTGTCCGGTTACCGTCAACGAAAGCGATCCGACGCCTTCGAGCCCGTTCGGCGGGCCGAATCGGCAGCTCTCCGCGCCCTCGGCCGGTCCTAACCGACCGCTAAACATACTAACTCAGGTGTTAAAAATTACGTAAAGATTATATGTCTCGCCACCGTTGGACGTGAATAGTGCGCGAGAGTATATCAGAAAAACGGGTAGGTTCGGAGAGGCGAGGGTCGCTTCTCTCGATCAGCTGGATTCAGAAATCCAGTACGATCCGTCCGGACGACCGCTCTCGGCGCCACAACGACATAGAAGAACCATGACACTCAGAAACCTGTTCGCGGAGGAGGAACGCGCCGTCTCGCCGGTCATCGGGGTCATCCTGATGGTCGCGATCACGGTCATCCTCGCCGCAGTGATCGGAACGTTCGTGCTTGGACTCGGGGATGACGTAAACGCGGCACCGAGTGCTCAACTAAGCTTTCAAGTTGATGATGATACTGACAATCTAATCATTTCGCATGATGGAGGTGATGCTCTTGAACCAGGAGAGATGTCCCTTATCGTCGACGGAACTGCGATTGATGATGCATTAGATGGAGAGGAAATCCTATCCGCTGGGACTTCGTGGGAAGTAGATGGTGAAACCGCTACTGATGAAGTGACGGTTACTTTGGTCCACGACCCCAGCGATAGTATTATTAAGAGCACTGAGTTAGAATTCTCTAACTCGTAATCGCATAATTTTTATCTTAAGATTTAAACTTCTATATTCTTATTAATATAAATTTAAATTAATACACAAATTATTTTGATGTTAAGATTAGATAATCAGGACACGATTCCGTCGGAACGCTTTGGATCCTACCCATCTAACATCGCCAGGTGTCCAAAGCGTCGCTCGACTCGCGAGGGCGACTCACGCTCCCGAAAGAGATCCGAGAGCGCTTTGGCGAGCGCTACTACGTCGTCGAGCGCCACGACGGGAATCAAACTCATCCCGCTTGCAGACGACCCGCTCGACGCGCTCAGAGAGGAGTTCGCAGACGTCGACCGCTCGGCCGACGAACTCCGGGAGCGAGCGCGCGAGACGGCGCTGGACGAGGCAGGTCGGTAGACGTACGTCGGGACGGAGCCTCCTCTTCGCGTTCATCGAGAACGACTGCTCTCCCCCGATACTCGTACCGACTACCCGTACGTTCCGGATCAGTCGTCGTCGGCAGCCGTATCATCGGGCCCGGAGAGCAGCGAGTCGAGGTCGTCGAACCGGGGGCCGGGGCCGACGAGTTCGCGCTCGGGGTCGTAGCTGACGAGGCCGGCGTCGGCCAGGTGCGGGACGTGGCGGTGATAGAGCGAGAGGTAGACGGTCTCGGTTTCCGCGTCCGGCGGGCTCGCCGGCGATTCGACCCCCTCGCGGGCCACGACGTCGTTCGCGAGGTCGGCCAGCGCGAGCGTCCCCTCGACCTCGGCGAGACAGGCGAGGACCGCCTGGCGTCGGTCGTCGGCGAGCGCCTGGAACAGTTCGTCGCGGTCCTTGGGGGTGTGGTCGGAACTCATCCGTCGACGACCCGGAACTCCGTCGCCCCACAGGTACACTCCCCGCCCATCCCGATGAGCGAGATCGTCCCGTCGCGGAGCTTCCACGCGGCGTACACCGCGGTGCAGGCGGCGCACTTCGCGGCGACCTTCAAGCGGTCGTCCTCGACCGTCATCCGTCCCTCCGCTGCGTAATCCACATCGTCACACCTCCGTAGGACAGGGGGGAGAATAGCGATTCCGAGTCCCGAACCCCCTAGAAGTGTCCGATTCGCAGGATAGTGGGGGTTCGCTCCGATTTCCACACCGGGAGTGGCTCACTCGCCGTCGACCGGCTCGGTCCCGAAGTGGTTGAACGGCTGTCGATGAAGCGTCTTGACGACGTCCGTCGACTCGATCTCGAGGCCGATCCTCGTGAGCCGCGCGCTGATCCGGTCGACCATCTCCGAGTCGGCGCCGACCCCCTCGATGTGGACGTTCGCGGACCCGGTCAGCATCTCGCGGACCGTCACGACCCCCTCGATCCCCATCGCCTCGGCCACCAGCTCCGCTCGCTCCTCGACCGGGGCACAGCAGATGAACACCATGTGGAGCTGGTAACCCGCTCGTTCGTAGTCGATCTCGGGGTGATAGCCTCGGAGCACGCCGTCGGCTTCGAGGCGGCCGATCCGGTTGCGGACGGTGCTGGCCGAGACGCCGATCGCGTCGGCCATCTCGGCGGTGGTGATCGTCCGGGCGTCCTCCTGGAGCAGGTGGAGGATGCCCCGATCGGTTTCGTCGAGTGCGTCTCGTACCATGGTTGCTATCCCTGTGGATGTCGCGGCTACACCCCCGGTTCGACCCGTCTCGGAGCCGGATCGACCGGATCGAACCCTCCGGCCCGTTCGGATTCAACCGACGGCGGGTCGCGGTGAACCCGGGGCATCGTAGACGGTCCCCCGTCGGATCCCACCCGATATGAAACCGGGGGATCTCCGACGGGGTTCCCACAGGCCCCCTCGATCGACGACCAGTGGACAGCGAGGGATCGGACTGACCGATCGGTCGCGGGAGGTGGATACCGTGTCGGGTCCACCCGCCACGGTCGACGGCCGGCTAGAACCCGAACACCGGCACGAACCGGAAGGTGAGAAACGCGCCGATCGTCGCGATGATCGGGACGACGTTCTGCAGGACGATCACACGGGCGGACGCCGATGGGTCGAACAGGTCCGCGGAGGTGGGCATGTCCTCGGGCTCTTCCTCCCCGATCGGCGGCATCGCCTCGCCCTCCGTGTCGCCCGCGAGCGCGCCGAAGGAGGTGGCCGTGGGCTCGCCGCGCATCGCGTCCGAGACCGTGGTCGTCCTCGACGCTCTGCCCCAGCCGAGGCCGACGATGCTCATCGTCGAGACGATCACGAGCTGGACGGGGATCCCGATCGCCGAGAGCAGCGTGACGATCGTCGCGGAGACGACCATGACGATCACCGCGGCGGTGAGCGGGAGCGCGGTGAGGTCGTTACCCATCGTGTCGAGGGTCCGTCTCGCGATCGTGAACGCCCCGATCGCCACGGCGAGACAGGCGACGAGCACGCCCGCGCTCATCGTGAGCGAGCCGCTCCCGACCAGGGGCGCGATCGCGTTCGCCACGTTCGACGCCCCCGAGGAGAAGGCCATGTAACAGCCGATCCCGATGACGACGGCCGACCCCGAGAGCTCTCGCCGCGAGGCGCCGTCCGCGAGGTCGATCGTCGGCAGCGTCCCGGAGCGATCGATCGAGATGAGCCGTTTCCCGTCGGTGTCGATCGCGACCCACCGGTTGATCGTCGGGTAGAAGTACCGCCCGATGACGCCGCTGACCCAGAAGGCCGTGACGGGTGCGACGAGCCACCAGGCGACGATCTGGCCCATCGTCGCCCAGTCGAGCGTGCCGGTCGCGAGGCCCAGACCCGCGATGGCGCCGACGGCGGTCATCGAGGTCGAGGCGGGCACGCCGAAGACGTTGCCGACGAACAGCGCCAGCCCGATGAAAAAGAGCGCGACGATCCCCGTCTCGAGCGTGAGGACGGTGCTCGGGACGAGATCCTCCCCGAGCGTCTCGACGACTGCGGGGCCGATGATCCAGCCGCCCAGAAAGAAGAAGACCGACATCAAGAGCGCGGCGCCGACCTTGGAGACGACGTTCGCGCCCACGCCGGGACCGAAGGAGACGCCGGTCGTCGCCCCGCCGATGTTGTACCCGACGAAGAGGGCGACTACGATACCGACGACGAGCAAGAACTCGCTCACGCTCCGAGCGAGGGACGCACGAGGGTTAAACCGTCCTATCTCCGATCAGTCCTCGACGATCGAGATCGTCCCCTCCGCGTGAACGACGACCTCGTAGGAGTCGAGGGTGAAGACGACCTCCTCGACGCCCTCGGAGCCGGAGCCGGAGAAGAGCGCGTCGAGCGCGTCCACGTCGACGCCCTCGTAGAGCGGCCGTTCCATCCTCAGAGGATCCTGGTCGGTCAGCTCCGCGACCGCCGTTATCAGCGCCGTGCTGACGCGCTCGCCCGGCTTCACCTCGAACGTCCACTCCCTCTCGTCGATCGTCGGCCCGTCGGTCGTCTCCGGTTCCTCGCGTCCGAGCCCATCGCTGGGTGTCTCCGTCCTGTCACTCACGGTCTGGCCTCTGATCGCGATTTCCACTCCGGCTATTTAACAGTTTCAGCTCGGGTGAGTGACAGTACTCGACCGCACTCCACCCGGCGACGCCGACCGAGTGACGGTCGCCAGCGAGAGCAGCCGTCTCAGAGTTCGAGGCGTTCGACGAGGCTGCCCTCCTCGCGGGCGTTGAGCGCGACGATCCGGACGTACTCGTCGAGGCCGGAGCCGTCGAGTTTGGACTTCAGCAGCTCGTCGACCTGGTAGACGCCGGCAGCGTCGGTCATCTCGATCTCGATGTGGACCGGCACCGACCCTCCCGCGCTCAACGAGACGCGCTCGATCGCCTGGCTCGAGACCGTGTTGATCCCGCGACCGCCCTTCTCGTAGGGCACCCGCGAGCGCCCACGCTCCATGTCGAGGCCGTCGGCGACCCGGATGACGCCCGCCTCGTAGGTGAGCGGCTCCTCCGCGGAGTGGTGACAGAGGATCGCGTGGAGCACCTCGCCTTTCACCCGGACGGCATCGGCCACGCCGTAGAACTCCGGGAGGATCCGATCGAGGACGTCGGCGGCGAGCGGGATCGAGTAGTAGGCGTGGTTGTCGCGGTGGACGACGTGGCCGATGTCGTGGAGCACCGCCGCGAGCCCGATGATCACCGCTTCGTCTGCCTCCGCGAGCCCCTGTTGCCGTGCGCCGTTGAACTCCACCCCGCCAGCTTTCAGCAGGTCGTAGAGACAGAGCGCCCGGTTGCGAACGATCTCGATGTGTTTCTTCCCGTGGTCGTTGTACCCCTTTCGTAACACGGGATTGACGTTCTGGGCCTCGAGATACGTCGAGATCTCCTCGTCGTCGTCGACGAACGCGAGCACCTCGTTCAGCCGCTCGTCGGGGAAGGCGTGGTCGGCGTCGGGGTCGAAGTACCGACCGTTTCCGGAAGAGTCGTTCATACCTGCCAGTGCCCGCCGACCGGCAAAAGTTTGCTGTGTGAGGGGGTTACAGACCGATTCGAGCCTCCGCTTCGATCGCTGCCCGCCGCCTCGGAGGGACGGTCGTGGTCTCTAACCGGTGATCGCCAGTACGGGTCGGCGATCACCGGTAACCAGTGACAGCCGTCCGTATCAGAACGACGCCTCGATCGCCGCGTCCAGCACCTCGATCGCCTCGTCGATCTCCTCCTCGGTGACACAGAGCGGCGGCGAGAGGACGAGCTGGAAGGCGGGTCGGCCCGTCCCGACGAGCACGCCGCGCTCTCCGGCTTCCTTCGCCGCCTCGGAGACAGGGTTCTCGTCGGCGTCGTCGACCCACGGGTGGACGAACGCCTCCCCCGTATCCGGATCGGCGAACCGGAGCCCCCAGTGAAGCCCGCGGCCGACCACGTCGCTGATCACGTCGTGCTCGGAGGCGAGGGTCGAAAGCCGCTCCTCCACCACCGGCCCGAGGTCGGCCGCGTTCTCGATCAGGCCGTCCTCGTACTCGTCGAGCGCGGCGTGGGCGGCGGCGCAGGCCACCGGGTGGCCGCCGAACGTCTGGCCCAGGTCGACGCCCTCCTCGCGGGCGAACTCGCCGATCTCGGGGCGCGCGATCACGCCCGCGAGCGGCGCGTACGCGCTCGTCACGCCCTTCGCGAACGTCAGCATGTCCGGCTCCACGTTCTCGGTCCCGATCCCGAACCACTCGCCACAGCGGCCGAAGCCGGTGATCACCTCGTCCGAGATGAGAAGGACGTCGTACTCGTCACAGATCTCCCGGACGCGCGGGAAGTAGCCCTCGGGGGCGGTGTACGCGCCGCTCGTCCCGGCGATCGGCTCGGTGAGCACCGCCGCGATCGACTCCGGTCCCTCGTTTCTGATCACGAACTCGAGGTGGTTCGCCGCCCGCTCGGCGAGCTCCTCGCCCTCGGCGTCGAACGCATCGGGCACCGGCGGGAGGAACTTGACCCCGCCGGTCGTCGCGGCACCGCTGTCGTCGAGCGCGTTCCGCGTCTCCGGGTCGCCCGTCAGCGAGCCGGCGCCGTACGTCGAGCCGTGGTACGACCGCCAGCGGGTGAGCACCTTCCCCCCGCCCGTGTACCGCCGTGCGAGGTGGACAGCCGCCTCGTTCGCCTCGCTTCCCGACACCGAGAAGAAGACGTCCGAGAGTTTGCCCGGACTGATCTCCGCGAGGCGACCGGCCAGTTCGTCGCGCGTGTCGTTGCCCTTCGCGGAGGAGACGTAGGCCAGACGTTTCGCCTGTTCGGCCATCGCGTCCGCGATCCGCTCGTTGCCGTGACCGACGTTCACGCAGTAGAGCTGTGAGACGAAATCGAGGTACTCGTCACCCTCGTCGTCGGTCACTCTCGTTCCGTTGCCCTCGACGAACGTCGGCACGTCGTCGTCCGGCGACGACCAGTGGCGGATCGTCGTCGGCCTCGGCTTCGCTCGTTGTGCCATGGAGTCACAGAGCGAGCGAGAGAGCATTAATCTGCGGGAATCGGTCAGTCGAACCGGTCGCGGTCGTGCTCCGCCGCGAAGTCGAGGTCGGGACCGCGGGCGACGATCCGCGAGGGGTTCACGTCGGGGTGGGTCGTGTAGTAGTGCTCTTTGATGTGGTCCATCTCCACCGTCTCGGCGATCCCGGGCGTCTGGTAGACGTCCCTGAGGTAGTTCCAGAGGTTCGGGTAGTCGACGATCCGCTTCGCGTTACACATGAAGTGGGTGTGGTAGACGGAGTCGAAGCGGACGAGCGTCGTGAACATGCAGACGTCGGCCTCGGTGAGCCGATCGCCCGCGAGGTAGCGCTGGTCCGCGAGCACGGACTCCCAGCGAGAGAGCGCCGAGAAGAGGTCGTCGATCGCCTCGTCGTAGGGCGCCTGTCTCGTCGCGAACCCGGCGCGGTAGACGCCGTTGTTGATCGGCTCGTAGATGGCGTCGATGACCTCGTCGACCGCCTCCCGATAGCCCTCTGGATAGAGGTCGGCCTCGCGGGTGGCGTGGGCCTCGAACTCGGTGTCGAGCATACGGAGGAGTTCGCGCGACTCGTTGTTCACGATCGTTCCCTCGACCGTGTCCCAGAGCACCGGTACCGTCACCCGACAGGTCGCCTCCGGATCGGCCCGGACGTAGAGCTCGCGGAGGTAGTCGACGCCGTGGACCCGGTCGGGGGTACAGCCCTCCCGTTCCGGGGTGAACTGCCAGCCGTCGTCGGCTCGGAACGGATCGACGACCGAGAGCCCGATCGTCTCCTCGAGGCCCTTGAGCGCCCGGATCGCGAGCACCCGGTGTGCCCACGGGCAGGCGTAGGAGACGTAGAGGTGGTACCGACCCGACTCGGCGGGGAACCGAGCGTCGGGGTCGTCCTCGATGCGGTCGCGGAACGTGGTCTCGCCCCGCTCGAACGAGCCGTCGTCGTCCGTGTACTCCCCGGCGTCGGTGACCCACTCCCCGTCCACGAGCTGATTCATATTCCCCCTAGACGCTCCACGCCTAAAGGGGGAGTGGAGCGACGCGTGCCGTCGGGTACCGAGGGACGCGCAACGTACTTACTTTCACCGACCGACCAACGGATATGGATCTGCCACTCCGGCGACGGGAGTTCCTCGTCACCGGAACGGCTCTCGCCGCGTGGACTGCGGGCTGCATGCAGACCGAGGAGGGCGACGAGGAGCGGACGCCGTCGGGGAGCGACGACGACGGCCCGAGCGGGCTATCGACCGAAGCCGAGACGGGGGACGAAGCGCCCACCGAGACCGAAGAACCAGCCGAGACGGAGACGGAGGAACCGACCGAGACTGAGGAACCGACCGAGGTCGAAGAATCGACTGAAACGGAGACCGAAGAGCCGACCGAGACTGAGACCGAAGACCTCCCTGAAACGGAGACCGAGACCGAAGAACCGACCGAGACGGAGACGGAGGAGCCGACCGAGACGGAGACTGACGACGAGGGGACGGGTGAGGAGAACGGGGAGACCGACGACGAACACGGGGAGGCCGACGACGAGGATGCCGACGACGAACCCGAGGAAACCGACGATGAAGAGGAGCCGGAGGGGCCGAGCGCCTCGATCGACGCCTCGCTGGCCTCCGAGGCGGTGCCCAACGGGTACGTCTTCGAGGCCGACGTCGACGAGGGCGACGAACCGATCGGTTCCACCCGGTGGGAGTTCGGCGACGGCAGCGACGGGGAGGGGGAGTCGGTCGCACACGCCTACGACGACCCGGGCGAGTACACCGTCTCGCTGACCGTCGAGGACGACGTCGGCGAGACCGACCGCGTGGAGGAGACGATCACGGTCGAGGAACGCCCCGACGGCCGGCCGATCACGGGACGCTTCTTCCCCGAACTCGTTGGGGTGGACGAAGCCCTCCTGGAGCTCGTCGAATCCCACGACGTCGGCGGGGCGACCGTCGCGGTGAACCACGAGGGCGAGTTCGTCCATTCCCGGGGATACGGCTGGCACGACCGCGAGCGGGGCGGGGCGGTCGCGCCGGACGCGCTCGTACGTATCGCGAGCGTCACCAAGCCGATGACCGCCGCGGCGGTACGACGCCTCGACGCCGAGGGTGCCATCGATCTCGACGAGCCGGCGCTCGATCTGATCGACGTCGAACCGCAGGAGGGCGAGGAGCCGGACGACCGGCTCTCGGAGATCACGGTCGGACACCTGCTCGATCACCGGGCCGGGTGGGACCGCGACGCGACGTTCGACCCGCTCTTCCAGCCGATCGAGATCGCGAACGAACTCGGACTGGATCGGCCGCCGGAGCCGCGGGAGATCGCCCGCTTCGTCCTCGGCCGTCCCCTCCAGTTCGACCCCGGCTCTCGACGCGTCTACTCGAACTTCGGCTACCTGCTGCTCGGCCTGCTGATCGAGGACGTGACGGGGCGGTCGTACGACGAGTACGTGAGAGCGGAGGTGCTCGACCCCGTCGGCTCCGAGGAGGTGGTCCCGGCGCGCAACCTCCCCGAGGACCGACCCGACCGCGAGGTCGCCTACGACGACGGCCGGACCTGCTACAACGCGGTCGACCTCGACCGGGGGGACGACGTCGCCTGTGCGGACGGCGGGATCGACGTCGAGTCGATGGACGCCGCGGCGGGGTTGGTCGCCTCCGCACCGGCGGTCGCCCGGTTCATGGCGGCGTACGAGCTCGACGGCACACAGCGGTCGGGAGCCCCCTCGCAGCGACGGACGACCCACGGCTGGTTCACCGACGGGACGAGCGCGGTCGCCCGACAGGGTTCGGATGGGATCGACGTCGTCGTCCTCTGTAACTCGCGCGTGCCGACCGAGGATCTCGACGACGCCATCGAGACGGCGATCGACCGAGTGGAGTGGCCCTAGGTCAGTGAGTCGAGGTCGAACTCGAACGCCGCGACCGGGAGTTCGAGGTCGCACGCGACGAGCACCCGGGGATGGAGCTCACCGAGGACCCCCACCCGCTCGTCGTCGATCACGACCGCGGCGGATCGGCCCTCGACGAACGACGGGTGTTCGATAGCAGGTGTCTCTAGCTCCGCACCGAACGCCCGGCAGAGCCCCTGGAGTCGTGCCCGCGCGTCCTCGTAGGAGGCGTCCGTCCGGGCGAGGACGCCCGCGACGTGACGTCGCTCCGCGAGGCCCGTCTCCGTCCCCTCCTCGCGCTCCATCACGAGCCCGATCTCCGAGAGCTCCTGCGGGTAGCGCCGGTGGGTGTTGTTCGAGAGCACCGTCAGCAGCGACGGCAGCGCCCACGTCCGGACGATCTCGTACTCCTCGCTGTACGGCTCGCGGATCCGCGCCGGCTCGCCCCCGCCGAGGACCTCCGTACCCGGCTCGACGCTCATCCGGGAGAACGTCGCCTCTTCGCTCGTGAGGTGGAAGTTCAGCAGGTCCTCGAAGCCCATCCCCACGAGCGTCTCCCGCGCCGCGTCCTCCAGTCGGCTCCGCTCGTGACGCCCGCCGACCGTTCCGACGTCGGGATAGCGGGGTACGAGGTCGCCGAAGCCGTAGGCGCGACCCACGTCGTCGACGAGGTCGATCGGGTGGAGTACGTCGACCCGGTAGGCCGGGACCTTGACCTCGTAGTCGGTGAACGCCTCGCTACTCAGCTCCGAGACCCGCGCGTCGAGGCCAGCACGCTCGAAGCAGTCGATCGCCTCCTCGATCTCCAACCCTGTCCCGAGCACGCGCTCGATCCGGTCGTGGGCGACGAGCTTCGACTCGGTCTCGAGGTCGGGACGCAGCAGCTCTCGATCCGGGTAGCGCACCGTGACCTCCTCGATCGTCGCGCCGCGCGAGGCGAGCGCGTAGCAGACGATCGCGAGCATCCTGTCGATCGTCCACTGGTCGGTGCCGGTCATCTCGACCAGCAGTTCCCGCGTGTCGGTCGTCACCTCGGTGCGTCGACCGTTGATCACCGGCGGGAACGAGAACAGCCCGATCTCGTCGTAGATCGCCGGCATCCTCCCGTAGTCCTCGACGATCGTGGCGTACTCGCGGCCGGTCGGATGCTCCGTAAGCACCTCGCCGGGGGTTAGCTCGGCGTCCGAGTCGAGGGGGACGAACCGCTCGCCGTCGGGCTCGACGCCCGTGTAGCGGATCGTCGGCCGGTTCTCGGCCGTCCCGGGGCCGCTTTCGTCCGACCCGTCGGAGGCCGTCCGGGCCGCACGACCTTTCAGCATCGCCAGATCGTGGACCCCGATCGCGCCCTTCGCCCGGCCGCGGCCCATCGTCGCGTGCAGCTTCTCCTGGAGTTGGATCAGCGAGTCGAGCGTCCGCTCGTCGAGCGAGAGTCCCCTGACGATCGCCCCGGTGACGTACGGCCGTTCCTCGGGCACCGACTCCTCGACCTCGATCACCCAGTCCGCGCTGTTCGTCCTGGGGACCGAGATCCCCCGGTCGAGCCCGTAGTGATACCGGAGCGAACGGGCGACCCCCTCGACCGAGAGCCGGTCGAGTCGATCGGGCGCGAACTCGAACTGGAGCTCTCCCTCCTCAGTTTCGCCCTCGTACTCGAGCCCCAGACCGAAGAGGTCGGCTTTCAGCTCCTCATCGTCTTTCTCAGTGCCGGCGAGCGAGCGAAGCTCGTCCGTGTCGATGTCGACGACGGGCATCAGTAGATCGCCTCCGCGTTCCGGAGGAAGTCGATGTCGACGAGCGTGCCGTGGAGGTCGCGGATGTCCTCCGCGCCGGTGACGAGCATCGCGAGGCGTTCGAGCGCGAGCCCCCACGCCATCACGTCACACTCCACCCCGAGCGGTTCGAGGACCTCGGGACGGAACATACCCGAGTTGCCGATCTCGATCAGTTCGCCGGTCTCGGGGTGGTGTCCGAAGAGTTCGAAACTCGGCTCCGTGTACGGGTTGTAGTGGGGTTTGAACTGGATGTCGGTGATGCCGAAGCTCGCGTAGAACTCGGTGAACGTCCCCATCAGGTCCCGTACCGAGAGCTCCTCGGCCATCACCCAGCCCTCGATCTGGAAGAACTCGAGGAGGTGTGTCGGGTCGAGCGTGTCGTTTCTGTAGACCTTCTCGACCGAGAAGTACCGCTGTGGGGGTTCGAGCGTTCCGACCGCGTGTCCGGAGAGGTAGCGCATCGAGAGCGAGGTGGTGTGGCCGCGCAGTGCGATCTCTCTCGCCATCTCCTCGGACCAGGGCGAGTGATACCCCTCTCCGTCCGGTCCGACACCGTCCCTGTGTGCGGACTCGACTCGCGAGAGGAGGTCCTCGGGGAGGTCGTCGATCCGCTCGGGCGCCTCGAGCGAGAACCGGTCCCAGTGCGTACGTGCGGGGTGGTCCTGGGGCATGAACAGACAGTCGTTGATCCAGAAGTCGGCGTCCGCGTGCGGCCCGTCCATCTCCCGGAAGCCCATCCCGATCAGGACGTCCTTCACCCTGTCCGCCGTCTGGCGGAGGACGTGTTTCCGGCCGGCCGGAGCGGTCGCGGCCTCCGCCTCGACGTTGTACGGCGCGAACTCGACCGTCTCCCAGTCACCGGAGGCCGCAGTCTCGCCGGTCAGTAAGTCGGAGGAGATCTCACCGACGGTATCTCGTTCCTCGAGGCCTTCCATCAGTGCGGTGACGCCCTCGTCGGTGAGCTTCACGGATCGGACGGTCCGTTCGGTCCGTTCGATCAGGTCGCGCCGGTCGAGCGCGTCGAGGGTCGCCTCGTCGTCGACTGAGCCGCCCGAAGAGATCGCCGAGAGCGCGGTCGCCTCCTCGTCCTCGCCGGCGTCGGGCGTCGCGGAAAGCTCACCGGAGTCGATCCCGCCCAGTCCTTTGCGTGCGAAGTTCGAGAGCGCGATGTCGACCTCCCCGCCCTCTAGACCGGAGCGGCCGATGATCTCGCCCATCGAAACGGAAGAGTCGTCGGCCCCGAGGTCGAGTGCCGTCTCGTAGAGCCGTCGTTCGGGCAGACCGCTCTCGGCGTAGCTCTCGCCCTCCTCCGTGAGCGTGAGCGTCTCCTCGGTCTCCTCTGCGACCGAGAGCAGCCCCGCCTCCTCGAGGGCGAACGCCGCTCCCGTGATCGTCTCCGGTTTCTCCCCCGTCTCGTCGGCGATTCGATCAATCTCCCGGTACTCCTCGGCGCTCGCCGCCCGGAGGACGGCGACCTGTGTCGCTGGTAGTCTCATTGTCGGTGTCGTTTCGGAGCAGTCGCTTAGCGGTTCCGGACTCCGTGGACGGGTTCACGCGAGACGTGCGCTCGCGATCCGTCGCCCGCAGCTAGGTGAAAAAGCCGAACCCGTCGACGCTCGCGGCCTGCTCGCGTGCGGTTCGGACACCGGTTTCGGGTTCGGAAACCATACGGACGGATTCGGGTATCCGATGATAAACGTTGCCGTGGACGGGCGTCCCTCGGGACGGGCGGCCGCTCGTAGGGATCGTCGTAGAAGCTCATACTCTCTCGATCACGAACCGAACGACACCGGGGACGTGTCTGTCTGAGAGACCCGGTTGGCTACGACGATCCCTTTCAGTGTACATCCGCGATCCGTTCGACGGCGACGACGAGCCGATAGAGGAGGTAGGTCGGGACGACCAGCAGCACGAGTATCAGTGGGACGAGCACCCCGAGCAGGACGTTTCCGGTGAGAACGCCGTACACGAGTATCACGACCGACAACAGGCCCACCGCGAGGGAGAGAGCGGTGGGGAATCCGTCGGTGGAGAGCATCGATATGGGCGGAGTCGATGACGAAGAGCCATGAGTGTTCGGGCCGGTCGAGCATCCCCCGTCCAGTGGTTCGCGTCAGTTCGCGTGTCGGTCGATCAGTTCGGAGAGTACCGTGCGGTCCTGCATTCCGACCAGCCGTTCGACCTGCTCGCCGTCGGAGAATAGCAAGAGCGTGGGCACGCTCCGGACGCCGTACTCCATCGCGATCTGCCGGTTGCGGTCGATGTCCACCTTCGCGACGGCCGCGGGCGAGTCGGCCGCGACGGCTTCCACGACCGGGGCGAGCATCTGACACGGCCCGCACCACTCGGCGTGGAAGTCCACGAGCACGACGTCGTGGTCGGCGACCACCGCCGAGAACTCCTCTCTCCTTCGGATCTCGATCGGTTCGTTCGGTGTCCCCTCTCTCCCCTCTGAAGCGTCCTCGGCCTCAACCTGCGAGACCAACTCCTCTCGCTTCCGTTGCCTGATCGCCTCGATATCGTCCGCGTCACTCATAACGAGCGACTACGGACCGGAGGAGAATAAGTGAACCTCTCGATTACTCCGAGAGGAAGTCGGGGATCACGCGTTTCTCTTCGACCTCGCGTTCGAGGTGCGAGCGGAACGTCTCGGAGTCGACGTCGCTCGCCTCGCGCTCGAAGCGATCACGAACGGAGAGCGTGCCTGCCTCGGCCTCGTTCCCGCCGAGGATCAGCATGTAGGGGACCCGGTCGTCGTGCGCCGTCTGGATCTTCTTCCCGAGCGTCCACGAGCGCTCTTCGATCTCGACGCGGAAGCTCCCCAGTAGATCTGCGACCTCACGGGCGTAGTCGAGGGTGTCGTCGCTCACGGTGAGGATCCGGACCTGTTCGGGTGCGAGCCAGGTCGGGAAGTCGCCCGCGAACTGCTCGATCAGCACGCCCATGAACCGTTCCATACTCCCGAGCAGCGCCCGGTGGACCATCACCGGGCGGTGTTCCTCGTTGTCATCTCCCACGTAGGTCAGGTCGAGGCGTTCGGGGATGTTGAAGTCCAGCTGGACGGTGCCGACGGTCCACTCCCGACCGATCACGTCGCGGGCGTCGAGACCGATCTTCGGGCCGTAGAAGGCGGCTTCGCCCTCCTCGAGTTCGTACTCCAGTCCCGCCTCCTCGAGGGCGTCGCGGAGGGATTCAGTCGCTCTCGACCAGATCTCGTCGCTGCCGACGGCGTGCTCGCCCTTCGTCTCCAGCTTGTAGATCACCTCGAAATCGAACTCGCCGTAGATCTGTTCGATCACCTCGAGCGTGCGCGAGATCTCGGCCTGGATCTGGTCCTCGCGGATGAACGCGTGGCCGTCGTCCTGGGTCATCCCACGCACTCGCAAGAGTCCCGAGAGCTCGCCGGACTGCTCGTTCCGATAGACGTTGCCGAACTCGGAGAACCTGACCGGGAGGTCCCTGTAGGAGCGGACCTGCTGGTCGTAGATGTAGGCGTGGTTCGCACAGTTCATCGGCTTCAGACCGTACTCGGTGGCGTCCTCTCTCTCCCCGCCGGCGCTCGCCTGGTGCCACGCGAACATTTCGTCGTCCTCTTTGAACGCGTCGTAGTGACCCGTCGGCTTCCAGAGTTCGGCCTTGTTGAGCTCCGGCGTGCGGACCTCCTCGTAGCCGAGGTCGTCGTTTTTCACCCTGATGTACTCCTCGAGCTCCCGGCGGATCCGCATCCCGTTCGGGTGGAAGTGGACACAGCCCGGCGAGTGACTCGGCACCGAGAAGAGGTCCATCTCGCGGCCGATCTTCCGGTGGTCGCGCTCTTTGGCCTCCTCCCGGCGTTCGAGGAACGCGTCGAGTTCCTCCTCGGTCGGGAACGCGGTGCCGTAGACCCTGGTCAGGGATTCGTTGTCCTCGTCGCCGCGCCAGTAGGCCGCGCTCATCTCCAAGAGCGCGAAGCCGCCGATCTCGCCGGTGGAGGCGACGTGCGGGCCGCGACAGAGGTCGCGGAACTCTCCCTGCTCGTAGAAGCTGATCGGGTCGTCGCCGGCCGCCTCCTCGTCCAAAATGTCGAGTTTGAACGGGTTTTTCTCCTCGTGGTAGTGTGCGATCGCCTCCTCTCTCGGGAGTTCGACGCGCTCGACGGGGAGGTCGGTTTCGATGATCTCGTGTGCCTCGGCCTCGATCGCTTCTAAGTCCGACTCGTCCAGGTCGACACCGTGGACGTCGTAGTAGAATCCCCGGTCGGTCCACGGGCCGATCGCGAGCTTCGCCCCGGGGTGGAGTCTGAGCAGCGCCTGGGCGAAGACGTGGGCGGCGGTGTGACGCAGCGCGTCCGTGTACTCGTCGGCGGCGTCGGTGACGATCTCTATCTCGACGTCGCGCTCGATCGGCTGTTCTCGCGCCACCAGCTCGCCGTCGAGTTTGCCCGCGACGGTGTCGCGACCGAGGCCTGGTCCGATCTCGTAGGCCACGTCCTCGACGGTGGCCCCGGATTCGACCTCGAGCGTCGAGCCGTCGGGCAGCGTCACGGTCACGCTCATACCTACAGAGAGCCGAGGGCGGGTAGATAAGGATTTATACAGCGAGGGCCCGGCTTCGCCTCGTGGCGAACCGTTCTCCGCCAGGTATAACGAACGATCGTTACAAACGACGATCGACGTAGATACCTTTATGAGAACGAGCGATGTGCGACCGTCTGAGTCCTTATGGGTGGACGAATCAACGGCGTCACCCCGGGTGACCGAAAGCGTGTCGAGGAGCTGCTCGCGGGGGTCGGGGGGCGAGAGTTCGTCAGATCGGTCGAGATCGCCGAGGAGCTCGGGCTCTCGACGCGGGCCGCCGGACGGACGGTCGCCGCGCTCGCCGAGGCGGACTCGATCGAGGAGATCCGCATCGAGGAGTGGTCGCGCGGGCGAACCGGCGGGACCACGTGGCTGGTCGAGCGCGACGGCACCGGGAGCCGACCCTGAGACAGTGCTCCGAGTGGATCGGGGATCGGCGACCGGAGAGCGCCGCCGTGGTCGGTTCGGCCCGCGAGAGCGGCGCGTTCTGGCCGACCCACGGATGCAAAAAGCCTATAATCGCGACCGGGTTACGCTGAGGTAGCAATGACGATAGAACCCCTGCCGCTGTTCCCGGGCTTCCCGGGGGGGATCGAACTGGCCGTGATCGTGCTGATCGCGATCCTGCTGTTCGGCGCGAACAAGATCCCGAAGCTCGCCCGGTCGACCGGACAGGCGATGGGCGAGTTCCAGAAGGGCCGTGAGGAGGTAGAACAGGAGCTGGCCGAGATGCGCGACGGCGCGACCGGCGCGATCGAGGGCGACGACGACTTCGGCGAGCCCGAGACCGACGACACCGAGGCCGAACCCGAGATCGGCACCGAAGAGCAGGTCGAGGCCGAACCCGAGACCGAAACCGAGACGTCGACGTAGTTTTTTCCAGTCGATCCCCGGGGACGTGTGGCCTAGTGGATAGGGCGAGAGGTTCCTAACCTCTCGATCGCGGGTTCGAATCCCGTCACGTCCGTCGTGGTCGCTCACGTCCGTTCGCGACCGCGACGGACACAGGGATTCGAAGTACGGAACGAGCTAGTGTCAGCGAGCGAAGTTCAGGTGGATCGAGTCCCGTCGTGTTCGTCGTCTGTAAACGTCCTCCCCAGCCACCCGGACGAACGTGACGGAGTAGACCGACGGTACACCACGACCGGAGAGTCCGCCTTGATCGGACGGGAACCGGCCGAGAGTAGCGAGAAGGCTCATACCGGACCCTGCGAGTGTGATACGTATGGTCGCTGAACCGGAAGGGATCGACCCCCGGAGCGGCATCGGACGCCTCCGACCGCCGGCCGCTGCGGTGAGCGCACCTCCCGACCGAGTTTTGTCTCGATCAGCGGAGAGTTCAGATGGCGGCGTCCTCTCTCGACTACCGGGCCTCGGCCTTTCACTTCCACACGTTCTTATCGCCCCTCTAACCTATAATTATGTTTTGTACTATGTTTTAGCAGAAGGTTTTTTCTTCGGTCGGGACCAGTGTCGCTGTAATGGCTATCGACGACGGTGACCGGACCGGTCCCGCACAGTTAGAGGGGGAGGTGGCGGCGGAGTCCGCGGAACGGACGGTTCCGTCGGTCAGCGTCGACGAGTACACGTGGGCGGAGTTCATGGACGAACACGGCCACGGGGAGGAGGTCGACGCGCTCTACGAGGGGCTCGTGCGGTCCGACGGCTCCCGGACGGTCCCGAGCGGATCGGACTGGGACCGGGTTTCGTTCGATCCCGAGCGCTACCTCGGCTACCACCCGGATTCGCTCCCCGGGAGGCTGACCGAGGCCGCGGGGACGGCCGGGAGACGCTGGCTGGAGGCGCTACGATACATGGACCCGGCGTTCGTCCCCGTCACGAAGGGGATCTACACCTGGGAGCACTTCAAAAAGGAGTTCTACTACACCGACGAGGGACGGCCCCCACGGGACGAGGAGGGTCGCGTCGTGCCGTTCGACCCGACCGAGTACCTCGGGTTCTCCCCGGAGGACACCCCCGGGGTGTGCTCGAACGGGGAGAACGTCGCCACGAAGCTCGCGGAGGTAGTCGAGGAACGGACGGTCAACGTGAGAGAGGAGCTGGACGAGGACGCTTTCTTCTCCGGACCCGGCGGCGAGACGACGATCACGAACCGCTACGACCTGGAGAAGGCGGTTCCCCTGCCGAAGAAATCGCACTTCCACGAGGTCGACCGCTACTGGGTGAACAAGCCCTACGCGTTCGTCGTGATCTTCCACTCGAAGAAGGAGAACGAGAAGAAGTACTACCTCGTGGAACCGCACCTCACGCCGATCGAGGGGGAGCTACTGGAGTTCCTCACGGGGAAGCTCAGGACCGCGATCAAGTACGCCGGCGACGACGTGGTCGTCCGGGGGAGCGAGGAGGAGCGTCGCGGGGTGATCGACCGCGAGACACGTCGGCTGCTCGATCGGTACGACCTCGCGACGGGCGAGAGCGAGGCGATCGGCGACCGGGTCCGGGAGTTCTTCGGGAGCGACGAGGCAGGCGTCGTCGAGCGACTGAAACGTCTCGTCTCCGGCGAAGAGCACCCCGAGGGGCGGGTCGTCGTGGGTGCCGAGCCGGTCCGACCGGAGCCGGCGCTGATCGACGAGGACGCGGAGACGCTCTCGCCCACACAGATCGAGAAGCTGCTCTACCGGCTCAAACGCGACTTCATCGGGTATCAGCGGATCGACGGAATCAAACACGACATCAACGTCGAGGACATCTCCTGCGACGGCTACAACTCGCCGGTGTTCGTCTACCACGGCGAGTACGAACAGGTCATCACGAACGTCTTCCACGGCCAGGAGACGCTCGACGACTTCGTCGTCAAACTCGCCCAGCGCTCGGGCAAGGGGATCAGCAAGCGACAGCCACAGGTCGACGCGACGCTGCCCGACGGCTCGCGGGCACAGCTCACGTTGGGTCAGGAGGTCTCCGATCACGGGACGAACTACACGATCCGGCAGTTCAAGGACGTCCCGTTCACCCCGGTGGACCTGATCTGCTGGCACACGTTTAGTTTAGAAGAGATGGCCTTTCTCTGGCTCTGTATCGAGAACAACAAGAGCCTGATCTTCGCGGGCGGGACCGCCTCGGGGAAGACGACCTCGCTCAACGCCGTCTCGCTGTTCATCCCCTCGAAGTCGAAGATCGTCTCGATCGAGGACACCCGCGAGGTCGAACTCCCCCAGCGCAACTGGATCGCGAGCGTCACGCGCGCGTCGTTCTCCGAGGACGACGGCGGCGGGGTCGACGAGTTCGACCTGCTCGAGGCCGCGCTCCGCCAGCGCCCCGAGTACATCGTGATGGGCGAGATCCGTGGCGAGGAGGGCCGAACCGCGTTCCAGGTGATGTCGACCGGGCACACCACCTACACGACGTTCCACGCCGATTCCGTCGGCGAGGTGCTCAAGCGCTTTACGACCGAGCCGATCAACGTCTCGAAGACGATGTTCACGGCGCTCGACCTCGTCTCGATCCAGACGTCGACGCGCGTGGAGGGTCGGAAGGTCCGACGAAACAAGACGCTCACCGAGATCAACCACTACGACGCAGAGAACGACGAGATCAACGTCAAGGACGTCTACCAGTGGCAGGCCGAGACCGACGAGTACTTGAAGACCGGCGAGTCGAACACCGTCGAGGAGATCTGTTTCGACCGTGGCTGGAGCCGCGAGGAGCTCGACGACGAGCTGTTCGAACGCGAGGTCGTCATCGCCTACCTAATCGAGAACGGGCTGAACGAGTATCGCCAGGTCGCGGCGACGTTCCAGGCCTTCATCAACGATCCCGAGACGATCATGACGCTCATCGCGAACGACGTCTTGGAGGAGAGTCTCACCGACCTCAGGGAGATGGAGAGCGTGTTGATCGACGTCGACCCGGAGAAGGAGGCGCTCGTCCCCCGACCGGACCCGGACGAGAAGACCCGTGCGCTCGCTCGAGAGATCCTCGCACGCGCCGAGGAGGAACTCTTCGGGGAGTACGAGGGGAAGGTCCCGGAGGGGCTCGCGAGCGCGCTCGACGCCATCGAGACGAGCGAGGACGTCGTCGTCGGACCCGGACTCGACGACGGTGTCGCCGTTCCCGGTCTCCCGGAGGGAGCGCCTTCCGCGCTCGACGAGGGAGAATCGAGTGCCGATCCCGATGAACCGGACGGAATCGGATCGGACGAGGATACGGACACGAGTACGGACCGATCGGAGGCTAACGAACGTCTCGGAGGCGATAGCGAGGACGGAGACGGCGATACAGCGGACGACGGGGCCGCGTTCGAGTTCGGCGGGGACGAGGACGGGTTCGAGGGCGCGCGTCCCGCGGAGGAGCCGTGAGCCTCGACGTCGGCTCGTCGGGGGAGTTCGGGGCCGACGCCCTCGGGGACACGTTCTACCCGCTCTACCGGTGGGTCTTCTCGGAGGACAGCACGTTCGTCGCTGACGTCGACCGCAAACTCAGCGAGGCCCGGATGGCCGACACGGTCGAACTCTACCTCTCGCGTGCGCTCGCGATCGGCACGCTCTCGGGCGGAGCGCTCTGGGTCGTCGGAACGCTCCTGGGATACCTGCTGTTCGCTACAGGGCTGGTCCCGATCGACACGCTGATCGGCATTCCCGCGCCGAACGAGGCGCTCCTCGAACTGATGATCGCGATCCGGATCCCGTTGCTGATCCTCGTCACCGGTCTCGTCTTCGGGAGCCTCGGCTTCGCCGCTGGCTTCGGGGCGCTGCTCGTGGTTCCCTACTCGCGAGCCTCGGCCAGGGAACGCGAGATCAACATGCTGATGGCCGACTCCGTCGCGTTCATGTACGCGCTCTCGGTGGGAGGGATGAACCAGCTCGAGATCCTCGAGGCGATGGCCAGAGCCGACGACACCTACGGCGAGGTGAGCTACGAGTTCAAGTCGATCGTCCAGGAGACCGAGTACTTCGACACGGACTATCGAACCGCGATCAGGAACCAGGCGATGGAGACCCCCTCGGACGAGCTGAGTCAGTTCCTCACGGACATGCTCTCGATCGTCAACAGCGGCGGCGACCTCTCGCGCTTTCTCGAGGACAAGAAGGACAAACACATGCGGACTGCGAAACAGGAACAGGAGCTCACCCTCGAAACGCTCGAGCTCTTCGGCGAGATGTACATGACGCTCTCGCTCTTTCCGCTGTTGCTCATCATCATCCTCGTCATCATGAGCATGCTCGGCGACGCGGACGAACTGATGCTCTACGGCACCGTCTACGCGCTGATCCCGCTCGTCGGTGCTGGCTTTCTCGTGCTCGTCTCGACGGTGAAACGCGACGAACCCGGCGACGGCTACCTCGTCCCGGACGGGGGGAGCGCACACCTCGCCGACCCGAACCGGAACCCGCTGTTCGACCTCGGACTGATCGAGAGATTCACCGGCGAGTACGGGGTCTTCGACCGGATAAAGCGCAGAGAGAGGGGATACGAGTTCGGCGAGATCCTCCGCCGCCCGCATCACTTCCTCCGCGACTTCCCGCTGTACACGCTCGCGCTCACGGTCCCGCTCTCGCTCGTTCTGGTGGGGGTGGCTGCCGCGACGGGGTCGGCTCCCACCACCTGGCAGGGCTTCATCAACCAGCCCGTCTGGTCGACGTTCGTCTGGGTCTACGTACCGCTCTACCTGATCGGCATCCCGCTCGCCGTGTTCTACGAGTGGAACCAGCACTCCCGCCACGCGATCACGAAGGGACTGTCCGACGACCTCAGGAAGCTCTCGAGCGCGAACGACACCGGGATGACGCTGCTCGAATCGGTCCAGGTGGTGTCGGAGACGTCCTCCGGGAAGCTCGCCAGGGAGTTCGAGACGATGCACGCGAAGGTGAACTACGGGACGAGTCTGAAAGACGCACTGATCGAGTTCAACAACCGCTATCACATCCCTCGGCTCGCCCGGACGGTCAAGCTCATCAGCAAGGCCCAGGAGGCCTCCAGCCAGATCACGGCCGTCCTCACCACAGCGGCGCAGGCGAGCGAGAACCAGGACGACATCGACCGCGAACGCAAGTCCAGAACCAGGATGCAGGTCGTCATCATCGTGATGACGTATCTCACGCTGCTCGCGGTGATGGCGATCCTGAAGACGCAGTTCCTCGACGTGATGAGCGGGATGACCGACCAGGCCGCGAACGGCGACGCCACAGCGGACGTCGGCGGTGGCGGACCGGACTTCGGCGGCGGGATCGACACGGGCCTCCTCAGCGTGATGTTCTTCCACGCCGTGACGATGCAGGCGATCCTCTCGGGGATGATCAGCGGCTACATGCGCGACGCGAAGATCGTGAGCGGCGTGAAGTACGTCATCGTGCTCGTCACGATCGCACTGGCGGTCTGGATGGTGGTCGGATGAACGCGCGCGGACAGACCGGGATCGACTTCCTCGTCGGCGCGACGGTGTTCCTGATCGCCGTCGGTTTCGTCTTCGCGTTCGTCCCGTCGATGTTCGCACCGTTTTTCACCGGTGGCACCGGCGACACGCTCACCGCCGACCGGGCGGCGACGCAGTTGGCGGAGAAGGAACTGGTCGTGGATCCCTCGTCGCCCGCTGTTCTGAACGAGTCGAGTGTCGATGAGTTCTTCGAGGGGTGTACGGACGAGGAGGACGAAGGGCAGTACGTCGCGGACGAACTCGGGCTCGGAACCGATCGAGTGCAGGTCGAACTGGGCAACGACTCCTGTGGGGACGACCCGCCCGCTCGCTCCTCGGTGACCGTCTCCCAGCGCTACGTCTCGATCGACGAAGACCACCACACGCTCACCGTGAGGGTCTGGTCATGAACCGGGGGCAGGTCCACACGCTGGAGGCGTTCGTCGCCGCGCTCTTGCTCGTCGGCGGGCTCATCTTCGCCACGCAGGCGACGGCGGTGACGCCGCTTTCGGCCAGCACGTCGAACCAGCACATCGAGAATCAGCAGCGGGCGGTCGCGACCGACCTGCTCGCGGTGACCCACGAGGACGGCTCGCTCGAGGAGGCGCTGCTGTTCTGGAACGACACCGAGGACGGGTTCGCCTACACCGGAGAGAACCGGCAGTTCTACACCGACGATCCGCCCGAGGAGTACGCTCACCCGCTCGCAGACCCGCTCTCGGAGGCGTTCGGCGGTACGCAGGTCGCGTACAACATCGACCTCATCTACCAGAACTCGGAGGACCCCGCGAACACGAGCGAGCAGGAACTGGTGGAGATGGGCTCGCCGAGCGACAACGCGGTCGTCGCGAGTCGGACGGTCGTGCTGTTCGACGGGAACGGGGTCAGCGCCGGCGACAACGAAGGAACAGCTCTCTCGGAACTGGAAGACGGCGAGTTCTACGCACCGAACGTCGACGAAGACGGCGAACTGTACAACGTCGTAGAGGTGAGGATCACCGTATGGCGGATGTGAGTCGACTCCGCCGATCGGATCGCGCGCAGTTCATCCTCGTCTCCGGGCTGCTCATCGCGGTCGTTCTCGTCGCGCTCGTGCTGTTGCTGAACGCGACGATCTACACCGAGAACGTCGCGACCCGCGGGGTCGACAGCGGGGCGAACGACGCGCTCCAGTACCAGGAGACGCTCTCGGTCGGTATCGTGGGACTGGTCGAAGAGGAGAACCAGCGAAACCACTCGGAGTGGGGGGATATCGAGGCGAACGTCAACCGGGGCAACGCGGTCCTGACTGACCGACTCGAACGACAGTACGTAGAACGCGGCAGTGTCGTGACAGCGGAGGTTCGCATCGACCCCGGTGTTCGCGTGTGGCAGGAGGAAACCGGGGAGTTCGACGACGGGACGATCGCGAGCAATGTCACCGAGGTTCGCTCGTTCTCGATCGATTCGCACGAACTCCCCGAGGACAACGAGTCCTTTCAGATTGTCGTCCAGAACGGCTCCGACGAGTGGGTGCTGTCGCTCTATCAGGAGGGCAACGAGGTCGTCGCAGAGGCGGAGGCCGGGACCTGCTCGGCAGACGTCGAGGAGATCACCCCTCACGATCCCGACTGGTGCAACGGCGACTATGTGTGGGCCGACGGCGTGGACGAAGGCTACGAGATCGACTTCGTGAACGGGTCAGCCACGAACGGGGAATACGAACTCGTCGCCGACGGGGTCGGTGGTGACGGGATCGAAGCCAACCAGACCGCGTTCGTCTCCAGCGCGACGATCGACCTGACCTATCGCTCCTCGCGGATCGAGTATTCGACGAGCGAGAGCCTCGGTTGGGAGGCACCGCGATGACCGATCGCGCGGTCTCCGTCGCGGTCAACTACGTGCTCACGCTGCTCATCGCGACGGTGCTCCTCGGCGGGCTCGTGATGGCTGCCGGTGGTGTGATCGAGTCCCAGTCGAACAACTCGGTCCACGACGAACTGGGCGTGATCGGCGAGCGCCTCGCGGCCGATATCGAGAGCGCGGATCGGCTGCGCGCTGCTGGTGGCGAGGACACAAGCGTCTCGGTCCGGAGCGATCTCCCGAACCGGGTCTCGGGAACGAGCTACACCATCGAGGTGAACGGAGATGAGGAGACCATCACGCTCGGTTCGCAGAATCCGGAAGTGACCGTGAGGGTCTCCTTCGCCGTGGAGAACGTCGAATCGACACGGGTCCGCGGAGGGGCAGTGGTGATCGCTTCGAAGGATGGAAAATTGGAGGTGCGAGAGTCGTGATGGACGACCGTGCGGTGAGCGAAGTGGTGGGCTACGTGCTGGTGCTCGCGCTCGTCGTCACCACGATGGGTGTCCTGTTCACTACAGGGTTCGGTACGTTGCAAGACGTCCAGCGGGCGGAGCAGGTGAACAACGTCGAGCGGGCGTTCGACGTTCTCGACGCGAACTTACAGGACATGTACAGGGAGGGTGCGCCGAGTCGGGCGACCGAGATGCGACTCGTCGATGGATCGCTCGGGTTCGGCCAACCCACGACGATCGACGTCGCACAGGACGGAGAGACCATCGGCAACCTCACCGTTAGTGCCTACCCGATCGAGTACGACAGCGGTGACGGAACACAGATCGTCTACGCTCACGGTGCCCTGATTCGGGCCGAAGGCGACGGCAGTGTCATGCTCGCGGAGCCGAACTTCGTCCTCGACGACGACCACGTTGTCGTCTCCGGGGTGAGGACACGACCGCTGTCCGATTCACCCACCAGTATCGACCGGACCGGAACCGTGTTGATCGGTGGCGAACACCTGCGAACCGATACCTCGACTAGCGAGTCGTCGAATGAACCGCTGACCATCACCGTCGAAACCCAGCACGTCGACGCGTGGGAGGGATACTTTCGGGAGCATGAAGACCGAGGGATCGGAGACGTCGTAGAGCGGACCGACGACTCGGTAACGTTCCAGATCGATCACGACGACTACGAGACGGCGTCGGTCGTTCGGCCAGTCATCAGGATAGCGTTCAGAAACTGAATGGATCAGTTCAGTTCTACTTCGACTTCGTTCTCAGTGACGTGGAGGTACTGGATCTCGTCGACAGTGACGTCGAAGCCGATACCTTTGTCCTCTAAACTCTGGTGTCCGTGTATCGTTGTTGCCGCACTGTGAACCTCGATCACGTCGGCGATGATCGCTCCCTGTATGTCAACGGCCCCTTGTAGCTCCACTTTCGAGTTCGGTGCGTATATCACGCCACTCATCTCGAAGTTACTGTTGTCATCGCTTACTTTCTGGACGTCCGAGTGTACGTAAAAGAACAGTTCACTTGCGTTTCCACCCGCGTTGATGTCCTGATTTCCGAACTCGATCGGCCCCTTCACGAAGAACTGGACGCTGTTGTTCTCGTCGCCGTCGATAGTGAGGTCGTTCTGACCGATTTCGAGACTCCCGTTCACGACGACGGAGATGTTATCCTCGGTCGTATCGAACGTGAGATCACCGAGGTCGGAAACGTCACCCTCCGCACAGTACGTATCGCTGACGCCGCTGTCGTAGGTCCCAGACGAACCGAACTCGTGCTCGATATCTTTGCAGTCTTCGATCCGTCTGTCTATTTCGGGGCTCACGGAGGGATAGTTCGTTCCCTCTCGGGTCTCGCCCACGTCCGCATTCTTGAACACCTCCACGTGATCCTGTGCGGCGAGTGGCGAGTCGATCTCCTCGTCGAACGGAGTGACCAGCTCCATTCGGACCGTCCGGTTGGCCTCGTCGTGGTGAACGACCCCATCCGCACGGCTGTCGAAGAAGTGGTACCAGCCGTGGTGGTACTCACTCACTATTTCCACGTAGATCGTTCCGTTTTCGACGGGGTTCGTCCACTCCTCGTTCTCGGTTGCGTTCGGGTAGATAGCCGCCCCTGTCTCAGTCTTGCTGAACTCGCCCCGGACGTCACCGCTCGCCGCACCCTCACCGGAGACGGTGACTATTGGGAACGTGAGCGTCCGGTCGCGGTAGTGGTACTCCGGTGGGGAGATCATTCGGCTCCAGTCATCCTCTTTCTTCCAGACACCACCTCCCTGGAAAGCCACCTGTTCGTCGTCGAGTTCGTACACTACTGACCCGAGAGAGCCGTTGTGTAATTCGGTTTCATACCCGGTTTCGTTTTCGTGAATCACCCGTACGTTCCCGGCTTCGGGCTTTACCTCCACCTGGCCGTCACCGATGTCACCTAAGTCGAATCGCTGGGCGTCGGTCTCGCCCAACGCGACCAGGCTCGCCTTCGAACTCATCTGGGACATCGAGTTCTCCATCGCCGACAGCCGGGAATCGCTCTGTGCGTCACCCAACGCGGCCGCACCCACCGCCAGCGTCACCGTGATCGTCGCGAGGGTGATCCCGAGGATCAACACCACACCCACGACTTCGGACTGCCCTCGCTCCCCGTCGAAAATCATGTACGATTATACGGACTGTCCCACAATAAAGCCTTTGTGTAATTATGATAAATGGATAGTACTTTTCGTGCGGACGCCTCTCGGACCTATATGAACGGTCGGTCGGTCGTACTTACTGGTACCCTGTAAGAAGATGATGACTGGCACCAGAAACAAGGAACCCTCCGAAAGTGAAGCGCTCAGACGACGGGCCACGATTTCCTTGGGTCTTACCGTGCGGTCGTGAACCCTGTACACGGCACAGGAATCGTGGAGGCTTGCCGGGCCTTTGCCGCAGCAAACAAGGTGTTCATCCTCAACTGCTTTCGTGAGATGCGTCGCTGTTAGCCTTTCTTCTGAATCCTCACATCTCAGTACTGATAAGGGACGGTTAAGATCCGAGTGGGGTCGGAGGGATTTGAACCCCCGATCAACTGATATCTCCGGTGCGCGCCTCGGTACTCCAGAGGGTCGTCATCACGGCCGATGATCAGTCGGCCGCTCGGTATATCAGTCTGGAGTGTCGTCACCGGGCACGCGGTCCTCTGGAGTCAGTCGCCTTGCCGGACTAGGCCACGACCCCGCATCACTCGCTATGCCAAAGCGCCCTAAAGCGGTTTCGGTCCTCACTCCCGGTCGTCCGCGCTCCAGGCACAGTCCTGGCACTTGTAGCCGGTGACGAACTCCGTGACGCTCGGCATGTAGCCCACCGAGAGGACGTCCCCGCCACACTCCGGACAGTCGCGTTCTGTGTCCTCGATCGACTCGGCTTCCATCACGGACTCGCCCTCTACCAGCTCGGCGAGGCGCCTCGCGTCCACCATCCGTCCCTCGACGACTCTGTTCTGACTCATACCGGAACGGAGAGAGCGAGCGGCCTAAGCCTTGGCCTTACTGCCAGGGTGCGCGTTCGTGATCGAGGAGCCTGTCCCGGGTCTCTCGCTCCTCGCCGTCGCCGCCGTCGGCGACCGTTCCCTCTGACGCTCGTTCGATCGGCTCGCCACCGGGATCGAACGCGAGCACAGCGGCGACGACGAGCACCGCCAGCGGTGCCTGTTCGGGGACGAGGTTGAGCAGCGCGAGCGGGAGCACGCCGAGTGCGACCGCGCTCCCGAAGCGGAAGCGGTCGATGTCCATCGCCTCGCGGAGCCACGGACCGCCGAGCGCGACGGCCAGCGCGAACGCCACGCCGACGAGCGCGGCCGCGACCGCCCTCGCCACGAGTTCAAGGTCGGTCGTGACGACCAGCGACGCGCCCGCGAGATCGATGCTCGCGACGAAGCCGAGACCGACTATCACGGCAGGTCTCGGGAGGTACTCGCCGACGCGCGCGCTCGCGGTTTTCGCGGCGATGGCGGCGATGACGAGCGCGGCGAAGCGCTCGAAGATCACCAGGTCGAGCACGCTCGCGATGGTCGGCGCGAGCGCGGCCTCGATCGCCGCGAGCGCGACGAGCGGCACAGCGAGTACGAGGACGATCGTCGCCTGCTCGCGTGGGCTGCCGTCCATCTCGGCGAGGATCACGGCGAGGACGGCGCTGCCGCCGAAGATGAGCAGGCCGACCTGGAGGATTCCTACCACAGAATCGAGCGCCCCCGCGAGTATCAGCGCGGGGAAGATCCCGTCGATCAGCGGGAGGAACAGGACGATCGCCAGTAACTTCGTCGGCCCGTCGACGGCACGTTCGAGCCGCAGCGCGATGGGGTGCTGGGAGCTACTCATGTAACGGTCTGGCTCCCGGCCGACGGTGTTCGACGAGCCGCTCGCCGACCGCAGTGACCGGTGTGAACCGTTTGAACTCCGCAAATGTCGTCCAGAGTCGTCCGTCGAGTCCCGCGATCGATCGGTCGACGACACGCCGTACGGCCGGACGGTCGGAGTCCATGAACGAACATGCACGACCCGGGAGAATAAACGTTGTGTGAGCCGTGACCGCAGGGGGCGAAACGAACGGGCGCACACCGACGGACAGCGTTGAACATCGGTCGGCAGGTCCGGGTATCGGTGGAAGATCGACACCCCCCGTCCGATCCGCGTCCGTACACCGCACCCGGTGGGCCCGTGGAGCGAGCTTGCGGCTCTCGCAACGCTTTTCCGCGGGGCACCCACACCGATTACATGGCGAGCGACGAACGAGGGTTCTTCTCGGAGAAACTGGACGTACCGGAGGCACTGACGTTCGACGACGTGCTGCTCAAACCGAAAGAGAGCCGGGTCGAGCCGGACGACGCCGACGTCTCGACGCGCGTCTCGACGAACGTCTCGCTGGAGGTGCCGATCCTGACCGCCGCGATGGACACGGTCACCGAGAGCGAGATGGCGACCGCGATGGCGAGACACGGCGGCCTCGGCGTGCTCCACCGGAACATGGACATCGACCGGATGGTCGAAGAGATCGAGCAGGTGAAAGCCGCCGACGAGCTGATTATCCCCCTCGAATCGGTCGTCACGGCCGACCCGGAGATGAGCGTCCGCCAGGCCGACGATCTGATGGCCCGACGCGGCGTCGGCGGCGCGCCCGTCACGAACACGAACGGGGAGGTCCTCGGGATCATCTCGAGCACCGACATCCGTCCGCACCTCGAGGTCGGCGAGAACGACCCCGTGCGCGAGGCGATGACCGACGAGGTGATCACCGCGCCCGAGGACGTCGCCGCGCGCGAGGCGTTCGACCTCATGTACGAACACAAGATCGAGCGGGTCCCCGTCGTCGACGACGAGAACCTCCTCGTGGGGCTGGTGACGATGCAGGGCATCCTCCAGCGCCGCGAGTACGGGGACGCCGTGCGCGACGAGCGCGGCCGGCTCCGCTGTGGGGTCGCCGTCGGCCCGTTCGAGACCGAGCGGGCCCACGCCGCCGACGAGGCCGGCGCGGACGTGCTCTTCATCGACTGCGCGCACGCACACAACATGAACGTGATCGACGGCGCCAGAGAGATCGCCTCCGGTACCGAGGCGGACGTCGTCGTCGGGAACATCGGTACGCGCGAGGCCGCCGAAGCGCTCGTCGAGTTCGCCGACGGCCTGAAGGTCGGGATCGGCCCGGGATCGATCTGTACCACCCGCGTCGTCACCGGCTCAGGGATGCCCCAGATCACCGCGGTCAGCCAGGTCGCGGACGTCGCCCGGAGGCACGACGTGCCGGTGATCGCGGACGGCGGGATCAGGTACTCCGGCGACGCGATCAAGGCCATCGCGGCCGGCGCTGACGCCGTCATGCTCGGGTCGTACTTCGCGGGCACAGACGAGGCGCCCGGGCGCGTGATCACGATGAACGGGAAACGCTACAAGCAGTACCGGGGGATGGGTTCGGTCGGCGCGATGCGAAGCGGCGAGAGCGAGGGCAACAGGTATCTCAAACGCGAACCAGACGAGGACGAGGAGTACGTCCCCGAGGGTGTCGAGGCAGCGACGCCGTACAAGGGCTCGCTCCGGAGCGAGCTCACCCAGTTGGTCGGGGGAATGCAGTCGGGGATGGGCTACGTCGGGGCCGAATCCCTCTCGGAGTTCACAGAGCGCGCGGAGTTCGTCCGCGTCTCACCGGCGGGTCAGACGGAGGGCCACGCCCACGACGTCGTGATCACGGACGAGGCGCCGAACTACAGCCCAAAACAGGACTGAGTCGGTGACGACTGCCCGCTCGCCCGGCTCGGGGGAACCCGGCGACCACTCCGTAACCTCCACATACTAACGTCCGATCTGGGCGATCCGGTCCTCATGGAGAACGATCCTCGGAGGAGAGGCGCCCTCGGCCGGCGGGCGGTCCTGGCCGCGGCGCTCGCCGCGAGTATCGGCGGCTGTGCCGACGCGTCCCCCTCGGGAAACGAGGGTGAAGAGGGGGATCGGCCGGAGCCCGACGACCGGGGCGATGCGGACGACGGGTCTTCCGACGACGGGCCGGGCGAACCGACCGACGAACCGGACGGGGACGGCGACGCGAAGGCCGAGAGTACGGTGGTAGAGGACGTCCTCCTCTTCGACTTCGAGGATCTCGAAGAGTGGGAGCTTCCCGCGAGTGATGCGACGCTGGACGGGGAGACCTCCCTGACCGGTGGGTCCTCGGTCCGGTTCGAGGTGGGTAGAGAGGAGAACTGGGCGCGGCTCGAACGCACGGGCCTCGACCTCGACCTGAGCGAGCACCGTCTCTCGCTCGTCACGCGAGTGCACGCACCGGACGTACCGGGACAGTCCGTCGACGTCGTCCTCACCGATCGTGAGGGTACCGAACTCCGACTCAGGGGTCGAATACGCAAGACCGGCACCGACACGACACTCATGCCGCTGGACCTCGGTATCCGGGAGTGGGACCCCGACGCGCCGATCGACCTCGCCTCCGTCGAACGGCTCAGGGTCCAGTCGCGCTTCGACGACGAGACCGGGGGCGAACTCTGGGTGGACGCGCTGTATGCGACCCCGCTGCCCGAGACCCCCGTCCTCACGATTCACTGGGACGACGGCTACCTCTCCCAGTACACGGAGGGCTTTCCGATCCAGCGCGAGTACGGGATCCCTGCGACGACGTTCGTCGTCCCCACGTACATCGGTCGGGACGACGAGCGCCTCACTCTCGATCAGCTACACGAACTGCAGGACGAGGGCTGGGACGTGAGCAGCCACCTCTATCACCACGACAACCTGACCGAGCTCCCGCCCGAGGAACAGGAGACACAGATCCGCGACGCGAAGGAGTGGCTGGTCGACAACGGCTTCGAGGAGGGTGCGGAGTACTTCGCCTACCCCTACGGCGAACACGATCAGTCGAGCTACGACCTCGTCGAGGAGTATCACACGTTCGGGCTGATCGGGAGCGAGCCGGGCTACGGCCGACCGCGCAACCTCCCGGCCCTCGGTCGCACTTCCGAGCGGACGATCGAGGACGCGTCGGCGTACGTCGACACGCTCGTCGAGTGGGGCGGCTACGGTGGCCTGTTCTGGCATCGCATCCCGGACGAAACCCCCATAGCCGAGTTCGACGAGATCATGGCCACCATCGCGGAGCGACGTGACGACGGCGATATCGCCGTCGTCACGCTCTCCGAACTCGACGACCGGCTCCGGGCGAGTTGGTGAAACGACCCGACCCGAAACCGGACCGATGTCCCCTCTTCTCCCGTCACTCGTGCCGTCCGCGAGCGGCGACGGCGCTCGCGGCGTTCTGGAGCGGATGTGTGCGCTGGACGGGTCGCGGACGGAGCGGGCGAACACGACGAGGAGACCGGTGTGCGGTCAGAAGGTGTAGCCGTAACGGTCCTCCAACACGTAGGCTGCGGTACCCCAGACGTAGTTCTCGCCTGGCCACCACGTCCGGGCCTTGTTCACGCCACAGACGAGCAGGCCGTCGTCCGGTGCCTCGGGATCGGGGTGATAGCAGACCGAACCGCTGTCGCCGTCGAGGAAGTCCGACTCCTCGCCCCACTTCACCTGTCCACCCTTACACGGGTCGCCGTAGATACAGGAGACGCCGTCTATGGCCTCGATCGACCCCGAGGTGAGCCCGGTCCGCGCGCCGGTCTTTCTTACCTCAGCGCCCCGTGCCTTGAGGTCGGCGAGACCGAGTTTGGTGAAGGTCCCGACGACCTCGCCCGGCAGCTCGCCCGCGATCCGCGAGGTCGGGACGACCTCCTCGGTCGGTCGGACGAGCGCGATGTCCTCCTCCCGATAGCCGCGTTCGACGACGCCCATCGAGTGTGTGCCGTCGTCGGTGATCAGCCGACACTCCTCGCCGCGCATCTCGTCACCCTCGCCGCCGTAGAGGTGGTTGGCGGTCGCGAAGAACACCCGCTCCCGGTCCCGGTCGTAGAGCGCGGGGGTGAGCGTCGCCATCGACTCGCCGTCCGAGCAGGCGACGCCGCCCGGTACCTCGACGCCGTCGGCGAGGTCGTGGGTCCGTTCCGGCCCGACGTCACCGGCGTCTCCCTCGGGGCGCCCCTCGACTACGCTGACGTCGAACGGGGTGTCCTCGAGGAGGCCGGCGATCCGGTCTCTGAGCCCCGCGTCGACCGTGTCGATCCGGATGCTCGCCCCCAGCTCCTCGTAGCTCCCCGGCGAGACCGCGCTGCTCACCACCCCCTCGAGCTCGGCGAGGTCGAGGCTCGCGTGCGTCTCGAACACCCGTCGGAGCTCGTCGTACCAGCGAGCCGGGACGAGCTTCGTCACCGGTTCGATCGAGGCGGGATCCGCGGGGTCGGCCCGCCGGTGGGCGTAGACGATCGGCACCTCCTCGTCGTCCGCTGCCTCGAACTCCGAGGCGGAGAGACAGCTCGCCATCGCCGCGCTGAACCCCGCCCCGACGAGCGTCTCGACGAACCTGCGTCTGCCCATCAGTGAGAGCGGCTCCCCGTGGACCGAGCCGCTGCGTGTCCCTCCTCCCATCCAATCCGATAGCCGCTACGGGCCGGACCCTCCTAAATAACGTCTACAGCTTCGCAGAATATGTCATACTTTCGCATACGTGTCTGCCGTGCGTCCGACGGGGCCGACCCGGGACCACGTTTCGTCTCCTCCGTGCGTCGCTCACGTCGGTTCGCGACCAGCAACGGGCCGGAGATGGGATTCGAATCAGAGAGCGTAGCGAGCCCAGCGAGCGGAGCGAGCGTGGTTCGAATCCCACCGGAGTTCGCGCCGCACCGCTCACGGAGATGTTCGCGGTGCGTCGACGGGCCGGATGGGATTCGAACCCACGACCATCTGGTTAAAAGCCAGACGCTCTGCCGGACTGAGCTACCGGCCCTCGGTTCGAACTTTTAGCGCGGCGAGGAAATACGTTTCCTTTCTCTCGGTCCGGGAACCTGACCGGAAGGGGAGGCTTAAGTAACGACCGTGGATAGTAGGGGCAATGAGTGCTGGGGTACCCGTATCCGCGATGTCTTCCTACGCGATCCTCGGCTGTGGCAGCGTCGGCCACGCGGTCGCGGAGGAGCTGGTCGACCAGGGCCGGGACGTACTGATCATCGACCGCGACGCCGACCGGGTGGAGACCCTGCGCGATCAGGACCTGAACGCACAGGTCGGCGATATCCGGGAGGAGGAGGTGGCGGCGGTCGCGGCCGACCGCGACATCGTCCTCATCCTCTCCTCGGACGTGGAGGCGAACGAGGCGGCCGTCAGGAACATCCGCGAACACGACGGGACCCAGTTCGTCGTCGCACGCGCGAGCGACCCGGTGACCGGCGACGAACTCGCCGCCGTCGGTGCGGACACGGTGATCAACCCCTCCGCGGTTATCGCCGACTCGGCGCTCCGGGCGCTGGAATCCGGCGAACTCGAACACAAGGCGAGCCAGCTCGCGGACGTCATCGAGGCGACCGGCTCGCGCATGGGGATCCTCACGCCCGACAACCCCGACCCGGATTCGATCGCGAGCGCGGTCGCCCTGCGAGCGATCGCGGCCCACCTCGACGTCGAGGCCGACATCCTCTACCTCGGCGAGGTCGGCCACCAGGAGAACCGTGCCTTCGTCAACCTGCTCGACGTCGAGATGATCGCGGTTGACCGCGAGGCGGAGAACCCGCTCTCGGGGTACGACACGGTCGCGCTGGTCGACGGCTCGCTGTTGAGTTCCGGGCTCGACCTCTCGGTCGACGTCCTGATCGACCACCACGACGTCGATGTGGGCGACGCCATCTCCTTCGTCGACGTCAGGCCGCAGATGACCTCGACGTCGACGATCCTCACGAAGTACGTCCAGGAGTTCGACGTCTCGGTCAACGAGACGGTCGCGACGGCGCTGCTCTACGGTATCCGCGCCGAGACGCTCGACTTCAAGCGCGATACGACGCCGGCTGACCTCACCGCGGCGGCCTATCTCTACCCGTTCGCGAACCACGACACGCTCGAACAGGTCGAGTCACCCTCGATGAGCCCGGAGACGCTCGACGTGCTCGCCGAGGCGATCCAGAACCGGGAGGTCCAGGGCAGCCACCTCGTCTCGAACGCCGGGTTCGTCCGGGACAGGGAGGCAGTCGAACAGGCCGCCCAGCACCTGCTCAACCTCGAGGGGATCACGACCACGGCGGTCTTCGGCATCGCCGAGGACACGATCTACCTCGCCGCCCGGTCGAAGGACATCCGACTCAACATCGGTCGGGTGCTCAGCGACGCCTTCACCGACATCGGCGAGACGGTCGGCCACTCGACGCAGGCGAGCGTGGAGATCCCGCTGGGGCTGTTCACCGGGATTGAGGCGAGCGAGGAGAGGCTGCTCGAACTCACCGAGGAGGCGGTACGGCGAAAGCTCTTCGACGCGATGGGTGTCGAAAGCGAGAACGGCTCCTAGGCCGCGATCTCGTCTTCGGCCTCGCCCTCGTCCTCTCGGTCTTTCAGCCGCTCGACGACGTCGTTCACGAGAACGATGTCGCCGACCGACCGAACCCAGCGGTACGGGATCATCACGCCGCGGGTGCCGCCGGTGTAGTCGGCGAAGAGTTCGTCGTTCGTCCGGCCGAGCGCCAGTCCCGTCACGAGCTCCGAATCGAGGTCGAGTCTGACGTCCTCGATCTCGCCGACGAAGACGCCGTTGTTCGAGTAGACTTCACGCCCGACGAGGGTCGTGATGTTCTCCGGGATACGGTCCATGCGGGCACATCGGCCGGCCGGGTGTAATAGTTGACGGATGGACCAGGGGATGACGAGGCAACGAAATATATTAATAGTAGAAATCAGGGAGTGACGTTCGCGTCGAGGGGTGGTGTAAAGAGCGTCAGACGAGAAGACGCGAGTGCCGGAGTGCCTCTGACAACCGGCAGTGGGGCGACAGTCCTGCCCGGATCCCGTCGCCCCGGCGGTTCATCCGCCTCTTTCAATCGGAGACGACGCTACCGAGCCCCGGCCGTCCCCCGTGCGTAGCGCCGGTCGGTCCCGGCGAGCGTCAACAGCGCGAGATACCTCACGTAGACGGTGGCCGGCACGTGGACGAGACCGACGAGCGCGAGCGTCGCGAGGAGATACGGGGGGACGAGCAACGCACCCGTCACGCCCGAGACGATCCCTTCCGAGAGCCCGCCGGCGACGAGCAGGCTCCCCACGCCCAGCCCGAACGTTCCGATGGGGAGTGCGACGGCGAGGGCGACGAGCGCGCCGAGGACCGCCCCGAAGACGAACACGACCGCGAGCGCGCTCAGGTCGACGACGAGGTAGACGGCGTACCGGTCGGGACGTGCGTCGACCCTGCGGAGAAGATGTCGCCAGCCCTCGCGGAGCGAACAGCCCTCGACGAGCATGATCGGGGCGACCAGACGCGAGGTCAGCCGCGAGACGGTGAGGCAGACGAGCGCGACGGCAACGAACGAGAGCGAGCCGACCGTCGCGTGTCGGCCGTCGACGGGTTCGACACCGACGAACGCCGCGAGCGCCCCGACGAGCGCCACGATCACCAGTCCGTAGAGGACGAGGCGGAAGACGAAGAGGTCGAGACCGGGCCGGAGGTGGCCGGGGAGTGGCCCCAGGAGGCGCACGGGCCGGCCACGGAGCGTATCGAGGAGGACGAACTCGAAGACCGCACCCGCGAGCAGGAAGGCGAAGAGGACGAGCGTGCCGAGGGCGAGGCCGACGACCGCGATCGAGAGGAGTCCCGGATCGGTGGGATCGACCGCGAGCGGGTTCGTGACGAGGGGTCCCCGGTTGAAGTCCGCGACGAGTGTCGTCGTCGGACCGCCGACGAAGACGGCGAGCACCGACAGCCGTGCCCAGTCGGGAATCGATCGGCCGGCGAGCAGCGCTCGCGTCGCCCCGACGGCCTCGCGGGCGGCGACGAGCGCGTGCCAGGACATGACCGGGGTAGCGACCGGGTACGCTTATACTCCCTGTATCAGTGGACCGAGATCGCGTTCACCGACCGATCGGAGAGCACGATCGAGAGCAGGTAGATCGCGATGGCGACGACGACGATCGACCCGCCCGCGGGCAGGCCCTGTCGGACAGAGAACGCGAAGCCCAGGAGGATCGAGAGCTGCCCGAACAGGATCGAGAGGACGAGCGTCTCCCGGAAGCTCGTGGCGACCTGCGAGGCGGCGGCGACCGGGACGACGAGCATGGCGGCGACCAGGATCACCCCGAGGATCTGCATCGCGCCGACGACGACCACCGCGGTCATCACGATCAACAGCGCGTTGTACCAACGAACGTGGAGGCCAGCGACGCTGGCGGCCTGTTCGTCGAAGGTGACGAACAGGAGCTGTTTGTAGTTGTAGACGACGACCGCGACGACGACCACGCTGAGCAGCGCCATCAGCCGCGCGCCGTCGGCCGTGACGACCGTGATCTGCCCGAAGAGGTAGGCCTCGATGTCGATCGTCACCGACATGAAATCGCGACCCCAGCTGATCAGGAGCGTCCCGACGGCGAAGCTCCCACTCAGCATGATCGCGATCGGTACGTCGCCGTAGCTGTTGGTGTGCTCGATGAGCCACTGGAGACCGAGCGCGCCGAGGACGCTCACGACGAGCGCGACGAGCAGCAGCGAACCGCTCAGCCCGAAGAAGCCGGTGACCAGCAGGCCGACCGCGACGCCGGCGAACGCGGTGTGTGCGAGCGTCTCGCCGATCAGCGCCATCTCGCGGTGGACGACGAACGTGCCGACCATCGGCGCGACGATCCCGATCAGGACCCCCGTCGCGAGCGACTGCCACATGAAGGGGTGTCTGAACACCCGCGTCCCGAGGTAGAGGTCGATCCACTGACCGGCGATCATGAACTGCCCGTATGCCTGGGCACCGACGGGGCTCTCGCGCAGCCAGTAGAGCGCGACGAACGAGAGCATCACGGCCGCGAGCAACGCGGTACAGAGGAGACCGACGAACTCGACGGCCTCGCGCCGCGAGCGCGGTCTGAGCGGGTCCGTCGGCCGGGTGAACGAGCCGTCTGTGCCCTCGGACTCCCCGAGACTCATGGGTGGTCGTGGGTGACGATCCTCGCGGTCTCGCCGTAGGCACGGGTGAGCGCGTCGCTCTCGACGAACTCATCGGTGCTCCCGTGGTGGTACAGCTCGGTGTTGAGACAGGCGACGTGGTCCGCGTGGTCGGTGACGACCCCGATGTCGTGTTCGATGAGGACGATCGTGATGCCGGTCCCGTTCAGCGAGTCGAGCAGGTCGTAGAACGCGTCCCTGGACTCCGCGTCGACGCCGACCGCTGGCTCGTCGAGCGCGAGCAGGTCGGCCTCGCTCGCGAGCGCCCGCGCGATGTACGCCCGCTGGCGCTGGCCGCCCGAGAGCTGGCCGATCCGTCGCTCCGCGAAGCCGGAGATCCCCACGCGGTCGATCGCCCGCTCGACCGCCTCGTAGTCCGTCTCGCCCAGCCGTCCGTGACCGACGTGGGCGAACCGGCCCATCGTCACGCACTCACGGACCGTCACCGGCATCGTCTTTCCCCTGCTGGTCGCCTGCTGGGATACGTAGCCGATCCGGCCCCGGTCGTCGAACCGTCCGACCGGCTCGCCGAACAGCTCGACGCTCCCCGTGTCGGGCTCGAGGAGCCCGAGCATCAGGTGCATCAGCGTCGTCTTCCCGGAGCCGTTCGGCCCGACTAGGCCGAAGAAATCGCCCCGCTCGATTCCGAACGTGACGTCCGTCAGCGCGACGGTCTCGCCGTAGGCGAAGCCGACGCTCTCGAACGAGACGGCGAGCTCTCGCTCACGGTGGTCGACCCCCTCGTCGGATCCCGTCGGTTCGCTCCGGCTCTCTGTTCTCACGGTTCACTCCGCACCGAGTGCCTGTCGGAGCGACGGGATATTGATCTCTTCCATCTGCTCGACCCAGCCCCAGCCCGCCTCGTTCCACTCGGGCGTCGTCCCCTCGACGGCGGTGAGGGGGGCTGCCTCGCTCGCGTCGCTGTTCTCTATGATCAGCTCGACCATGCTCGGCAGCTCCTCGTCCGGGTCCGGGCTCTCGAACGGGTCGTAGAGGACCGTATCGATCCCGTGTTCCTCCACCACCTCGATCATCCCCGCGACGTCGTCGAGCGACTCCGCGTCGTCCGGCGCGATCCCGACCGGCGAGTACAGCTCGAACCCGTAGCGCGCTTCGAGGTACCGGAACGAGTCGTGGCTCGCGACGACCCCGATCTCGCGTTCCGCGTCCTCGACGAGCGCCGCGAACGCCTCGTCTACCCCCTCGAGGCGCTCGGTGTACGCCGCCGCGTTCTCCTCGAACGACGCCGCGTTCTCGGGGTCGACCTCCCCCAGACGATCCGCGATCGTCCCGACGATCTCCGTCGCGATCACCGGGTCGACCCAGACGTGCGGGTCGGAGAACTCCGGGCTCTCCCCACCGGCCTCCTCGACGACCTCGACCGGGAGGCCGTCGTTCGTCGTGTCGAACAGCACCTCTCCGTCGGAGACGAGTTCGAAGACCACCTGCGTGCGGCCCTCCTCGACGCCGGTGACCCGCACGATCTCCCCGTCGGAGTCGACCTCGACGACCTCCTGGGCACCCTCCCTGACCCTCCCCCGTATCTGGAACGGCTCGTCATCGCCGAGCGGGAGCACCCGGTCTTCGGTGTCGACGACCACCCCGCCGACGCTCGCCGTGCCCTCGAGCGGGACGTCGGGGAACCCGCCGTGCCAGTGGCCGTCGTGCCAGTAGGCGACGACGTCGCCGGTTCCCGGATCGACGACGTCGAACTCGGCGATCTCTACCTCCTCGCCGTCGAACACGTCGGCGTCGTCCGGTTCCGGGAGCTCCCCGCCCCCGTCGCCGCCGGGTAGCAGATACTCGCCGAGCCCCTCCATCCCGTCGATCAGCGCGACCTCCGGGTAGTCCGATTCGAGCGTCGTGGCGAGGTCCTGCGCCCAGGCGAACTCCGGGCTGTCGAGGTAGACGAACGCGTCGGTCTCGGCGACGTCCACGGCGAGTTCGCCGTCGGGTTCCCAGCCGTGGCCCATCTCGCCCACGTCGACCGGGTTCTCGAACGAGAAGGCGTCCCCGCCGACCTCGTTCGCCCAGTCGTAGAGGCTGAAGAACGCCGCGTAGCCCGAGTGATTCCCGTCGCCGCCTCCGTCGTCTGCGTCCCCTTGCGGCTCGCTCAGACAGCCGGCCAGGGTCCCGAGCGCGAGGAGGCCAACCCCGCCGAGCACGCCCCGTCGCGTGTGGTTCATACGTCCGAGATTCGTCCGGACCGACAAAAGCGTTATTATTCAAACGAACCAGGTTAACAACCCCTCCGGGCGAGCCCCGATCTCACCGGTACGGGTCGGAGACGACCGTCCGATCAGTCGTCGTCGTGGTCGTCGTCAGTGTCGTGATCGTCCGCCTGATCGTCGTCGTGACCGTGGTCGTCGTCGTGACCGTGGTCGTCGTCGTGACCGTGGTCGTCCGCGTGATCATCGTCGTGACCGTGATCGTCGCCCTGGTCGTCGACGTCCTCCGGATTCTCGGCGACCTCGACGTCGATCGGGGGCGTGTCGTAGTCCGAGTGGTCGTCGTGCCAGAGCTGGAAGACGATCTCGGTGATCCCCTCCTCCTCGCCGAGGACGTCGACGTGGTCCCCGTGGAACTCGAAGTCGACGATCCCCTCCTGGGCGCCCTCCATGACCTCCGCCCGGAGTTCGTACCCGTCGCCGAGTTCGATCTCCTCGCCGTCTTCGTCCGCGATGTACGCGCCCAGCGAGATCTGGCCGTCGAGCGGTACCGGCGGGAGGCCGTAGTCCCAGTGGCCCCCGTGGACGAAGGCGGTCGTCTCGTCGGTCTTCCGATCGATCAGTTCGAACTCCGAGAGGCGCGCGTCCTCTAGCTCCTCGTCGTCGTGGTCGTCGTGATCGTCACCGTGATCGTCGACAGCGTCGTCGCCCTCCGTGGGGTCGTCGTCGGCCTCGCCGTCGAGACAGCCCGCGACGACCGCCGCCGCGATCGCTCCCGCGCTCCGCTTCAGCATCCGCCGTCTGGTCTGGACCATACGGAGTCATACGGTGATGGCAGTAAAAGTGTTATTATCTACCCAAGCAATATTAGTAATCCGAGTCATCGAATCGTTCTGGATTACTAATCGACGACGTCGGTCGGTCTCGCGCCGGCGAGCGAGTGGAGCTCCTCGGGGTCGATCGGGAAGACCGCTTCCGGGGTGCCTGCAGCCGTCCAGACCACGTCGTGTTCCAGCAGCGTCTCGTCGAAGAGCACCGGGACCTCGCTGTCGTGACAGATCGGGGGGACCCCGCCGATCGACCAGCCGAGCGTCTCGCGTATCCCGTCGGCGTCGGCCATCTCCACCGACTCCGCGCCCACCACCTCCGCGATCCGGTCCTCGTTCACGCGGTTCGCCCCGCTGGTCACGACGACCACGAGGTCGCCGTCGGCGTCCATCACGATGCTGCTGGCGATCTGGGCGACCTCGCAGCCGACTGCCTCCGCGGCGTCGGCGGCCGTCTTCGTCCCCTCGGGGAACTCCCTCACCTCGATCTTGATGTCGTGTTCATCGCGTGCACGATCGCGGAACGCCTCGGTCCGTGGGTGCATACCGGCTACTGGAGGGTCGACCTACGAAAAGGTGTAGGAACCCGCCCGCTACCGTGAGGTGCGGACGACGGGCACGCGATCCGAGATCCAGCCGAGCAGTCGCCGCCACCTCGGGCCCCGTCGTCCCTCGAGAGCCCGTCGAAGACGGTCGTTCTCCGCCTGCAGGCGTGCGTTATCCATCTCGAGGCGGTCCACCCGGTCCGTCAGCTCCCGTCGCCGCGTCCGCTCCGCGGCGGGGGGACCCGCCGCGGGAGCGAGTTCGCGCGGCGTGGGTGTGGTGGGTCGAGTCGGCCCGCCGGTGTCGAGGCTCCCCCGAGCGCTCTCGTCGGCTCTCGATTCCTCCTCCTCCACTCCGTCTAGTTCCGTATCCACCTCGGACCCGCTTTCCGAACGGTCGGAGACCGCGGGCAGCCGACCGCCGTTGGCGGCGTTCACGACCGCCCCGACCAGCAGTACCAGCCCACCGAAGTAGAGCCACGTGAGAAGCAGGAGTACGGCCCCGATCGCGCCGGCGGACTCCGAGTCGGCCGCGACCGAGACGTACACCTGAAAGAGCGCCTGGAGGGCGGCCCAGCCGACGGCCGCCACGACCACCCCCGGCAGGATCTCTCGCACGGTGACGTCGACGTCCGGGAAGTAGTAGTACATCGGGGCGAAGGCGATCGAGAGTCCGACCGCGAGCAGCAGCGGGTTCACCAGGCCGAGGAGGGCGCTGTCCGGGAAGAACGCGAACGCGGTGCTCGCGACCGCCGCCGCGACGAGCGCGAGTCCGATCGCGACGAACACGACCAGCGCGTCCCGGAGCTGCTCGACGAACGAGTTCTCGGCCGTCGAGTCGTAGATCTCGGAGAACGCGGTGTCGAGGCCACGGAAGATCTTGAGCGAGCCCCACAGCAGCGTCACCAGACCGATCGCCGAGGCACCGGTCGTCGCGACGGAGCCGGCGATCGCGTCCTCGAGGAGGTCGTTCCCACTCTCCGGAAGGAAACCCCGTGTCGTGGCCGTGACCGTCGCGGCCAACCCGTCGTCGCCGACGACCGAAACGAGGAAGAAGACGAGCACGAGCAACGGTATCAGCGAGACGAACGCCTGGTAGGCGATGCTCCCGGCCATGAACGTGACGTTCTCCTCCTTGATCCCGGTCACGACCGCCTTCGCGAGCGGGAGTAGCTCTCTGGGGCTGGCGCTCACGTCCGTCGCTGACGCCAGGGGTCGGGATAGCCGGACGGCCTGCGTGGGCACGTCGCCGGGGAGAACGAGGAGGTTCCCCGCAGGTAGACGGGTGATCCCGCTCGGTCACCGACCGGGATCTCGCTCGATCGGATCGTCGGTGCGGAGCGTCTCGACGGCCTCGCGGTCCGGGAGTGCCGTCATCGCGCCCTCGGCGGTCGTCGCGGTCGACGCGACGGCGTTCGCGAACGCGAGCGCCTCGTCCAGGTCCTCGCCGCCGACCAGCGCCGCGATCGCTCCGGCGAGGAACGCGTCGCCCGCCCCTGTCGTGTCGACCGGTTCGACCGCGTACCCCGGGTGGTGGGCCTCGCCGCTCCAGGGCGCCTCGTCGGTCGCCACCGCCAGCGCACCCTCCCCCCCGAGCGTGAGCAACGCCGTGTGGGGCCCACGCTCGCAGACCGTCCCTGCGAGCGCTTCGTGATCGCCCTCAATTCCCACCCCCTGGAGGTCCTCGGGGCTTGCCTTCACGACGTGCGCGAGCGCGAGCATCTCGCCGACGAGATCGGCGAGGTCGCCGGACCAGAGTTCGGGCCTGACGTTCGGGTCGAACGAGACCGTACAGCCCGCCTCGCGCGCCCGACGTGCGAGGTCGAGCGTCGCCTCGCGTGCCGGTTCGGTGGTGAGCGTCACGCCCCCGACGTGGACCCACGAGAGATCCCTCAACGCCCCGTTCGGGACGGCCCCCGTCGAGAGCCGGGTGTCCGCCGTCTCCTCCCGGTAGAAGCTGAACGCCCTGTTCGCCTCCTCGTCGTGCGTGACGAACGCGAGCGTCGTCTTCGCCTCGCCGTCGCGCTCTACGAACCGCTCGGGAATCCCCTCCCGTTCGAGGGTGTCCGCCAAGAACGCGCCGAACGGGTCGCGGGCGATCCGGGTCCAGAACAGCGGGTCCTCTCCCAGCCGGGAGAGCGCGACGGCGACGTTCGCGGGTGCGCCCCCGGCACGCTTGGTGAAGCGCTCGACCGTCGTGAGCGGCCCGGGCCGATCGGGGATGAAGTCGATGAGCGTCTCGCCCGCGACCAGCACCTCGTGGTCGGCCATACACACCGCTCTCCCGGTGGAAAAATAACGCTGCCGGAGCCCGTGTGACGGGCGCACCTTCCCCACGAACGAAAAGAAATCTTTCCGTACCGAAAACCGATGTTCGCGAAATCAATCTTTAAGGGGGTGGCGACCGTACCTCGAGACGAGATGAGTGTACAGAAGACCGTCCGTCAGGAAGCCGGCACCGTCGAGGAGAACGAGCTTCGAATCGAGAAGGAGAAGGCCGAGCAGATCATCGACGCGCTGAACACCGACCTCGCGAACTCGTACGTACTCTACCACCAGCTGAAAAAGCACCACTGGGTCGTCGAGGGTGCGGAGTTCCGCGACCTCCACCTCTTCTTAGAGGAGGCCTACGAGCACGTCGAGGTCGGTGCCGACCACATCGCAGAGCGCGCGCAGGCGCTCGGCGGCGTGCCCGTCTCGGGTCCCGCGAACTTAGAGGAGCGTGCGACCGTCGAGTTCGAGGGCGAGGACGTCTACGACATCCGGACGATGCTCGAGAACGACCTCGAGACCTACGGCGACATCATCGAGGGACTGCGAGAGCACATCCGCCTCGCTGACAACCTCGGCGACTACGCCACCGAGGAGCTGCTGCGCGAGGTCTTAGCGACCGTCGAGGAGGACGCCCACCACATCGAACACTACCTCGAGGACGACACGCTCGTCATCTCCGAGGCGATGGAACGGTAGGCCACCCCGACGGAGAACCGGGTTTTTTGCGATCGAGAACGACGCAGTGGTGGCTGTGGTCTTACCGGAAAAGAGCGGTCGAAACTCGAGTAGCTACCGGAGGAGCTCGACGGTCAGGTCGGTCGCGATCCAGCCGTCGCTGTTCCCCTCCTCGGTGAAGACCGTCCGCTCCGGGGAGGCGGTGAGTGCGGAGATGAACGGGCCCGGGGGCTCCTCGCCGCCCGAATCCTGTGTGCCCTGTACTGCCATACGAGGAGTTAGGCGAGCCTAAAGGTAAAGAGGTTTCGGTCCACCTAATCCCGACCGATCCCGCAGCCGGAGACCGTCGCACAGGAGAGCCCGCGCGACTCGAGTTCGTCGATGTAAGTGTTCAGACCGATCGCGTCGCTCGCGATGTGGCCGGTCACGACGAGGTTCTTCCCCTCCCCCTCGAACTCCTCGCGGAGCTCGCTCGCGTCCCCCGGGCCGACGTGGATGTAGAGCACGGTGTCGAGGCCGTTCTCGAAGAACGTCCGGGCGACCGACGCCCCGCCGTTGGTCCCCGCGGCGTGGTAGACCGCTACCTCGCCGAGGTCGTTTCCGGGCTCGCCGAGGCGGAGTTCGACGTCGGTCTCCGCCTCTCGCAGTTCGGGGATCTCTCCGGTGAGCGTCTCGCAGAACTCGCCGACGGAGGTGTCCGCGTCCATCCCTTCGGCCACCTCGACGAACCGTCGCCGTCCGATCTCGTCCGGCGCGAGGTGGACGTTCATGTACGGCTGGTCGAGCAGTTCGGCGATCGAGGGGTCGTGACGGTAGTTCGCCGAGTGCGCGCCGAGTTCGAGGCGGTGTCGGAGATCGGAGAGCGCCGCTTCGGCCTCCTCTTTCGGTACCCCGTGGTCGGTCACCAGTTCGATTCCCCGGTCGAGAACGCCCGTGAACGCGGTGCGGGCTGACCCACCCGCCGGGTGGTGTGCGAGCGCGAGGTCGTATCCCTCCGAACGGGCGAGCTGTATCTCCGCACTCCCGAGGTCGATGCCGACGAGTGCGGTCTCTACGTCCTCGCCGGGAACGTAGACCGTGCTGTCGTCGGGAACCTCCTCCCAGCCGACGAGGTCGAGGCTGGCCTGCATGATCTCCTCCGTACTGAGTCCCATACTCGGGAGAGGGCCGGTCGGGTCGTGTAGTTCGGGAAACCGGCAACCCCCCTCCGAAACCGTCGGGGGTTTCACGCTTGCCCCCCAATCGGGGACGATGGCAGACCTGTTCACGCCGCTCAGCCTGCGAGGGACCGAGGCTCCGAACCGCGTCATGGTCTCGCCGATGTGCCAGTACTCCTGCGAGGACCGGGACGGGGTCGCGACCGAGTGGCACCGCGTCCACCTCGGGAGCCGCGCGGTCGGTCGCGCGGGGATCGTGATGACCGAGGCGACCGCCGTCGAGCCGAGAGGGCGGATCTCGCCGGAGGACCTCGGGATCTGGAGCGACGAACACGCCGAGGCGTTGCGCCCGATCGCCTCGTTCGTCGCCGAGCAGGGATCGGTCCCCGCGATCCAGCTCGCCCACGCCGGCCGGAAGGCGAGCACGAGCCGACCCTGGGAGGGCGGCGAGCCCCTCTCGCACGCCGAGGGCGGGTGGGACGCGATCGCGCCGAGCGCGCTCCCGTATCCGGGCCACGAGGACCCTGTCGAGGTCGGGGAGATGGACAGTGGCGACATCGAGGACGTGATCGGTTCGTTCGAAGCGGCCGCCCGGCGCGCGCTCGCCGCCGGGTTCGAGGTCGCGGAGGTCCACGCCGCCCACGGCTACCTGCTCCACGAGTTCCTCTCGCCGGTTTCCAACCACCGCACCGACGACTACGGCGGGAGCTTCGAGGACCGCGCGCGACTCGCAGTCGAGGTGACGGAGGCGGTGCGGGCGGTGTGGCCCGACGACAAGCCCGTCTTCGTCAGGATCTCCGCGACCGACTGGCTCCCCGATCGCGAGTCCTGGACCGTCTCCGACTCCGCGCGGCTGGCCGACGGTCTCGCCGAGGTCGGTGCGGACCTGATCGACGTCTCCTCGGGCGGGATCCACCCCGACCAGGAGATCCCTCGAATCGGACCGAACTACCAGGTCGGACTCGCGGAGGAGATCGGGGAGGAGAGCGAGTCCGATATCGCGATCGGCGCGGTCGGGGGGATCACGACACCGGAACAGGCCGACGCGCTGATCGGAAACGGCCGAGCGGACCTGGCTATCGTCGGTCGGGAGTTCCTCCGGGACCCGTACTTCCCGGTCCGTGCCGCGGAGGCACTGGGTGCGACCGATCGGGTTCGGGTGCCCGAGCAGTACCAGCGCGGGTTCTGAGTCGCCTCACCTTTTTCCACTCTCGCACGCTATGTCGGGTATGGCCGACGAGCGAGACGACGACCTAGAGGAGCAGGTCGACGAGCTCAGACGCGAGCTCTCGACGCTTCGCGACCGGTTAGAGGGGGAGATGCGGCCGCCGCCGACGGGGCCGCTCGGCCTGCCCAGACCGCCGACACCGGGCGAGCTGATCCGCTTCGCCGACGAGTTCGCGATCCCCGCGGCGATCGCGGTGCTGGAGGCGAACATCAAGGCGCTCGAACTCGTGCGTGGTGCGCTCCATCTCCTCGATCCCGATCGCGGGGCCGTGGAGGGGACGAGAGCGCGACGACGGGCGGAATCGGTGGGTAAAAGCGCGCTCACACGACTCGACCGCACGGTCGAGGACCTCCAGCGCGCGCTCGACGAGGGCACCCTCCCACGCGACGAGAACGCCCGGGAGATAGTCGAGGACGCCCGCCGGCTCCGCGGGGAGATCGCGGACCGGATCGACGGATCGAGAAACGGCGAGCGCACCGCCCGCGAGGAGGGATCGGAGCGGTCGGAGCGGACCGACACCGAGCGGACGGAGCCCGACCGGGAGGGGACGCCGATCGAGATCGACGTCGACGAGGAGATCGACTCGATCAAGGCGGAACTCGAGGGTGGCGACCTGGAGGAGGGAGGGGACGAAGCGGGCGGCGAGGAGCGTGCGGAGGAGGGGGGCCGTGCGGAGGAGGATGACGCGGACGACGACGCCGACCGGGACTAGACCGGCTCGAAGCGGTAGCCGTCCCACTCCTGGCTCTCGGGCTCTCTGATGCCCGCGTCGGGATCCCTGAGTTCCTCGACGTAGACCGGCCTGACGGTCTGGCCGATCTCGACAGGTTCGGTACACTGACCGAGCGCTCGCACCGGCTGTGCCTCGACTTCGAACTCGACGATCGCGAGGTGGTTCGGCGCCCTGACGCCGGGTGGGGTGGCTGTGCTCGTCGTCCAGGTCACTACCTCGGCGGTGAGTTCGGTGAGGTCGATCTCCTCGACCGGCGCACCGCCTTTCGGCCCGACCGGGTGGCCCGGATACGTGATCGTGCCGTCGTCGTACTTGGTCGCCTTCATCGTCCTGCCTCCATGATCGTAGTAGAGACGCAGTTCCCGAACCCGCCGACGTTACAGGTCAGCCCGACCTCCGCCTCGACCTGTCTCGGACCGGCGTCGCCGGTCAGCTGTGTGTAGATCTCGTAGATCTGGGCGACGCCGCTCGCACCGAGCGGGTGCCCCTTCGACTTGAGTCCCCCGGACGTGTTCACCGGGAGTTCGCCGTCCCTGTCGGTCTTCCCCTCGTCGATCGCCTTCCAGCCCGCTCCCTTCTCGAAGAAGCCGAGCCCCTCGCTCTGGAGGAACTCGAGGATCGTGAACATGTCGTGGAGTTCGGCGACGTCGATATCGTCGGGTTCGAGACCGGCCATCTGGAACGCCTTCCGCCCGCTTTCTACCACTCCCCCCATCACCGAGGGGTCGAGCCGTTCGTGGACGACGTGGGTGTCGGTCGCGCCCGCGACGCCCGAGACGACGACGTAGTCGTCGGTGTACTCGCTCGCGACCTCCTCGGGACAGAACAGGAGCGCGGCCGACCCATCCGTGATCGGACAGAAGTCGTAGAGTCTGAGCGGATCGGCGACGATCGGCGACTCGAGGACCGTCTCCAGGTCGACCTCCTTCTGGAACTGCGCGTGTGGGTTGTCGACGCCGTTTCTGTGGTTCTTCACCGCGACCTTCGCGAGGCTCTCTCGCGGCGCGTCGTACTTCTCGAGGTAGTATCTAGCGGTCAAGCCGGCGAAACTCGGCAGCGTGACGCCGTGTTTGTACTCGACAGGGTGGGCGATCGAGGCGATCACGTCGGTCGATTCTGCCGTACTTCGATGGGTCATCTTCTCGCCACCGACGAGCAGCGTGAGCTCGCTCGCCCCGCTCGCGATCGACTGGCAGGCGGCGTAGGCGCCCGAGCCGCCGCTCGAACTGGTCTGGTCGATCCGTTGGGTGTAGACCGGGAGCGCACCGATGTCGTGTGCGAGCATGTTCATCACCCCGGTCTGGCCCTCGAACTCCCCCGACGCCATGTTCGAGACGTAGAGGTGATCCAGGTCGTGGCCCTCGACACCCACGTCGTCGAGACAGGCGGTCGCCGCCTCGACGAGCAGGTCCCGGAGCCATCCCTCACGCTTGCCGAACTGGGTCATCGACGCCCCGATGATCGCTACGCGATCCATGGCTCACCCTCTCGGGGCCGGGCTATAGATGCTGTGGTCCGTGCGAGCGTAGACCGCCGTATCCCCCACGTACACTCCTCCGCAGACGTGACGCCGAGCCGTCGGATACCGTTAAGCGGGCTCGCTCCGATCCGCTCGCATGACGTACTCGATCTGCGCCACGGACGGGACTTGCCACGGCGTCGCCATCGCGACGAAAGCCCCGACCGTGGGATCGCTCGCCCCGTTCGTCTCGCGAAACGGCGCGCTCTCGACGCAGGCGTCGGTCAGCATCCCGCTCGGCGTCCGTACCAAACGGCTCCTCGATCGGGGGTGTGGAGTCGAGGAAGCGGCTTCGACGCTCGTCGCCCGGGACGAGGGGGCGAACGAACGACAGCTCCACGGCGTCGACCGCTGGGGCGGGTCGGTGATCCACTCGGGTACCGACTGTGTCGAGTGGTTCGGCGGTCGCGAGGGCGAGGGATACACCGTCGCGGGGAACATGCTGACGGGGGAGGCCGTCGTCGACGCGATCGTCGAGGGGTTTGAGGGAGGCGAGGGACCCCTGCGAGAACGACTCCTCGACGCGCTGGAGGCCGGCGAGGACGCCGGCGGCGACAAGCGCGCGGAGCTCGCCCAGAGCGCCGCACTCAGGGTGTACAGTCCGGAGCCGTCCCTCGCGGACGATCTCAGAGTCGACGACGACGATGATCCCGTTCGCGAACTCCGACGACTCCACGGGGTAGCGCTCGACCAGCACGAGGAGTGGCGGGAGGAGAACCCGGTGATGGATCTCCAGCGGGTGCCGCCGCTCGGCTGAGCGACGACGGCCACCCGTGGGACACCGGTACGACGGGTGAACTGTTCGCCAAACGGTGGACTTCCCGACGAGTTACAGGAGCCGGTTCCTGTGTCGAGCGACGACTTCTCTCCGCTCGAATGTCGGCTCTCCACCGTTCGGACGGCCTTTCGACGCGTTCGGTATCCCGGCCGCTACCGGCGAATTCGGAACGCGTGTGTTCGGGCCGCTCCGTTCGCCCCGCTGCGCACGGCGCCTCGATCGCCCGCGGTCGACGTCGCTGTTCAGTCACACCGTGTGTACCCTCACTCTCGTCTCGGAAAGCGCCCCTTGCGGTGCGTCACGGCTCTCGACCGTGAGTCGACCGAGGGAGAACCCGCCGGAGTACGGTCCGGTCGCCGTGCTCACGTACGGACGGCTCGACGGAGATACGCCCCCCGGAACGGAGTGGAACGCTCTCGTTACTGGATATGTGTGGCAATAACAACAGTCAAACCTCCTGAACGATCGGCCGGCCTGCAATGACACCGAACTCGCAGATAGACGATCCGGATCACCGGTCGAACGATCCGTGGCGAACCTCCCGCCGGCGGTGGCTCCAGGGCGTCGGGGCGCTCGGCTCGGCGGCCCTCTTCGGCGTGCCCGGGGCGGCCTCGGAGGGTGGGGGATCACACGCGGACGGGCTGACGATCGATCACTGTTCGCCCGATCTCGAGCCGTTCGTTGACGACCTCCCGATCCCGCCACTCCTCGAATCGAGCGACGGGGAAGAGAGGGCACGTCACGGTGCGACGTACTACGAGGTCGCGATGACGGAGTTCACCCAGCGACTCCACCGAGATCTCCCCGAGACGACGCTGTGGGGCTACGAGGGGACGTACCCCGGCCCGACGATCGAGGTCGAACAGAACGAGCGGGTCGACGTCCTCTGGAGGAACGACCTCCCCGACGAGCACCTCCTTCCGCTCGACACGACGCTCCACGGCGCTGGCGAACGGTATCCCGCGGTGCGGACCGTCGTCCACCTCCACGGCGGGGCGACCGAGCCCGAGAGCGACGGCTACCCGGAGGCGTGGTTCACCCGCGGGTTCGAGCAGACGGGTGATCTCTTCCGTAAACGGGTCTACGAGTACGACAACACCCAGCCGCCGGCGACGCTCTGGTACCACGACCACGCGCTCGGGATCACGCGGCTGAACGTCTACGCGGGGCTCGCGGGCGCGTATCTCGTTCGCGACCCGAAGGAAGAACGGTACGATCTACCGAGCGGGAGGTACGAGATCCCGCTGATCGTCCAGGACCGGTCGTTCGACGAGGACGGCTCGCTGTTCTACCCCGAGGGGGAAGACGGCGAGGGCCTCCCCTCGCCGAGCGTCGTTCCGGAGTTCTTCGGCGACACAGCTGTCGTCAACGGGAAGGTGTGGCCGAAACTCGACGTGGAGCCGCGGAAGTACCGGTTCCGGATGATCAACGGGTCGAACAGCCGGTTTTACGACATGCAGCTGACCGAGTTCGACTCGGACGGGGCGGCCGGACCGGAGTTCGTCCAGATCGGGAGCGACGGCGGATTCCTGAACGAGCCGGTGACGATCGACGAGCGCCTGTTGCTCGGCCCGGCCGAGCGCGCCGACGTGATCGTCGACTTCTCCGGGTTCGCCGGACGGTCGCTGCTCTTACACAACGACGCCCCGACGCCGTTCCCGTTCGGCGGCGACGACGCGCCGCTGCCGAAGCTCATGCGCTTCGACGTCGCGGATAAATCGGTCGACGACGAGAGTCGAATCCCGTCGACGTTCACGGTCAGGCGGAAGAAGGACGAGAAGAACGACGACGAGAAGGTGAAGAAGGGCGAGGCCGTCCCCGAGATCCCCGAAGGCGACGCGGTCGTCGAACGAAACCTGGCGCTCGAGGAGGCGACCGACGAGTTCGACAGGCTCCTGTTGCTGCTCGATGGGCTTGAGTGGGACGACCCGATCACGGAGAAGCCGACGCTCGGAACGACGGAGATCTGGAACCTGGTGAACCTGACCGAGGACACGCACCCGATCCACCTCCACGCGGTGCAGTTCCAGGTCCTCGGCCGCCAGCCGTTCGACGTCGCCGAGTTCGAAGCCAGCGGCGAGGTCGTTCCGACCGGTGACGAGCAGCCGCCGGAGCCGAACGAAGGGGGGTGGAAGGACACCGTCAACGCGAACCCCGAGGAGGTGACGCGGATCATCGCCCACTTCGGGAAGTTCGACGGGCTGTTCGCGGACCATCCCGGCGAGTTCGTCTGGCACTGCCATATTCTCGAACACGAGGACCACGAGATGATGCGACCGTACGTGATCGTTGAGGGCGAGAAGAGAGAACACCGGGATCTGAAGAAAAAGGACGCGAGGGACGACGAACAGGGGGACGAGAAGGGCTGATCCCCTCCCGTTGGGACGACGGACGGGAGGAGTTACCGGAGCCCCATCTCGCGGACGTAGATCTGTTCGTCGATCCGCGGCTCCCACTCGATCCGCTCGTCGATCCCGTAGATGTTGTAGTGCTGGTGGAGGAAGACCCACGGCGCGAGCTCGTGGAGCCGTTCGTTGATCTCGAAGTAGAGCTCCTCTCTCTCGTCGAGGTCCGGCTCGGCTTCGGCCTGCGCGAAGAGGTCGTCTACCCCCTCGTCGCTGAAGGACGTGATCGCTCCGGTCGAGGAGAGCGGCGGCATCGCGATCGCGCTCGTCTCGAAGGTGGCGTTGCCCCAGCTGATCAGGTACATCTCGGGGGAGGTCTCGATATCGCCGTCGAGCAGTTCGTCGACGAGCGAGCCGAACTCGCGCTGTTGGACCTCACAGGAGACGCCCTCCAGCTCGTCGATGTAGCCCGCCGCGGCCTGGGCGACCTCGACGTCGCCGAAGACGTCGCCGATCGGGGTGTGCAGTTCGATGTCGACGTCGGTGTAGCCGCTTTCACTCACTAGCTCCGCGGCCCGATCCGGGTCGTACGGGTAGGGGTCCAGGTCGGGGTTGAACCCGAAGAAGCCCTCCATCGAGGGCTGACTCGTCGGCTCGCCGAAGCCCGAGAGTACCGACTCGATGATCGCCTCCAGGTCGATCGCGTAGTTCATCGCCTGACGGAACTCGACGCTGTCGAAGGGCTCGACGTCGTAGCGCATCGCGACGTAGACGATCCGGGTCGCCGGCGAGGAGTCCACCCGCCGCTCCGGGTCGTCCTCGACGCTCGGTGCGTCGTCGGGGTGGAGGTCGGTGATGAAGTCGGCCTCGCCCGCGGCGAGCGCGCTGTACCGGGTGCTCGTCTCGGGCTGGCCCTGGAAGGTCACCGCCGGGATCGCGGGCTCGTCGTCCCAGTACCCCTCGAACCGGGTGAGCGAGAGTTCGACGTCCTCTTCGTACTCCTCGATCCGGTACGGTCCGGTCCCGTTCATGTCGGTCGCGACCTCGTCCGGGTCGCGCGACTCGACCCACTCCTCGCTCACGACGGTCATGTAGGCGGCGAACAGCGAGAAGACCGCCGGGTTCACCGTGTCCATCAGCACGTCGACCGCGCCGTCGTCGGTCACCTCCGCGCCGACCACTCCCGAGAGCTGATCGGCCTGCGGGCTCGCGATTCCTACGTCCGGATCGACCATCCGGCGGATGCTGTAGGCGACGTCCTCGGGGGTCAGCTCCGAGCCGTCGTGGAACTCGACGTCCTCTCGGATCTCGAAGCGGACCGTCTCGTCGTCGACCCGCTCGTAGTCCGTCGCGAGCACGGCGATGATCTCGGCGTCCCGATCCCGACGGATCAGCCCCTCGTAGGTCTGTGAGAGCGTCCGCGTCGTCACCGCCTCGCGGTGGGCGTGCGGGTCGAGCGTCGTCCCGATCGCGTCCTGCACGACCGTGATCCCCTCCTCGTCGGGGTCGCTCGCCTCGTCGGACGCACCGTCGGAGTCCTCCGCTTCCTCGTCTTCCTCCTCGTTCGGATCGGGCTCCTCGTCGCCGACACACCCCGCGAGAATGGCCGAGACCGCGCCGGCACCCGCGTACCGCAACACCGTTCGCCGCCCGATCGTGAGCTTACCACTCATACACGTGATCCGAAGCTACCGCCCAAGACGGTTTCGTTAGCGGCGAACTCCAAGCACGCCCGATCCGTCCGCCGGCGCCGTCCTGAACGCTCTCGCGGGGTATCCGGCAATTGAATCGGTGTGCCACCGAGGCGGCCCACCGATCGAATGCTCATGGGGTGGGCGCGAACGCGAGGACAGTCGTCTCGTATCGCGCCAGCCGGTGGTAACGGATCTGGGTATATAAATACCCTGCATCCGCGTGGGAAAAGTACCACCTCGAACCCGCGACGACGTGGCGCTCACCGTCGACACAGCGAGTCCCGTCGGGCCCGGATGGAGACCGACGTTCCGGGACCGCGATCGATAGTCACACGTAACGGGAGTGAGGTACTTACAGGTCCATGCCGCCGTTGACGTCGAGGACCTCGCCCGTGATGTAGGAGGCCTCGTCGCTGGCGACGAACCGGACGACAGAGGCGACCTCCTCGACCGTCGCGAACCGGCCGAGCGGGATCTCCTCGCGGATCTTGTTCTGTACCCGTTCGGGGATGCCGGTGACCATCTCGGTCGCGGTGAACCCTGGCGCGACGCAGTTCGCGGTCGACCCACTCTTCGCGAGTTCGAGCGCGAGCGTGCGCGTGAGCCCGAACATCCCGCTCTTGGCCGCGGCGTAGTTCGCCTGTCCGAGGTTGCCCTGTTTGCCGACGACCGACGAGATGTTGATCAGCCGGCCGTGCTCGGCCGCCTTGATGTCGTCGAAGAAGGCCTTCGAACAGACGAACGCCCCGGTGAGGTCGACCTCGATCACGCGGTCCCACTCCGCCCGCGTCATCTCCTCGAACAGCGTATCGACGTTGATACCCGCGTTGTTCACGAGTACGTCGACGGGGCCGAACGCGTCGTGGATCTCCTCGCGCATCGCGTCGATCTCCTCCTCGTCGGTGACGTCGGCCTGCGAGGCGATCGCCTCCCCGCCCGCGTCCGTGATGTCTGCCACGACGTTCTCCGCCGCGGCGGCCGACGCCCGGTAGTTGACGACGACCTGTGCGCCCTCGGCGGCCAGCTCCTCTGCGATCCCTCTGCCGATTCCTCGCGACGATCCAGTGATCAAGCACGTACGATTGTCGAGTCCCATGTGTCTCCCCGGACCGGGCGGCCCGATCCGATACCCGACATGGGCTACGCTCCCCCATTAAGATACGTGGTGGATCGAAGGCCGAAACGAGATCGGAGAGCCGTCGTCAGTCGGAGACCTGGTCGTTCGCCTGGTCGACCCAGCGCTCGACGCGCGAGGCCCCGACGTCGATCTCGTCGGCGAGCGCGTCGGCGTCCGCATCGGCCAGGTCGGCGAGCTCCTCGATGCCCACCTCGGCGAGGCGGTCTGCGTAGGAGGGGCCGATCCCGTCGATCCGCTCGAGGCCCTCTTCGTCGACGTCGGAGAGCATCGACTGGGAGTCCCCGTCCTCGGCCGCGTCGGCCGCGCCGGACGTCTCGTCGAGTTCGCCGTCCTCGGGGGCGGTCTCGTCGCCAGCGGGGTCCTGGGCGTGTGCGGCCTCCGGCTCCTCGTCGTCTGCCTCCGCCTCGCCCTCCGCGTCGACGTCCTCCTCGACCGCGGAGCGTTCGGCGTACCATTCACAGACCTCGGGCCAGAGCTGTTCGTGCGAACGCGAGGAGACCGACAGCCCGATGTGGCCCGTCGGGAACTCGATCGCGGTCGTGTCCTCGCTCGCGACGAGGTCGTTGAACGAGGTGCTCGCCTCCGGCGGGATCAGGTGGTCGTACTCGCCGACGATCTGGAGGATCGGCATCTCGATCTTCCCCAGGTCGATATGCTGGTCGCCGAGGTAGAGCTCGTTCTCCGCGAGCTTGTTTTCCTGGTAGATCTCCTCTAAGAACTGGCGGTAGGTCGTGCCCGAGACGTCGATCCCGTCGCTGACCCAGCGCTCCATGCGCGCGAAGTTCTCGACGAACTCCTCGTTCTCGATGTTGTCGTAGAGCCTGACGTACTTCGAGACGAGGTTCTCGACCGGCTCCATCAGCGCGAAGCCGGCGTCGAGGAAGTCTGCGGGCGCGTTGTGGAACGTCTCGACGACCTTCTCGGGGGAGTAGTGCTCCTCGTCACCCCAGAGCTCGAGCAGCCCGCCGTCGCCGGCGAAACAGAGCCCGGCGGCCATCAGGCCGAGGTTCCGGACCTTCTCGGGGTGGAGCGCGGCGTACATCACGCTCATCGTCCCGCCCATGCAGTAGCCGAGGACGTTGATCGAGTCCTGGCCCGAGCGCTCTCTGACGACGTCGACGCAGTTGTCCATGTAGCGGTCGACGTAGTCCTCGAGCGTGAGGTTCGCGTCCATCAGCGACGGCTCGTTCCAGTCGATCAGGTAGACGTCGAAGCCCTGCTCCAGGAGCGTTCTGACGACGCTCCGATCGGGCTGGAGGTCGAGGATCGTCGGCTTGTTGATCAGCGCGTAGACGATCAGGATCGGGACGTCGTGCTGTTCGTCGGTCTGGGCCTCGTAGTGGCGCAGCTCGAGTTTGTTCTCCTCGTAGACGACCTCGTTCGGGGTGCCCGCGATCTCGACGTCGCCCATCGTCTCGGCTCGGTCGGGCGCGACGGTGCCCTTCTCGACCGCCTCCGCGGCCGCTGTCCAGCCCTGGCGGTAGAGGTCGAGACTGGTGATGAAGGGGTTGACCGTCATCGGTCCTCGAGCAGCTGGTCGAGCTTCTTCTCGATGGCGTGCTGTCTCCGCTCGACCTCGAGCAGGCGCTCACCCACCTCGAGGACGTCGCCGCGGGTGGCGAAGCCGAGGGTGTGAAGCGTTTCCTCCGCGGCCTCGTCGGCCTGCTGCTGGAGGTCGAGCGCCTGTTCGACGCTCTGGCCGGTCGCGGCGGCGAACGCGGAAGTGGCGGTGACGTCCTTGAACGCCTCGTTGGCCGCCGAGAGCCATATGTCCCGGAACTCCTCGGGCGAGACATCCTCGCCAGCCATCGCGTCGCCCGACCGCTCGAAGCTCTCCTGGGCGGCGCTCATCCACGTCTCGTAGGCCTTCGCGTAGCCCTCGACGCCCTCTTTGACCTGTTCCTCCTCGGTCGCTCGCTCGAGCGACTCGACCCAGGACTCGACGAACTGTGACTGTGCCTCGACGTTCTGTTCGAGCGCCTGTGCGAAGCTCTCGTTCATCGCGTCCATGAACTCGTTCCAGTGATCTGGTTCTGACATCGGTATTTCGGCGTCTGACATGGTGGCTGGTAGGGTGCTCGGGGTGAAAAAGTCGGCGCTATTCGACGTCGACGTCGACCGCGTCGGCGGCGGACTCGGTCTGGGCCTCTGCCTGCTCGTTCGCCTCGAGGGCGGCCTCGACGCCGTCGTCGAGCATCGCGAGGGTGCTGTCCGAGAACGCCTCGTAGGAGTCCAGGTTCTCCTCGACGAGGTGCTCGAAGGTGTCCCACGACTGGTCGTGGATCTCGTCTGCGGCGTCGAACTGCTCGTCGATCACCGTACGGAGGTCGTCGAAGCCCTCCGCGTCGGCGGGCAGCGACGCCTCCCAGGCGTCGATCGTCGCGTGCATGGCGCTCTTGGTCGCCGTGACGCCCTGTTTCTGGGCGGACTTCTGTGCGTCGAAGCCGCCGACCATCGCCTGTGCCATGTCGTGCTGGAGCTCGACGCCGCGTTTGAACGCCTCGTGGCTCTGCTCGATTGCGGTGCGCTGTGCTTCGAATACTGGTGCGAACGTGTATGCGTTACTCATTGTTGGAACCTCGTTTGACCGGAATGACGATCGCCTGAACGATGTCGCCCTCGTCGATGTCGAGGGCCTCCCGCTCGGCATCGGGGATGCTGATGCGGCCGCCGCTCTGGACACGGGCCTTGAACGTCGCAGCGCCCATGTTCATCGGGCCGAGCGGGCCGAATCCGCCCTGCGTCGGCGTCCCCCCCATGCTCGACAGCCACTGACCGAACAGCCGCTGCTGGCGTTCGACCGCCTCCTCGCCCGCCTCCTGGAGCTGTTCTGCGAACAGCGCCGGGGGCCACGACACATCGTCGGCTTCGTTCGTCATCTACTCGGTACGAGGTGGGCCACACGGATAAAGCTTGCCGTTTGAAACCATCTGATACCATTAAATGGTTTCAGTGACCAGCCCCGCTCCTATTACGCGTGTATACACCTAGCATGGGTATCGAAACCACTTTGAGGACGGGTTGCCGAGTAGCAGTCGGACAGACCTCCACCATGAGCGACACAGACGACGCTGGTTCCCGAGCCGTAGAGACGCTCTCCACGTTCACGAACGCGTGGGTACGGACGACAGAACACGCCCTGAACAGCGCGATCGAGGCGAACCGTGCCGCCCGCGCCTCGGTCGGCCTCGAGGGGTCGAACGGCGACGAGACGCTCTCGGGTACCGACTCGCTCAGCTACCGCCGTCTCGACTGGACCACCGCGTTCGACACCGAGAGACCCGAGACCGTCGACGTCGGCGACGTAGTCACCTTCTCGAAGCGGATCGACGAGAGCGACGTCGAGCGGTTCGCGCTCGCGAGCGGCGACACGAACCGCCTGCACCTCGACGAGGAGTTCGCGGGCCGCTCGCGCTTCGGCGGGACGATCGCACACGGGACGCTCGTCTCCGGACTCATCAGCGCCGCGCTCGCTCGCCTCCCCGGCCTCACGATCTACCTCTCACAGGAGACCCAGTTCCGCGCGCCCGTCTCGATCGGCGACGACCTCACCGCCGTCTGCGAGGTCGCGGAGGACCTCGGGGACGGCCAGTTCCGGCTCACCACCCGCGTCTTCGCGGGCGAGACGATGGTGATCGACGGCGAAGCGGTGGTGCTGATCGACGACCTCCCGGCGCCCGGCGACGACCGGTAGACTTTTTAGGCCGCCCTAATTCTGTCCGGTAGCGAGCCCGGTCGACGAGCCGGTCGGCCGTTTTCGCGCCTCGATTATCACTCTTTAGGCCTGCCTAAAACCGGCAGCTATAAGGTCGGTTTCGGTCGACCTAAAATCGTCCATGAGACGAGCGAGACAGACGCGGTCGAATCGACGACGGTTCCTCCTCGCGGCCGGCGGCGCGGTCGCCGGTATCGGCCTCGCGGGCTGTACCGATGACGACGAGGGTGGGGACGATGCCGCCGATGCCGGCGACGACGATCAGGGTGGGGACGACCACGACGAGGACGACGATACAGGAGACGACGAGGGGGCGGGAGCGGTCGCGAACGCCGAACCGATGGGCGAGGCGGTCGACTCGACGGCGGTCTCCTGGTCGGATCTCGGTGATCTGGAGGGCGAACTCACGATCTACTCCGGGCGGACACGCGACCAGATCGACCCGGTGTTCGCGGCCTTAGAGGAGGAGTACGACGGGCTCACGCTCAACGTCGACTACGACGAGAACGACGTCCAGGTCAACCAGATCGTCCAGGAGGGGGAGGCGACCCCGGCGGACCTGATGTACTCGCAGGACCCCGGAGCGCTCAACGCGCTCGAGGACGAGGGCGTGCTCCAGACGCTCCCGGGCGACGTCGTCGACGCCGTCCCCGGGAGCTTCCGGCACCCGGACGGGCTCTGGACGGGCGTGACCGGGCGGACGCGCTCGATCCAGTTCAACGCCGATCGGCTGGCCGAGGAGACCGACTTCGAGAGCGGCGACGAACTCCCCACGGACATCGTGGAGTACGCGACCGACGAGCGATTTCGGGGCATCATCGCCACGCGACCCAACTCCGGCACCTTCAGAGGGTTCATCCAGGCGATGGTCGAACTCGAGGGCGAGGAGGAGACCCGCGAGTGGGTCAGGGCGATGGTCGAAGACCAGGACGTCCAGCTCTTCTCCGGGGGGTCGGATATGGCCGAGGCGATCAGCCGCGGGGGCGACGACGACCCGATCGTCGCGCTCGGAAACAGCTACTACGCCGCTCGAATCCTGAACGAGGACCCGGACGCGCCGATCGACCTGGCGTTCACGGAGAACGACGCCGGCTGTCTGTTCAGCGTCGCCGGCGTCGGCGTTCTGAACGACGTCGAGGGCCCGGAACTGGTCGCGGAGTTCGTCCGTCACCTGCTGGCCGCGGAGGGCCAGGAGTTCATGATGGAGGCCAACGGCGAGTACCCCGTCGTCGAGGGCGTCGACTACGTGGGTGAGCTCCCCGACTTAGAGGAGATCGACCCGCCGGAGTTCGACCTCAGCGAGTTCGACATGGCGTTACAGGACGCACGGGACCTCCTCACCGAGGAGGGGATGACGGTCTGAGAACGCTCGACCGGAGCGGTTCGACGCCGTCTCCCGCCGTCTCCCGATGACTCCACGCACGGGACTCGTCCGTCCGAACGAACTAAACAAGGCTAATCAGCGACGAGGTCGAGAGACAGACACCGGGGCTACGCCATGAAACCGTTCACGACCCGTCTCGACGCCTCACACGGACTCGTCGGGAGCGACCGTTCCACCGTCGCCCTGGCGACGGCGAGCGCCGTCGTCGCGTTCCTCGTCGTCTCCCCGATGGCGTGGCTGGTCTGGCAGGCGGCGACGGTCGAGCCGGCCCGTGCGTACGAGCTGATCGTCTCCTCCCAGACCGCGTGGATCACGGCCAACAGCGTCGCGCTGATGCTCGCGGTCACGGTCTTTTCGATCCTGCTCGGCGTCCCGCTCGCGGTGCTGACGACGCTCACCGACCTCCCGTATCCGCGTCTCTGGACCGTCGTCGCGGCGCTCCCGCTCGTGATCCCGAGCTACATCGGCGCGATCGCGTTCGTCGGTGTGTTCGGCCCCGGGGGCGAGGTCGACACGCTCTTCGGCGCGACGCTTCCCCGCGTCGACGGGCTGCGCGGCGCGGTGTTCATCATCACGCTCTACACCTACCCCTACGTCTTCCTGACGACGCGGGCCGCGCTGCTGTCGATCGACGGCTCGCTTGTCGACGCGGCACGCACGCTCAACGCCGGCCGGCTCGACGCGTTCCGGCGGGTCACGCTCCCGCAGATCAGGCCGGGGATCGCCGCGGGGGCGTTGCTCGCCGCTCTGTACGCGATCTCGGACTTCGGAACGCCCGCGTTCATGGGGGCGAACGTGTTCACGAGCACGATCTACTGGGAGTTCAGCGGGTTCGCCGTCGAGTACGCCGCGCTGCTCGCGCTGCAGCTGGTCGCGATCGTCGCCGTCGTCCTCGTGATCGAGGCGGGTATCGGCCGCGACGAGGACGCGAGCGGCGGTACCGACAGGGGCAGTCCGATCCGCCTGGGGATCTGGAAGTGGCCGGCGATGGGCTTCGTCTCGGCGATCGGGCTCCTCACGCTCGTCGTCCCGGTCGCGATCTTCACGAACTGGCTGTTCCGCAGCGCGGGCGATCCGATCCCCTCGCTCGAGTTCCAGCCGGAGTTCGCGCTCAACTCGGTTTACCTCGCGCTGCTGGCCGCGCTGGTCGCCTGTGCGTTCGCCCTGCCGGTCGCCTACTACTCCGGCCGGACGAACTCGCTCGTCTCGCGGGTGCTCGAGCGGGCGACGTACGTCGGGTTCGCGGTTCCCGGCATCGTCATCGGGCTCGCGCTGGTGTTCCTCGGCACGCGAACGCTCCCCTCGCTCTACAGACAGGGCGTCTGGCTGCTCGTCTTCGCCTACGTCGTCCGCTTCCTCCCGCAGGCGGTCGGCACCGTCCGCTCGTCGGTCCTGCAGGTCGACGACGCAACCCTGGAGGCCGCCCGTACGCTGGACGCTGGCCCGATAGCGACGTTCCGGCGGGTCACCCTCCCGCTGATCATGCCGGGTGTGGTGGCCGGGGGCATCCTCGTCTTCCTCACGACGATGAAGGAGCTACCGATGACGCTGATGCTCCAGCCGATCGGGATGGACACGCTCGTCATCGTCATCTGGGGGGCACAGAACGCCCTCGCGTACCGCTACGCGGCGGTCCCCGCGCTGTTGTTGATCCTCATCTCCGGACTGACGATGGTCGTCATGCTCCGACAGGAAGGCTACGACGTGAGCTGAGACGCGACGAGCCGGGATCGATGGACGGTCGGCGGCACCGGGCGTTTTAGGAAAGCCTAAAACCCTGGAACGCGGAACCATCACCGAGTAGACCGTGATCACGAACCGACGCGGGGAGTTGGGAGGGACCGACGGTGGGAAGCCGGTGACCTGCCACGACGGTATCTCTGCGGATCGACCCCGAGCCGTCGGCGACGATCGTGCGTACACCGGGCGCACACGAAGCCGTCCACCCTGTACTGGCGACTCGCGTTCCCGTTCTGGCGCCCGTCCCGAGACGAGAGGAGACCCCGATGTCAGTTAGGAACCAGCGAACCGACCGACGCGAGGCGTCCGAGAGCGCCGACGACCGCACCGCAACCGAGACCGTCCTCGAAGTCGACGACGCCGCGAAGGCCTTCGGGGAGGAGTGCGCCGTCGACGGGCTCTCGCTGTCGGTCCGCGAGGGCGAACTGCTGACGCTGCTCGGTCCCTCGGGCTGTGGGAAGACGACGACGCTGCGGCTGATCGCCGGGCTCGAACGACCCGACGACGGTGTGATCCGCGTCGGCGGGGACCGGGTCGCCGCCGGGGACGAGCGTGCGTTCGTCCCCCCCGAGCGTCGCGACGTCGGCGTGGTCTTTCAGGACTTCGCGCTGTTTCCCCACATGACGGCGGCCGAGAATGTCGGCTTCGGACTCGACGGCTGGGAGCCCGACGCCCGCGAGGAGCGGGTGGCGGAGCTACTCGATCTGGTGGGTCTGGAGGCACACACCGACAGCACGCCCGACGAACTCTCGGGCGGTCAGAAACAGCGCGTCGCGCTCGCGCGCTCGCTCGCGCCCGAACCCGAGATCCTGCTGCTCGACGAACCCTTCTCCAACCTCGACGTCGACCTCAGAGTCGAGATGCGCGAGGAGGTACGGCGCATCCTGAAGGAGGCGGGCGTCACGGGGATCTCGGTCACCCACGACCAGGAGGAGGCGATGTCGATCTCGGACCGGGTGGCGGTGATGGCCGAGGGGAGGATAGAGCAGGTCGGCACCCCCGAAGACGTCTTCCAGCACCCCCGATCGCGGTTCGTCGCGGGCTTTCTCGGCCACGCGAGCTTCCTTCCAGGGTATATCTCCGGCGACCTCGTCGAGACGCCGCTCGGGCCGGTCGGCCGCGACCGGATCTACGGGCTGGCCGCCGAGTACGACTTCACCCGGATCGACGTGCTGGTCAGGCCGGACGACGTGCTCGCCCGACCCGCCAACGAGGAGACAGCAGACGGCCGCGTCACCTACCGGCGATATCTCGGGCCGTCGGTACTGTACAGGGTGGAACTCGACTCCGGCGAGACCGTCGAGGCGATGCACAACCACTCGGATCGGCTCTCGCTCGACACGCCGGTCACCGTCGAACTCGCCGCCGCCCACGAGCTCGCGTGGTTCCCCGCCGAGGAGTGACTGACCCTCACCGCGGTTCGCGGTCGGTGTGCTGGCCCCAGAACCCCGGATACTTCCGAACGGTCACGTCGCCCTCGACGCGCACCTGACAGGAGAGTCTGAGCCCCGATTCGGTGTCGTGCGGTGGGAACGAGAGCCGGCGCGCTTCCCCACCGGCTCGGTCGCTCACTGCCCCCTCCACCTCAACCGCACAGGTGCCACAGGTCGCCATCCCGTGGCAGTTCAGGTACCGTGTCCGACCGTTATGCGGCGAGGCCCCCGACCCGATCAGCACGTCCCGGAGGACCGCTCCCTCCGCACACTCGACCTCTCGCCCCTCGAACGTCACCGTCGGCATACTCGATACTGGTCCGCCCGACGGATAACTCGGTCGACGGGTGCTCGTCGCCCGGGCTACACGGCCTCGAGCAGTCGGCGGAGGAAGCCGTCTACGTGTGAGCGCTCGTCGTCGCTCTCGAGCCAGCGCGCCACGGCGACGAGCTCGTGCTCCGGGTCGATCCAGAGGACGTTCCGGCCGTAGCCGAGCGCGGCGTAGCTCGATTCGGGAACACTTTCCCATCTGTTCTGGGTGTTCAGCCAGACCAGTCCCCCGTATCCGGATTCGATCGGACACGGCTCGGTCATCCAGTCGATGTAGGAAGGAGAAAGCAGTCGGTTCCCGTCCCACTCGCCGCGGTCGAGGAGGAGCTGGCCTACCCGCGCGAGGTCTCGGGCGGCGATCCAGAGGCCGCCGCCCCAGTGACCGCCGCCGGAGACCGACCTCATCCGGGTGCCGTTCACCATGACGTGGGAGTTGTAGTAACCATGCCACTCCCACCGGGTCGCGCCGATCGGGTCCATGAGTTCGTGGGCGAGCACGCGCGGGAGCGGCTTCTCCCAGAGGCGAAGCAAGGAGAGCGCGAGGCGGTTGATCCGGACGTCGTTGTACTCCCAGTACGTACCCGGTTCCCGGAGCGAGCGCTCGCCGCGGTCGCCGAGCTCGTCGGCCTCGCGGCCGACCGGACGGTTCCGGTCGACCGAATCGGGCCGGTCGAAGAGCGTTCCCTCCCACTCGCTCGTCCCGTGGAGCAGGTGCTCCCAGGTGATCGTCCGGTTCTGCTCGGTGTCGAACCCGCCGTCGTCGACGTACTCGGACACCGGATCGGAGAGCTCCTCAATCAGGCCACGGTCCCACGCGAGTCCGGCGAGCAGCGAGAGGAAGGTCTTCGCGACGCTGAACGTGTGATCGACCCGTCGAGTGTCGCCCCACTCCACGACGGGCGTTCCCCGAAAGAGCACGACGCCGGCGGGCCCGCCGCGTCGGTCGGGCATCGCCCCGAGCGCCCCGCCGAGGGGGCCGTCGCCCTCCCAGGGGTGGGTGTTCGAGAAGTCGTAGGCGACCTGTTCGGGTGGCGTCTCGTGGGCTTTCGCGTAGGCCACCGCCTCCGCGAGCGCCTCGGGGTCGAGGCCGACCGACTCCGGGTCCGGTACCGTCCAGTCGGTGCCGCTCTCGTCGGATTCGAGCATAGGGGACGGGGGGAGGCGACGGTGATGAAAGCGCGGGTCCCGGAAAGCCCGGCGAGCGGTGGAAAACGTTAACGGGGGTCCGACACACCCATCGGGTATGGCCGCTCTCGGTCGGGTCGATCGGCGCCTCGGGTACGACGAACGAACAGAATTGCTTGTGATATGACTGGTCTCGACGACGTGCCGGACGACCTGCTCCGATCCGCGCTCTCTCGGACGAAGGAGGCGAAGGCGGCCAAGCGGCTGATGATCGCGCTCGCGGTCAAGGACGGCGAGTCGGTGTCGACGCTGAGCCGACGCTACGGCATCCCGCAGTCGACGATCTACTACTGGCTCTCGCGGTTCGAGGACCGGTCGTTCACGGAGGCGCTCGCGGACGAACCGCGGCCCGGCCGACCGAGAAAGCTCGAGGACGACGAGCGGGCACGGCTCGCGGCGGATCTAGAGTCGTCACCGACGGAGTTCGGATACGAGGCCGCGGAGTGGTCGCCGGCACTCGTCCGCGATCACGTCGAGGAAGGCTACGGCGTCGAGTACTCGCTGGGACACGTCAGGCGGATCCTGAGGGAGGGACTAGAATAACATAATTTATTCTATTCGTATATCAGCACGAAGCCTCCTCCGCGAGACGGACTCGGACAGCCGCCCGTCCGGGCCGGGTTTGACGTCACCGGATTCGAGAGAATATCGGAACAGCCGCCCCTAGTACGCGCATGCGTACTGGTAAAACATCGGCGCGAACGCGTCTACCGAGTCGTCGGCCGTCCCCGTCAGAGTGATCCGGTTCCGGGACGTACGGGATTCGATGGATACAGCGCGCGCCGAGTTCACGGTTCCGGGCATCGAATCGGACGAGGACGCCGAGCGCCTCCGCGAGGGCTTGCGGGAGGTCGAGGGGGTCTTGAGCGTCGAAATCGATCGAGAGAGCGGCGAGACGACCGTCGACTACGACGCGTGGCGGTGGCCACCGGCCGAGGGGCGGGACGCCGGTGCCGACCAGAGCTAGGGGCGCTCGGGTGACCGATCGTCCAGAGCAGCGCGTTCTCAGTCCGCCGGGAGTCGAGGCGGGTGACGGACGACCAGCGCATCCGATCCGACCACGCTCGAGAATGACGTCTCCGTCGGTCCCCTCGACCTCGTCGAACGGAGGTGTCCCGTCCGTTCGGCGGGACCGTTTCGACGTATGGTCCCGCCGGTTCACGGCGGCAGCTGTGTGACGATGTATGGGACGTGTTCATCGAAGTACCCGACGAGCGTCGTGATCCGCTCGGAGAACTCGAGAGTCCGACGTCCATGACTCGCCGAAGCGTTTCACTATGATCGAACGGAAGTTACAATCGTACTGGTGTAATCGGTGGTGTCGTTCCACTGGGTTATTTAGACCGACTTCAGGACACGTGCCGGGTGTTGACGTTCTGTACCCCAACGACCGGTGATGGACGGTTTACTTCAGGTCGCATTCCATTCGGTATCACTGAACGCAACTGTGGGGCTTCCTGCTGTCACCAGTCGTGATCCAATGTCAGCGGGCGGCGGGACCGTTACCCGTCCGTTCGGATAGTCGTCCGTTCGGATAGCGAGCGAAGTCGAGCCCGACAGTGGTTCTCGCGTTCGGTGTCGCGTCGCCCCCGATGATCGGGTGTGATCACTGCCGACGAGCACGTTTGCGAAGGGTCACCGCGACGTGCTGGCGTTCAGCTATTACGAACCCGTCCCTGACTCCCCGGTCGACCGAGCGCCGTACACGATCCGCGCTACCGAGCGGATCGGTAGATCTCGATCACGTCCTCGCGGTCGAGCGAGCGCGGGTTCCGATCGATGTTGTGGCGGGAGTACTCGAACGCGACGTCGGTGAACCGTTCGACGGTCTCTCGATCGATCTCGCCGAGGTGGCCGATCGACGTCGGGATTCCGACGTCCTCGGTCAGCGAGAAGACCGCGTCGACGCCCGCCTCGGCCCGCTCCCGGGTCGAACCGGTCGCCTCGGGTACGAGGAGGTCGCCGACCTCCGCGTAGCGCTCGGGTTCGGCGGGGACGTTGTACGCCATCACGTGGGGCAGCAACATCGCGTTCGCCTCGCCGTGGCCGACGCCGTACTCGATCCCGATCGGGTAGGTCAGCGCGTGGACCGCGCCGAGCCCGGAGTTGACGAATGCCTGGCCGGCGATCGTCGACGCGAGCAGCATCTCGTAGCGCGCCCGGTCGTTGTGTTCGCCCTGATGGACCGCCTCCCCGAGGTTCGCGCCGATGCGCTCGATCGCGTTCCGGGCCAGCACGTCGGTGTAGGGGGTCCGGAGGACGCTCGTGTAGCTCTCGATCGCGTGCGTGAGCGCGTCGAGCCCGGTCGCGGCCGCGACCCGTTTCGGGAGGCTCGCGGTGAGCGCCGGGTCGACGGCGACGACGTCCGCGAAGAGGTGGTCGTCGTAGACGACCCGCTTCATGCCGTCGTCGTCGGAGAAGACGCCGATGTGCGTCACCTCGCTTCCCGTCCCGGCGGTCGTGGGAACCAGCCCGAGTGGGAGTCCCGGCCCGGGCACGTTCCCCATGCCGAGGGTGTCGGCTGGCTCGACGTCGTGTTCGGCGACGATTGACGCGAGCTTCGCGGTGTCGAGCGCGCTCCCGCCGCCGACGCCGACGACGAACTCGTAGCTCCCCTCCCGGAGCCGCTCCACCCCGTCGGCGACCATCGACAGCTTCGGTTCCGGTTTCACGCCCTCGAACAGGTCGACGGAGACGCCGGCACCCTCGAGCGCGTCGACGACCGGGTCGATCACCCCCGCGGCGACGATGTCGGCGTCGGTGACGACCAGCGCGGACTTCAGCCCGTGCTCCTCGGCGTACGCCCCTATCTCCGACACCGTCCCGAACCCGTAGCTGACGCGGTTCGGGCTCCTGATCGAGTACGGCTCGGTGAGCGACGTGAGTCCGTCAGACATGACGGCGAGACGGAGACGGCACACAATACGCTTTCGGTGGGTCCGATCAGTCGTCGCCGACGGACTCCCACAGCCCCGTCATGTAGCCGACGGCGAACAGCCGTCCGAGCGTCTCGTAGCCGGGGTTCTCGTTCTCCTCGGTCGCCATCGTCGGCACGTGGTCCGGACGCATCGGCCCCTCGAATCCCACGTCGCGGTAGGCGCGCATCGCCTCGAGCATGTCGGTCGGGCCGTCGTCGTGCCAGGTCTCGACGAACCCCTCGGCCGTCCCCTCGACGTCCCTGAAGTGGACGAAGTTGATCGCGTCGCCGAAGTGGCGGATCGCCCCGGGGACGTCGACGCCCATCGCCGCGAAGTTCCCCTGACAGAACGTGATGCCGTTGTGCTCGCTCGGATAGAGCTCGAGGACGCGGTCGTACGCTTCGACGCTCCGGACGATCCGACCGACGCCGCGGACCTCGGGAAGCGGCGGGTCGTCCGGGTGGAGCCCCAGTTTCACGTCCGCTTCCTCGGCGACGGGGACGACCCGTTCGAGGAAGTACTCGAGGCTCTCCCAGAGCGTCTCCTCCGACACGGGGGCGATCGGGTCGGCCGGACCGGCCTGCATCTGTTCGTGGTCGTAGCCGGTCGTCAGCGAGTCGCCCCGGGAACGGATGTCGACGGAGGTCCGCGCCCAGCGGAGTCCGGCCATCCAGTCGTAACAGACGACCGGGACCCCGAGCGAGCCGACGTCCCGGAGGAACTGTTGAAACTCCTCGATCTCCTCGTCGCGTCCCTCCCGTCCGAGCCGTGTCGTGTCGGTGATCGGGACGCTCCCCTCGATCACCGCGATCTCGAGGCCGGCGTTCCGGAAGCTGTTTCGCATCCGCAACAGCGAGTCGTAGTCCCAGAACCGTCGGCCGTCGCCGATCTCGAGCGTGTGGACGACCGCGTCCGTGACGCCGATCTGCTTCGCGAGCGTCCACCGCTCGTCCGGCGATGCTGGGAGTATTAGTGCTGGCTTCATCGTGAGCGAGCGGGACGACGCGACACCCGGTGATAAAAGTTGACGACCGACTCGCGTGAGCCCTCTACCACCGGAGGGCGGGTCTCGGCCCACGAGCGGTTAAGTCACTGACTCGCGTGGGGACGAGTACGACCCGACCCATGCCACGGATCACCGACGTTCGAACGGGACTGTACCGGCTACCGAACGAGACGGCGCTCGAGGACGCGACCCAGTCGTTCGACGGGCTCGAGCTGATCACCGTGCGGCTGGAGGACGAGACCGGGGCACACGGAACCGGGTTCACCTACACGATCGGGAGCGGGGGAAGGACGATCCGGACGTTCCTCGGCGACGTCTGTACGCCGATCGTCCTCGAGGGATCCGCCGCTCCGCGGGCGTTGAGAGGGAGGCTCGCCGCGAACACGACGTTCGTCGGTCGGGAGGGGATCTCCGAGCTCGCACTCTCCGCGATCGACGTGGCGGCGTGGGACCTCCTCGGGAACCGGCTGGGGGCGCCGCTCTACGAGCTACTGGGCGGGGAGCGGCGAGAGGTGCCGGTCTACGAGACCGACGGCGGGTGGCTCCACTTCGACGTGGAGACCCTCGTTCGGAACGCCGAGGAGGCGGTCGAGGAGGGATTTTCCGGCTTCAAGATGAAGGTGGGGAGGGGCCACGGCGAAGACGAAGAACGCGTCCGCGCCGTGAACGAGGTCCTCCCCGACGGTGTCGACCTCCTGATCGACGCCAACTGTTCGTACCGCGTCGACGGCGCACGCAGGCTTGCCCGCCGCCTGGCGGACGTCGACCTCGGGTGGTTCGAGGAGCCGCTCGAGAAGGGCGACTACGCGGCGTACGCCGACCTCAGACGACACGTCGACGTCCCGATCGCAACCGGCGAGAACCTCTACAACGTGACCCAGTTCAAGGGGGTCGTCGAGCGCGGGGGGGCCGACGTGCTACAGCCCGACGTCGCCCGCGTCGGGGGGGTCACGCCGTGGCTGGCCGTCGCGGAGGTCGCCGAGGCGTGGGGGCTCTCGCTCTCGCCGCACTACGTCGAACCGGTCCACGTCCACCTCGCGGTCAGTTCCGGGAACGTCCCCTACGTCGAGCACCACTCGACGGTCCTCGACGAGGTCGTTCGGAACCCGTTGACCGTACGCGACGGCACGTTCGAACCACCGGCGGAGCCGGGTCACGGTATCGAGTTCGACGGCCTCGATGCGTACGCGATCCAGCGCTAGTCCGCGCGTCGAGAGGACCGCGGCCCGACGCCGGACGGGGACGACCGGACGTTCCGGTGACCGCGAAAAGTGACCGACAGCGGAGGGATCGGTACAGCTATAACACCTGATTCCATCCACGGACGTGCATGACAACTCCACACAGGCCTGATCGGCGGAGATTCCTCAGGGGTGCGTCGGTGGTCGGTATCGCCGGGCTCGTCGGCTGTATCGGCGACGACGATGAGGACGATCCCGCCGACGATACCGACGACGCCGAACCGGTCGACGACGCTGACGACCCGGACGACGACGCCGACGACACCGACGACGCTGCCGAGGACCTCGACGACGTGAGCATGGAGATCGGCAGCACGTTCGAGCCGGGACACATCACCGTCGAGTGCGCGGAGATGTTCGCCGAGCGGATGGACGAGGAGTCCGACGGTCGCTTCGACGTCACGGTCACACCCGGCGGCGCGTACGGGGCCGAGGACGAGATCGCGGAGCTGGTCGCCGGCGGGACCTTGGAAGGACTCACGGGCGGGATGCTCCCGTACATGATGTACGCGGAGGAGAACTACCCGCTCGTGTCCCCGTTCCTGGCCGAGGACTGGGACCATCACCAGCGTATCGTCGAGAGCGACATCATTCAGGAGGGTGCGATCCCACAACTGATCGAGGAGGGCAACCAGCGGGTACTCGGCCAGGAGGTCTACCGTGGCGTTCGTCACTTCACCTCCAACGAGCCAATCTACGAGCCCGCGGACGTCGCCGGCCTCGACCTTCGACTCCCGGAGATCGACGCGTGGGTCGAGGTCTGGACGGAGATCGGGGCCAGCCCGACACCGGTCGCGCTCGACGAGATGTACAGCGCCGTCCAGACGGGGGTCGTCGACTCGACCGAGGGCGACGTCGAACAGATCTCCGCGTTCAACCTCGACGAGGTTCAGGACTACCTCACCCTGACCGGCCACAGGGTCGAGACGGGGATCCTCAGCTTCAACGAGGACTTCTACCAGGGGCTCGACGAGACCTACCAGGAGATGATGGAGGAGGTCGCCTGGGAGGTCACCGAGGAGGCCGCACAGATCGCGGTCGACCGCGAGGACGACCTGGTCGACGAGCTCGGCGAGGAGATGGAGATCATCGACGAGCCCGACCTCGATCGCGACGCGTTCTTCGACGAGGCCGAGCCCGCCCTCGAACGGCTCTTCGAGGAACGCTTCGAGGCCGACCTCGAAGAGGTCCGCGCGCTGTAACTCTCGTACCCGTTCCACCATGGAGATCGACCAATCGTTGGACGTGAAGACCGACACCCGCTTCGACCGGGCGGTCCTGTACACGGCGATGTTCTTCTTCTCGATGACGATCGTGCTGGTGTCGGTCCAGGTCTCGCTCCGATACCTGCCGATCCAGATCGGGATCGGCCACTGGACGGAGCCGCTCTCGCGGTACATGCTCATCGTGGGGACGTTCTTCGGAGCGGCCGTCGCCGCGAGGAACCGCGAACACATCAGCATGTACTTCATGCTCGAGCGGGTCGAGGCCAGGGCACCACGGCTCCACGCCGTGCTCCAGCTCGTCGTGAGCGTCGTCGTCATCGGCTTCCTCGCGATCGCCGTCGCAGCCGGGATCACCACGGCGACGAGGAACTGGGGGAACTACTTCGGCGGGGTCTACATCGTGACGATGGGCCAGATGATGGCGCTCATCTCGACGGGTCTACTACTCTACCTGCTCTACTCGCTCGTCGAGTTCAGAGACCGCATCCGAACGGCGCACGAACGGCTGGTTCGCGGCGAATCGCCGCGGACCGTAGGGGAGGCGTCCTCGGAGGAGGGGTCGGGTCGGTAACCATGGTGAACGAGCTCTACGTCATCGGTATCCTCTTTCTGGGCGTGCTGTTGTTGCTGTACGCCATCGGCGTTCCGGTGGCGATCGCGATGGGAGCGACGTCGGTCGTCGTCATGCTATCGCCGTACGGTCCCGCCTTCAGCCTGGAGACGGTCGCCAACCCGTTGCTGTTCGGGCTGAACACGTTCTCGCTGCTCGCGATCCCGTTCTACCTGCTGCTCGGCCGACTGATGAACCGGATGGGGTTCACCGAGGAGCTGTTCGACTTCGCGAACGCGCTCGTCGGATGGCTCCGGGGCGGGATAGCGCAGGTGAACGTCGTCGCGAGTATGCTCTTCTCGGGGATGTCCGGGCTCGCGGTCGCGGACGCCTCGGGGCTCGGCCGTGTGGAGTTCACCGCGATGAAGAACTACGGCTACGACGACGACCTCTCGATCGGCGTCACCGGTAGCTCGTCGATCATCGGGCCGATCATTCCCCCGAGCGTTCCGGTGATCATCTACGGCGTGCTGGCCGAGGAGTCGATCGGCGCGCTCTTCCTCGCCGGTATCGTCCCGGGAGTCCTGCTCGGGATCGCGATCATGTGTCTCGTCTACGTCCTCGTCCGGATGCGGGGGATGGAGGCGACCGGCGGGCTCGACCTGGGCCGGATCGCCTCGACGTTCCTGAAGGCGCTTCCGGCGCTTCTCATCCCGATCATCATCATCGGTGGGATCCTCGGGGGCTTTTTCACCGCCACCGAGGCCGGCGCGGTCGCCGTGATCTACACGCTCGTCGTCGGCGGGATCTGGGGGGATATGACGCTCTACCAGTTCTACGAGGAGGTCCGTGACAGCACGATCGAGACGTTCGCACTCACGTTCATCATCGGTATCGCGGCGCTGTACGGACTGATCGCCCTCCGACTCCAGCTCCCACAGCTCCTGGTCGAGGCGATCACGGCGATCACGGAGGATACGACGATGATACTGCTGTTGATCGTCGTGTTGTTGCTGATCGTCGGGACGTTCATGGAGACGATCGCGGCGATCACGATCCTGGTTCCCGTGCTCATGCCGGTGATCAGTATCGCTGGTATCGACCCGATCCACTTCGGGATCGTCATGATCCTGACGCTGATGATCGGGCTGCTCACGCCCCCGTTCGGCATCATCCTGTTCGTCCTCGACAAGGTGACGCCAGTCGCGCTAGAGGACATCATGGTCTACGTTCTCCCGTTCTACATCCCTCTGATCGCGGTCCTCCTCCTGATCATCTTCTTCCCGGGTCTGGTGACGTACGTCCCCTACGAACTGATGAACTGACCGGGACCCACCCACAACGCCCTCGAATCGAGCGGTTTTCCGAGCCTCGTCCGGCCTGACCGGGTGCACCCTCGACGATCGTGGAAACGAGATCACCCCCTCGAAACGCAGGTCGACCGATCGGTGACGAATCAGTCGTTCGGGAACGGTGGGAGCCGGCCGTTCTCGAACGTCAGTTCCCGCGGTTCTCCGACGACGCGAAGGTCCTCTCGCTCCCTGGCGCGCTCGACGAGCGCCTCCGAGACGACGAGCCGTTTCAGGTTCATCGTGTCCCGGATCCGTGCGACGCGGACCGACTCCGGATCGACCACCCCGATCGTCGACAGCCCCGCGACGACGCCTGCCCGATCGGTCTCGACCACCGGCGGGGTTCGAACACCGCGGGGGGTGCTCGCGGTGAGGGCGTTGATCAGCGTCTTCGACGGGTCCATCGCCTCCAGGAGCTCCCCGTGGACGAAGTCGGCGAGCCCGAGCCCGACGGCGTTGCCGTGTGACGGATCGGTCAGCGACCGGGTGTAGATCCGTTTTATTTCCGGACGGTCGGGCGCGGGCTCGTTCAGGCCGTAGACCATCCGTCCGATGACGTTCGGGTCCATCCCGGGACCACTCACGTCCTTTCCCATCCGGTCGATCACGAGGAGGTCGAGCGTCTCGAACGGAATTCTCGGGAGGAGCTCGTAGGCGAGTTCGAGGAGTTCGGCCTCCCGGTCGAGGAACCCTTCGGGGGGGATCCCCTCGACGAGGGAGGGCTCGTCGTGCTGGTCCTCGACGACGGCGATCCCGCCCGCGATCGGGAGCCGCTCGAGCAGTAGCCCGGTGATCTCCGGGATCATGTTCCGAAAGCTCCAGTCGACCGCCCACGTGTGTGCCGTCTTCGCACCGGGCTGGTTCCCCATGCCGATGACGAGCATCTTCGAGAGCCCGCTCTCGACTGCCCCGCTGAAGTCGGTGTGGGGTTTGATTCGGTTGATCGGGACGATCGCGTCGGCGGCCACCGCGGCCGCGTCGGCGTAGACCGGGACGTCCCGTTCGGGGGTCCGTCCGATCTCCGTGACCTCCGTCGAGGACTCGATCCGACAGCCGATCGACCCCTCGGTCACCCCCAGCGCCGCCAGCTTCGCGCGCTGTCCGTCGGCGGTCGCACCCCCGTGGCTGCCCATCGCCGGGACGACGAAGGGGTCGTACCCACGGTCACGGAACGCGCGAACCGCCCCCTCGACGAGGGTCGGGAGCGCGTGTATCCCCCGGCTACCGACGCCGAGCGCGACGGTTCCGCCGTCCGGTATCGCATCGAGGGCCAGATCGGAGACCGCCAGATCGACGTGTCCTCCGATCTCGGGTCCGGGAATCGGGTTCGTCTCCCACAGCTGTTCGACGACCCCGAACCGGGGTATCGGGGTCTCTCCGCAGGCGTCGAGCACCGTCGACTCGGGAACGGTCAGTGGCGAGGACATCGGTATCACCTACCACGTATTCGAACTCGACGGTTAAGTGTATCGAGCGGGCGGGATCGATCGGTGGAGCGGCAACCGAGGGGATCGTCGTTCGTTCAGAGTTCGTTCACCGGGTTCCGCGGTTCCCCGCCTGTAAGCACCGCGAGGACGTCTTCGGTGACCGTCCGCCGGAGCGTCTCGATCGACTCCTCGGAGTACCACGCGACGTGTGGGGTGTAGACGATCCGCGGGTCGTCGAAGGGGGGCGTCGGCTCGGGCGGCTCCTCCGGCAACACGTCGAGGCCAGCGCCCGCGATCTCGCCCTCTTCGATCGCTCCGACGAGCGCGTCGACGTCGACGAGCCCGCCGCGGGCGGTGTTCACGAGGATCGCGTCCTCGCGCATCGCCTCGAACGCCCGTTCGTCGAACATCTCCCGGGTCTCGTCGGTGAGCGGCGCGTGGACCGAGACGTACTGCGAGCGCCCGAGCAGCCCCTCGAGGTCGACCTTCTCCGCGCCGATCGACTCAATCTCCTCGGCCTCGACGTACGGGTCGTAGACGAGGACGTCGAACTCGAAGCCTGCGACGAGCTCGAGCAGCCGTCGGGGGAGCTTCCCGAAGCCGACGAGGCCGAACGTCGCGCCCGTGATCCGGCCGATCGGCTCGCCGACGGTCCAGTCCCACTCGCCGCCTTTGACCGTCGCGTCGTACCGCGCGGTCTCGCGTACGCACGTCAGCAACAGCGCGAGGGCGTGGGTGGGGACCTCCTCGATACAGTAGTCGGGAACGTTCAGGACCTGCACGCCGTGGTCGGAGGCGGCCTCGAGGTCGACCGAGTCCACGCCGATCCCGTAGCGTCCGACCGCCTTCAGGTCCGAGAGCGCCTCGAAGACGCGCTCGTCGATCTCCGCGTACTGGACGAGCAGGCCGTCGGCCCCCTGGGCCACCCCGACGACCTCCTCTGGCGTGCGGGCCTGTTCGCCGACCAGTTCGACGTCCCCGCCCTCGAGGGCGTCGCGTTCGACCGAGAGATCCGGGAAGTCGTAGTCGGTGACGACGATTCGCTGGGTCATCGTCCCCGGATCGGCGAGCGACCCCCAAAAAGATTGGCGAGCGCTCCCGGTCGGAGAGCGGAGCCGGTCGGCGGATCCGGCGAGCCCGATCAGCCGAACCGGAAGATCGGCTTGCACGTCTCGCCGGCGAGGAACGCCTCGAACGCCGCGACGGGCTCCTCGACGCTGAACGAGTCGTCGGTGATCGTCTCCGCGTCGACGGCGCCACGCTCGATGAGGTCGATCGCGCGTTCGAAGTCGCGCCAGGTCGACCCGTAGGAGGTCGTCAGCTCGACCTCGCCGCGAACCAGCGGCGTGAAGAAGAACTCGCTGTCGGCGGCGGGCAGTCCGACCACGACGATCTGGCCGCCCCGACGGACGACCTCGACCGCGTTCTCGACGCCCGAGTGGTGGCCGGTCGTGTCGAAGATCACGTCGAAGCCGACGCCCCCGGTCTCCTCCTCGACGAGCGATTCGAGCGACGTCTCCTCGACGTCCACGGTACGGGGTCCCAGCTCCTCGACGAGCGGGAGGCGGAACGCAGCGTCCCGACCAAGCCCGGAGACGAGCACGTCCGCCCCGATCGAGTGGGCGATCACCGCGGTCAGCACGCCGATCGGCCCCGGTCCCTCGACGAGGACGGTGTCGCCGGGAGCGACGACCGACCGCTCCAGTACGGCTCGCGCCGCGATGGCGGTCGGTTCGGTGAGCGCGGCGTCGCGAAGCGGTATCTCCTCCGGTAGCTCGTGCAGGTGTCTCGCCTCGACGACGGTGTACTCGGCGAAGCCGCCGTCGTGGTGGAAGCCGGCGATCTCGAAGTTCTCACAGACGTTCTCCTGGCCGTTCTTGCACTGGAAACAGCCTCCTCCGCAGTCGTGGATCGGCTCCTCGATCACCTTCTGGCCGACGGCGAACTCCTCGACGTCCTCGCCGACCTCCGCGACCTCGCCCGAGTACTCGTGGCCCAGCACCCGGGGTGTGGGGACCCACCGGAACCCCTGGGCGGCCTTGTACGCGTGTGCGTCGCTCCCGCAGAGCCCGGCCGTGTGGACCTTCACGAGCACCTCCTCGGGCCCCGGCTCCGGTACGTCCCAGTCGCCGTCGTAAGCGACGGCACCCTCCTCGACCGCGGTGTGTACGATGGCTTTCATGCTCTCTCCGTTCGTCTCACACTCCCCGGCGACGACGCAAATACGTATCGGGACCCGGTGGATTCAGACCGCCACCACGACACCACCTCGAGGGATCGTCGTCGGGGGACTCCGGCTCCCGCCAGCAGCCGTCGGAACGGTTATTAGCCCGATCCGAGGCACTCCGGTATGTAACACGGTTCGATTCAGCGACCCCGCGGGCAGCATCAGGACCGGCGAACTCGGCGGGGGCACCGTCAGCTTCGGCGCCGAGACGTACGACCTCGAGGAGGTCGACCTCCTCGCACCGTGCGAGCCAACAAAGATCGTCTGTGTCGGGCTCAACTACGAGAACCACGCCGAGGAGGCGGGGATTGAGATCCCGGATCGACCACTCCTGTTCCTCAAGGGGCCGAATACGGTCGCCGGGCCGAACGACACGGTGACCCTCCCGGCGGGGAAAGAACGCGTCGACTGGGAGGCGGAGTTCGGGGTCGTGATCGGCGAGCAGTGCAAGGACGTCCCCGAGGAGGCGGCGATGGACGTCGTCACGGGCTACACTTGCGTGAACGACGTCTCGAACCGCGACGACCAGGAGGTCGAACAGAACTGGGTCCGCGGAAAGGCGTTCGACGGTGCCGCGCCGATCGGCCCGGCGATCGCGAGCCCCGACGAGGTCCCAGACGACGCGTCGATCGAGCTGCGCGTGAACGGCGAGACGAAACAGGACTCCTCGATCTCGGAGTTCATCTTCTCCGTGCCGGAGCTCGTCGAGGAGATCACGACGTACATGACGCTCGAACCCGGCGACGTCATCTCGACCGGCACGCCCGCGGGCGTCGGGGCGCTCTCGGACGGCGACCGGGTCGAAGTCGAGATCGAGGGCGTCGGCGTCCTCGAACACGGGGTCGTCCAGTAGCGCGGATCGACCGTCGTTCGGGTCGATCCCCGTGGCGGCTCGGCCGGGGTCAACACTACCGATCGACACGGTCCGTGACAGCGACCGACACGTATACCTCGATCGCCCCTCGACTCACACTTCATGCGATCGAGAACGCTCGTGATGGAGGAGCCCGGCAGCCTCGCGGTGAGAGAGATCGACGTCCCCGAGATCGGCCCCGGCGAACTGCTCGTCGAGGTCGAACTGTCGGGCGTCTGTGGGACGGACGTCCACGTGAACGGCGGCGGGATGGCGCTCGAGTTTCCGGTCGTCCCCGGACACGAGTTCTCGGGCACCGTCGTCGAGGCCGGCGAGGGTGTCGAGACGGACGCTGCCGGACACGAACTCGGCGAGGGCGACGCGGTGACGGTCGTGCCCGGACGGGCCTGCGGCGAGTGCTGGTACTGCACGAACGTTCCCGCCAGGCCGACCGCGTGTACCGAACGGGTCGTCTACGGCTTCCGGAGCGTCGAGGAGGGCTCTGGCCTCCACGGCGGGATGGGAGAGTACGTCGTCGTCGAAGCCGACGCGGACGTCTACCGGCTCCCCGATGGGATGAGTGTCGAGCTTGGCGCGCTGGTCGAGCCGCTCGCGGTTTCCTCCCACGCGCTCGAGCGTGGGTACCAGCCGGGTCTCCCGAGCGCGCGGGAGGGGTTCGGGCTGGGCCAGACCGTCGCCGTGCAGGGTGCCGGGCCGATCGGGCTGCTCACCGTCGCCGCCGCGACCGCCGCCGGCGCGGATAGAATACTCTCGATCGACATGATCGAGGAGCGACTCGACCTCGCCGAGGAGTTCGGGGCGACCGACGTGATCGACCTCCGCGAGCACGACGGCGACGACGAGCTGATACGGGCGGTGGCCGAGGCGACGCCGGGCGGCGTCGGCCCGGACGTCGTCGTCGAGGCCGTCGGCCAGCCAGCGGCGTTCGGACAGGGGCTGAAGATGCCCAGGAACGGGGGGACGCTCGTCGAGGTCGGCCACTTCGCGGACAACGGCGAGGTGTCGATCAACCCGACCGACATCGTCCAGAACGACGTGAGCGTCGCGAGCAGCTACGTCTACCCGCCGACGCAGTTCGGGACGGCGCTCTCGCTGCTCGATCGACACGGAGACCGGCTCCCGTTCGCCGACCTCTTCAACTACCGGACGGGCCTCGACGAGGCGGCCGACGCGTTCGAGAAGCAGGCCTCCGGCGAGGCGTACCGGGCGACGATCCACCCGTAGTCCGACGCTTCGGTCGCCGCGTCCCGGTCGACCGACCGCCGCCGTCCGATCGCTCTCCCGCGACCGCTTCGGCGCTCGCTCACTCGATCCCGTACTCGTCGACGACTTCCTCGGTGAGCTCGACGCCCAGCCCGGGCGTCGTGGGCAGCGAGACCCGTCCCTCGCCGATCTCGAGCGGCTCCGCGTAGAACGCCTCGAGCAACGGGAACTCGGTGACGTCGAACTCGAACCACTCGCAGTTCGGTGTGCTCGCGAGGAGGTGTAACGTCGCCAGCAGCCCGACGCCAGTCGTGTAGCTGTGGGGCGTGCAGGTGACGTTGAACGACGCCGCGGTCGCACAGATCTTCTTCGTCTCCGTGATCCCGCCACAGCGCATAGCGTCGGGCATCGCGTAGTCGACCGCCTCCGCCTCGAACAGTTCCCTGAACCCCCACTTCGTGAACTCGTTCTCGCCGGTCGCGATCGGCGTGTCGAGCTTCCGCCGGAGGTGTGCGTGGCCCTCGACGTCGTACGGCGAGAGGGGTTCCTCGTACCAGTAGACGCCGTGTCGATCGAGCATCCGCCCAACGCGGAGCGCGTCGGCCCGATCGTAGCCGCAGTTCATGTCGACCATCAGGTGCGCGTCGCCGATCGCCCCCGTCATCGCCTCGACGCGCCGTTCGTCGGCCTCGAGCCCACGCCCGAGGTGGGCCTTGACGGCCGAGTAGCCCCGATCGACGTACCCGGCGGCGCGCTCGGCCATGACCTCCGGGTCGTCCCAGAACAGGTCAGAGGCGTAGGCCTTCACGCTCCCCTCGCCGCCGACGTCCCCGCCGAGGAGCCGGTACAGCGGCTCGTCGTACAGTTTCCCCGCGAGATCCCACAGCGCGATATCGACGCCGCTCGCGGCGGCGACGCCCTGTCCCTTCCGATCCCAGTACGTGTCGAGGATCAGCATGTCGTCCCAGAGCCGCTCGCGATCGCGCGGGTCCTCGCCGAGCAGTCGCGGTCGGTACTTCTCCTCGACGACCGTCTCGACGATATGCGGGTTCGGACCGTAGCCCTCGCCGATCCCGGTCACGCCCTCGTCCGTCTCGACGACGGTGATCGCAGCGGGTCTGACGTCGAACTCGCGACCCGCGGAGGTCCGTTTCGGCTCGTCGAGCTCGACCGAGAACTTCTCGACGCGCACGTCGGTGATCTCCATCTCGACCGCGAGGTGGCGCCCACGCGGTAAGAAGCTAGGGGACCCCCCGGTCGAACCCGGTCCCCGGAGTCGATTCCGACCGAGAGCGGCGGCACGAACCGATCGAGGACGGTCGGCCCGGAGAGGAGGCGACGACGGACGATCACGAGGGGTCGACCGTAACACCCCTAACCGTTCGACCCGTAGGGCGGCCTGCATGAGCGAGTTCCGTCAGAACTACGTCGACGGCGAGTGGAGCGACTCCGAAGGCGGAGACACTTTCGAGAGTACGAACCCGGCCGACACGGGCGACGTGATCGGCGAGTACCAGCGATCGACCGCGACGGACGCCGAACGGGCGGTCGAGGCGGCCGACGCCGCGAGCGAGGAGTGGGCGACCACGCCGGGGCCGGAGCGGGGAGGGTACCTCCGGCGGGTCGCGGCCGAACTCGACTCGCGGCGCGACGAGCTGACCGAGACGCTCGTCCGCGAGGAGGGGAAGGCGCGGCCCGAGGCCGCCGGCGAGGTCGGCCGCGCGGTCGACATCTTCTACTACTACGCCGAGAAGGCCCGTGACCGCGGCGGCGAGGTGCGCCAGCCGAGCGGTCGGAACAAGCGCCTGTACACGAGAGAGGAGCCGATCGGGGTCGCCTCCGTCATCACGCCGTGGAACTACCCGATCGCGATCCCCGCCTGGAAGATCGCACCGGCGCTGGCCGCCGGCAACGCCGTCGTCTGGAAGCCCGCGACGCTCACTCCCGAGATCGCGACGAAGCTGACCGAGTGTGTCGACGCCGCGGACCTGCCCGACGGTGTCCTGAACCTCCTCACCGGCTCCGGGAGCGATCTCGGCGAGCCGCTGACCACCCACGACGCGGTCGACGCCGTCTCGTTCACCGGCAGCACCGACGTCGGAAAGCGGGTCTACGGGGACGCGACCGACGAGGAAAAGCGCGTCCAGACGGAGATGGGCGGGAAGAATCCAGCAGTGGTCTGTGCGTCGGCCGATCCATCCGATGCCGCCGAGATAGTCGCGGCCGGCGGCTTCGGCGTCACCGGCCAGGCGTGTACCGCGACCTCGCGTGCGATCGTCCACGAGTCCGTCCACGACGAGTTCGTCTCGGCGCTGGTCGAGGAGGCCGAATCGATCGAGATCGGTCCCGGCCTCGACGGCTACGGGATGGGCCCGCAGGTCGACGAGAGCGAACTCGAGTCGACGCTCGAGTACGTCGAGATCGGCGAGGAGGAGGGCGGCACGATCGAGACCGGCGGCGGCACGCCCGACGGCGACCGGTACGAGGACGGCTTCTTCGTCGAGCCGACGGTCGTCACCGACGTCGATCCCGATAGCACGCTCGGTCAGGAGGAGGTGTTCGGGCCGGTCGTCGCGGTGATGGCCGTCTCCGACTTCGACGAGGCGATGGCTGTCGCCAACGGCGTCGATTACGGCCTCTCGGCGAGCGTGATCAGCGACAGCAACGAGGAGATCGGCCGGTTCGTCGACGAGATCGAGGCGGGGGTCGTGAAGGTGAACGAGAAGTCGACCGGCCTCGACCTCCACGTACCCTTCGGCGGGTTCAAGGACTCGTCTTCGGAGACCTACCGCGAACAGGGCGACGCGGGCTACGACTTCTTCTCGATCACGAAGACGGTCTATCATAACTACTGAACCGAGACAGTCCTCGACCGACCGTCGTGTCGGGAGGGAGTCCGTTCCCCGAACCGTTATACCCGCCCCTTCCGAGGCGTCGTCATGACGGACTCGAAGTACCGAAGGTTAGTCGCGGAGATGAAAGGTGGCATCGGGTGGCGCGACCTCCGGTTAGAGGGTGAACGCCGGGATCCCGACCGCGACGTCTCGATCACCGGGATCGACTGCGTCGTCGTGGAGGGGAACTTCCCGTGGAACCTGCTCGTCGTCCACACTGACGCCGGCGTCTACGGCCTCGGCGAGGCCTTTACCGGACCGGCAGTCGAGTTCGTCGAGTTCCTCGAACCGGGGCTGATCGGCCAGAACCCGTTCGACGTCGACCGGCTCGTCGAGCACATGACCCAGCTCGTCTCGGGGCTCGGCGGCACCGGCGGGTACGCGCAGGCTGCCGTCAGTGGGATCGGGATCGCGCTGTGGGACGCCGTGGGGAAGCTCACCGACCTCCCGGTCTACCAGCTGCTCGGCGGCAAGTACCGCGACGAGGTGACCATCTACGCCGACTGCCACGCCGGGGAGGCGCTCGCGGGCGCGACGACGCTCGATCCGAGGGAGATCTACTCGCCGGAGGCGTACGCGGCGGCGGCACGCGAGGTCGTCGACGAGGGGTACTCGGCGCTGAAGTTCGACCTCGACGTGAAGGTCGCTCCCGCCGACACCGCGACCAGGCGGCTCTCGAACGCCGCGATCGACCACAAGGTCGCGATCGTCGAGGCCGTCCGGGAGGAGATCGGCTACGAGTCGGTCCTGGGCTTCGACCTCCACTGGAACTTCTCGGTCGAGACCGCGAAGAAGATCGCACGGCGGCTCGAACCGTACGAGCTCGACTGGCTCGAGGACCCGGTGCCGCCCGAGAGCCCCGAAACCCATCGGGAGGTCCGGGAGTTCACGTCGACGCCGATCCTCGCGGGGGAGAACCTCGTCCGGGTGGAGGGGTTCGTCCCGTTCCTGACGGCGGGCGCGCTCGACGTCATCGCCCCGGACATCCAGAAGTGCGGCGGGCTGCTCGAGTTCAGGAAGATCGCCTCGCTCGCCGACGCCTACGGCGTCCCCGTCGCCCCGCACAACATCTCGACGCCGATCGGGACGATGGGCAGCGTCCACGTCGCGGCGACGGTGCCGAACGCGTTCGCCCTCGAGTACCACGCCCGCGAGGTGCCGTGGTGGGACGACCTCCACACGAACGACGAACCGCTCATAACCGATGGCACGATCGACGTCCCCGAAGCGCCCGGGCTGGGCGTCGACTTGAACCTCGACCGGGTGAACGAAGAGCTGGCTCCTGGACAGGACCGGCTCGAACTGCCGTGAGACTGGAACCGGAACATACTACGGGAGTACGCTCGCCAGGGGGCTGGGCCTGCTACGAGCCGTCGAGAACGCAGCGAAGAATCAGACGTCGACGACGTCGTTCTCCAGCGTCCCGATCCCCTCGATCTCGATCGAGACGCGATCGCCCTCGCGGAGCGTGAACGACTCGGGCGGGACGAGCGAGGTGCCCGTGAGCAGGACCGCCGTCTCGGGCACCGCCTGGTGGGCCGTGTAACACTCGACGAGCTCGTCGCAGGTTCTGACCATCTCGCCGGTGTTCGTCGACTCCTCGTACTCCACCTCGGCGTCGCGGGTGATCGTCATCGACATCTCGAGGTCGTGGGGATCCCCGATCGAGGTCGCGGAGACGACCGCCGGGCCGAGCGAACAGCACCGGTCGTAGACCTTCGCCTGCGGGAGATACAGCGGGTTCCTCCCCTCGATCGACCGACTGCTCACGTCGTTGCCGATCGTGTAGCCGACGACCTCCCCGCCGAGGAGGACGACACCCAACTCGGGTTCGGGGACGTTCCACTCCGAGTCCGAACGCACGCCGACGGCCTCTCCGGGGCCGACGATCCGCGAGGGGGTCGCCTTGAAGAAGATCTCCGGGCGCTCGGACTCGTAGACGTCAAGGTAGATCTCGGGCATCCCGCTCTCGGCCTCGCGTGCGGCCTCGCTGATCTCGTAGGTCACCCCCGCGGCCCACACCTCCGCCGGAACGACCGGCAGCGACAGCCCGCCGCCAGCCGGCTCGTCGACGGCCGTCGCGTCGTCGAGGTGGCGTGCTACGATCTCGTCGATCGGCTCCTTCGCGATGCGCGCCGCCCGTGCGAGGTCGAAGAACGTGTCCAGTCCGGCGTTCGTACTCGTGAGGTCGTACGCCTCCCGTCCGTTCGTGGCGACGAGACGCGGTGGGTGGCCCACGCCCTGCTGGTAGTAACGCATACCCGAACTGATGTTACCGCTATCACAAATATCTATCTCTGGTGGAGTCGGGAGGATGCGCTCTCCGTGGATCAGAGCGCGGACTGGATGAACCCACAGTCGACGGTCAGGATCTCCCCCCGCACGTAACGTGAGGCGTCCGAGGCGAGATAGATCGCGGCCCCGCCGATGTCCACGGGTTCCCCGATCCGATCCTCGTACGTCCGTTCGGTGACCGCTTCGTACCGGTCGGTCCCGGGCGCGTACGTCCCTCTCGTCTGCTCGGTGACGATGAACCCCGGACGGATGGCGTTCACCCGGACGGCCGGTGCGAGCTCTCGGGCGCTGACGCGCGTGAGCGCGTCGATTCCCGCTTTCGCGGCGGAGTACGCCGCCAGCTCGTCGATCGCCGTCACCGACGAGGCGGAGGAGATGTTGATGATACTCCCGACACCCCCACGTGTCAGCGCATCGGCGAACACCTGGGTCGCACGCCTCGGGCCGTCGAGCTGGACGTCGAACACCCGATCCCACTCCTCGTCGGTCACCTCCACGAGCGACTTCCGCGCGATGGCGCTCGGCGAGTTGACGAGGATGTCGACGCCCCCGAACTCGTCGACCACCCGATCGCGGAGCGCGACGAGCGACTCGCGATCGGTGACGTCACAGGTGGCCCGAACCGTCTCGGCGCCGAGGTCCGCGAGTTCGTCCGCCGTCACCTCGACACGCGATTCGCTCCGGCTCGTCGGAACGACGCGAGCCCCGTCCGCGGCGAACGCCGTGGCGATCCCTCGTCCGATGCCGCTCGTTCCACCGATCACGACCGCTCGTTTACCAGCGACCGAAACCGGCTCGTGTTCGTAGTCGACCATGCCTCCGAAGGGTGTGGGTTCTCCTTAGCTGCTTCTCATTCGTCCATCCGGTGGCCTCACCCGTTGCTACTGGCTTCGAATCGGTATCGATGATATGTCTGAGAGCGGTCGGTACTGGGAGGTCGTCCACGCTACCGAAGCGTCGTCCGCTGTCGTCACAGCGAGCCGCCCGAATCGACGGAGATAGTTACCCGCTTTTCGAGGCGTCCGTAGCGTTTGCGTCGATCGCGGGGCGTGTCGACGGCACGGTCTCGTACGATAAACGGGGGCGAGGCGGAACAGACGCGCTTTCTACGAAGTATCCGCGAGTCGAAAGCGGTGATGGGTGCCGGATACGACCGTCGAACGGGGATTCAGCCCGACGTCGAAGCGACCGCCGGAAATCTACGCCTCCACCCGAGGTTAAGTGGATTCGACGAGAGAAGTACGGCATGGATCGAGCATTGGCACTCGTATCGGGTACCGATACCGACAGACGTCTCCTCGCCGAAGCGGGATCCCTCGCGGGAGGCGTCGGGGCGAAACTGTTCGTCCTCGAAATCGTCGACGCGGCGGAGTACGGAGGAGACGTACAACGGAGGTCTACCGTCGGGAGACGATCGGAGAGTCCGGAGGAGGTGGCCGAGGCGGCGAGGAAGAACGCGTCGACCGTCGCCGAGGAGGTACTGTCCGATCTGGAGATCGATTACGAGGCGATCGGACTCGTCGGGGACGTCCCTGAAGACGTCCTCTCAGAGGCCGAGCGCCTCGACTGCGATCACGTCTTCGTCGTCGGACGACGACGCTCTCCCACGGGAAAGGCCATCTTCGGGGACGTCGCGCAGTCGGTCGTCCTGGGTTTCGGCGGACCCGTAACCGTTCTCCTCGAGGAGTGACGGACGGTGGTGGGCCGACACCGAGAACGTGGCCGTCGTCGACGAGAGAGCGGAGGGCACGGAGCCTCGCGATCGTCGAACGACGGATGTTACGACGGCCGTAACCCTCGACACGGCCCCCGAGACGTCGGCCGGGACTTACCGCAGTCGTTGCTGGTCGAAACCTACCTCCTCGACCCGAGCTTCGGATCGGCCGACCACCGGGCTACCGTGACGTTCCAGGAGTTCATGGAGAGGCGGACTGATGGGCGATTTTGGGTCGACATCGCCCCAGCGGACGAACTCGCGGGCGACGTCGAGTCCATCGAGCAGGACCGTGAAGGCGCCTCGAGATGGTCAAAGTCGCCGGCGGTCATCTCGCACCGTTCTACCCGAACATCAACGCGATTTCGGTCCCGTACGCGTTTCCGAACATCGACGTCGCCAACTACGTGTTTCAACACGAGTTCGGCGACACACTTCGAGAGGGCATCCGCGACGAACTCGGCCTCGTCTCGATCGGTAACTACGACAACGGTGGGTTTCGCGATTACAGCGCCAACGAACCGCTCACTGGTCCCGAGAGCTTCGAGGGACTGTCCATCCGGAACATGGACATCGAACCCCACATGGAGATAACCAGACAGCTCGGGGTGAATCCGGACCCTATCGACTGGACGGAACTGTACGAGGCACTGGATACGGGCGTCGTCGACGGGCAAGAGAACGCGATCCCGACGTTCCTCGCAGGTAGTCTCCAGGAGGTACAGGACTACTTCATTCTCGATCATCACGTGTACAGCCTCACCATGACGCTGGCCAACGGCGACTGGTACGACGACCTCCACCCGACCTACCAGGAGCTGGTCGAACACGGGATGACGCTCGGCGTGAGGGACGCAGAGCGGGTAAATCGACTCCTCCGCAACCACGGGATCGAGATCATGGAGGATGCGGGTGTCGAAGTGTACGAACCGACCGAGGACGAGATGGAAGAGTTTCAGGAGATAACCCAGGAGCCAGTCATCGACGTTATCGAGGATATCGTGGACGACCCGGGGCTCATCGACGAGCTACTGACCGCTGCCGACGAAGCGGAGGAAGCACTCGGCATGTAGCGAAGACCTCGGTAGAGGCGTTCGGTCGACGCCGGGTGTCGCGGTTATCCGACTCGTTCCGGTCGCTGGTGGAAACGACGCGCGTCGCTCTCTCCTCCTGCTGTACCGATTCAAGATTTATACTCCGGTAGTACTCATCGCTGCTATGACCTTTGATCTGTCTTTAGAAACCGTCCGCCAGTATCTGATCGAGTCGGGCTACGCAGCCGACACGGACGTCACGGCAACTCGGCTGGGCGGTGGCGTCTCCAACCACGTTATCATGGCCAGAGTCGGTGGTGATTGCCTCGTCCTGAAACAACCCCTCCCCGACCTCGACGTCGCGGAGGACTGGCCTGCGGACGTCGAGCGGGTCCACAACGAAGCAGCGGCGACCCGTGTGTTCGAAACGATCCTCGATGGCACGGAGCTCGCTGCGACGGTACCCGGTGTTCTGTTCGAAGACCGGGACAATCACATCGTCGGGATGGAGTGTGCCTCCTCCGACGCACGAATGTGGAAAGAAGACCTCCTGGAGGGGACGATCGACTGTGGTGTCGCCCGTGAGGTCGGTCGGGTTCTCGGTACCGTCCACGAGGAGGCAGCGACGGATCCGGAACTACTTGCACCGTTCGAAGAGGTCTTGCCGTTCGTTCAGCTTCGAATCGACCCCTACCATCGGATCGTCATGGATCGACATCCGGACGTGAGTGAGTACGTCGGCCAGGCGACCGAAAACCTACTCCAGTCCAGGTGGACGCTCGTTCACGGCGACTACAGCCCGAAGAACGTCCTCGTCGAAGATCGAGACGGCGGCCACGTCTGGATTCTGGACTTCGAAGTCGCTCATCGGGGGAACCCGGCGTTCGACACGGCGTTCATGCTCAATCACCTGTTTATCAAATCGATATATAACCCCGAGAAGGCCGCCGCATACCACGACGCGGCCGGGGAGTTTTTCGGCGCGTACGACGAGGCCGTCTCGTGGGATATCGAGGCCGACACGATCGAGCAGTTAGGTGTCCTCATGCTGGCGCGAGTGGACGGGAAATCGCCGGTCGAGTACGTGACTCGCGAGCGTACGAAAGGGACCTTGAGGCGGGTCGCAAAACGGGCGCTCGTCGAGAGGGCACGGGATCTGCGGGAGTTCGAAACGATCCTGCGAGCGGAACGTGCGTGACCGAACATCCGAGTGCCCGGATGCGGGCGGTCATCGAAAACGAGTACCGAGATGCAGTCGACGTTCCGCGTCGGCTCGAACCGAGGACCGATCCGTTTGGACCGCGACCCCGAACGGGGGTGCTGTCCTGATGTGATAGATCTGGTACACTCGGAAGCCAGGTTTACATACTGAACATCCGAACTGGCCACATGCCGACGATCGAATCTATCGATGCATGGGAGGTCCTGGACTCTCGAGGAACTCCGACAGTCAGGACTCGAGTAGAGACGACGACTGGCTCGGGAACGTTCACTGTGCCCTCCGGAGCCAGTACCGGAACTCACGAAGCGGTCGAGATACGGGATGGAGACGATCGATTCGGGGGGATGGGTGTCTCCAGAGCGGTTCGTGCGGTCCGTGAGGAGCTCGCGCCAGCCGTCGTCGGATACGACGCGACCGAACAGGAGAGAATCGACGCACTGCTCGTCGCCGCCGACGGAACCGACGATCTCTCGACGTACGGTGCGAACGCCCTACTCGCGGTTTCAGGAGGAGTCGCCCGATCGGCGGCCAGCGCCAGGGGCGAGCCGCTGTACGAGTATCTCACACCGAGCAACCCGGAGACGCTCCCTCGGCCGATGGTGAACGTAGTGAGCGGCGGGCTGCACGCCCACGGCGGCATCGCTGTTCAGGATCTGTTGGTTCTCCCGACAGCTGCAGAGACGTACAGCGAAGCGATCGAATCCGTTTGGGACGTTCGTCGGTGCGTCGAAAAACGAATCGCGGAAACCGGTACCCGGCCCTTGGTCGCGGACGAAGGGGGATTTTCCCCTCCGTTCGACCGGATAACCGACGCGTTCGAGCTGCTGTGCGCCGGGATCTCCGCCGCTGGGTTCGTACCCGCCATCGACGGGATGGCGATCGCTGTCGACGTCGCCGCGACGCATTTTTACGATCCCGGTACCGAGCGCTACGACTTAGAAACCGAACACGACTCGCTTTCGCGCGAGGGGATGATAGCTCGATTGCTCGAATGGGTCGAGACGTATCCGATCGTTTCACTCGAGGACCCGCTCTCCGAGGACGACTGGGAGGGATGGCGCTCCCTCGCCGACCGACTTCCCGCTCACGTGCAACTGGTCGGTGACGACTTGCTGGTCACGGATCACTCCCGGGTAGACCGGGCGATCGACGAAGAAGCCGCCACGTCGGTTCTCGTGAAGATGAATCAGGCGGGAACGCTAACTCGAACGACGAAGGTTCTCGAGAGAGCGCAGAACGCTGGTCTATCGACGATCGTCTCCGCCCGGTCGGGCGAGACGTGTGACTCTACGCTGGCCGATCTCGCCGTTGCGTACGGGTCCCGGCACCTGAAAGTCGGTTCTCTCGCACGATCGGAACGGCTGGCGAAGTACAATCGACTGTTCGAGATCGAACGCGAACTCGGCCCGAACGTAGCCGTCGGTGGGGGATAGACGGTGGCGGTTACGATGACTCCCGTCGAGATCCACGGTCGTTCTCCCGTAGTTCGTTCGCACCTCTCCTCCCTGTAAGAACTCGGCGTGTGTAGGCCGATCTCACCGTATCGATGGCCCCGCGAAGGCTCGCTGTCGTCAGCTCGCGGACCTTTCGGAACTGCTGAATCTGGTGGTCGACAGTCGCCGATTCGCTGGTACGGTCCGGCTACCGGCGTCTCGTTTAATTATCAATACAATTAGGTAAAATATATATGCCTCTGAATCATTGCGGTGCGTGTATGTCTCACACAGACAGGCACCCGAACCGATCCGACGGCGGTTCGGGGCGTCGGACCTTCATGAAAGCGGCCGGTGCGCTCGGTGCGGTCTCCGCGATGGGGGGTCTCGCCGGTTGTTTCGGTGACGATGACGCCAACGGCGACGCCGAGGAAGTCGACGACCCAGACGACCTGCCGGAGGAAGAGATCGTCTGGCACCACCTCGGTGCACCCGACATCTCACTCCACAACCACCGCCAGGCGGTGACCTTCCAGCAGCTAATGGACGAGTGGAGCGACGGACGGTTCCAGGTCGACATCGCCCCGGCGGGCGAACTCGCGGGCGACGTCGAGTCCGTCGAGCAGGCCCAGGAGGGCGCCATCGAGGTCGCGGCGGGGATCGCCGAGGGACACGTCGCACCGTTCTGGCCGGACATCAACGTGATCGGGATGCCGTTCGCGTATCCCGACGTCACCGTCGCGAACTACGTCTGGGATCACACCGATTTCGGTCGCGGCATGCGCCAGAGTATGGCGGAGGACATGGACGTCACGCCGATCAGCTGGTATGACAACGGCGGTATGCGCTGTTACACGTCCAGCCAGCCCCTCGAGTCGCCCGATGACTTCGAGGGACAGTCCTTCCGTAACATGGACATCGAAGCGCACCTGGAGATCACGCGGTCGCTGGGCGCGTCCGCCGAGCCGATCGACTGGACCGAACTCTACGAGGCGCTGGACACGGGTGTCGTGGACGGACAGGAGAACGCGGTCCCGACGATCCCACTGGAGAACCTCCAGGAGGTCCAGGAGTACCTCTACCTGACCCTGCACGTCTACTCGATCAACTTCGCGCTGGCCTCCAACCAGTGGTGGGAGGACCTCCACCCGACCTATCAGCACCTCGTTCGAACTGCCGGTGCGTACGCGGGCAACCACGCCCGGAAGGTCAACCGGCTCCAGCGCGTCCAGTTGCTCACCGTCTTCGAGGAGGAGTACGACATGACGATCACCTCGCCGACGCCCGAGGACCACGAACGGATGCAGGAGATGACCCAGGGGCCGGTCGGCGAGATCATCGAAGAGGAGGTGTCCGACGCCGGCCTGATCGACGATCAGGAAGAAGCAATCGAGACGGCGATGGAGGAACTGGGCTACGATCCGGAGATCGCACCGGAGACGTAGGAGGAAAGACTGAATACGAATAGCTCGTAGTGTTCGTCCGGAGTACTAGATCACGGCACACATGTCAACACCTACCACTGTTATCGAGTACGTAGATACCTACATCGATAGGGCGCTCACTCCGTTGAGCAGAACCGTCCGGGCGGTGTTCGACAGGTACGATCGCCACCTGGAGTGGTGGTTCGAGACGATGGATCGGCTGGAGGCGGCGCTGTGGACGGTCGGGAAGACGATACTCGCCGTACTCGCGATCCTCGTCACGTTCCAGGTCGTGACACGATACCTGTTCAACTGGATCCCGGTGTGGGGTGGCGAACTCGCCTCGTATCTGGGGATCTGGGCGTCGCTGCTCATGCTATGCGCGCTGGTCTGGAGCGACACCCACCTCCAGGTTGAGTTCGTCTTCGAGAAGCTCCCGCTCAGGATGAGACGCCGCATCAGATCGCTCCAGCTCATCCTCATCGGCGGGTTCGCGCTCGCGTACACCTACTACGGGTGGCAGTACGCGTACGGCGCCGGGTTCCGCTCGTACTCCACCTCGCTGCACCACTTCTTCGGTCTCCTCCCGTTCGTTCCGTCGGGGTGGCGACTCGACATGTTCTGGGTCTATATCATCCTCCCGATCAGTGGCGTGTTGTTCGTTCTGGCTGCCTTCTCGAAGCTCCTTCAGATCAACTACTATCCCGAACAGCTCAGGGAGGATTACTCCCAGCGATACGGTGCCGTCGAAGTGGAAACGGGGGCCGACTGACGATGGATACGATGTTGTTGCTCGGGCTAATGGTCCTCCTGCTCGTGTTCATCTTCTCACGAGTGGAGATCGCGTTCACGCTCGGGATGGTCGGCTTCGTTTTCCTGTTGATCGCCGACCAGTCCCTCGTCACCGGGATCTCACGGGCGTTCGGGGGGCTCAACCGGTTCGTGTTGTTGGCGATCCCCTTCTTCCTTCTCGCGGGCGAGTTGATGAACCAGTCGGGAATCACCGAACGTCTCATCGAAGCAGCCAACGTCACCGTCGGCCGCGTCCGGGGGGGCCTCGCCCAGGCGAACGTCGTCGCGAGTCTCCTGTTCTCCGGCCTCACGGGCGCGGCCGTCGCGGACGTCGCGGCACTGGGTTCGATCTTCGTGCCGTCGATGGCCGCCGAGGGTTACGATCGGGATTTCAGCGCGGCAGTCACGGCTGCTTCCTCACTGGTCGGACCTATCATCCCCCCCAGCATCATCATCGTCATCTACGGTGCCGTGACCCAGACGTCGATCGGTGCGCTGTTCGCAGCCGCGATCATTCCCGGGCTCATCCTGGGCCTGTCGATCATGGTCCTCATCTCGGTCATCGCGGTCCGTAAGGACCTGCCGCGCTACGAAGTCGAGGTCACACGGAAAGAGTACCCGGCGCTGATCTTTCACTCGCTGCTGGCGCTGACGATGCCCGCGATAATCCTGATCGGCATCACGGGGGGGTACATGACCCCGACGGAAGCCGCTGCGGTCGCCTCCGCGTACGCGTTCTTCCTCGGGACCGTTGTCTACCGATCACTCACGTACGAGCGGTTGCAACAGGCCCTGGAGCTGACGCTCGAACGGACTGCTCAACTGTACATCATCATCGGGTTCGCGATGATCTTGACGTGGGTGATCGCCCGAGAAGGGGTCACGCGTGACCTCGCAGAGGGGGTCGCCGCCCTCGGTCTGGGGCCGCTCGGGTTCATGATCATCATCTCCCTGATACTCCTGTTCGTCGGTACGTGGCTCGAGATCGGCGCGGCGACGATCATGCTCGCTCCGACGATTCACGAGATGGCCCAGGTCCTCGGTATCCACGAGTTCCAGTTCGGGATCATGTTCATCGTCACGCTGAACTTCGGGCTCATCACGCCCCCGGTCGGCATCTGCCTGTTCGCCGCCTCGAGCGTGTCACGCGTCCCCGTCTGGCCGATCGCCAAGAAGATCGTCCCGTTCTTCGTGGTCGATATCATCGTGCTCGCGTTGCTCATCTACTTCCCACAACTGACGCTCTGGCTGCCAGAGACGCTTGGGTATCTGTAATCGACGCGGAACGAGAACGAACGACCCCGATCTCTCCCCTCCCTGGCCGGCGAACGGAGCGGTCTCACCCACTCTTCTGGTCGATTTCGCTCGTCACGCCCGGCGATGGATACGGATCGACGAGGTAGTCAACGTTCCCGCATCACTGACGGCCTCGAACAGACCGTCCTCGTCACATGGTCGTTCTGCCGTCGTCGTCTCTCCGTCTGGAGACTCGTTTCCCGTGTTCCTCCTCCTGGATGTTTCGACCCGAGATTCACATCGCGAGGTCATACCGGGGCAGTGTCCGAAGAATCACGCCCCCTAGATTGAAGCCGTTTCGACCCCTAACCGTGTTGTATGTTAGCGAGTAGGCGACGGTTTCTCGGGGCTATCGGAACCGTCGGGGCTGTTGGCATCGGGGGGGTAACCGGGTGCATCAGTCTGGGGCGACAACCGACCGTCGCCGATCTCGACGAGTGGCCACCGGCGGACGGCGGTGACGATCTCGCGTTCTGGAGTTGGCAGGACAACTGGAGCAACCAGGCGATCGCGTTTCAGCACGTGGGCGACCTCGAGACGATCGAACGGAGCGCGATCCCCTCCAACGAGCAGTACGAGCGCCTCGCGGACGGGGAAACGCCCGACGCGGTCCAGATGACGCCCCGTGAGTTCGATCGTGCCGTTCGGGACGACCTGTTGCAACCACTGCCCGTCGATACGCTCCCATCCTGGCCGCCGGACCGAGAGTTTCGGACGGACGGCCTCGAGTTCTACGAACGCGACGGCGAGTACTACGGCATCCCGCACGTGCCGCTCACGCACGCGGTCGCGTACCACCGCACGGAGGTCGGCGAAGTCCGCGACGTCGATTCGATGGGGTGGGGGTTGCTCTGGGAGGAATCGTTCGCGAACGAGATATCGATGCCGGCCGACCCGGTACTGGCCGGCCAGATCGCCGCGCTGTACACCGGCCAGGATCCGAACGATCCCGACGACGTCGACGTCGTCCGAGACGCGCTGGAGGTCCAACGTCCACTCGTCAGGGGCTACTGGCACAGTTTTATGGAGCCCTTCGAGGCGTTTCGGTGGTCCGACCTCCTCGTGGCCGCGCTGCCGTACTCTACCATGACGCTGTGTTCCCAGGATGGCATATCGGCCGAGTTCGTCGCCCCGGACGACGGCGTCGTATACGGCCAGAACTCCTTCGGGATCCCGAACGGTGCAGAGAACCCCTACGGCGGACTCGAGTTCATCGACTGGGCGACCAAACTCAGGACCGGCGTCGAAACTACGTGGGGTGCGGACCAGTGGACGCTCTTCCCCGCACGGGCGGTCGATGACGACCTCCGAGATGCATACGGGTCGGCCGCAGAGGCCGCCGGTATCGAACCGAGTTCGCTGGGATGACTCGGACGACTGCCGGCCGATCGCGCCGCGACGTACTGACGGCAGTCGGCGTCACACTCGGAACGGTCACGACGGGGTGTCTCGGCGATGGGAACGATGAAGACGAGGACACGGAGTCACCGATAACGCGATCGGATCACCCTGCAACCGAGGATATCGAGGGCCCCCGGCTTGGGCCCGCGGTTGGGGACGCCGATGCAACGATCGTCGCCTTCGAGGATCCGTCGTGTCCCGTATGCGCCGGGTTCGCACAGGGTACGCTTCCGACGCTCCGCGAGGAGGCTATCGATCCCGGCACCGTGACCTACCTCTACCGCGCGACCCCCGGTACCGAACCGTGGAGCTATCCGGCGACGCGCGCCCTGTTCTCGGTCCACCGACGGAATTCAGGCGGGTTCTGGACGCTGAAAGACCGCTACTACGAGGAGATCGACGGCTTAGACGAGAACTCGATCTACAACCGGACCCTCGCGATCCTCGAAGCGGACGTGGCTGACACCGACCCGGACGCCGTTCTAGAGGCGATGGATGGGAACGACGACGCGATCGAGGAGCGTATGGAACGCGATGAAGCCGCCGCTACCGCGAGCGACCTGACGCAGACTCCTTCGTTCGTCCTGTTCCGCGACGGGAACTACCGTACCACCGTCGCCGGTAACCAGCCGTACGATGTCTTCGAAGGGGCGCTCGAGCTGTAATACCGTACGATCCCGGCAGCGTCGCAGCCGTCCGCGTTCTGCCAATAGCCAATTTTTGACATCTACAAACAGTAGTATTCGATCTAGCGTACGTTTCCGATCGTGTTCTCGACGTGGAAGCGTTCGTGATCGTTTTCGTCCTATCCACCGCACTCGAGAGAACCTAACGACAGAACCACTCGAACGAGCGACAACCCTCAAACGGTATAGAAGACAGGTGCGGCGAACGGACGAACGAAATCGGTGGGGGACTGTACATTATAGGACGACGAAGATTCGAAAGTGTGCTAGCAATTAGCAGACTGTGAATACTAACTCGGTAATACTTCTAGAACTGACCTAGCCCAAATGATTGATAGACATAAGTAAATGAATATTACAAGATCAGTTACTGTATCGTCGGGGGTTCGAAAAGACAGTCGATACGTATCGCCACGGAAACTGTTTCGACGGGCTCACCACTGAGATCGGCTCAGATGGTCCCTGCCGCGTTCCGCTACACGTCCGTGATCCGGCGGTAGTCGTCGTCGAGCGCCGCTGCGTCCTCGGGCAGCAGGGCGACGACGATGTACGGGACGTGTTCGTCGAAGTACTCCACGAGCGTCGCGATCCGCTCGGAGTCGATCGCCTCCAGCGAGTCGAGCAGCAAGAACGGCACCTCCTCGGCGACGTCGTGGGCGAGCGCGCCGGCGAGCGCGACGATCAACCCCGTCACCTCGCGCTCGGACTCGCTCAGGTGCTCGACCTCGTCCTCGTAGGCGATGCCGCCGTCAGTGCTCCGGGTGACGTGGAGGAGGTACTCCGCGTCCTCGCGTGGCGAGGCTGCCTCCCTGCGTTCGATCCAGATCCGCTCGAGGTTCGCGTAGTCGAGTAGATCGAGGACCGTCCCCATGTGCTCGTTGAACGCCTCGATCGCGTCGCGCTCGATCCGGTCGATCCGCGTGCGGAGTCGTTCGATCTCCTCGCGAATCGACTCGCGCTGGTTCTCGAGCGTCTCCCGGTCCGACAGCCGCTCTTCGACCTCCTCGATCTCCTCCGCGACCGCCTCGCGTTCGCTCTCCACACGGCGCAGCTCGAACTCGGCTTCCGTCACCTCACGCTGGAGGGTGAACGTCTCGTCGCCGTCGCGTGCTTCGAGGGCGACCTCGAGTTCCTCGATCTCCGTTTCGAGTTCTTCGATCTCCGAATCGACCTCCGCCAGACGCTCCTCTCGGCGCTCGATCTCCCGGTCGGTCTCCTCGGCCTCCCGGTCGAGACGCTCGCGCTCGCGGCGACGCTCCGCGCGCGACTCGCGTCGGGCTCTGAGCTCGTCGAGTTCGTCCGTGACCTCGCGTCGACGCTCTGCGGTCTCGCTCCGGAGCTCGCGAAGCCGATCGAGCATCGCCTCCATCTCCGCCGACTCGACCGTGCTCCCGCAGGTCCAGCAGGTCAGCTCCTCGTCCTCGACCAGCCGATCCGTGACCGGTCGCTCCCCGTCGATCTGCCGGACGAACGAGGGGCGTTCGCCCTCGACGATCTCCTGGTTGAACTGGACGATCGTCTGGAGCCGCGAGACCGTCTCGTCGAGTTCGCGTTTGCGCCCCCGGAGCGTCTCGATTCGCGAGGCCATCTCGTCGAGCGCCGACTCCTCGTCCCCGGGCAGCTCCGCGAGTTCGGCGCCGAGTTCCTCCCGCTCGGCTTCGAGCGAGTCGAGGCTCCGTCTCTCGGTCTCCCGCTCGTACTCGAGGTCCTCGAGACGCCGCCTGAGTTCGCGCAGCTCCTCCAGATCCTCGTCGGTATCGGTGTCCTCGTCGGTCGCGGCATCGAGTGCCGCTCGCGCCTCCTCGAGCCGTTCGGTGGCCTCGTCGACCGCCTCGTCGAGCCGTTGGCGCTCGGCTTCGAGCTCTGGGATCTCGCGCTCGAGCGTCGAGAGTTCGGAGAGCCGCTCGTCGACCCGTTCTCGCTCGGATCGGAGCCGGTCGATCTCCTCGTCGATTCGTTCGGTGTCGATCGGGCGCAACAGCAGCTCCCGCAGGTCGCCGCCGACCTCGACCGCCCGTCGGGCCTCGTTCGACTCGAGTAAGAACGCGAAGAGGTCCGCGAGCTCCGGATCCGCGAGGTAGGGCTCACCGTCGAAGGAGACCACGCCGTTCGACCGGGCGAGCCGTCTCGTGTACGACTCCTCGCCGATCGTGAGTTCGACATGGCCCTCCTCCGCGTCCCCCTTGAGTGAGACGCGCTCGCTTCCGAGCGCCGCCATGATCGACCGGAGGAACGACGTCCGGTTCGTCGCGTTCCGACCCGCGAGCACGCTCACCCCTGGTCTGAGCTCGACGTCCGTCTCGTCGATCCCGCCGATGTTCTCGACGTGGACGGCGACCGGACGCTCCGCAGCATCGACTGATGACATCGAGCCACCGTTCACTCCGTGTCGTAATAACTCTTTCAACCCGTGGCCGGTTGTGACACGAGTATGGCTGTAACGGTCACTCGGACCCGCAGTCACAGCCGCCGCGCTCGACGAACCCGGTGACCGAGCTGACGGCCCCACACTCCCGACAGGAGACCTGTACGTCGACGAGTACGTCGAGGTCACCGGCCGCGATCGCGTCCGCGTTCGCCAGCCGCGTGAGAGTGTCCTCGGTCACGGCCGTCGTCCGGCTGACGAGCGCCTCCAGCTTGCCGAGTTCCCGCTCGATCCGTTCCTCGGTGCTCTCCTCGCCGCTCGAGGGATGGACCGCACCCCGGTGGTTCGTGAGGTAGGTGTAGATCGCCTGGTGTGAGACGAAGTCCTTCTCCGTGCGCCCGAGGTCGACGCCGTCGCGTTCGAGCTGTCGCCTGGTCTGTTCGCGCATCCCGGCGCTGACCCCCTCGTCCTCGAGCAGTCGGTAGGTGTTCTCGACTTCGCCGTCGAGCGGCCTGAGACCCGCTCGCTCCATCGCCGCCCCGAGCACCCGCTGGTTGAACCAGTCCGAGAGCGCCCGCAGGCTCATCGACTCGCCACCCTCGCCGGTCCAGCGTCGCTCGAGCTCGGCCCCGGTCCCGTCGAGCTCGTACTCCCGGATGACACGGCCGACCTTCCCGGGTGGGCCACCCCCGGATCGGTCGGCCTCCTTCTCGGTCATGTCCCTCCCAGCGCACCGGGGCACATAACGGTGTGGATCGACCCGCTCACCACTCGGCTATGCTCCCGTCGTCGTGACGCCAGACGGGGTTGTGCCAGTCGACGTCCTCCCGCGTCCGTTCTTCGACGTACTCCTCGTCGACCTCGATCCCGAGCCCCGGTCCGTCGGGCACGTCGACGTACCCGTCTTCGTACTCGAAGACCCCCGGATCGGCGAGGTAGTCGAGGACGTCGTTGTCCTCGTTGTAGTGGATGTCGAGGCTCTGTTCCTGGAGCAGCGTGTTCGGCGTACACGCGTCCACCTGGAGCGACGACGCGAGGGCGATCGGCCCCAGCGGGCAGTGTGGCGCGAGCGCGACGTCGTACGCCTCGGCCATCGCCGCGATCTTCCTGACCTCGGTGATCCCGCCCGCGTGCGAGAGGTCCGGCTGGATCAGGTCGACCGCACCGCTCTCGAGGAGGGGCTTGAACTCCCAGCGCGAGTAGAGCCGCTCGCCCGTCGCGATCGGGACGGTGGTGTGTGCGGCGATCCCAGAAAGCGTATCGCTGTGCTCCGGCAACACCGGCTCCTCGACGAACATCGGTTCGTACGGGGCGAGCGCCTCGATCAGCCGCTCGGCCATCGACTTCGAGGCACGCCCGTGGAGGTCCACCCCGACGTCCACCTCGGGACCGACCGCGTCGCGGACCTCCGCCATCCGACCCCGGGCGGCCTCGACGGTCGCCGGCGTGTCGATACGGCGAAGCTCGCCGGTCGCGTTCATCTTCAACGCGGTGAACCCCTCGGCGACCTTCTCGGCGGCCGCCTCGCCGACGTCCGCGGGCCGGTCGCCGCCGATCCACTGGTAGACCCGTACCCGGTCGCGCGCCCGGCCGCCGAGGAGCTCGTAGACTGGCGCCCCGTGTTCTCTCCCCTTCAGATCCCAGAGCGCCTGATCGATCCCGGAGAGCGCGCTCATCAGGACTGGACCACCCCGGTAGAACCCGCCGCGGTACATCGTCTGCCAGTGGTCCTCGATTCGAGAGGGCTCCTCGCCGAGCAGATAGGTCTCCATCAGTTCGGAGACCGCCGTCGCGACGGTCCTCGCCCGACCCTCGACCACCGGTTCGCCCCAGCCTACACGGCCGTCGCTCGTCTCGACGCGCAGGAAGAGCCACCTCGGTGGGACTCCGAAGAGGTCGTAGTCGGTCACCTCGGTCATCGCCGATCACCGATCCACTCGGAACGTCTCGGGAACGCGTCGTCGATCTCGGTCGGCGCCATAGTCCTCCTCCTCTGCGCCGGGCCGTAAACGTACCGCGGGACCGTTCGATCGTTTCCCGAGGCCTCCGATTTTGTATACCACCCTTCGGTGTACCGGCGCCCTCCCATTATCGGGATACGAACAGACAGGTCGAAGTACCGCTCATTCGTAGGATCGGAATCTACGGGGGATAGGTGACCGTCGCTCCCGCAGCAGGCCGTCCGACTCGATTCATAGCACTGGCCCCTCCGGGGACTCCAACTACTCGAACGGTTTGCCAAAGGCTGTCACTTCCGCCGCACGCAGGCCGACTACCCGGCAGCGGTCCCCGTCGGGAGTGCCCGTCTCGATTCCGTACATACGCTCGATCGACTTGTGTGGTAACCAGTTTCGTGGCAGGCAGCGACTCTGTTCGACCGCTTTGATCGCGGGAACACCGTCCTGACGGCTGCTGACAACCGAAACCGGTCTAAAACCGTCGGATCAGTATGGAGGCGATCGAAGGCAAATTTCATATAGCATCTATTGGTTTACATCCGGCCGTTATACTAGCAGATATATATTGTCGTGGTAGACCGTGTGGACACGATCGCCCCAGTTGTGGGTGTAGGTGTCGATGATGTCGTCGGCGACGTCCCCCCGGAGGTACTTCACGATACCCCGATCGCCGGTCCGGTCACGGAGGTGTGTCGTGAAGAAGTGTCTGAAGTAATGGGGGGTGACGTTCTCGGCGGCGTCGCCCCCGGTGTGATACCACCCCTGCGCACGCGCGTGCCGTTCGACGAACGACCGAACGGTGGGCGGTTCGACTCGCCGACCCCAGTTCGAGGCCGTGTTCACGAACAGCGGCTCGGCAGGCGAGGGTGAGTCCGGACGGATCGCGAGGTAGGCGAGCAGCGCCTCTCGGAGCTCTTCGTCCACCGGAACGACCGTCTCACGCTGGCGCTTGTTCGAAGACGAACGCACCTCTCCGTTCGTCTCGGCTCCCCGTTTCGGCCGCGGGCTGACGAACAGGGCGTCCGGACGCTCGGAGAGCTGTGCCCTCGCGGGTGCGATCGCGGCGTACTCGGGTGGGTCCTCGAGTCGGAGGTCTCGACAGTCGAGGTTACAGAGCTCTCCGACCCGTAACCCGGTCTTCAACAGCGTGAGGACGGTGGCCCGTTCGAGCGGGTGTGAGATCCCCGCGACGAACGTCCGCATCCCCTCGACCGAGACGTCCCTGCGCGTCGGGTTCGCCTCGATCCGTTCGGGCATCTCCTCGACGACCAGTGCCATCGGGTTGAACTCGAACGCGCCGATCTGGGTCATGTAGGCGTAAAACCGGTGGAGATACGAGGCGTATGTCGCGATCGTGCTTTCGGCGTGTTCGGCCCGCAACGTGTGGACCCAGGCCATACACTCGCGCTGTGTCGCCTCTGCGGGATCGGTGGATCCTCGACCTTCTTCGGCGAGGAACCGCTCGAACTCGCGGAGGACCCGTTCGTAGGCCTGGATCGTCCGCTCCGCCTTCCCGTGGTAGGCCTGGTCCTCGAGGAAGTACTCGATCGAGTCGCCTACCTCGACCGAGCGACGAGGATCGACGCTCATCGCTCACCGACGAGGACGTAGCCGCCGTCACGGGGACTGTATCGGACCTCGTTTCGCTCCTGGAGCGATTCGAGCGCATCGTAGAGCCGCTCCTCGATGTCGTCGGTCACCGCCGCGAACAGGTCCTCATCCGTCATCGGGCCCCCAGAGAGGGCAGAGAGAAGGCCCTCTTCCAGGGTGTCACCCCCCGGGGTAGCGTCCGCAGAACCGCCTTCCTCGGGATCGGGCGAGAAGCCCGCTCGCCCTGCCTGGATCATCGTCCGTACGAACTCGCTCTGGGTCATATCGAGCGCCGCCGCGTGTTCCTTCCAGCGTTCCTTCTGGTAGCTCGGGACGTACGTCTTTACGACCGCTCGATCACTGCCGGAGGACTCTCTCATGGGACGGTATCCGCTTCTCACCCGTCGTATATCAATGTAGTCCCTATACCGGTGATAAGAGACGTTATCTCACTCGGTGGGTCTGTGTCCTCGTTCGATCCTTCACCTTATCCCAATTTTTGGTACTGTCGAACTCGGTTTAGGTGCTACATAGGGGGATATAACCATGGCCTTCGATCGGTCGATCGACCCGCCCACACACGATGTACGGGGCCGAGTTCTCCTCCAGATCACAGTCGGGGGTGGTAGGGTACTCCCTCGGTCGTTGGAGGAGTAAGGGAAATTTTCGTACCGATTGCCGCACTGGTTCCTCGATATTGTGGCGAGCTCCCGTCTCTTCTCGCTGACACACCACCTCCCATTCATGTTCCGCTCGCCAAATCGATCGATAGCGCTACGGAGTACTGGAATCGGATGGTCGGTCCCGTACCACAGAAGCGTCTGAAGGGCTTCAGTTCGTCTTCGGGGCGCGCGGTTCGGCTACTCACTACAATGGCTCCGGTAACACGGAGTGTTCTCCGATAGAGGTATTCTAAATGGTCCTGCGGGCCCATCGAGCGACAGATCGGTCTCTCGGTGAACACACGCCTTCCAGTACTATAGACGGTCACGACACACCATACCGATCTAAACGGGCGATCGCTGCCGAGTCGGTGTCCGAGAGTAGGGCCGCTACAGCGAACGGGGCTACGATGGTATATCGGTTCTCAGCCCCCTTCCCGAAACCTACCGACCTCGAGGCCGTGTAAACAGCGCTCCTCTCGATCACCCGTGATCGGTCGATACCGCTCGACTGGTCGGTGCTCTGGACCTTCAGCGACGCAGGGGACGAACCACCTCCGGAACGGGGTTCCTGCGTCGAGATTCCGGAAGCCACCCGGGTACCCGTAACGATTCCTCTAGAGGGAGGCGTCTCCCTGCGACCGGTTCCGGAACAGCGCTCCTCCGTTCCTCGAACCATGTATGGGAGTGATTACATTCCCAGAATATCAGAATGTGTATAAGGATGTGTGGAACATCGCAATCTGTAAATCTCATAGCGCTATACACAAAACTCGACGAACCGCTCGAACGGCGAGGCGATCAGCCGTAGGTGAGGTTGATCTCGATGACGTTCGCCGCGCGCTCGACGAGTGTCGGGAGTTCCTCGTCGAACCACTCGCCGCGCATCCGGCTCTTCGGCCCGGAGACGCTCACCGCTCCCACGACGGTCTCGGCGGTGACGATCGGTGCGGCCACGCAGTGGAGGCCCTCGAGACGCTCCTCGCGGTCGAAGGCGTAGCCGCGTTCGCGGACCCGTTCGAGCTGCTCGGCGAGTTCGTCCCGATCGGTGATCGTGTACGGCGTACGCGCGGGGAGGCCGTGGCGGTCCAGGATCGTCTCCACTCGCTCCGGAGGGAGGTGGGCGAGGATCGCCTTCCCGAACCCGGTCGTGTGGAGGTACACCCGTTTCCCGGCGTGGGTGTCCATGTGAACGGCGTCCGAACCCTTCGCCTTGTAGAGGAACACGCCACGGCCGTGCTCTTCGACCAGGAGGTTCGCCATCTCGCTCGTCGCCTCCGCGAGCTTGTCGATCTCGGGGGGGCCGATCGTCGCCACCCGTCGTCGCTCCCGGGCGTGCTCGCCGAGTTGGAGGAACCGGAGCCCGACGTCGTAGGCGCCGTCGTGTTTCACCACGTACTCGTTGCGCCAGAGCGTCTGTAAGTGGTTGTGGACCGTACTCTTCGGCAGCCCCACGTGATTCGCGAGCTCCGTCACGCCGGCACCGTCGAGTGCCTGAAGCGCCTCGATGATGCGAAAGCTCGTCTCGGTCGCGTTGACGGTGACCGGCTCGTCTCGCTGCATGATCCGTCTGCGCCTGGGAAACGCATAACCTCTTCGACCGTCTCGACGTTCGGACGAGCTGAACGGCCGCTCGTTCCGGCCGATCGGGGGAATACGAACGGGATCTGTAGATCTCCGCCGGTAGTGTTCCCCCGAGAGCCCGTCCCGACCCGGTTCCCAGCCTTGATAGACGTGACATGCATACTTCTGTAATGGAGCGGAGGGGTCCCTACCGTGCCGATCCGACCACGGATGATGGTCGTCCCGGTCCGCTCGGGCCATTCGTCCCCACTGGAACGTCGTTCTACAGGGGTGAACGGTTCTTCCGACTTCTTCTGTCCGCTCTTTCTGCCGGATAGTCGAGCGTACCGGCGACGAGTGCCGTATCCGTCGGTGGGCAGGCTCAACGAGTGGACGTTCGCGTCGCATCCACCGAGAAAGGGCGTCCGGACCGTGTGAACCTCTGACGAGGAGGGTGATCGTCGACCGCCGTGAGGTAGTTTTATGATGACGCCTGCGGGAGTGGGAGGTGGATCTCACGCATGACAGACGTCACCCTGCGGAGGACGCAGTTAGCAACGCCCGCGAGCGACGAGGGCATGATGGAGAAGGCGGCTTCGAGCGACGCCGACGAGGTCTTCCTCGACCTCGAGGACTCGGTCGCGCCGAACGCGAAGCCCGACGCCCGCGGTCCGCTCGTCGAGGCGGCGAACACCCACGACTGGAGCGGAAAGGTGCTCTCCTATCGGATCAACGGCATCGACACCCAGTGGTGGTACGACGACCTGATCGAGGTCGTGAGCGAGGCCGGCGAGAACATCGACGACATCATCGTTCCGAAGGTCAAGGGCGCGAGCGACATCCACACGGTCGAGAACCTGCTCACCCAGGTCGAGGTCAACGCCGGCCTCGAGGTGGGGGCGATCGGTCTCGAACCCCAGATCGAGGACGGCGAGGGGATGCACAACGTCCACGAGATCGCCCACGCCTCCGATCGCCTCTCGAGCGTGATCTTCGGCCCCGGCGACTACTCCGCCGCGATGGGGACCCCTGGACTCGATATCGGCCAGTTCCCCGACTACCCCGGCCACTACTGGCACTACGCACTGTCTCACTGCAACGCCGCCGCGAAGAGCGCCGGCCTCCCGTGTCTCGACGGCCCGTACGCGGACATCTCGGACGAGCAGGGCTTCCGCGAGTCCTGTTCGAACGCCCGGATGGTCGGCTGTGACGGCAAGTGGGCGATCCACCCTAGCCAGATCGAGATCGCGAACGAGATCTTCGCGCCCGATCCGGAGGTCGCAGAACGCGCCGACCGGATCGTCGAGGCGTACGCCGAGGCGATGGAGGAGGGGAAGGGTGCGGTGAGCGTCGACGGGCAGATGGTCGACGAGGCGACCAACAAGATGGCCCAGGAGATCGTCGCGCGGGCGAAGGCCGCAGACATCCTCTAGCCGGTTTCGATCGCGTTCACTCGAGCGGCCCGACCAGTTCGAGCGTGTGGCCGTCGGGGTCGAGGATGAACGCGGTTCGCGCGCCGGCTTCGGGCTGATCGCCTGGTTCCTTCTCGACGCCGTGGTTCTCGATCCGATCGAACGCCTCGTCGACGTCCTCGACCTTGAACGCGAGGTGGCCGAACGCGTCGCCGTGGTCGTACTCGCTCACACCCTCGGTCTCCGAGAGCTGTACCTCGATCCCGTTCTCGTCGGCGACGTACCGGTGGACGGTGCCGTCGGCCTCGAACCCCCAGGTCTCCTCGAAGCCGAACTGTTCGGTGTAGTACTCGACCGACGCCTCGACGTCGCGTACGTTGAGGTTGGCATGGATGAACTCCATACGTGGGCGACCGTCCCATTCCACATAAGCGTGTGGTGCCGTGGGGGTTCGGGACCGATCGCGGGAGTGGCAGTTCGTCACACGGTGGGTACGTGCACAGGTATTATACCGCTCGCCGCCCGACGGTCGGTAATGGCCGTCGAGAAACCGGAACGAGGGCGGGCGGGACAGGGGAGTACGACCGACACCGGCCGGTCGTCGGTGATCGAGAAACCCTCGGGAGGGATGGCGGAGTTCGCGACGCTGAACGAGGAGCTCGGCCACGACCACCCGGACGTCGAGGAGTACGTCGATCTCGCGGCGGACCTCCGCGACGCGGTGGCGGGGGAGGTCCGCTTCGACGAGTACGCACAGGTGCTCTACGCGACCGACGGGAGCATCTACCAGGCCCGACCGGCCGGCGTCGTCCACCCGACGGACGTCTCCGACGTGCAGGCGGCAGTCCGGATCGCCGCCGACCACGACGTTCCGATCATCGCTCGCGGGGCCGGCTCCTCGCTCGGCGGGCAGGCCGTCGGACCCGGCTGTGTCGTCCTGGAGATGACGACGTACATGGACGGCGTCGTCGAGCTCCGTCCCGAGGAGCGGCGTGCGGTCGTCCAGCCCGGTGTCGTCCAGGACCACTTCGACGAGTACGCCAGCCGGTGGGGGCTGAAGTTCGCGCCCGACCCGGCCTCCTCGAACCGGGCGACGATCGGCGGCGGCCTCGGCAACAACTCGACGGGCGCACACTCGGTCCGTTACGGGATCAGCGACGCCTACACGGAGGAGCTGAAGGTCGTGCTCGCCGACGGCTCGCTGATCCACACCCGCGAGGTGGTCCTCGACGGCGAGGAGTGGGAGGAGATCGTGGCGAAGGGGGACAGGGAGGCGGCGATCTACGAGACGATCCGGGGGCTGGTCGAGGAGAATCGGGACGAGATCGGCGAGAAGTACCCCGACCTCAAACGGAACGTCTCGGGGTACAACCTCCAGAAGGTGATCTACGAGAACCGCGAGGGAGAGGAGGTGATCAACCTCTCGAAGCTACTGGTCGGCTCGGAGTCCACCCTCGGCGTGATCGTCGAGGCCGAGATCAGTCTCGTCACCGTTCCCGAGGAGACCTCGCTCGCGCTCTACTGTTTCTCCGACCTGATCGAGGCGCTCGCGGCGGTGCCCGAGGCACTCGAGTTCGACACGAGCGCCGTGGAGCTGATGGACGCCGAGGTCTTCAGACTGGCTCGCGGCTCCGAACAGTTCGCGAAGTACGAGGAGCCGATCCCCGACGGCACGGAAGCGGCGCTGATGCTCGAGTTCGACTCCGAACTCCACGAGGACCTCGGAGAGCCCATCCGGCGGACGAACGCCCACTTCGTCGACGAGGGCGACGCGTTCGACGTGCTCGAAGCCTACACCGACGAGGACCAGGCGGACATCTGGAAGCTCCGGAAGGCGGCGATCCCGCTGCTGATGGCGCTCGAGGGCGATCCGAAACCCTACCCGTTCATCGAGGACGCGACGGTCCCGCCCGCGGAACTCGCCGAGTACGTCGGGGAGTTCGAGCGCGTGCTCGACGAGCACGGAACCTCGGCGGCCTACTTCGCCCACGCCGGCAGCGGGACGCTCCACATCCGGCCGATCCTCAATCTCAAAGACGGCGAGGGGATCGAGACGATGCGCTCGATCTCGGAGGACGTCACCGACCTCGTCCTGGAGCGCCACGGCTCCTTTTCCGGTGAACACGGCGACGGCCTGGCTCGCACCCAGTTCAACCCGAAGATGTACGGGCCGGCACTCTGGGAGGCGTTCAAGGAGGTGAAGACGGTCTTCGACCCCGACTGGCGGCTGAACCCCGGGAAGGTCGTCTATCGCGAGGACGACCCGACCGACATGCGCGAGAACCTCCGGTACGGGACAGAGTACCACTCGATCGAGCCACAGACGAAACTCGACTTCTCCGCGGAAGGTGGCTTCTCACACCTCGTCGAGCTCTGTAACGGCTGTGGGACCTGCCGGCAGACCGACGACGTGATGTGTCCCACCTACCGGGGTATGAAAGACGAGATCGCTACCACGCGCGGGCGGGCGAACATGCTCCGGGCGGCGATCTCGGGGGAGATCCCGACCGAGGAGCTGTACTCCGAGCGGTTCCAGGAGGAGGTGCTCGACCTCTGTGTCGGCTGCAAGGGCTGTAAGTCCGACTGTCCGACCGGCGTCGACCTCGCGAAGCTCAAGGCCGAGGTGAAACACGGCTACCACGAGCGTGAGGGCTCGGACCTCAGAACGAAGCTCTTCGCGAACATCGACCGGCTCTCGTGGCTCGGGAGCAGACTCGCGCCGGTCTCGAACCTCGGCCCGAAGCTCCCGGGTTCGCGCGTCGTGATGAAGACGGTGGCGGGGATCGCCCCCGACCGGAAGCTCCCGCCGTTCCGCCGCGAGTCGCTGGCCGACTGGTACGAAAAGCGCGGTCCGCGCATCGACGAGCGGGAAGCCGACCGGAAGGTGCTGCTCTTTCCGGACACGTACACGAACTACAGCTACCCCGAACCCGGGAAGGCGGCGATCCGCGTGCTCGAAGCAGCGGGCGTACACGTGCGGATACCCGACGAGTGTGGGCCGAGCGGTCGGGCGGCGTACTCCGTCGGTCTGCTCGACCAGGCCGAAGAGCGCGCACGGACGAACGTCGACGCACTCGGCGGCTACGTGGAGGACGGCTGGGACGTCGTGGCGATCGAACCCTCCGACGCCGTCGTCTTCCAGGACGAGTACACCTACCTGATTCCGGGTACCGAGACCGAACGGGTCGCCGAGTCGGCCTACGGGATCATGGAGTACCTCGACGAACACCGCCTGATCGACGGGCTGGTCGAGCACGACCGGCTGATGGTCCCGACTGAAACGCTCAGCTACCACGGCCACTGCCACCAGAAGTCCACCGGGAAGGACCACCACGCGGTGGGGGTGCTCGCGCGGGCGGGCTACGACGTGGACGTGCTCGACACGAGCTGCTGTGGGATGGCCGGCTCGTTCGGTTACGAGGCAGAACACTACGACCTCTCGAAGGCGATCGCGGCCGACCTCTTCGAGAAGATCGACGCCAGCGAGGGCGAGACGGTGATCGCCCCGGGCGGATCGTGTCGGAGCCAGATCGGCGACCGCGACGGGGAGACCGAGAACCCCCCGCACCCGATCGAGATGGTCGAAGCGGTGCTGACGCCGTAGCTCGCCTCGGGGGGTTTTTTCTCCCGGTTCTCTCGAAATCAACCCTAATAGTTATGATCGACGGCTGAGCAGGTGAGCGTGAGCTGTTCACAATGATCAGGTACGCGACATCGGAGTCGGGAACCGGTGATCGAGCATGGTGATGGACGTGATCACGGCCTCGTTGCCGCTGGTGGTGGTGGCGGTGTTGCTCGTCGGCCTGCTCTGGCCGGCGACGCGGGCGATGCCGATCGCGTGGGCGGTCGCGCTCTTCGTCGGTTTCCTCTTCTGGAACAACCCGCCCGGGTGGCTCGCGGCGGCGTCGATCGTCGGCGTGATGACGGCGCTCGAGATCCTCTGGATCGTCTTCGGTGCGCTGGTGTTGCTCTACACGCTGATGCAGGCAGGGGCGTTCGACCGGATCAACGCGGGCTTCGCAGCCGTTTCGGAGGACAGACGGGTACAGATCGTCCTCCTGGCGTTCTTCCTCGCGACGTTCATCGAGGGGGCGGCCGGCTTCGGGACGCCCGCGGCGGTCGTCGCACCGCTTCTGCTCGGCCTGGGGTTCCCCGCGCTCGCGGCAGTGATCGCAGCACTGATCGGCCACATCATCGCCGTCACCTACGGCGCGGTCGGGACGCCGATCATCGTCGGCATCCAGGACCCGCTCGAGATCTACGAGGACGCGATCGTCAACGACGGTGGGATGAGCGTCGTCGAGTACTCACAGGAGGTCGCGGCGTGGGCGGCGACGTACCACGCGCTCGTCGGCTTCGTCATGCCGCTGTTCGCCGTCGGGATGGTCGTCTACTTCTTCAGCCCGAAAGACGAGCGCTCGATCGGGCCCGCGCTCAGCGTCTGGCCGCTCTGTCTGTTCGCCGGGATCTCCTTCGCGATCCCCTACTGGATCTCCGCGTGGTTCATCACGCCGGAGTTCCCGTCGCTGATCGGCGCGATGGTCGGCGGTGCGATCACCGTCTCGGTGCTCAGAGCCGGCTACCTGCTCCCCGACGACGACTGGGAGTTCCCGCCGAGAGAGGAGTGGCCCGACCACTGGGTCGGCACGATCGAACCCGGCGAGAACGGCGGCAGGAACGGTCGTGGCCCGGAGGAGGCGGTCGTCTCCGACGGCGGCACCCTCAGGGCTCCGGAGATGTCGCTGGCGAAGGCGTGGTCCCCCTACGTCATCCTCATCGTCCTGCTGGTCCTCACGCGCGTGATCGACCCGATCTCGGAGTTCATCACGAACCCGGATATCGGCGTGACCGTCGGATCGTTCACCGTCGGGATGGTGATCGCGTGGGAGCCGATCCTCGGCTTCGAGGGGCTCGCCGGTGACATCGGCTGGGTCAACGCGCCCGGCTTCTGGCTGATCGTCAGCGCGCTCGTCGCGATCGGCATCTTCGGGATGAACGGCGGAGAGGTGAGCGCCGCGTGGCGCGAGGCGGCCGAGAAGCTCGTCTCGCCCTTCATCGCGCTCGTCTTCGTCATCGCGATGGTGCAGGTGATGATCCAGTCGGCGGGCGCCCCCGGCGCACCCGACGCGAGCATGATCGAGGTGCTCGCCATCGCGACCGCGAACGTCACCGGGCCGGCCTACCCCGGCCTCGCCGCGCTGATCGGGGCGCTCGCCGCCGCGATGGTCGGCTCGAACACCGTCTCGAACATCACGTTCGGCGGCTTCCAGTTCACCGCGGCGCACGAACTCGACCTGCCGAGTCAGATCGTCGTCGGCACGCAGGCGGTCGGCGGCGCGATCGGCAACCTCGTCGCGATCCACAACATCGTCGCGGCGCTCGCGACCGTCGGCCTCGTCGGCCAGGAGGGTCGTGTGATCCGGCTGAACCTCATCCCGCTGTTTTACTACGCGGTGATGGTCGGGTTCTGGGCGCTGCTGTTCGTCTACGTCATGCCCGACGTTTGGCCGGCCGTCTTCGACGTCTACTGACCGTCGAACCGGCTTCGAAAACCCTCCTCACACTATTCGGGTGCGATCAGCTCGACCGGGTGGATCGGCTCTCTCGTCATGAGGTCGTCCAGCTGATCGGTACAGGAGGTGCCGCTCGTGAGGACGATCCGATCCCGTTCGCCCGGCTGCTCGAACTGCTCCACCAGATCGTAGCCGATGTCGAGCGCGAGGTCGTAGTACTGGCTCTTGTAGCCGAACGAGCCGGCCATCCCACAGCACTCGACCTCCGAGGTGAGCACGTCGTAGCCCAGCCGTGAGAGGACGGCTTCGGTGTAGCCCTCGAGGTTCAACGAGCGCTGCTGGCAGTGGCTGTGGTAGGCGACGCGGTCGTCTCCGGTTCGAAGTGCTTCCTCGTTCGCGCCGTTCTCGAGCAGGCCGAAGACGTACTCCAGTACCTCGTAACTGTTCTCGTCCAGCCGCTCGAACGAGCGCTCGGGCAGGAAGTGTTCGTAGTCCGCGCGGAACATCGCGAGGTCGCTCGGCTCGATCACGACGATATCCCCCCCGGAATCGACGTGTTCGGCGAGCGCGCCGTAGACCGCGCTCGCCGCTTCGTCCGCCGTCGCGAGCATCCCCTGGCTGAGCGGCGCGCGACCGCTCTCCGGGACCTCGGGCACCCGCACGTGGACGCCGAGCGCCTCGAGCGTTCGTACCGCCGCTTTCCCCCGGTCGACGGCCACGTAGTTCGTGTAGGCGTCGGCGTAGAGCACCGCCTCTCGGTCGGCGTCGACCGCGTCCACGCGGGGGCCACCGCGCCCCTCGAACCAGTCGACGAGCGTCTCGCGCCGAAACGTCGGGAGCGGCCGCCGTCGGTCGATCCCGAAGAGGCGTTCCATCGCGATCCTCGCCGGCGGCAGGGACCCGATCCAGTTCGAGACCGGCGCGGACGCGCTCCCCAGCCTCGCGAGCGTCCCGTAGTTGCCGAACAGCCGTTTCTGGAGGTCGGGACCGCCCTCCTCGGCGTCGGGGACGAGTCCGTCGACGAGGAAGTCGAACCCCTCTCCCCTCCCGTGGTTGATCCGATCCCGCACCACCTCGTTGATCCACGGGATGTCGATCTTCACCGGACAGGCCGGGACACACCGCGAACACCCCGTACAGAGGTCGTTGAACTCGGCTGCCGAATCGAGCCCGTGGACGCCGGCCTCCCAGCCGGTCGCGATGCCGCCCGAGTAGGTCTCGCCGCCGAAGGCGTGGCCGCCGACGTGCTGGAAGTTCGCACACGTGTTCGAACACGCCGCACACCGGATGCAGTAGAGCGTCTCGCATAGGTGGGTGTCCTCGCGCATCGCCATCCGGCCGTTGTCGAGCAGGACGAGGTGGAACTCCCGCTCGGCGTCCGACCCCCCGAACCCCGGGACGTCGGGTGACTCGAAGTCGATCGGCGGGCTCTCGACCGGGGGCGTCAGCAGCGAGACGTAGGAGGTGAGGTCCTGGCCGGTGCCCGACCGGCCGATCAGCTCGACGAACGGCGCGAGGTCCTCGAACCGGGGGACGATCTTCTCGACGCCCGCGAGCGCGACGTGCGTGTCCGGCGCGACCGCCGACTTCCGGGCGTTGCCCTCGCTGGTCACGAGCATCATCGTACCCGACTCCGCGACGAGGAAGTTCGCGCCGGTCATTCCGACGTCCGCCCCCGTCACCTTCTCGAGGAGGTACTCCCGGGCGAACATCGTGAGCTCCTCCGCCGTCTCCGGGGGATCGTCGGGCTCGAAGACCTCCTCGATCAGCCGGGCGATCTCATCGCGGGACTTGTGGATCGCGGGCGCGACGATGTGCGAGGGGTCTTCCTCGGCGATCTGGAGGACGAACTCCGCGAGGTCGGTCTCGGTGACCTCGATGCCCGCTCGCTCTAGGTGCTCGTTCACCTCGATCTCCTCCGAGGTCATCGACTTCGATTTCACCAGCGTCTCCGCACCTCGTTCGGCAAAGACCTCCTCGATGTAGCGGTTCGCGTCTGCGGCGTCGCTCGCCAGGTAGACGTGGCCGCCGTTCTCCTCGACGCTCTCGGTGAGCTCGTCGATCAGCTCGGGAAGCCGCTCGATCGCGTCCTCTTTGATCTCACGAGCGCGGTCTTTCAGCTCCTCGTAGTCGTCCAGTTCCGCGACCGAGTCGTATCGTCCTCGGTTGAAGACGGCCGTGTTCGCCTGCACCGAGTCGCCCTCGGTCTCGAGGAGCTCCCTGAGCCTCGCGGCGGTCTCGGCTCGGTCGGCGCTCACAGCCCCTCCACGAGCAGCACGTCGACCGTCTTCGGGCCGTGTGCGCCCCGGACGAGTTCGCCCATGTCGGCGGTCGCGCTCGGTCCCGTCGCGACGATCGCGCTGGCTCTCGCCTCGCCCACCTCCTCCGAGAGCCGCGAGAACGCCGTCGGGATATCTCGTACTATATCGCTCTCGGCGAGGACGGCGACGTGGTGATCGCAGAAGACGCTCACCTGTTCGCTCCCGTCTTCGGTGGCGGGCAGCACGAGCGAGCCGTACTCGGCGACCGCGAAGGAGGCGGCGGTCACGCCGGTTACCGCCTCCTCCAGCTCCCGCGGACTCGGATCGAGCGTCACCGTCTCCGGGAGGCCGAGTCCCTCGAACGGGAGTCTCGCGCCGACCGCCGGCTCGGAGACCAGCTCGGACAGCGTCGCCTCGAAGCCCGGGGGATCGGTTCGCGAGAGCCCAACGTCGAGGGCCGCGAGCGAGCGTTCGAACGCCCCCTGCGTGTGTGTCGTTGCCATGTCCCCGCCTTAGGGCGGAGCCGTTTCACTCTTTCTTCGGCGACCGGGGTTCGACGGTCGTCGAATCCGCTTCCCGCTACCGACGACACCTTTTTGAGACGGGCGGGGCATCTCACGGTATGTCACTCGAAGACGACGCGTTGGAGTACCACCGGACCGACCCGCCGGGGAAGATCGAGATCGCGACGACCAAGCCGACGAACACCCAGCGCGACCTCAGCCTCGCCTACTCGCCGGGGGTCGCCCGCCCGTGTGAGGTGATCGCCGAGAGCCCCGAGGACGTCTACACCTACACCGCGAAGGGCAACCTCGTCTGCGTCGTCTCGAACGGGACCGCCGTACTGGGTCTCGGAGACATCGGCGCCGCCGCCTCGAAACCCGTGATGGAGGGCAAGGGGGTACTGTTCAAGCGCTTCGCCGACATCGACGTCTTCGACATCGAACTCGACACCACGGACACGGAGGAGTTCGTCCGCGCGGTGGAGCTGATGGAGCCCACCTTCGGCGGCGTGAACCTAGAGGACATCAAGGCGCCCGAGTGTTTCGAGATCGAGGAGCGGCTCAGAGACAGCATGTCGATCCCGGTCTTCCACGACGATCAGCACGGCACGGCGATCATCTCCGGGGCGGCGCTGTTGAACGCCGCCGAACTCGCCGGGAAGGAGCTCTCGGAACTCTCGGTCGTCTTCTCGGGCGCGGGCGCGAGCGCGCTCGCGAGCGCCCGCTTCTACGTCTCGCTCGGGGTACGCAGAGAGAACATCACGATGTGTGACTCCTCGGGGATCATCACCGAGTCACGAGCGGAGGAGGTCAACGAGTACAAACGCGAGTTCGCGAGCGATCGCGAGGAAGGGGGACTCGCCGACGCGATGGAGGGTGCGGACGTGCTCGTCGGGCTCTCGATCGCCGGCATCGTCAGCCAGGAGATGGTCCGGTCGATGGCCGAGAACCCGATCATCTTCGCGATGGCGAACCCCGACCCGGAGATCACGTACGAGGACGCGAAGGTCGCCCGCGAGGACACCGTGATTATGGCGACCGGGCGTTCGGACTACCCGAACCAGGTGAACAACGTCATCGGCTTCCCGTTCATCTTCCGGGGCGCGCTCGACGTTCGCGCGACCGAGATCAACGAGGCGATGAAGATCGCGTGTGCGGAGGCGATCGCCGACCTCGCGAAACAGGACGTCCCCGATGCAGTTGTAAAGGCCTACGGCGGCGACGAGCCGCTCCAGTTCGGTCCCGAGTATATCATCCCGAAGCCGGTCGATCCCAGGGTGCTGTTCGAACTCTCGCCGGCGGTCGCGCAGGCCGCAATGGACAGCGGCGCTGCTCGAAAGGAGATCGACATCGAGGCGTACAGGGAGGAGCTCGAAGCCCGCCTCGGCAAGTCGAGGGAGATGATGCGCGTCGTCCTGAACAAGGCCAAGAGCGAACCCAAACGCCTCGCGCTCGCCGAGGGCGAGGACGAGAAGATGATCCGCGCGGCCTACCAGATCGAGGAGGAGGGGATCGCGGAGCCGGTGCTGCTCGGCGAGCGCGCGGATATCGAGCGGACGATCGCCCGGCTGGGCCTCGAGTACGAACCCGAGGTCGTCGACCTCTCGGAGGGACGGCTCGACGGCTACGCCGACGCGCTCTACGAGAAGCGAAAGCGAAAGGGGATCACGCGAAGCGAGGCCGAGGACCTGGTCCGGACCGACTCGAACTACCTCGGGAGCGTGCTCGTCGAGCGGGGGGAGGCCGACGCGATGCTGACCGGGCTCACGCATCACTACCCGACGGCGCTCCGCCCGCCGCTGCAGGTGATCGGCACCGCCGAGGACGTGAACTACGCCGCCGGCGTCTACATGCTCGCCTTCCAGAACCAGGTCGTCTTCCTCGCCGACGCGACGGTGAACCAGAATCCCGACGAGGAAGTGCTCGCGGAGGTGACGAAACAGACGGCGAAGCTCGCCCGTCGGTTCAACGTCGAACCCCGGGCGGCGATGCTCTCGTACTCGAACTTCGGGAGCGTCGACAACGAGGGGACGCGAAAGCCCCGCGACGCGGCGCGGCTCCTCAGGGAGGACCCGACCGTCGACTTCCCGGTCGACGGCGAGATGCAGGCCGATACGGCGGTAGTAGAGGAGATCCTCACCGGGACGTACGAGTTCTCCGAACTCGAGGAGCCGGCGAACGTGCTCGTCTTCCCGAACCTCGAGGCCGGCAACATCGCGTACAAACTCCTCCAGCGTCTCGGCGGGGCGGAGGCGACGGGCCCGATGCTCGTCGGGATGGACAAGCCGGTCCACGTGCTCCAGCGCGGCGACGAGGTGAAGGACATCGTCAACCTCGCCGCCGTCGCCGTCGTCGACGCCCAGGAGGAATGAGCGACCAGCGGGAACCGGACGGCTCCGCCGCCCGGGAAAGCGGTAAGACACACACCCGACGAAGCGACTAAACGGCCCGGCGTGCTCTCCCCGAACGTCCGATGCGTCTCGACGACAACGACCGCTCGATAACCGTCTTCACCGCGCTCGCCCACGGGGTGTTTCACACCTACGAGCTGTCGATCCCGATCTTCATCGTCATCTGGCTCGACGTCTTCGACGTCTCCGCAGCGGTACTCGGCCTGGTCGTCGGCCTCGGCTACGGGCTGATCGGCGTCGGCGCGGTCCCGAGCGGCGTACTCGCGGATCGCTACGGCTCGCGCCGGCTGATCGTCGTCTCCGTGGTCGGGATGGGCGGGGGCTTTCTCGCGCTCTCGGTCTCGCCGAGCGTCCACACGCTCGCACTCGCCATCGTCGTCTGGGGAGCTGCGGCGAGCGTCTACCACCCGGCGGGGCTCTCGCTGATCAGCCGCGGGGCGCGAGAGCGCGGGACGGTCTTCGCCTACCACGGCGTCGGCGGCAACGTCGGTACCGCGCTCGGTCCGCTGCTCGCGGCGCTCGCGCTCGTCTTCCTCGACTGGCGGCTCGTCGCCGCGCTGCTCGTGGTTCCGGCGGTCGTCGTCGTCGTCCTCGGCTCGACCATCGACTTCGAGACCGACCGCTACGCCGAGGACGAGGCCGTCACCGACGGCGGGGACGGGGAGAGCGAGGACGAGCCCGAACGCGAAGGGGTCGAGGAGTGGGAGTCGCTCACGCTCGAGAGCTTCCTCGCCGACTCCCGCAAACTGTTCACCCTCGGGTTCGCGCTCACGTTCGTCGTCGTCATGCTCTACGGCACCTACTACCGCGGCCTGCTCACCTTCCTCCCCGACATGATCGCCGACCTGCCCGGCTTCGAACCGTACACCGTGATGGGCCAGACCGCCGAACCCGGCCAGTACGTCTACAGCGGCCTGCTGATGATCGGCATCCTCGGCCAGTACGCCGGCGGCAGGGTGACGGATCTGGTCCGCACGGAGTACGCGCTGTTCGCGACGCTCGCCGTGCTCTCGGTGACGGCGTTCGCCTTTCTCCCCGTGGCGAGCGTCGGCGTCGCCCCCTTCCTGCTGCTCTGTGCGGTGCTCGGCTTCTGTCTCTACGCGACCGCCCCGATCTACCAGGTCGTCATCGCGGAGTACGCCGCGGCGGACGTCCACGGCCTCTCCTACGGCTACACCTATCTCGGGATGTTCGGCGTCGGCGCGGCGGGCGCCGCCATCGCCGGCGCGCTGCTCACCTACGCGGACTCCGCGGCGCTCTTTCTCACCCTCGGCTCGGTCGCGCTCGTCGCCGCGGCGCTCACGCTCGTCGTCTATCGTCTCGGCGAGAGGTAATCCACCCGAGCTACGCCACCCTGTTCCGTAGCTTCTCGCCCGTTCGGTAGCGCCGGACGTTCTCGGCCACCAGCTCCGCGATGTCGAGGTGATACCGGTTCGTCGCCGACCCCTTGTGCGGCGTGAGTATCACCTCGTCCATCCCCCACAGCGGCGACTCCTCGGGAAGGGGTTCGGTCTCGAAGACGTCCAGACCCGCCCCGGCGATCTCGCCGGATTCGAGCGCGGAGACCAGCGCCCCCTCGTCGACGATCGGGCCGCGGGCGACGTTGATCAAGTAGGCGTCCTCGCGCATCGTCTCGAACTCGGGTGCAGAGAACAGCCCGTCGGTCGCGGGCGTGTGTGGCAGCGCGATTGCGACGAACTTCGCACCCGAGATCGCCTCGTGGAGCTCGTCCGGGTGGTAGGTCCGCTCGACGCCGGGTACCGAGTCCTCCGAGCGACGCACGCCGACGACCTCCATCCCGAGACCGGCACCGCGTTCGGCGATCCCCTGCCCGATCGTCCCGAGGCCGACGACGCAGAGCCGTTCGTTCTCGACCGTGAACGGTCGCTCGTACTCCGGGGAGTACCACTCGCCTGCGAGCTGGTGATCCCGATAGCGGTGAAAGAGCCGGGCGAACGAGAGGGCGAAGCCGATCGCCACCTCCCCGACGGTCGCGCCGTGGATCCCCGAACTGTTCGTCAGCGGGATCCCCTCCCGTTCGTAGGCAGCGATGTCGAACTCGTCGTAGCCCGCCCGCGCGCAGTGGACCCAGCCAGCATCGAGGTACTCCGGTCGCGGGACGTACGAGACCACCGCGTCGGTCTCGTCGTAGCTCTCGCCGTCGCCGACGAGTTCCGCCGGGATCGGGAGGTCGGCGAACGCCTCCACGAACGGCTTCTTCGGGATGACCGCCTCGACGGATTCGTGTACGTACAGCTGTCCGAGTTCGGGTCGCTCGTTCATGGTAGCTGCAGGTATGTGTCCGATTTGAGCGTTGTGGAACGGGCGCTTCCACGAGAGACGGCCCACCGGCCGAACCTACATCCTTATGACGCACGTTACCCAATGAGCCATCGTTAGAGCCCATGGACGTCAACGAAGCGATCGCGGAGACACTGAGAGACGAGGGTGTGGAGTACCTCTTCGGATTCCCGAGCAACCCGCTGTTCGACACCGACTCGGCCGAAGACGTGGGAATCCGGAAGATCATCACCAGACAGGAGCGCACGGCGGTCCACATGGCCGACGCGGTCGGCCGGCTGACCTCCGGGGATCAGGTCGGCGCGTTCGCCTGCCAGCACGGCCCCGGCACCGAGAACTCGATCGGCGGCGTCGCCCAGGCCTACGGCGAGTCCGCGCCGATCGTCGCCATTCCCGCAGGATACGACCTCGCGAAGACCGACGTCGACCCGAAGTTCAACTCGCTGGTCGCCTACCAGCCGGTCAGCAAGTCCTGCGAACAGCTCGCCGACCCAGGTGCAGTGAGCGAGACGATGCGCCGGGCGTTCAGCGCCGCGCGCAACGGCCGGCCACGGCCAGCGGTGGTGGAGGTCCCGAAGGACGTCTTCTACACCGATCTCGAGGGGGAGTTCGAGTACACCCCCTCGAAGTCTCGCCGTTCCGGTCCCGATCCGGCCGACGTCGAGCGGGCGGCCGAACTGCTTGCAGACGCCGAGCGACCGGTGATATTCGCCGGGCAGGGCGTCCACTACGCGAAGGCCTGGGACGACCTCCACGAACTGGCGGAGACGCTCGAAGCACCCGTCGCGACGAGTCTCAACGGGAAGAGCGCCTTCCCCGAGGATCACCCGCTCGCGCTCGGTGCGGCGAGCAAGAGCGAACCCGGACAGCTCTCTCACTTCGTCCGCGAGGCGGACGTGCTGTTCGGGGTCGGCTGTTCGTTCACCGACACCGCCTACGGACTGACGGTTCCGGAGGGGCCGACGATCGTCCACTCGACGCTCGACCCCACCGACATCGACAAGGACGTCGTCTCCGAGCACTCGCTCGTCGGTGACGCCAAGCTCACCCTCTCCGCGCTCGTCGACGATCTCTCGGACCTGGTCGACGCCGACCGCGGTCGGGCCGACGCGGTCGCCGACGAGATCGAGTCGGTGAGAGCGGAGTGGCTCGCCGACTGGGAGCCCAAACTCACCTCCGAGGAGACGCCGATCAACCCGTACAGAGTCGTCCACGAACTCGACACGGCGCTGGACAAGGAGGAGGTCGTCATCACCCACGACGCGGGCAACCCCAGGGACTTCCTCGCGCCCTTCTTCGAGGTGACCGAACCGCTCTCGTACATCGGCTGGGGCAAGACCACACAGCTCGGCTACGGCCTCGGCCTCGCGATGGGCGCGAAACTGCTCCACCCGGAGAAGGTCTGTGTGAACCTCTGGGGCGACGGCGCGATCGGGATGACCGGCCTCGAACTCGAGACCGCCGCCCGCGAGGAGCTCCCGGTGCTCTCGGTCCACCTGAACAACTACGAGATGGCCGGCTACGACACGCCCTTCTTCGGCGACTGGGCCGACGTCGCCGAGGGGCTGAACTGTCACGGCGAGCGCGTCACCGAGCCCGACGACCTCGGCGCGGCGATCGATCGCGCGGTCTCCGCGACCGAGGAGGGGACGCCCGCGCTGCTCGAGGTGATCACGTCGAAGGAGACGGAGCTCTCCCGACCCGACCTCGAGTAGGCTGAGGTCCCGAGAGACGACCCCGAAACGAACCTTTCATGTCGCCGCTGGGCGTTCCCGTCCCATGGACACCGAGAGTGACCCACACGACTCTGGTCGCGAGTCGACGGGTTCGACGGTCGACCCGAACGGACGGCTCCTGGATGGGATCACGGTCGTCGACCTGACCACCTTCGTCACGGGCGGCTTCGCGACGCTGATGCTCGCGAACCAGGGTGCCGAGGTGATCAAGGTCGAACGCCCCGGCGCGGGCGACGATAGCCGTCACTCCGGGCCGCCGTTCGTCCCGGTCGAGGGCTACGACGGCCCCGGGAGGCCCGCCACCGAGGCCGGCGAGTCGCCGTATTTCTGGACGGTGAACTACGGCAAGCGGAGCGTCGAACTGAACCTCAAATCGGAAGCGGGCCTCGCAGCGCTCTATGACCTGATCGAGACCGCCGACGTCGTGATCGAGAACTTCCGGCCGGGCACCGCCGACCGCCTCGGCGTGGGATACGAGGACGTACGGGAGCTGAACGGGGACGTGATCTACTGCTCGATCTCCGCGTTCGGCGACTCGGGGCCCTGGAGCGAACGGCCGGGCTACGATCTCCTCGTGCAGGGGATGAGCGGGATCATGAGCGTTACGGGCCCCGAAGACGGCGACCCGGTGAAGGTCGGGCTCCCGCAGACCGACCTGATCACGGCGATGTGGGCGGCGTTCGGGATCGTCGGCGCGCTCTTCCGGAGAGAGCGGACGGGCGAGGGCGAGCGCGTCGAACTCGGGATGCTCGACGCGGCGTTGCCGTGGCTCACGAAGCAGGCGGGCAAGGCGTTCGTCGGGGAGGAGACCACGCGAATGGGGACGAAAGACCCCGTGCTCGCCCCGTACCAGTCCTATCCTACGGCCGACGGCTACCTGAACGTCGCCTGCGGCAACCAGCGCCTCTGGGAGGAGTTCTGTGCGGCGATCGATCGGGAGGACCTCGCCGAGGACGATCGGTTCGAGACGAACGGCGACCGCGTCGGACACATGGACGAACTGGAGGGAGAGCTCTCGGCGACGCTCGCCGAACGAACGACCGACGAGTGGGTATCGCTCCTGGCCGACGAGAAGGGCCTTCCCGTGGGGCCGGTCTTCGACGTGAGCGAGGCGCTCACGAACGAGCAGGTCGAAGCACGCGGTGTCGTCGGGACGCTGCCCCACGCCGCGCTGGGCGAGATCGACGCGATCGAGCACCCGCTCAACTTCGCGGGCGCCGACAGCGGGTTCCAGTCGGGCCCGCCCTTGCTCGGCGAGGACACCGAGAGCGTTCTCTCGGAACTCGGGTACGATGAGGCGGAGATCGACCGGCTCAGAGAGCGCGGGGCGATCCCCGAGTAGGAAGGACAGGATCGATCGTTGATGATCGTGCGACTGCATCGCACAACAGTTATACGGCCGTGAGCGCAGGTACGGATATGAGCGGTTTGCCAACGGCCGACGAGCCGTCGGTCGCCGTCGTGGCGTCCGATCCGGCTGGGGAGAGATGGGCGGCGGTCGAAACGGGACGGAGCGCGGGAGGGTCCGGGAACTGATGGCGACGAGCAGAGAGAGGGGAGATCCGGCGACCGACGACCGGTCGAACTACGACTACCGGAACGACGAGGTGAACCGGCCGGGGATGGTCCGGGACCTAAAAGGGCTCGTCGAGGGCGACGTCCGCTTCGACGAGTACACCCGACAGCTCTACGCGACGGACGCGAGCGCGTACGAGGTGACGCCGATCGGCGTCGTCTATCCCAGGTCGACGGAGGACGTCGCCGCAGTCGTCTCCTACTGCGCCGACCGCGAGATCCCAGTCCTCCCACGCGGCGGCGGGACGAGCCTCGCGGGCCAGGCGGTCAACCGCGCGGTCGTCCTCGACTTCTCGAGGTATATGACCGACCTGCTCGCGATCGACGGGGAGGAAGGGACCGCCCGGGCACGGAGCGGGATCACCGTCGCCGGGCTGAACCGGGCGATCGAGCACACGGGACAGAAGTTCGCGCCCGATCCATCGACGGCCGATCGGAGTGCGCTGGGCGGGGCGATCGGGAACAACACGACCGGGGCACACTCGCTCAAGTACGGGAAAACCGACGCCTACGTCGAGGAGTGCGAGGCAGTTCTGGCGGACGGCACGGTCACGACGTTCGGCGAGACTCCCCTCTCGGAGATCCGCGAGGGGGCCGACCCCGACGGTGACCTGCTCTCGCGGATCTACGCGAACGTCCTCGAGGTGATCGACGATTCTAGTCACCTGATCGAGGAGGCGTATCCCACGCTCAAACGGAACGTCTCGGGCTACAACCTGGACGTGCTGATCGAGGAGGGACGAGAGGCAGAGCGGGCGATCGAACGGGGCGAGGAGGGGACGGTGAACCTCGCGAAACTGCTCGTCGGTAGCGAGGGGACCCTGGCAGTGATCACCGAAGCGAACGTCTCGCTCGAACCGATTCCCGAGACGAAGAGCGTGGCGGTGCTCACCTACGACGACCTGCTCTCGGCGATGGAGGACGTCGGAGCGATCTTAGAGCACGACCCCGCCGCCGTGGAGGTGCTCGACGACGTGCTCGTCGACCTCGCGCGGGAGACGGCCGAGTTCAAAGACGTCGTCGGGCGGCTTCCCGATGGCACCGGCTCGTTCCTGCTCGTCGAGTTCTACGCCGAGGGAGAGGAGGAGGGCAGGGAGAAGGTGAAGGGCCTGATCGAGGATCGCGTAGGCGAGATCGCGTTCGACTCGCTCGAAGCTTACGGGAAGGAAGAGCGGAAGGATCTCTGGACGATGCGGAAGGCGTCGACGCCGATCCTGCTCGGGAGAACGGGGAAAGAGAAACACATCGCGTTCATCGAGGACATCGCGATCCCGCCCGAGCACCTCCCCGAGTACGTCGCGGAGTTCCAGGCGGTGATGGAAGAGGCGGGGACGTTCGGGAGCTTCTACGCCCACGCGGGCCCTGGTTGTCTGCACGTCCGGCCGCTGATCAATACACATTCTATCGAGGGGATCGAGGCGATGTACGAGATCTCGGACGGGGCGACCGACCTCGCCGTGAAGTACGGCGGGTCGGTCTCGGGCGAGCACGGCGACGGCCGGGCGCGCACCCAGTGGAACCGGAAACTCTACGGCGAGGAGGTGTTCGGCCTATTCAAGGAACTGAAGACGGCGTTCGACCCCGACTGGCTGCTCAACCCGGGAATGGTCTGTGGCGACGTCTCGATGACCGAGAACCTCCGCTTCGACCTGGAGGACGTCTTCGACGCCGGGTTCGAGCCTGCGCTCAACTGGGAGAACGAGAACGGGTTCAGAGGAATGGTCGAGCTCTGCCACGGCTGTGGCGGCTGCCGGACGAGTCAGGCGGGAACCGGCGGCGTGATGTGCCCGACCTACCGCGCAGCGGAGGAAGAGATCACCTCGACGCGTGGTCGGGCGAACATGCTCCGGCAGGCGATGACGGGGGCGTTCACCGAAGAGGAGATCTTCGAGGAGGAGTTCCTCCACGAGGTGCTCGATCTCTGTGTCGGCTGCAAGGGCTGTGCGAAGAACTGCCCGAGCGAGGTCGACCTCGCGAAGCTGAAAGTCGAGGTCGAACACGCCGCCCACGAGCGAAACGGGATCGGCCTTCGGACCAGACTGTTCGCGAACATCGACCGGCTCTCGGCGCTCGGGAGCGCGCTCGCACCGCTCTCGAACCTGGGGACGAAATTCCCTGGTTCGCGGCTGGTGATGGAGAGGACGATCGGCATCGCGCGGGATCGCTCACTCCCGGAGTTCTACCGCGAGTCGCTCGAAGACTGGTTCGAGGACCGGGGTGGATCGACGGTGGCGGAGAGCGAGGCGGATCGGAACGTCGTGCTGTTCCCTGACGCGTACACGAACTACAGCAACCCCGGTGCGGGAAAGGCCGCGGTGCGGGTGCTCGAGGCCGCGGGCGTCCACGTCGCGATTCCCGAGGGTGTGACCGGTTCCGGCAGACCGCCACACTCGAAAGGGGTGCTCGAGAAGGCGCGCTCGCACGCGCGACGGAACGTCGACGCCCTGGTCCCGGAAGTCGAGGCTGGCTGGGACGTGGTGATCGTCGAGCCCTCGGACGCAGTGATGTTCCAGTCCGATTACCTCGACCTGCTCTCGGGCGAGGACGTCGAACGAGTGGCGCGAAACACCTACGGCGTGATGGAGTACCTCGACGCGTTCCGGCTGGACGAGACGCTCTCGTTCGGGGAGGTGGACGAACACCTCACGTACCACGGCCACTGCCACCAGAAGGCGACGGCGAAAGACCACCACGCGGTGGGCGTGCTCCGCAGAGCGGGCTACCGGGTCGACCCGCTCGACAGCACCTGCTGCGGGATGGCCGGCTCCTTTGGATACGAGGCCGAACACTACGCGATGAGCCAGGCGATCGGGTCGATCCTCTTCTCGCAGATCGACGGGAGCGAGGGCGAATCGGTCGTCGCACCCGGCGCGTCCTGTCGGACCCAGATCGGCGACGAGTTCGGCGAGAAACCGCCCCACCCGATCGAGAAACTGGAAGCGAGTCTCGCGTAGTCCTGCCCGAAGGCAGTTTCACTCGCCGAACGCGCCGCCCTCTCGCCACGCCGAGAGCGTCGTCTGCTCGCCTGCCACCTCGGAGAACACCTCGTCGGTGTGCTCGCCGAGGCGTGGAGCGGGGCTCCGAACGACGTCCTCGAACCCGGGGAAGTTGATCGGGTGGCCGGGGAGGAGGAGTTCTCCGGCGTCCGGGTCGGTGTGTTCGATCACGAGGTCTCGTGCGGCGGTCTGTTCGTGTTCGACGACGTCCGCGACGTCGTTGATCGGCCCACACGGAAAGCCCGCCTCGGTGAGGACCGAGAGCCAGTGTTCCGCCGACTCCTCCTCGAGTCGATCCTGGATCGCACCCACGACTGTCTCGGCGTTCGCCATCCGCTCTCTGTTCGTCTCGAACTCCCTGACCGACTCACACCCCACCACGTCGACGAATGCGTCCCAGCGAGCGTCGCTCGGCACGCCCGTGACGATCGACTTCGTCCCGGTCTCGAACACCTGGTACGGGACGAGCGCCTGGTGGCTCCGTCCCTGCGGGCCGGGCACCTCGCCGGTCAACGAGTAGTTCGTCAGGTACTCGTTCAGCAGCGTGACGATGGCGTCGAACAGGCCAACGTCGAGCTTGCCGACGAACTCCCTCTCGTCGTTCGTCCCGTCGTTCTCACCCTCACCGGACCCCACCCGCCCGCGTTCGTGGAGCCGGGCGAGCACGCCGATCGTCGCGAACATCCCCGCAGTCAGGTCGCCGACGGCCTGTCCCACCTTCACCGGCTCGCCCCCCTCCGGACCGGTGACGCTCATGATCCCGCCCTCGGCCTGGAGGATGAGGTCGAGCCCGGGTTTCTCTCGCATCGGGCCGGTCTCGCCGTAGCCCTTGACGCTCGCGTAGACGAGCTCCGGGTTCAGCTCTTTCAGATCGTCGTAGCCGATGCCGAGTTTGTCGGTGACGCCGTAGCCGAAGTTCTCGACGAAGACGTCGGCGTCGGCGAGTAGCGCACGGGCCGCCTCTACACCGGCGTCGCTCTTGAGGTCGAGCGTGACCGACTCCTTGTTTCGGTTGAGCGCGACGAAGTAGCCGGTCTTGCCGTCCTGGCCGACGCCCTGGACCCTGACTGGGTCGCCGACGCCCGGCCGTTCGATCTTGATCACGCGCGCGCCCATGTCCGCGAGCAGCGCCCCGCAGAACGGGCCGGCGCGGTGGGCGGTCATCTCGACGACGGTGAGTTCCGAGAGCGGTCCCTCAGTATCGGTCTCGGGCATGGTCACTCGCCCTCGTTGAACTCGTCGACCAGCCGGCGGCGTTCCTCGCCCGCGAACTGCTCCCACCAGAGGTCCGCCTCGTACTCGCGGGCGGTCTCGGCGTCGGGTGCTTCGACTGCGTAGTTGATCGCCTCTTTCGAGTTCTTCACCGCCTCGCGACCGGTATCCTGGATCGCGTCGATTATCTCCTGGACCGTCCCGTCCAGTTCCTCTCTGGGCACGGCGTGGTTGATCAGACCGATCCGTTCGGCCTCGGCGGCGTCGATGAACCCAGCGGTCAGCACGAGTTCCTTCGCTTTCGCCTCACCCACTAACTCGACCGCTCTCCGGTTAGCACCACCGGTCGGGATCTGACCGATGTTGGCGACGGGGACGCCGAACTTGGCGTCCTCGGTCGCAACGCGCATGTCACAGTACATCGCGGTGATCAGCCCGCCGCCGACGCAGTAGCCGTTTACCTTCGCGATCACGGGCGCGTGACAGTGAAGCGGTTTCTGGTACATCTCGTAGAACAGTTCCTGACGGTCGCGCTGGTGGGCGTGTTCGTCCGTCGTTCCGGCGTACTCGGTGATGTCCGCACCGGCGGAGAAGGCGTCGTCGCCCTCGCCGGTGATCACGACGGCGTCGATCGAACGGTCGAGCGCGATGGCGTCGAACGCCCTGCGCAGGTCGAGCATGACGTCGTCGTTGAGCGCGTTGTACTTCTCGGGGCGGTGGAACTCGATGGTCGCGACGCCGTCGGCGATCTCGACGCTGAGGCTGGCGTACGCGTCGTGGCGTACCATGGCGCCGATCGACGGGGTACGAGCAAAAAGCTTCCCTCGTTGCTCGAGTGCCTGCCGCGGTCCGTGGCTTTATCGCCCCCATCGCCGTTCGTAACCCATGGCATACGAGGTAGCGACGATCCCAGGCGACGGTATCGGCCCCGAGGTCGTGGACGCGACGCTCCCGCTGTTCGAGTCGGTCGCCGATAGCCACGGGGTGGACGTAGAGTTCGAGCGCTTCGAGTGGGGCTCCGATCGGTATCTGGACGAGGGTGCGATGATGCCCGAGGACGCGCTCGACACCCTGGAGAGCTACGACTCGATCCTGCTGGGTGCGGTCGGGCACCCGGAGGTGCCGGATCACCTCACGCTCCACGGACTGCTGTTACCGATCAGAAAGAGCTTCGATCAGCGGGTCTGCAAGCGCCCGTCCGTGCTCTTCGAGGGCGTCGAGAGCCCGTTGCGGGGCTACGAGGGCGGCGACGTCGACTTCGTGGTCTTCCGCGAGAACACGGAAGGGGAGTACTCCGACGTGGGTGGGCGCGAACACGTCGGGTTCGCCCACGAGGTGGCGATCCAGACCTCGGTGTTCACCCGCGAGGGGACCGAGTCGATTCTCAGGGCCGCGTTCGAGGAGGCCGGCGAGCGCGAGGGCCACGTGACGTCGATCACGAAGTCGAACGCCCAGGCCTACAGCATGACGTTCTGGGACGATCTGGTCGAAGAAATCTCGACGGAGTACCCCGGGATCGAGGTCGAGAGGCTGCTGGTCGACGCGGCGTCGATGGACCTGATCCGTCGGCCCGAGGAGTTCGACGTGATCGTCGCCTCGAACCTCTTCGGGGACATCCTCACGGACATCGGTGCGATCGTCACGGGGAGCATGGGACTCGCCCCGTCGGGCAACATCGACCCGTCGGGGAGCTACCCCTCGATGTTCGAGCCGGTGCACGGGAGCGCCCCGGACATCGTGGGCGAGGGTATTGCGAACCCGCTCGCGACGGTGCTCTCTGCGTCGATGCTGTTCGAGGACCTGGGCGAGGAGGCGGTCGCGGAGGAGCTCTGGGCGCGCGTCGAGTCGGTGCTCGCCGACGAATCCGCGCCGCTCACGCCCGACCTCGGTGGGTCCGCGGGAACGGAGGACGTCGTCGAGGCGCTCTCGGACTAGTCGAGCCTGACGGAGACAACGGGGCACGGGGCGTCGAGTAACATGGACTGAACGACGCTCCCGAACAGCGCCTTCCCGACCGGCGACCGCTTCCGACCCGCGATGACGAGGTACTCGGCCTCGTGCTCGTCGGCGTAGGTGACGACCTCCTCCGCGGGGTCGCCCATCAGCCCGACCGCGGTGGCGTCCGCGTGCGCCTCCTCGGCCGCTCTCCGGGCCACCGCGGTCGCCCCCTCGATCACGTCCTCCATCGGGACCGGTCCGTTCGACCGGGTGACGCTCGTCTGTTCGAGTTCGACGAACCCCTCCCTCGTGAGGACGTGGATGACGTGGACGGGGAGCTCCATGGCCGCCCCGAGACGGGCGGCCTCCTCGACGATCGGTCCGGCACGCTCGCTCTCGTCGACCGCTGCGACGATCGGCATACGTCCGTATCGGTTCCCACCCGATATATAGCTGTAGACCGGCGCGGGGGCGAGGCTTTAGGTTCCCGGCCCGCGCGGGTCGGGTATGTCCGTTCGAACCGTCGAGGCGATCCCGCTCCATCGCGAGCTCGACACGCGATTCGCGAACGCACAGAAGTGGATCGACAGCCGTGAGTACTGCCTCGTCCGGATCGAGACCGGCGACGGGCTGGTCGGCTGGGGCGAGTGCTGGGGGCCGATCGCCGGCAACCGGGAGCTGGTCGAGGAGTACGTCGCACCCCGGATCGAGGGCGACGATTCCACGGCCGTCGAACGGCTCCACGAGGAGCTCGTCTTCGCGCTCCGCTCGTCGTACCACTCCTACGTTCCCGCGAGCGTCGTCAGCGGCGTCGACATGGCGCTCTGGGACCTCTACGGGAAGTCGGTCGGGGCGTCGGTCTCCCGGCTGCTGGGTGGGCGGCGCCGGGAGGAGGTCCGCGCGTACGCGACGGGGCACTTCTTCGGAGACGTCGAGAGGTTCGAGGAGCTCGAGGAGGCGGTCGTGCGCGAGGCCGAGGGTCACGTCGCGGCGGGCTTCTCCGCGCTCAAGAACAAGATCGGGCTCTCGCGGCACTTCCCGGGGTGGGGGATGGAGGAGGACGTCGCGCTCGTCCGTGCGATCCGGGAGGCCGTCGGCCCGGACGTGCGGCTGATGACCGACGCGAACCACGGCTACGACCGGGCCGACGCGATGCGGGTCTCGCGTGCGCTCGCCGACCTCGACGTCTACTTCTTCGAGGAGCCGCTGCCGCCGGAGGATCTCGTGGGGTACGCGGCGCTCAACCGAGGACCGACGCCGATCGCCGGCGGGGAGTCCTGGGCCTTCCTCCACGAGTTCGAGCGGGTACTCTCGGCGAACGCCGCGAGCTACGTCCAGCCGGACCTGACGAGCGTCGGCGGGTTCACCTCGGCACGGAGGGTGGCGGCCGCCGCGGGCGCCGCGAACGTCGGCTGTCTCCCGCACGTCTTCGGGAGCGCGGTCGCACTGGCCGCGAGCCTCCAGCTGCTCGCGACGCTCTCCGGCGAGCCGATGCTCGAGTTCGACCGGACGCCGAACCCGATCCGCGACGACCTCGCGATCGATCCCGTGGAGAACGACGGGCCGACCGTCGCGATCCCGGACCGACCGGGGATCGGCGTCGAGATCGACGAGCGGGTGCTCTCGCGCTTTCGCGCCGACCGGTAACCGCCGGAACTAGACCGTCCGCCGTCGGTTCTACAACCCGCGAAGAAAACTATTATATATATCGCCACCACATCGTCATGTGGTATCAGCCCACGGTACGGAACCACCACCAGGTCAGTCGATCTGGCCGGGCAGAGAAGACCCCGAACGGGGACCACTATGGCACGGGAACACATCCGACACGGCGGCGGGGAACAGACAACGACCAACACCGGAGCCGGGGGCGTTCGCAGACGGCGATTCCTCCAGGCGGCGGGGGCGACGTCGGTCGCTGCGATGGCGGGCTGTCTCGCCGGCGACAACGGGGACGACGAGGGGGACTGGGAGCCGAGCGAACGGATGCGCTACATCGTCCCGTACGACGAGGGCGGCGGAACCGACGTCTACGCCCGCGGTATCATCGAGCCGCTCACGGACGCGATGGGACAGGACATCCAGATCGACAACGTCCCGGGCGGTGGCGGACTGAACGGCTTCGGCGACGCGATCGGTGCCGAACCGGACGGACACACGTTCACGGGAAGCGCGGTGCCGCTCGAGGTGACGCCACAGCTGCTCGACGACCCCGGGTTCGACCAGCGCGACCTGCGCGGGGTCGGCAACATCGGCCGGTCGACCTGGTGTCTCATCGTCAACGAGGAGTACGAGGGCGAGGTCGAGACGTTCGACGACGTCAGGGAGATGCACAACTCCGGGGAGTGGACGACGATCGGCATCCAGGAGCCCGGCAGCCCGCAGGACATAATGACGCTGCTGGCGAAAGAGGAGCCGGAGTACGCCGACGAGTACGACTGGAACTGGACGGATCGCGTGCAGTACACCGGGACGGGACCGATCGCCGAGGCGGTGACCTCGGGCGAGGTTCCCTGTGGGATCGGGACCGACGCCGGCACGGAGCCGAACGTCTCCTCCGGCGGGGTCTACCCCGTCGTCTGCTTCTTCAGCGATGGGACCGACGTCTACCCCGACATCCCGTCGGTCACCGACGAGGGCTACCCGGAGATGGACTTCATCGCCGGTGTGACCCGTGGGATCTACGCACCGCCGGACGTCTCCGACGACCGGATCGAGGTGCTCGCAGAGCGCTTCGAGGAGGCGACCGAGGACGAACGGTACGAGGAGTGGTCGAACGACACCGGCAACCCGATCTTCTGGGAGGGCCCCGAGGAGGCCGAGGCCGCGATGAACGACCCGTTCGAGGTGATGGAGGAGCTCGAGATCGTCGAACTCATTCAGGAACACCAATAAGGGCTCTCGGATCTCCACTTATCAGGGATGAACGTACAAGAACTCAGGGAGAAGGTCACCGCCGAGCAGGTCATGCTCGCGGTCCTGCTCGTGTTGAGCGGGGTGTTCTTCGTGGAGCCGATCGTCCAGGAGTACCCGGACGACGCCCGGGTGTTCCCCCAGATGACCTCCGCCGCGGTCTTCATCGGCTGTTTCCTGCTGCTCGTCCAGAACTACCTGCCCGGGCCGGTCCGGAAGTTCGTCGCAGAGAGCGTGAGCATCACCTCGACGCCGATGGAGGAGGAAGAAGACGAGGAGGACGAGGACGACGAGGAGTTCGTGAAGGAGACGCTCGGTCGCGACTACGGTTACGAGGTGAACGACACCGTGTTCATGGTGGGGACCTCGACGCTGTATCTCGTGCTGGGGTGGGCCGTGGGCCTGCTGTTCGTCACCTTCCCGTTCGTGCTGGCGTACATGCTCTGGTTCAAGGTCCGCTGGCCCATCGCCGTCGTCTGCGGGGTCGCCGCGACGGCGATCATCTACCTGTTCCGGGTGTTCCTCCTCCTGCGGCTCGACCGGGGTGCGATCCTCGACTTCAGCCCGTTCGTCCCCACCTCGATCGACCTGCCGCTCGCGTTCGCGCTCGCGACGGTCGCGGGGGTCGCGTAGATGGCGGTCGACGCCTTCTTCGAGGGGCTCGCGCTCGCCGCGAGCTGGCCCGTGATCGGGTGGATGGCGCTCGGGCTCGTCCTCGGGATCGTCCTCGGGGCGCTGCCGGGGATCGGCTCGCCGGTCGGGATGGCGCTCGTACTGCCGCTGACGCTGCCGCTCGATGCGACCTCGGCGATCGTGCTGCTCGTGGCGATCTACAGCGGGGCGATGTTCGGCGGCTCGATCGCCGCGATCCTGATCAACGCGCCCGGCACCGAGTCCGCGGCGGCGACGACGCTCGACGGCTACCCGATGGCGAAAAACGGCCTCGCGAAGAACGCGCTCGCGATCGCGACGACGGCCTCCGCGTTGAACGGCTTCCTCGCGGCGCTCGCGCTGATCCTGCTCTCGCCGGTGCTGATCGAGGTCGTCCTCGCGTTCGGCTCGCCGGAGTACTTCCTGCTCGCGATCCTCGGTATCTCGCTGATAACGATCGTCACGCAGGGCTCGATCGTGAAGGGGCTCGTCGCCGGCGCGCTCGGCTTCATGATCTCGACGATCGGCACCGCGATCCTCACCGCGCGCCCGCGGTATACGTTCGGACAGTTCGGCCTCTACGACGGGATCGACTTCGTCGCGGCGCTGATCGGGATGTTCGCGTTCGCGGAGATGATGAAGCTCGCGGCGAAGAAACAGATCTCCGCCGAGAACATCGAACTCGCTGGGAGCGTCCGCGAGGGCGTGATGGCGGTGTTCAACCACCCGAAGACGACGCTCAAGTCGGGGCTGATCGGGATGGGGATCGGCATGGTCCCCGGCTCGGGCGCGACCACCTCGACGTTCGTCGCCTACGCCGAGGAGGCGCGTTCGTCGGCGAAGGACGGCCGGTTCGGTGAGGGCGACCCGCGAGGAGTGATCGCCCCCGAGGCGGCGAACAACCCGACGGTGAGCGGGTCGCTCATCCCGACGCTCTCGTTCGGGATCCCCGGCAGCGGGAGCACCGCGGTGTTGCTCGGCGGGATCCTCATGCACGGGCTCCAGCCGGGTCCCGTGCTCTTCGACGAACAGCTGCACATCACCTACGCGCTGTTCGTCTCACTCTTCCTGGGGAACGTGCTGATCCTGGCGATCGGCCTGACGGTGATCCCGTACGCGAGTAAGATCACCGAACTGGACACGAACGTCATCATCCCGCTCGTCGTCGTGCTCTCCTTTGCGGGCGCGTTCACGCTGAACCAGAACTGGTTCGACGTGCTCGCGGTCCTGTTGCTGGGCGTGCTCGGCTTCTACATGGTCCGGTACAACTACTCGGTGATCGCGTTCGTGCTGGGGATCGTCCTCGGGCCGATCGCCGAGGAGAACTTCTTCCGGTCGCTGCAGATCTCCGGCGGGGACTACGCCATCTTCGTCAACCCGATCGACCGGCCGCTCTCGTTTCTGCTCTCGGTCACGATCTTCCTCGTGCTGTTCGGGCCGTTCATCAAGGCCCGGTTCGACCGCGAGCGTTCCGGCTGATCGTTCCGGAAGAGTGAGGCGCCCGGACGCCCTTTCTCGCCCATGGCAGAGGGCTACCGACGCGTCTCGCTCGACGAGGTGGGGACGAACCCGGAGAAACCCGGCTCGCGCTGGGAGCTGTCGAGCGCACTGGGAGTCGACGCGTTCAACCTGAACGTCGCGGTCCTCGAGGCGGGGGAACGACTCTCGCAGAACCAGTTTCACTACCACGAGAACCAGCAAGAGGCCTTTTACGTCGCGGAGGGGCGCTGTCGCGTCGAAGCCAGGGAGGAGGGGTTCGAGTTGGAGACGACGGACACCGTCGCCTTCGAGGCGGGAGAAGTCGGGACGCACGTGATCTACAACCCGTTCGAGGAGCCGTGCCGACTGGTGGGGATCGGCTGGCCGCCTGAGGGGCGACACCCGGTCCACCAGGTCGAGACGGTCGACGCGCTGCTCGAAGAGCGTTACGGGAAGGAGGGGCCGTCGTAGTCCGATCGAGAGGGGATAAGCGCCACAGTAATGTGGGACCTCCCGTAGGTGTGTGTAATGGCGACGGAACACACCGGGCCGGCGGCGGACGATCGCTCGGGCTACGACTACCGCACCGGCTCCGAGACGATCCCGGCGGGGCTCGCGGGGCTCTCGGACCTCGTCGCGGGCGACGTCCGCTTCGACGAGTACTCGAAACAGCTCTACGCGACGGACGCGAGCGCGTACGAGGTGACGCCGATCGGCGTCGTCTACCCCACTTCGACGACCGACGTCGCGACGGTGATGCGCCACTGCGCGGAGCACGAAATCCCAGTGATGCCCCGTGGAGGCGGGACGAGCCTCGCGGGCCAGGCGACGAACGAGGCGGTCGTCCTGGACTTCACCCGATACATGACGGAGGTCTTCGCGATCGATCCGGACGAGCGAACCGCCAGCGCCGAGGTCGGCGTCTACCTCGGCGACCTGAACGCCGAGTGTGCGCCCCACGGACTGAAGTTCGCGCCCGATCCCGCCTGGGGCGACAAGAGCGCGCTGGGCGGGGCGATCGGGAACAACTCGACCGGCGCGCACTCGCTCGTCTACGAAAAGACCGACGCCTACGTCGAGGAGTGCGAGGCAGTTCTGGCGGACGGCACGGTCACGACGTTTGGGGAGATCACGCTCTCGGAACTCCGCGACCGGGCCGATCCGGACGGCGATCTCGAGGGCCGGATCCACGCGATCGTCGCCGAAGTGGTCGACGAGCACGCCGAAACCGTCGAGGAGGCCTACCCGGACCTGACGCGGAACGTCTCGGGCTACAACCTCGACTGGATCGTCGAGGAGGCGATGGAGGCGAAACGGGCGATCGAGGAGGGCGAGGCGGACGACGTAGAGGGGACGATCAACCTCGCTCGACTGCTCGCCGGCAGCGAGGGCACCCTCGCGATCGTCACCGAGGCGACCGTCTCGCTGGTCGAGGTGCCGGAGACCAAGGCGGTCGCGCTGTTGACCTACCCCGATTTGCTCTCGGCAATGCGCGACGTCGCGCCGATCCTCGAACACGGCCCCGCCGCCGTGGAGGCGATGGACGACGTCCTCCTGGATCTGGCGAGACAGACCGAGGAGTTCGGCCCCGTCGTCGGGATGCTGCCGGAGGGTACAGATTCGGTGCTGCTCGTCGAGTTCTACGCCGACTCCGTCGAGGAGGGCAAGGAGAAGGTCGCAGACCTGCTCGTCGATCGGGTCCCCAGCGTCGAGAGCGAGGTAGAGCCGAGCGAGGGTGCGGCCGAGACCACCGACGCGCCGGTCGAGGCGACGACCGCGATGGAGGCCTACGACGCGGCGAAGCGCGCGCAGTTCTGGAAGATGCGAAAGAGCGGGCTGCCGATCCTGCTCTCGCGCACGAGCGACGAGAAACACATCGCGTTCATCGAGGACACGGCGATCCCGGCCGAACACCTCCCGGCGTTCGTCGAGGGGTTCGAGGAGATCCTCGAGGCAGAGGGGACGTTCGCGACGTACTACGCCCACGCCGGACCCGGCGTGCTCCACATCCGGCCGCTGATCAACACCAAGACGGAGGGGGGACTCGCCTCGTTCGAGGCGATCGCCGACGGCGTCACGGACCTCGTCGTCGAGTACGGCGGGTCGGTCTCGGGCGAGCACGGCGACGGCCGGGCGCGCACCCAGTGGAACCGGAAACTCTACGGCGAGGAGGTGTTCGGCCTATTCAAGGAACTGAAGACGGCGTTCGACCCCGACTGGCTGCTCAACCCCGGACAGGTCTGCGGCGATATTTCGATGACCGAGAACCTCCGCTTCGATCCGGCCTACGAGTTCGAGACGGGGTTTGAACCCGTGCTGAACTGGGAGAACGAGAACGGCTTTCAGGGGATGGTCGAGCTCTGTCACGGCTGTGGCGGCTGCCGGGGTCCCCAGCACACCACGGGCGGTGTGATGTGTCCGACGTTCCGAGCGGCCGAGGAGGAGATCACGTCCACCCGGGGGAGAGCGAACATGCTCCGCCAGGCGATGAGCGGCGACCTCCCGGACGAGCAGTTCAGTGACGAGTTCATAACGGAAGTACTTGACCTCTGCATCGGCTGTAAGGGCTGTAAGATCGACTGTCCGAGCGGGGTGGACATGGCGAAGCTGAAGGCGGAGGTGACCCACGAGTACCACCGCCGGGAGGGTGCTGAGGCTCGATCGAAGCTGTTCGCGAACTTCGATCGGCTCGCGCCGCTCGCGAGCGCAACCGCGCCGGTGTCGAACCTCCTCTCGTCGCTTCCCGGGTCGGGGTTGCTCGCCGAGAAGACGATGGGGATCGCACGGGAGCGCTCGCTCCCCGAGTTCCAGCGCGAGACGCTCCGCGACTGGTTCGAGGCGCGCGACGGGTCGTCGGTTCCCGAGGACGGGGCGGACCGCCGCGCGCTGCTCGTCCCGGACACCTACACGAACCACGTCCACCCGGAGGTCGGACGGGCGGCGGTCCGCGTCCTGGAGAACGCGGGCGTCCACGTCTCGCTCCCCGAGGAGGTCGGCGACAGCGGCCGCGCGGCGTTCTCGAAGGGCTTTCTCGACGAGGCAGGAACGCTCGCGACCGAGAACGTGACGGCGCTCGCCCCGCGGATCGAGGAGGGGTGGGACGTCGTCGTCGTCGAGCCCTCCGACGCGGTGATGTTCCAATCCGATTACCGTGACCTGCTCTCGGGCCGGTTCGTCGATCTGGTGAGCGAGAACACCTACGGCGTGATGGAGTACGTGGACGCGTTCGGGCTCGACGTGCCGGATGGGAGCGGCGAGCGGCTCACCTACCACGGCCACTGCCACCAGAAGGCGACCGCGAAGGACCACCACACCGCGGCCGTCCTCACGAGGGCCGGCTTCGAGGTGGACGTCCTCGACAGCGGCTGTTGTGGGATGGCCGGCTCCTTTGGATACGAGGCCGAACACTACGCGATGAGCCAGGCGATCGGGTCGATCCTCTTCTCACAGATCGACCGGAGCGGCGGGCGCGTCGTCGCCCCCGGGACCTCCTGTCGGACCCAGATCGGCGACGAGTACGGCGAGGAGCCCCCACACCCGGTCGAGCTGCTGGCCGAGTCGCTCTGAGCACGGCGAGGTCAACGTTTAGGTGCCGACACCTCACACAAGGGGTATGAGCGAACGCGAGGCGCTCGACGCGCTCTTCTCGCCGGACTCGATCGCCGTCGTGGGCGCGAGCCCCGACTCGTGGTACTCCTCGCAGCTGGTGGAGAACTGTCTCTCCTACGGGTTCACCGGGGAGATCTACCTCGTCAACCCCGCCCGGGAGGAGGCGTGGGGCCGGCGGTGTTACGACTCGATCGAGGAGCTCCCCGAAACGGTCGACCTCGCGGTGATCTCGATCCCCCGGGAGTACGTCGTCGGCGTCGCCCGATCCGCGGGCGAGCGTGGCGTGCCGGCCGCGCTCGTGCTCTCGGCGGGCTTCGCCGAGGCCGACGCGGAGGGCGAGCGGCTCGAATCCGAACTGGCGGAGGTCGCGGTCGAGACCGGTATCCGGATCTGTGGGCCGAACTGTATCGGGGTTGCGAACGTGGGTGGGGAGGTCGTGCTCACGAGTACGTGCTCGCGAAAGCCCGAACTCGGATCGGTCGGACTGGTGAGCCAGTCTGGCGCGCTCGCCTTTACTACCTTCTTCGAGCGAGGCGCCGACGAACGGCTCCACTTCTCGCACGTCGTCTCGACGGGAAACGAGGCGGACCTCTCGCTCTCGGAGTACGTCTCGTATCTCGCGGATCGGGATCCGGTCGACGTGCTCTGTCTCTACGTCGAGGGCGTGGAGGACCCCCACGCGTTCGTGCGGGCGTCGAGCGAGGCGATCGCGGACGGGACGCCCGTGATCGTCGTGAAGGTGGGCCGGAGCGATGCGGCGGCGGCCGCCTCGGTCTCGCACACGGGATCGATAACGGGGAGCGACGACGCCTGGGCGGCCGCGTTTCGGCAGGCGGGCGTCGAGCGCGTCGAGGACATCCCGGACCTCCTGGCCCGTGCGAAGGCGCACGCGAGCTACGATCCCCCGGCGTCGAACCGGATCTGTATCGCCTCGACCAGCGGAGGACTGGGGAGTCTCCTCGCGGACATGGCGACTGAGCGCGGGCTCTCGTTGCCGCCGATCGAGGGGGAGAGCCAGCGCACACTCCGGGGGATCGACGGCCTGCTCACCTACGACGGGTTCGGCAACCCGGCGGACATCCGGGGGTACGGCGCGGACGCCCTGCCCGAGATCACCGACGCGCTCTTCGCGGACGACGCCTTCGACGCGTACGTCTTCGCGATCGGGCTCTCGGCGGTCGACGAGCGCGCGGAACGGATCGCCGACGATCTGCTCGCCGTCGTAGAGCGGGCGGAGAGACCGGTGTTCGTGCTCTGGACGGGACGCAGGACGCCGGAGGGAGGGGGTGGCACGCCGTTCGAGCGGATCGCGGAGGCGGCGCCGCTCTACGCCGATCCGGGTCGGTGTCTGGACGCCCTCGCCTCGCTGGTCGAAGCGGGCGAGAGACGGGCGCAGGCGCGCCGTCGCGTGAGCGCCGTCACCGGGGACGCGGCGGTCGGACACGCGGGTCTGGACCTGCCGACCGACCGGCCGCTCCGCTGGGCCGAGGCGGTCTCGCTGGCACGGTCGGTCGGGATCGACCCCGTCGAGACGACGGTCGTCCGGTCGGAAGGGGCGGCGGTCGTCACAGGAGGGGAGATCGACGGCCCGGTCGTCCTCAAGGTCGACGATCCGGCACTCTCCCATCGGAGCGACGCCGGAGCGGTCGCGCTCGACCTCGACAGCGAGAACGCGATCCGCGAGGGGTTCGACCGGATCGTCGGGAACGCACGAGCCGTCGACGAGTCGATCCGAAACCCGGACGTGCTCGTCCAGCCGATGGTCGACGACGGTATCGAGGCGATCGTCGGGATCACACGAGAGGAGGGGTTCGGTCCGGTGCTCACGGTCGGTTCCGGCGGTGTCGCGGTCGAACGGGAGGCCGACGCGACGGTCGTCGTCCCGCCCGTCACCGCACCCGACGTGAGCCGGGCTCTGGGCGAGACTGGGCTCGGAGTCGCGCTCGATGCGCCCCGACACGACCGGGAGGCGTTCGTCGACCTCGTGACCCGTCTCGGGACGCTCGCGACTCGCCACCCGGAGATAACCGAGTTCGAGTGCAACCCGGTGATCGTCCACGGGACGGGCTGTTCGGTCGTCGATCTCCTCTGCCGGATCGGGGATACGAACTGAAGAAATTGTGTATCTTATCCATAGTGGACATCTACAGCGGCCGAAAACGGTGTTGGAGACCCCCTGTCAGAAATCTCGAGAAGATGAGTATAATTACTTTCGAAACCCACTCGGTGGTATCCGTCGTACCTCAGCCGGTGAACATCTCTCCGAGCTGTTCGCGCCAGCTCTCGATCTCGTCGACGGACTCCTGGACCTCCTCGATCTCGACGCGAACGGCGGCGATCCGTTCGGGGAGGCCGGCGTCGAGTTCGTCGACGTCCGCCTCCACCGCCGCGACGTCGCTCTTGACGCCGACGAGTTTGCCCCGCAGTTCGTCGATCGGGGCCTCGAGCTCCCGTACCGTCTCCTCGACGGACTCGATCTCCCCTTCGAGCTCCGAGAGCTCCTCGACCCTCGATTCGAGGTTGGCGAGCGACGCCTCGATCTCGTCGTGTCTCGATCGCGACTGCTCGAGGAGCTCCTCACCGGTCCCGTTCTCGTCGACGAACGCCGAGAAGGCGTCGGCGTAGGCGTCCAGTTCGCTCACGCGAGCCTGGAGGTGCGAGAGCTGTGCGTCGGTGCTCGACGAACTGGTCTCCGAGAGCTCGACCGCCTCGCGGAGCACCGCGAGGTCCGTCTCCGAGGCCGTTCCCTCCCTGATCTCCGCTGCGAGGCTCGCGACCGCGTTCCGTTCCGAGTCGGCCGTCGGTGCGGGTTCGTTTTCCTCCGGCTCGTCCACCGGAGGTACGCTTTCGGGGGGGCTTTCGACGCTCTCCTGGGGCTCTTCCAACTCGACCGCCGTCTCGCCGGCACCGCCTTCGACCGCCGCGAGGCGCTCGTCGAGCGAGCCGCCCTCCTCCTCGTCGAGACCCGGAACCGACTCGCGCGAGCCGTCGATGAACTCCCTGACCACGGCAGTCGTCTCCTCGGAGACCAGCGGTTCCTCGCGCTCCATCGAGACGCTGCCGGATTCGACGTCGAGCGACGGCGCGACCATGAACGGTCGAGCCTCCTCGGGATCGTCGATCCGGATCGCGTAGACCGTCGAGACGAACTCGCCGGCTTCCAGCGTGCGTTCGAAGGCGACCCGGCTGTCCTCGTAGGCCGACCAGCACTCGCTCTCGTACTCGGGGTGGAAGCCGATCTTCTCGATCGGGAACGCCTCGGGTACCTCGTCGACCAGCCTGATCGTCGCCGGATCCTCGCGCTCGGAGTCGATCGTGAACGTGATCGTCGGGACCGCGAACGCCTCGGGTTCGAACCGTTTCTCCACCGATACACCCTCTTCCTCGACCGTGAGCCGCTCGTACTCGTCTACCTCCTGACTCATACCCGGTACTCTCGCTCCGAAAGCATAAGTCAATCGGGTACGTTACAGCTCGATCCGGTCCCCGACCTCGACGACCTCCAGGCTCTCGGGGTGAGAAAAGCTCGCGGCGTGACGGTGGAGGACCGTGGGATCGGCAGTGAGCCCCTTCCACATGTCCCAGTGGGTGGGGAGCAAGCGATCGACGCCGAGCTGGTTCGCCGCCTCGATCACCATGTTCTCGTCGCTGTACCACCGCGTCCTCGTCGGCTCGCCGGTCTCCTTCTCGGGGATCGTCCCGACGGTCCCGAACGCGAGCGCCGCGAGGTCGATCCCGTACCGCTCGCCGACCTCCTCGAACGGCTCGCCCGGTCGCGCGTCGCCGCCGTGGAAGAACGTACCGGCGTCGTGATCGATCACGTAGCTCACGGGATGGGTCGCGTCCGGGTCGTTCGCCGGCTCGACGTGGACGGTGAACGACCCGATCTCGAAGCTCTCGCCCTCGCTCACCTCGACGAGCTGGTCCTCGCGCACGTCCCAGTCCTCGGTCCACGACTCCTCGTCGGTGACCGAGAGCGAATCGTCCGGCGCGTAGAACGTCGCCCCGGTGTTCGCGAGGATCGGCGCCTGCGAGGGGCCGTGGACGTGGTCGGTGTGCTCGTGCGTTCCGAGGATCGCGTCGGCCTCTCGGACGTCCTCCGGGTCGAACGGTACCGGGATCATCCGCACCGTCCGCGGCGGGTCGCCGGTCCCGAGATAGGGGTCGACGAACAGGGTGGTTCCGTCGTTCGCCTCGAGCGCGAAGCCGTTACAGCCCAGATACCAGAGGGAGACGCCTTCGGGAGTCGCCTCCGCGATCTCGGTCGGGAGCCAGTCGCCCCAGTCGCTCGTCGTCATACCACCGACTGCGACGGAGACCTCCCTAAGCGTACCGACTCAGTCCTGACAGCAGCCGCCGGCCTGCTCGCCGAAATCCACAGAAAGCGGCTCGCTGATCGCCTCGTTGACCGCCTCGAGCCGGGCGTCGAGGCGGTTCTGTGCCTCTAGATACTCCGCCATCGCGGGGAGCTGGTGGAGCTCCTGCTGGCTCCGCTGGAGTTCGACCAGGTCCTCCTGGGTAGCTTCGCCGACCTGCCGGGCGAGCATGAACTCCTCGCGTTTGCCCTCGAACTCTCGGATCTTCTCCTGTGCCTCGGCGCTCTCCTCGACCGCGGCCTTCGCCTCCTCGAACGCCTCGTACTCGGGGAGCTCGCTGATCGTCTCGCCGAGTTCGCGGCCAAGCGCTTCGACGCTCGTGGTTTCGACGCTCATACCCGATGTAGAGGGCCCACGACTGTTAGGTGTGCCGATCGTCCGGTTTCGGGCCGTCTGTCGCCGGCACTACGGTTTACTCCGGCGAGCCCTGATAGCTCGTATGCTCGAACTCTATCAGTCGGAGGACTGTCCGCACTCGGCCGAGGTACGCGAGCGCATGACCGACCTCGGGCTCTCGTACGTGGTCCACAACCCGCGGACGGCGGCGGGCGAAGAGCGAAACGGACAGGCCCTCGACGAACTGGAGACGATCGGCGGGAAGGACGAGATCCCCTTCCTCGTCGACACCACGAGGGAGGAGACCCGGTACGACAGCGAGGAGATCGTACAGTACCTGGAAGACCACTACGGCGACGGACGCTGACCGGTTCGATCGACGTCCGCAGCGATAGCCTCCGGACCGAAACGCCGCCGTTTTACCGCTCCGGGCCGGTTGTCTATCCAATGAGCCAACACTCCGAGTTCTCCCCCGGCGATCTCCGCAACACCGGGATGCGTCTGAAACACGACCGGGAGTGGGACTACGAACTCGATCGGATCGTCGAGGCCGTCGCGGAGCGGGACGCCAGGACGGTCGGCCTGCAGTTCCCCGAGGGGCTGAAACGACGCGGCCCGAACGTGGCCGACGACCTCCGGGAGCTGCTCCCCGAGGGCGTGCGAGTCCTGATCTCCGGCCAGCCTTGTTACGGCGCCTGTGACCTCGATACCTACCTGCTGCGCCGGACCGACGTCTTCGTCCACTTCGGCCACAGCCCGATGAAGGAGTCCGAGAAGATCATCTACGTACCGCTCTTCTCTAACGTCGAGGTCGCCCCGATCATCGACGAGGCGCTCGGCGAACTGAGCGATCCGGGGGAGGACCCCGACGTCGGCCTCGTCACGACCGCCCAGCACATGAACCGCTTTTCGGAGATGCGCGCACACCTCGAGCGGGTGGGATACACCGTCCACACCCGCCGGGGCGACGATCGGCTCACCCACGAGGGGCAGGTGCTCGGCTGTAACTACGCGAGCGCGGACATCCCCGCCGATCAGGTGCTCTACGTCGGTGGCGGGAAGTTCCACCCGCTCGGACTCGCGATGGAACACCCCGAGAAACGCGTCGTGATCGCCGACCCGGTGAACAACGTCGTGACGGTGGCGGACACGGAGAAGTTCCTCAAACAGCGCTACGGTGCCGTCCACCGCGCGATGAGCGCGGACAAGTGGGGCGTCATCTTCTGTACGAAGATCGGACAGGGGCGGTGGGATATCGCCGAAAAGATCGTCGAGGAGAACGAGAACGCCTACCTGATCACGATGGACGAGATCACGCCCGACAGGTTGAGAAACTTCGCGATGGACGCCTTCGTCAACACCGGCTGTCCCCGGATCACCACCGACGACGGCCCGCGCTTTCACAAGCCGATGCTCACCCCCGGCGAGTACGAGATCGCGGTCGGGAACGAGCCGCTCGAATCGCTGGAATTTGACACCTTCCACGGCACCTGGTGAGCGGGATCGGTACCTAAAGCAAATTTTATACATCAGCGATCTGAAAGACGTTTATGACGACTCGCTCGGCCTCCGGCACGCCGTCGATGACCGATCGTCTCGTGTACGCGCTCGCGGCGCTCGTCTTCGGGACCGCTCTCACGGTGGCGTCGATGGTCCTGATCGGTACGTTCGCGCTGATCGAACTCCTCGCGGCTTACACCGGGTCGGCACTGCTGTTCGGTGCTGGATTCACGCTCGCCGGTCGGTTCCTCGGTTCGGGACGAGTCAGCGTCGGAGCGCTCGTGACCGCGGTCGCGCTCCTCGCGGCGTGGCTGACCGTCGTCGTGCTGTCGAGAGTGGAACTGCTCGGTCCCGTCGCGAGCGTCGATCTGCTCGGACTCACCACTCTGCTCGCGCTCTCGTTTCTCGGCCTCTTCGCGCTCGTCGTCTGTGTCCACTGACCCCTCCCCATCACTGATTCCGACATCTAGCCCAAAGATATTGATACGAGCGCTGGCATCGACTCCGTAATGACCTCGACGGATCGCCTCGAATCACGCCTGTTCGAGCTGTACGGTCGGTACGTCGGCGAACCCGACGCCAGAACCGACGTCTACGCCGGCTTCGCGCTTTTCTTCGGCGCGCTCGCCGTCGGCGTCCTGGGACTCTCGGTCTTCCTCGCGAGCGCCGGCGTCGAGCGGGGCACGGGACTCTTCTGGAACCTCAGGGGGATCGCAGTCGTCCTCGCGCTGGTCGGGCTCCCCTCGCTCATGCTCTCGGTCGTCGTCCTCCTGCCGGTCGATCGGCGCGCGCTCTACGCCGCGGGCGGCGGCCTCACGGTCTGTCTTATCGCGCTCGCGGTGTTCGTCGCGGCCTACCCGAGCAACTGGAACGTCTCGGGGCAGGCGGACTACAGCGCACACGGGATCGCGCTCTACTCGGTCGGTCTCGCGGTGGTGGTCGCGGCGACCGGGGCGGCGCTCGTCGCCCACCACCTCGATCGGGTGCGTCCGGGCGATGAGGGTTCGGGAGAGCCTGGCGAGGAGGTGAGCGACGAACAGGTCGCCCGCGACATCGAGAGCGCGATGTCCGGCGTCGACCTCTCGTGGGGCGGCGTCTCGCGCCGGAAGACGAAACGGCTGCGGCTCACCGAGAGCGAGGAGGTCGACCGGTCGGGCTTCGACGGCGTCGAGGCGACCGCGACGCGCTCGTCCGGCTCGGGCGTCGACGACGCCGTCGCGAGCCTCCGCGGGCTCCAGGGCGGACGGACGAAGTCCGCGAGCGGCGGCGGCACCGAGAAACAGGCGAGCGCGCTGACCGAACTCCGCGAACGAAAGCGCATGGAGGCCCTGGCGACGGCCGAGCCCTCCCCCCTCTCCCGAATCGCCGACCGGATCAAGGCGCTTCTCCCCTGAACAGATAATTCTTCTGTAGCAAGAAGATTTATTATCAATAGGTGTTAGAATCGCATCATGGCCAAAGGACTAGACGTCGGCACCATGAACCTGCTCTCGGCGAAACAGGACGGCGAGGACACGCTGTTCGTCCAGCAGCGCAACTCCTTCGTCGAGATCGAGTACAGCGACATGGCCGAACAGATGCTCTCGCGCAGCGACGTACTCCACATCAAGAAGGACGACACGGTCTACGTCGTCGGCGACGACGCGCTCACGTTCGCGAACGTCTTCAACCGCGAGACGCGCCGACCGATGCACCACGGCATCCTCTCCTCGAGCGAGCGCTCGGCGATCCCGATGATCAAACTCATCACCGAACAGGTCGTCGGCGAGCCGAGCAGACCGGGCGAGAAGCTCTACTTCTCGAGCCCGGCGGACCCGATCGATTCGGAGCTCTCGACGCTCTATCACGAGAAGACCGTCCAGTCGTTCCTCGGCGACCTCGGCTACAGCCCCGAACCGATCAACGAGGCGATGGCCGTGATCTACTCCGAACTCGCGGACAACGACTTCACGGGATTGGGAATCAGCTTCGGCGCGGGCATGACGAACGTCTGTCTCGCCTACTACGCGGTCCCGGTGATGACCTTCTCCGTCGCTCGTGGAGGCGACTGGATCGACGAACAGGCCGCACAGGCGACCGGTACCCCAGTGGACAAGGTCACCTCGATCAAGGAGGACGGCTTCGAACTCGACTTCCGGACCGACATCGGCGGCGTCGAGGGTGCGCTCGCCATCTACTACGAGAACTTACTCGACTACGTCATCGAGCACATCTCGCGCGAGGTCAACGACGAGGACGTCGAGGAAGGCCTCGACGTCCCGGTCGTCGTCACCGGCGGCACGTCGAGTCCCCGAGGGTTCGACGTGCTCTTCGAGGATCACCTGGAGAAGGCCTCGATACCGTTCTCGATCAGTCACGTCGAGCGGGCGCACGAACCGCTCTACAGCGTCGCCAGCGGCGCGCTGGTCGCGGCGCGATCCGACGAGGAACAGATGGGCGAGTACGAGACCGTCGGCGAGGACGAAGAAGCCGAGGCGGAAGCGCCCTCCGACGACTGATCAGGTCCCCGCCCTGAACCGTTCGATCGCTTCGGCCCAGGACTCCGCTTCTACTCGCTCTCTCCGCTGGTCGACCTCCACGTCGGCGTACCCACAGCCATCGCAGACGAGCGCCTCGCGTCCCTCGAAGCGCAGCCGCGAGAGCGCCCCACCACAGCGCGGACAGTCCATGACAGTCGGTGACGATCCGCGGGTAAATCTCCTCCGGCCACCGGAGGCGGCAGTTCGGATCTCGTTCTCCCCGCTAGCGTGGACGTGAGAACGCACCGCGCAGATCCGCTCCGACGGTCTCTAGCGCGTCGCTCGCGGCGTCGAACTGGTCGAGGAAGCTCACGAAGCCGTGGATCATCCCGTCGTAGCTGTCGTGCTCGACGGGCACCCCTGCCTCGCCCAGCCGGTCGGCGTACACCTCCCCCTCGTCGCGCAACGGGTCGAAGCCGGCGGTGATCACCGTCGCCGGCGGGAGTCCCGAGAGGTCGCGCGCGAGCAGCGGCGCCGCGTACTCGTTTCGTCGGTCGATCGCGCGTGGGAGATACTTCTCGACGTACCACCGGATGCTCTCGCGCTCGAGAAGGTAGCCCTGGGCGTTCTCCTCGTGGCTCTCGAACTCGTGGATCTCTGGCGCCGCGACCGCGGGGTAGATCAGCACCTGGTGCTCTAGCTCCGGGCCACCCCGGTCGCGTGCGAGCAGCGTCACCGCCGCCGAGAGGTTGCCCCCGGCGCTGTCGCCAGCGACCGCTACCCGCCCCGGATCGCAGTTGATCCGGTCGCCGAACTCGCTCGCCCACTCGACGGCGGCGTAGGCGTCCTCGACGGCCGCTGGAAACGGGTGTTCGGGCGCGAGGCGATAGTCGACCGAGAGCACCGCACACCCAGCGGCGTTCGACAGCGCCCGGCAGAGCGGGTCGTAGGTCTCTAGATCGCCGACGGTCCACCCACCGCCGTGCAGGTAGACGACGAGCGGGTGGTCCTCACCGACGGGTGCATAGAGTCGAACCGGGAGTTCGCCATCCGGCCCCCCGATCGAGAGGTCCTCCACGCGGTCGACGTCCTCCCGGGAGGCGTCGGCGAACAGCGTTCGGAGCCTTTCGCGTGCGTTTTCGACCGAGAGCGCCTGTGTCGGTGGCTGTCCCATCGCCTCGACGGTCTCGAGCAGCGCCGCCGCCTGTGGATCCAGGTCCGTCATGTCCCTCCCTCCCGACCGGTCCTACTTAGTCCACCCTCCATCGGGTATTACTACTAGACATTGAGAAACGTTTTTATATGCGTAACGAGTATGGCCGCGTATGAGTACGACACGCGGTCCGATCGTCGAACGCTGCCGGCCGGAGGAAGCGACGGCGGTTCGCCTCCGCGGGACCGACCTCGACTCGACCGCACCCGAGTATCTGCGTGACCTGAAGTACGAACTCGCGGCCGAGGCGCTCGTCCCCGCCCGACTGACCGTCGAGGCGTGTTTCGCGGAGGACTGTTCGCTGTCGACCCAGCGGGAGGTCGAGCGGATCAGGGAACACGTCCGTGCCGCCGCGTTCCTCGGTGCGGGCACGCTCACGGTCGAGGTCGAGGAGGTCGCCGACGAGACGAAGGTCCGCCCCGCACTCGAAGCCTGTGCGGAGCGCGCCCGTCGCGAGGGCGTCAGCCTCGACCTCGACGGGCCGATCGCCCTGTAAGGGATCGAGACGAACGCGGCCGGGACCTGCCGGGGCCTTTGACTGTGTGGATCGGGAACATCCAACCCGACCGATCCAACGCTCGAAGCGCGAGCCACGAGGGATTTACCCGTGCGTCCTCTCCGGTGAGATATATGTGGACGATCGAGGAGCGGTTCGACACCGCCGAGGACGGGATCGAAATCGAGTTTCGGGCGCGGAGCGGGCGCGGTCCCTTCGCCGAGCGACTCGTCCCCGAGGACGCGGTGGTCACGATCCGGGAGGGTGCCGAGGGCCACAGCACGCTCGACAGCGTGAGCGGTGGGGCGGCCGGACGGATCGAACGGCGCTGGGAGGCCGGCGAGGCGCTCCAGATCTCTATCATCCGCGAGGACGACGACTCGCTCCACGGGCGGGTGGTACCGGTCCCCGGGACGCGCGAGGAGTTCACCGTCGAGTGGTCGAAGTCGACGTTCCCCTCGAAACTCGGAGCGCTCTCGCGGCCGTCGGAGCTCTAGACGATTCGTTTTACCGTTCCGGTTCGAACCCCTCCGAATGAGAAAACGCTCGCTCGAACGCACGCTCTCGGTCCTCGAAGGCTTCTCCGATCCCGACGTCTCACTGGAGCAGTATCCGACCCCGGCGGGGATCGCGGCCCATCTCGTCCACCTCGCGGACGTGACCGGCGACCTCGGTGGGCCGGTCGTCGACCTCGGGTGTGGGACCGGGGTGCTCGCCATCGGCGCGGCGCTCAGGGGGGCGAACCCCGTCATCGGCGTCGACGTCGATCGGGAGGCGCTCGCGACCGCGGTGGAGAACGAGCGGTGCGCCGGCGGCGGTACCGAAATCGACTGGCTCTGTGGCGAGGTGGGGAGGATACCGCTCTGTCTGGAGGGTGCGACCGTCCTCACGAACCCGCCGTTCGGCGCACAGACCGGCTCCGAGGGCGCGGACAGGCCGTTTCTGGAGGTCGCATCGGAGATCGCTCGTGTCTCGTACTCGATCCACAACGCGGGGAGCCGGGCGTTCGTCGAAGCCTACGCCTCTGCGCTCGGCGGTGAGCTCACCCACGCCTACGCGCTCTCGTTCGACCTCGACCGGCAGTTCGCCTTTCACACCGAGGAACGACGGTCGATCGACGCCGAGTGTTTCAGGGTTCAGTGGTCCGGCGGCTCGCGGTAGCGCTCTCTCGAGAACACCTCAACCTCGGTGCCGTCGGCGACGGCGAGCACCCGCTCGTCCTCGTCGACGAGGTCGATTCCGCCCGCGCTCACCGTCTCGTTCTCCGCCGGGATCGCGACCCGTTCCGTACCCTCCGGCCCGGTGACCTCCGCGTGGAACTCGCCACCCTCGGAGACGACGCTCACCGTGTGGTCGGCGACGACGGGGTCAGCGGTCGAGGGGCCTGACTCGTAGGCGAGCGTCCTCCCGTCGGCGTCGTCGATCCACACCAGGTAGACGGTGTCGTTACCCGTCACTCTGTACCCCTCCCTCGTCACGGTGACCGGCTCGCTCCAGCCGATCCCGCCGACCCGGAACGTCACCTCGCCGTAAGTGGAGAGCTCGCGCTCGGAGACCTTCTCGCGCCAGATCTGACGCTCCTCGCTCGCGACGATCACACCGCTGGTGGTGACGTTCGTCGAGAGGCCGAACCCCTCGATCGGGAGCACGTTCACCATGCGGTTCTCGATCCCCTCGTCGTAGAAGACGAGGTAGTCGCCCGCTTCGACGCCCTCCCGCTCGACCGGCTCAATCACGTTCGCGTTCAGGAGCGTGCTGAACCCGCCCATCCCGACCAGCGAGAGACAGAGCACCACCACGGCGACCCGGTGGGCAGAGATCCGACCACCGGGCCGGTCGCCCGCGACGACCGCCGCCGTGATAACGGTCGCGACGACGAGGACGAGCGCGACGCCGAGCGCGCGGAAGAGGACGAACGACTCCGCCTCGAGGATCCACCAGAGCGCCCACAGCGAGAGCGAGGAGGCGACGAGCAGCGAGCCGACCCAGAGCCGGAGCGGGTCGGGTGCCTTGTCCCGACGACGTAAGACGAGCGCGCCGAGCAGGACGCCGAGGAACAGCCCGAGTGCGTGGCCCTGGACCGCGACGCCGTACCAGGAGGGCCGCGAGACGACGACGACCGTCTCCGCGACCGTGACGGGGTTCGTGAACGCGTCCATCGTCACCCGGACCACACCACGCGCGGTGAGCGCGACGACGGTGAGAAGCGGGTAGCGGACGAGCGAGAAGCCGACGAACGCGAAGACCACGCCCGAGAAGCCGATCACCGGCCCCCAAGAGAAGAGCGCGGTCGCGAGTCCGACGAGAAAGACCCCGGCCGGGAAGACGACGAACGCCCGCACGTAGGGGTTCGTCCACGGCGTGGCGAACGTGCGCGTCCCGCGCTTTTGCGGGTAGTGAGAGAAGACGTACTCCGCGAGCGGGGCGAAGACGAGCGCGGAGGTGAGGTTGTTGACGAGGTGCGAGGGACTGGAGTGGGCGAATCCCGCGAAGAACCAGCCCGTGGGGTAGAAGATCGACACGGCGGTGAACGCGCCGACGACCGGCCGGTTCCAGTGCCAGAACCCGCCCTGGACGAACAGGTAGACGCAGAGGACACCCGACAGGGAGACGAGCGTCCCCCAGGGGACGCCCATCACGAACCGCGATCGGAGCCGCGAGCCGACGTCGACCGACGCGAGCCGTGCGATCGACCAGAGCGAGCCCACGACCGCGGCTACGACGAGCCCGCGCCAGGCGAGTTCGACGGCCGCCTCGGGAACCATACGATCTGACTGGAAGCGCGCGCGGTTATCGTTGTCGCCGGTGTAGGGAGCCAACGTAAGGTTCAAACGCGCGACCGGCCAACTCCGCCCATGGACTTACGCGTGCTCTCGCGGGAGGAGGGCTATCTCGAACTCGAGATCGGCGGCGAGGATCACACGTTCATGAACGTGCTGAAGGGAACCTTACTCGACACCGACGGCGTCGCGGCGGCGACCTACGACGTGAACCCGGAGCAGTCCGGCGGCCAGACGGACCCCGTCCTGATCCTGAAGACCGACTCGGGCGTCGACCCGCTCGACGCGCTCTCGGAGGCGACCATCGCGATCCAGGACCACATCGAGGAGTTCCGCGACGCCTTCGACATCGCGCAGGCCTGATACGGACGGTCGTGACTGGTCACGGGTGATCGTCGACTCCTACTGGCGATCACCGGTACGGGACTACGATCGTCCCCGTGACTCAGAGCCGAACCGGAACCCGCTTCTCGTCGAGGTAGGTTTTGACCTCCCCGATCGAGCACTCCCCGAAGTGAAAGATGGAGGCGGCGAGGGCGGCGTCCGCACCCGCGTCGACGAACGCCTCGCGCATGTGCTCGGGCCCGCCACAGCCCGAAGACGCGATCACCGGCGTCGAGACGGCGTCACAGACCGCCTTCGTCAGCGGGATGTCGTAGCCGTCTTTCGTACCATCCATATCGATCGAGTTGACGAACAGTTCGCCCGCCCCCCACGATTCGGCCTCCCTCGCCCACTCGACCACGTCGATGCCCGTCCCCTCGCGGCCGCCTTTCACCGTACACTCGAACCAGCAGGACTCGCCGTCGACCCGCTCGTAGTGCTCTCCCTCCCCGTCGAACCGGCGGCGGGCGTCGACCGAGATGACGATACACTGGTTGCCGAACGCCTCGGCTCCCTCGCCGATCAGTTCGGGTCGCTCCAGCGCGGCGGTGTTGATCGAGACCTTGTCGGCGCCGGCCCTGAGCGTCTCCTTGATGTCCTCTCTCGTCCTGATCCCTCCGCCGACGGTGAGCGGGATGAACACTTCGTCGGCGACTCTCGAAACCGTATCGAGCATCGTCTCCCGCCCCTCGGCGCTCGCAGTGATGTCGAGGAAGACGAACTCGTCGGCCCCACTCTCGTTGTACGCGCGGGCCATCTCGACGGGGTCGCCGGTGTACTCTAGGTTCTCGAAGTTCACCCCGGTGTAGACCGCCGCCTCCCCGTCCTCGTTCAGGTCGACGTCGATACACGGGATGATCCGCTTCGTGAGGGCCATTCGATCGAACTCGGCGGGGACACGGCAAAAAGGGTCCGACCCGGGGACCTAGAATGATACTAGGTTCCATATAGGGTTGGGGCGGAAAGGATTTATACCGTGGCTCGCTCCGACGTGTCACACATGGCGAAAACGATGAAAGACGTCTCGCACCGACCGCCGAACGGAGACAGTGTCACGAACGTGTGGAGCCGCGGCCGAAAAGACGACGAAGAGTAACCCGGTTCTCGCGGACCCGTCGATCCGTCCACCCACAGTCGAGAGCGATCGCTCCGGCTTCTCCAGCGGGCCGCCCGCGCGTGACCCACGCAGCCGGATCACGTCGAATGTCGGCGTGCGTCGGTGCGTTTAAGCCTGTTCCGGGGGCACGTCGAGACATGAGCGACGATCGAGCGATGGACGAGGAGGAGGGCCAGGCACAGGCGCCGGGCGAGGAGTCCGGGCCGATGGTGAAACAGCGCGGTACGCAGGAAGAGAAAGTAAGCACGACGGAGATCGAACAGGACCCACCCAAGCGCCCGGCTGTCGAACGGACGACCGCCCCCCAGAGCCCGTACACGACCCGCGACGTCGCGATGGGCGCAGGTATCCTGCTCGTCGGCCTACTCGTCGCGTTCGTCATTCCGCTGCTCCTCGCCTAGCTCTCCCCGAACGGCTCCAGATCCTCGCCGCAGCACGGACGGTACGTGAGCTTTGTCCCGCTCTCCTCGACACCTGCCGCCTCGATGAAGCCGGAGGCGAGGATCGACGCAGGGAGCGCGAAAAGCCCGTCCCCTCGCAGTCCGGCCCGCGGTGACAGGTGAGGCGACCGAGACGACGCCCGTCCCGACCGACCGAGTCACCCGAACGACGGCAGGACCTCCTCGCCGAAGTCGTCGACGAACGCCGCCTGGTTCGTGGCGACGTTGTGGAGGTAGACCCGGTCGACGCCCTGCTCGAAGTCGCGCTCGATCCACTCGACGTGCTCGTCGAGGTCCGCCGAGACGCGGACGTTCTCCGCGACCTGTTCGCGCGTGACCTGCTCGCCGAGCTCGTCGAACTCCTCGGGGGTCCGGAGCTGCTGGGTCACCGGCCCCGGGACGCAGTTCGTCCGCCACTGCTCGTAGGCGTCCTCGAGCGCGGCCGACTCGTCGGCGTCGTAGGCGTGCTGTGCCTTCAGGTAGACCGGCTTCTCCGGGGCTCGCTCCCGAAACGCCTCGATCCGCCGGGCGTCGGCCTCCTGGTCCGGGGTCCCGACCGTGATCATCCCGTCCGCCCAGCCCGCGAGCCACTCGGCCGTCTCGACCGAGAGCGCCGCGCCGATCACCGGTGGCGGGCTCTCCGGCAGGGTGTAGAGCGTCGCCCGTTCGACGTCTACCCGACCGTGATGGGTCACCTCCTCGCCCTCGAAGAGCCGGCGCATCACCTCCGCGCACTCCTCCAGTCGGGCGTTTCGCTCCCCTTTCACCGGCCAGTCCGTCCCCGTGATCCCCTCGTTGAGCAGCTGGCCGCTCCCGAGCGTGATCCAGAACCGTTCGGGATACATCTCCCGGAGCGTCGCCGCCGCCTGCGCGATGACCGCCGGGTGATACCGGTAGCCCGGCGCGTTCACCGTCCCGAAGCTCATCTCTGTACTCCGCATCGCAGCCCCGAGCCAGGCCCAGACGTGACCGGACTCGCCCTGTCGTTCGCTCCACGGGTGGAAGTGATCGGAGGCGAGCACGTGCTCGAAGCCCGCCCCCTCCGCGCGTTCGACGTACGCGAGGAGGTCGCTCGGCGGGAACTGCTCGTGCGAGGCGTGGTAGCCGAGGGCGGTCATCGCTCTACTCCCTCCGACGGGTTCGAGCGTCGCCCTCCGTGACGATCCGTTCCCGTCCGATGCCCGCGGCGTCCGCGACGCCATCGGTCGACCGTTCGCATACCGGCGTCTCGACGGAGCGACCTATAGTACCACGGCATGGCTCTGCGTGGCCGTCCCTACGTCGAGGGTCCAGTCGCCGTCGGCCTCCACGGCGATCCAGACGACCCCGCCGGCGCTGTACGACCGCGAGGCGTCGACCTCGCCCTCCCGGTTGATCAGCTGTTCCCTGCTTCCGTCGGCCCCGTGACCGTCGACGACGAACGCGCCGTCGCCGTCGTGCGCCGCGACGACCCGCACGTTCCCCTCGGTCCAGAGCGGGCCGACGAACGACGGGCCGGTCCCCGAGTCCGAGACCGGGAGGTCGGCCAGGTCGTCGCGGTCGACCGAGGGCTGGGCCAGGTCGATCGTCCAGTCGTCGTCGGCCTCGACGTCGAGGCGGTAGCTCCCGCCGGAGACGACGAGGACCGACTCGCCCGTCCCGTCCCCGTCGGCGCGGGCCAGTACGTCCCCACTGGCCTCGCCCTCCACCCCGACGGCGAACGCTCCCTCGTGGGCGAACCGCGCCCGCAAGAGCCCCTCGTCGAGGTCGAACTCGTCGGTTCTCTCCGGGCCGGAGCCCTCGAACGAGTGCGACTCACCTCGCTCGAAGACGGTCCCGTCGGGGCGTTCCCGCGTCCCCTCTTCCCCGTCACCGCCGAGGTCGAGCGTGCCGTCGATCAGATCGGAGGGGGTGATCACGTCGAGCCCGCGCTGTTCGATGTGATCGAGCAGGTGCTCGTAGTCCTCGACGGGCATCCCCTCGCCCTCCCCGTCGACGATCCGGGGGATGTGGAGGACGGTCAGCTGTCCGTACTGGTCGGCGAGGTTGACGTGTCTGCGGACCCCGTTGTGCAGGTCCGGCCCCCACATCATCGGGGTCACGTGGATGCCGGTCGGCGGCGCGCCGGTCGGACAGCCGCCGAAGACGAAGCCGGTCTCGTGGCTCTCGCGGATCACGGCATGTGTCGTCGGCTCAAGCCGCCGCCATTCGGGGGCGAAGAAGTGTCTCGCACCCCTTTCGAAGCCCCGCTCGACGAGGTACTCCCTCGCCTGCTCGATCGTTCGCCGCTGGTCCTCCTCGCTCTCGCCGGCGAGGTCGCCGCTCCCCGGCGAGGAGCCGACGTCCCAGCCACGGTCGCGGAGCTCGCGGAGTTCGTCGAGGTCCATCCGGCCGCCCTCGCCGATCCGGCTCGGGTCGACGGCGACCGCGGCGGGCCACTCGCGCTCGCCGAGCGCCTCCGCCGCGATCGAACGGTGGGAGTCGAGCCCGCCGTAGTGGACGAGGATCGCCGCGCCGGTCTCGAGTCCCCGCGTTCTGCGGAGGTCGTCGACGACCACCCGCGGCGGCTCGTCGTCCGGGCCGACCGCGACGAGGTTGATCCCCGAGACGGCCGAGAGGTCGGGCTCGTCGGCCGGCTTGTGCTCGTAGCCGCAGTCGATTCGGAGCCAGTCGTCGTAGCCCTGCGGGAAGAAGCGAACGCTCGTGAGCCGCTCGTCGTACGTCGGCGCGAGGAACTCGACCTCGATCCGGCTCGCCTCCTCAGGTTTGATCGCGAGCGAGGTGTCCCATCCCCCGAAATCGAGCGGTTCGGGGAACCTGAACGAGGCTGCGGCGATCCCCTCGTCGCTCTCGACGATCGCCGCCTGCGAGCCGACGCGCGCCTCCTCCGTGTCGGGCTCGATCCGACCCGCGAGCGCCTCCCACCGGTCGAGTTCCTCGAAGTCCGAGAGGAGCTCACCCGCCTCGATCGCCGGCCACTGCCGATCCGTCTCCGTCTCCGTCTCGGTCTCGTCGTCGTCGCTCGCGTCGTCCGCACCGCCCCCCGAGTCGTCGGCCTCGCCGTCGTCCTCCTGACTCGATTCCGGGGATTCGGGTTCCTCGTCGTCCGGGTCGGAACAGCCCGCCAGCGAGACCGCGGCCGCGCCGAGCGTCGCCAGCACGTGCCGCCGGGAGGGGCTTCCAATCATGTCCGAGAAGTGTACTCGCCCGCGATACTTGGCGTTATCGAAGACGTTTCGCACCTCGATCGGCGGAACCCACCCGAAAAACCGCCGGAGGGCTCCGGAGGGCGTTCTTCGTGCGATCAGTTCCTCTCGGATTACTGTGTCTTCCCTATCGGTCGCTCGAGAGCTCCTCGAACGGCTCGGTCCGGTTCTCGAACGAGGGATCGGGACCGTCCTCGGGCACCGCCCACCGGACCGCGTTCTCGATAACCCTCTGTATCTCCGGCTGGCGGTAGATCGGGTACGTCTCGTGGCCCGGCCGGAAGTAGAAGACGCGCCCGGCACCCCGCCGATAACAGCAGCCCGAACGGAACACCTCCCCGCCCTCGAACCACGAGAGGAAGACGAGGTCGTCGGGTGCGGGCACGTCGAAGCGCTCGCCGTACATCTCGGCGTCCGGTATCGCGAACGACTCGGGGAGCCCGGCGGCGATCGGGTGGCTCGGCTCGACCACCCAGAGGCGCTCGCGCTCGCCCGCCTCCCGCCAGGTGAGCGAACAGCTTGTGCCCATCAGCCGCGTGAACGGCTTCGAGTAGTGTGCGGAGTGGAGCGCGAGAAAGCCCATCCCGGAGAGCACCCGCTCCACGACCCGCTCCACCACCTCGTCTCCGACCTCGTCGTGTGCGGCGTGGCCCCACCAGAGCAGGACGTCGGTCGCCTCCAGTCGCTCCTCGGAGAGCCCGTGGTCCGGTTCGTCGAGCGTCGCCGTCTCCACGTCGAAGCCCGCATCCGAGAGAAACCCGGCGATCGCCCCGTGGATCCCCTCGGGGTACTGTTCTCCGACCTTCCGGTCCTCGCGCTCGTGACGGAACTCGTTCCAGACGGTGACGCGCGTCATCACGCTCACTCTCTCCGCGTCGGAGTAGTGGCTGTCGATCGGAAGGGGTATCCACCGCGCCGGCGAGGAGGCCCCATGCGAACGGCGATCAACCTCTACACGCTCCGGTCGGTCGAGGCCCCGTCTTCGGAGATCCTGCACTCGATCGCCAGCGCGGGCTACGCGGGCGTCGAGTTCGCCGGGCTCTCCGATCCCGAAACGGTCGCGGACGCGCTCGAGGGGACCGACCTCGCGGTCGCCGGCGCACACGTCCCGATCGACGACCTGGAGAACGAGTTCGAGGCGACGGTCGAGAGGTACCGAACGATCGGCTGTCGCGACCTCGTGGTACCGTACCTCCCGGAGGAGGCGTTCGCCTCGGAGGACGCGGTCACACGCACCGCAGCGCGCCTCGACGCGCTCGCCGATCGGGCGAGCGACGAGGGCTTCTCGTTTCACTACCACAACCACGACCACGAGTTCACCGATTTAGGTACCGAAACGGGCTTCGAGGCGTTCTGCGACCGGAGCGAGCGGGTCGGGATCGAGCTCGATTCGGGCTGGGCGGTCGCCGCGGGCGCGGATCCCGTCGCACTGCTGGAGCGCTACGCCGACCGGGTCCGGCTGGTCCACGCGAAGGACGTCGAGCGCGGTTCGGGAACGCCGGTCGAGCTCGGCGAGGGCGACCTCCCGCTGGAGGGGGTGCTGGCCGAGGCGGACCGAAGCAGAGTCGAGTGGGCGGTCTACGAGCACGACGAGCCGACCGATCCGATCGAATCGATGCGCCACGGCGTCGGGCTTCTCGATCGGTCGTAGTGCCGGTCGAGGACAGAACCCCTCGTCGAACGTGACGGTGACCCGCGAGGCCCCACAGGCTCCCGATCGGCCTCGGCGCGGGCGACGAAGTCGTCGACGACGTCGGGGTGGTGGGAGTCGTCGATTCTGACCGGTTCACCCCGTCGAACGGGCCGCTACATTCAACCCCGTCGCATCCCTAGCCCTGCCACCACAGGACGACGATGCAGGACTTCTACGAGGTACTCGACGTCGATCCGGACGCCTCCCGGAGACGGATCAGGCGTGCCTATCGAGAGAAGGTGAAGGAGTACCACCCGGACGTGAACGACGACTCGCGGGCACGCGCCCAGTTCACGACGCTCAAGCGGGCGGAGGAGGTGCTCACCGACGGGACGGAACGGCGGGCGTACGACCGACTCGGCCACGAGCGGTACGTCGCCGAGCGGCTGAACGGCGGGCTCGTGGGCAGCGGACGATCGCCGCGGACGTCGGCGGCGGCGGGGGGGACGGCCACGACGCGCAACCGGACACGAGGGAGAACGAGCGCGCAGCAGGGGTCTCAGTGGCCGGGGGGGGACGTCCCGCGCGGTGGGCGTGTCGACGATCGGCGTCGAGCGGGGGCGAACCCGACCGCTGGGAGCGACGACTGGCGGTCGGTCCGCGAGACGTACTCCGGATACTCCGCGACCGAGTACACGGTCCGGTACCTCTGGCTGTTCGTCCTCGTCGCCTCGCTTCCCTACGTCGGGGGGCTCGCGGCGTTCTCTCTTGCCCACGGGGGAACGATCCTCGCCGCGCTCGTCGCCGATCCGGCCGCGCTCGCGACCGACCGGTCCGGACTGCCGACGCTCACCTCGGCGATCGTCGCGAGCGTCGAGGGCGACCCCGGCGTCGGCGTCGCGGGCGTCCTGTTACTCGTCGGCGCGGTCGTCCTCCCGGTCGCGTTCGCGATGACCGTCTGGCAGCTCAGGCGGCTCACCGTCTGGCGGGCGAGCCCGCTCTACGTCGTCGCCGCCGCGGGGCCAGTGGGTGGAATCGCGCTCAACCTCGCCGGGGTCACCACCCTGCCGGTCGACGCGGTCTGTTACCTTCTCTTGCCGCTCGCAGCGATCTCGACGCTGCTCTACCACCGGTTTCGGTGACCGCCACCAACCGATCGGCGGATTTTATACGTGTTCCACCGTCCGTGACACTCGATGACGGGGGAGACGCGAACGGTCGATCACCGCCTGAGCGACGCCGACGAGAACATCCACCACGCCTGGGACAACTCGCTCGATCCAGTACTCGAGATCGAGCCGGGCGAGACGGTCCGGTTCGAGTGCCGGGACGCGGTGGACCGACAGGTGAACGTCGAGTCCGGGACCGAAGAGTTCGCGGCGATCTCGTTCGACCCGGTCCACCCGCTCACGGGTCCGGTCCACGTCGAGGGTGCCGAACCGGGTGACGTGCTGGTCGTCGAACTGCTCGAGTTCCAGCACAAGGGCTGGGGGTACACGGGATACCTCCCCGGCGAGATGGGTCTCGGCCTGCTCCCCGAGGAGTTCCCCGAGGCGGGCGTCCACGTCTGGGATCTCGTGGGGGACGTCGGTCACTTCGTGAACGGGATCGAGGTTCCGCTCGACCCGTTCCCGGGCGTGATCGGCGTCGCGCCCGCCGAGTCGGGCGACCACGGTACGCTGCCGCCCCGGTCGGTCGGCGGGAACATGGACGTCAAACACATGACCGCGGGGTCGACGGTCTACTTGCCCGTCGACGTCGAGGGCGCGCTGTTCTCGACCGGCGACTGCCACGCCGCACAGGGCGACGGCGAGGTCTGCGTGACGGGGATCGAGGCGCCGATGTTCGTCACCGCGCGGTTCGACGTCGATACGGAGATGTCGATCGACCAGCCCCAGTTCGAGACGACCGGGCCGTTCACCCCGACCGGGAGGGACGAGCCGATGTACGCGACGACGGGCATCGCCGACGACCTGATGGAGGCGACGAAGCTCGCGGTCGAACACATGATCGACCACCTCCACGGGGAGCGGGGGCTGACGCGGGGCGAGGCCTACATCCTCTGTTCGGCCGCCGTCGACCTCAAGATCAGCGAGGTCGTCGACGCGCCGAACTGGGTCGTCACGGCGTACCTCCCCGAGAGCATCTTCCCGTAACGGCGCGGACGGAGCACCAGTCGGGTGTCCGCGCCAGGTAGAGCGTTCGTTCCGGGGGGCAAACCGGTTCAGTTCGGGTCAATATTCACGGGCCGACGCTCGGAAACCGTAACTACCGTCGCCGATAGCGGGGCGCTCTGACCGCGTGTCCGATATCGGCCCCGTCGAGACGATCGTTTCCGACGCCCGTCGATCAGCGAACCCAGTAGAGTTCGGACGTTCCGAGAAACCGACTCAGGTCCGAGGTCTGTCGGTAGTCCATCGCGAGGATCGTACCGAGCCGGTCGACCAGCGCCCTGTGATCGTTCTCGTCCCACTCCGCGGGCTCCGCGATCGGGACGACGAGAAAGCCGCTCCCGCGGATCTCTGTGGCGTGGACGCTCTCGACGTCTATCTCCCCTGCGACCTTCGCGGTGTAGCCGGCGACGACGTGGCGGATCGCCCGCTCGCCGACCGGCAAGAGGACGTGGGCTGCGATCGCCCGGAGTTCGGCGTCGAAGAAGCGTTCGAGGTCGGCGTACTCCCGCTCGGTCGGCTCCTCGCCCTCCGGCCGGCACATGTGGAGGTAGCTCAGGAAGAGGTTCCACACCGCCGGTTCGTCGCTGTACGGCTCCTCGAGAAAGCCCGCCTCCGAGAGCGCCGCCTGGAGGCGCTCGCCCGCGAGCGATCCTGTGAACGGAACGCCCGTCGAGGCCCCTCCGTGGACGTTCGGGTGGTCGCCGATCACGTGGAAGTCGGCGTTCGCGTCGCCGTAGCCGGGGACCGCACTCTCGGCGCCGTGGGGACAGGGCGGGCGCATGCCGAACGGGTTGCTCGTCCGATCCGTGACGTTCTCCACGCCCCTTTCCAGCTAGCGGGGGAGCAAAAGTCGATCGTTACTCCCCCACGGCGACCACGCCCTTCATCGCCTGTGCCTGGTGTGGCGTACAGAGGTAGCGGTAGACGCCCGGGTCGGAGAACGTGTAGGTGAAGGTGTGCCCGGCGTCGGCGGTCTGCTCGCTCTCGAACGCCCCGTCGACCTCCACCACGTTGTGGCCGCCGCCCTGTCCGGTCCACTCCCAGACGACATCGGTGCCGGGGTCGACCAGGACCGCCGGCGGGGTGAAGCGCAGCCCGTCGTTGCCGGTCCCGACCTCGACGGTCACCTCCCCTTCCCCCCGCAGATCGGCGGTCCCCTCGTAGTTCGGCACGTCGTCGAGCCAGCCGTCGTAGGTCGGTACCTCGTCGTCCGGGACCGATTCGGCCTCGTCGAGTCCCGACGCGCTTCCGTTGCCGCCGCCGAGACAGCCGGCGAGCGAGCCACCGAGGACCACTCCACCGATCGCTCTCAACACCGTCCGACGTCCTCCGAGGGTAGGATCTCCTCTCATGGCTCCGGGGGACCTCTCGCTCACCGTTCGTATCGAGCGGCCAAAAACCACGTGAAACCGATCGGCAGCCGAGGATCAGTCCTCGGTCTCGTCGTCCGCGTCGTCGCCGACGTCGGCGTCGTCCTCGCCGTTCCCCTCGGTGTCGTCTTCGGTCTCCGCACCGTCCTCCTCGTCGTCGACCGCTTCGGTCTCGTCGTCCTCGACGTCCGCGTCTTCGTCGTCGTCAGCGTCCGCATCGCCGTCGACGGCGACCGCACCCTTCTTGCCCTGTGCCTCGTGGGGCTCACAGACGTAGAGGGTGACGCCGCCTTCTTCCTCGAACGTGTGCTCGTAGGTGAACCCCTCCTCGTCGGTCAGCTCGCTCTCTAGTTCCTCGCCCTCCTCGCTCACCACGTTGTGCTCGCCGCCCTCACCGGTCCACTCCCAGACGACTTCCGTGCCTGGATCGACCGTGATCGCGGCCGGCTCGAACAGCAGGCCGTCGTCGCCCGCGCCGACGGTCACCTCGACGCTCTCCTCGCCGCGGAAGTCGTAGGTCCCCTCGTAGTTCGGCACGTCGTCCATGAACTCGCCGTAGTCCGGCTCCTCGTCGTCGTCGACGAACTCCGCGTCCGTCTCGTCGCCCGCGTCGTCCGTCTCCTCGGTGTCGTCCTCCTCGTCGAGGCCGTCGTCGTCCTCCACCATGTCGTCGTCACCGTCGTCGGCCGGCTCCTCTCCCTCCTCCGGGTCGTCCGCACAGCCGGCGAGCGCCGTCATCCCGAAGACGGCTGCGCCGGTGGATCTCAGCACGGTACGGCGGTCCAGCTCCGAGGTCTGCGGTGTCATTGGTGTATCTGGAGACGGCCGAACGACCGCTCCGAACGGTGGTTGGGACCGAACCGGGAAAAGGGGTTCGAAGATGACACCTGGTCTGAACGTCGGCACCACATCACACCGCCTCCCTCGGGATCGCTGACCGTCCGTCGGTCGGCTGTACAGCCACGGCGACCGAACGCGCGGCGAGGACCTGGAGTCGACCCGCGAACCGTCGACGAGATCACGACGCCCGCGCGGGCGGCGATCCGAGTCGAACCTCAGCGATCGCGGACCTCGTCGGCGACGGTCCGAACCGTCTCGTACTCCCCGTCGCTGTACGTGACGAACCGGACCTCCGAGAGCGACGCCGGCTCGTACGAGCCGATCTCCTCGGCGATGATCCGCGCCCCGTCCGCGAGGTCGAAACCCGCGACACCGCAGCCGAGCGCGGGGATCACGAGCGACTCGCAGCCGAGCTCGTCGGCCCTCTCCAGGCTGTTGCGCGTCGCGTCCCGGACGCTCTCGGTGGTGGCCTTCCCGTCCCCGTAGTGGGGCATCGCGGCGGCGTGGATCACGTACTCGCAGTCGAGGTCGTAGCCGTCGGTGACGGCTACCTCGCCGAGCTCTATCGGTCCCTCCGCGGTCGCCGCCTCGTCGATCTCCTCGCCCGCACCCCGTCTGAGCGCGCCGGCGACGCCCGAGCCCATCCGCAGGCTCGTCCCCGCCGCGTTCACCAGCGCGTCGGCCCGTTGCGCCGCGATGTCCCCCTGGATCACGGTGAACTCCATGCTCGAGCGTAGTTCGTCCGCGAGTATAAATCTGGGAGCGGGCTCCGTTCCCCTGCTACCAGGCCGCCCGGAGCACCCGCTCTATCTCGTCGACGGTCGGGTCCGTAGGGGAGCGCTCCATCGGCGGATCGTCGACGACGAACGCGGCGATCGCCGGCAGGTCCTCCTCTCGCGTCTCCGGGAGCTCCCGGAGACGCGCCGGCAGGCCGATCGAGTCGCGGACCTCCGCGACCCGCTCGACCACGGCGTCGGCCACCTCGTCGTCCGAGAGTCCCTCCGGATCGACCCCGAACCCGCGTGCCAGGAGCGACCGGCTCCCGTCCACCTCGCCGAAGAGGTACTCGAGCACGTGGGGGACGACGGCCGCGTGGACCGCCCCCTGCTGGACCGAGTACCGCCGCGCGAACCCGTGGCCGAACGCGTGGACGATCGAGATCTTCCGATCGAGCTGGACGAGCAACGAGCCGACGACCGCCCGGTCCATCGCCTCCCTTTCCTCGGCAGCGTCCTCGCCCTCCCCGACGACCCGTGGCAGGGCGTCACTCATGAGCCGTAGCCCGTGGACCGCGAGCGCGTCGCTCACCGGGTTCGCGTCCCGGGCGTACGGCGTCTCGATCCCCTTGTCCAGGCCGTTCATCGCCGAACCCGCCAGGACGCCAGGGGGACTCGTCTCGACCAGCGCCGGGTCGGCCACGTCCGCGATCGGCATCGCCGACCCGCTGACGGTGATCGGTTGGCCCGTCGGCGAGTCGGATGCAGGGAGGACCTCGAGCGAGCCGCCCGCCGAGACGTCCGCACCGGCGAACGTCGTCGGGACCACGACCACGGGGAGGGGATCCTCCGTCGGCTCCGGCGAGCGAACCGCCCCCTCGAGCGCCTCCTCCCGGAGGTCCGAGAGCGATCGGTCGTCGGTCGCGAGGAGGCTCGCCTGCCGAGCGGTGTCGAGGCTGCTCCCGCCGCCGACGCCCACGAGGACGTCCGCCCCCGTCTCCTCTGCTTGCCCGATCAGGGAGAAGGCGGTCTCGACCCGTTTCTCGGGGACCGTCCCGTCGAACGTTCCGACGTGACGCTCTCCCAGCCCCTCGCGAATCCGTGCCATCAGCGCCTCGTTCGCCCCGACGTTCGATCCACAGACGATCAGCGCGCGGTCACGGCCCCGCCTCGCGAGGTACTCACCGAGGTCGGCCACGCGCCCGCGACCGTAGAGCAGATCACAGCCCCGGTAGTCGTACTCGAACGAACCGGCGATCGGTAGCATGTGTCCCCCTCATCGGGACGCGATAAAGCGGTGGCGAAAGCGGTACTCAGTTGCGAGCGGGGTCGAACCGCTCGAACCAGGCCGCCAGCTCCTCGTACCGGTGGATCGCCCGGTCGGGATCGTCCACCGCGTGGTGCTCTCCGGGGTAGACGACGAGTTTCGCGGGAACGCCACGCTTTTTCACGCTCACGTAGAGCTGTTCGGCCTGGGAGGGCGGACAGCGCCAGTCCTCGCCACCCGCGGTGACCAGAAGCGGCGTCTCGATCCGATCCACGTCCGTGATCGAGGAGGCGCCGTCGTAGGTTTCGCGCTCCTCCCACGGCAGGCCGAAGTCGTTCTCCAGCCACAGGTGCGTGTCGTCGGTGCCGAAACAGGACCGGAGGTCGTAGATGCCGTGCTCGGCCGCCGCTGCGGTGTAGAGATCGGTCTGGGAGACGAGGAACGCGGTCGATATTCCGCCGTAGGAGAAGCCGGTGACGAAGAGTCCGTCCTCCTCGGCCCAGCCGCGTTCGACGAGCGCCTCGGTACAGGCGGCGACGTCGGTGACCTCGTGGGTCCCCCAGCGGCCTCTGAGGCGCTCGCAGAACTCCCGGCCGTAGGAGGAACTCCCGCTGTAGTTGGGTCGCATCACGAGGTAGCCTCGAGAGGTCCAGTACGCGAAGTCGAAGCCCCGGACCGGCTCGTCGTAGGACATCGGCCCGCCGTGGATCGCGACGAGCAGCGGCCGGGCGACGGGCGCTTCCGGGTCGAACTCCTCGGGGTAGTAGACGAGCGCTTCGACCGTCTCCCCCTCGCTCTCGACGTCGATCCGGGTCATCTCCGGGAAGGCGTCGGCACGCTCGAAGCCCGCGTTCAGGTCGGCCAGCCTCGTGAACGGCTTTTCTCCGCCGTCGAGGGCCGCCGCGTCGAGGGCGTACGGATCGAAACCGGTACCTGGTTCGTTGACGAGTAGTGCGACGGTCTCCGAGGCGACCGAACAGCCAGCGAGCGAGCGCCCCTCCCCCTGGGCGTCGAGCGTCCACTCGGCGTCATCGTCGAGCGGGAGCCGGGCCAGCCGAGTGTTGCCCTCGTTCGCGATCCGTGCGAGAACTGTCTCGGAATCGAGCCAGTGCGGTTCGGCGTCCCGCGCGACGGTCCGGTCGAGGCTCGCCGAGAGCGAGCGGACCTCTCCATCCGTCACGAACACTTCCGAGGGGACGTACCAGTTGTCGGGCTGTCCGGCGACGAACGCGAGGCGCTCGCCGTCGGGACTCCAGGTCGGCGCGCTCGCCATCAGCGAGCCGTCGGTTCTCTCCCTGAGATCCGAACCGTCCGGCTCGATCGTGCAGACGTCCATCGCGTAGGAGTCGTCGGGCTCTCCCTCCCGGTTCGTGACGAACGCGATCCGCTCGCCGGGCGCCCAGGCGGGCTGGAGCCCCGATAGCGGCTCCATCGCTCCCGCGCCGTAGGCCTCGTCGAGGCGCGTCTCCTCGCGACTCCCGTACTCGATCACGAAGAGGTAGCTCCGCACCGTGTCGAGCCAGCCCACCCCGTCCGCTTTGTGCTGGAGGCGTTCGGTCTCGACGGGCCCGCCAGCCTCGCGTCGCTCTATATACTCCCGTTCCTCCTCCGTCGGATCGCGCGCGGAGATCACCAGTCGGTCGCCCTCCGGCCCCCAGGCGAACTCGCGGACGCCCTCCTCGCGGTCGGTGAGCTGTCTCGCGTCGCCCCCACGGGCGAGGTCGAACGCCCAGAGCTGCGTTTTCGGCTCGTCGTCGCCGTCGGCGTCGCCCTCGTCCTCGCCGTTTCCGACCGCTTCGTCCTCCCGGCCCACCCGGAGCTCCGTGTCGGGTTCCCGGGCCGCGAGGAACGCGAGTTTGGAGCCGTCAGGGCTCCACGCCGGCGAGGAGGCCGACGAGGCGCGGGTGAGTCGGTGGGGCCTTTCGCTCGCGTCGGTCGGGACGACGAGCAGCGACGACCGCCTCGTCTCCTCGGTCGGATCGAACTCGTCGACGACGAGGGCGAGTCGGTCGCCGTCGGGCGAGAGCGCGAGCTCGGTCGGGGTGCGGAGGTCGTAGAGCGCCTCCGCCGGTAGCTCGGACATGCGACCACGTCGGCACGGTAGGCCATGAACGCCGGTCTTCCGGCAACCGACCTCGAGGGATTCCCGGCGTTCGCTCGCTGACCCTCCGGTACCGTACGGCAGCGTGCGGGGAAGGTCGATAGCTTTCTAGAACGGACGCGGGTGGTCGGCAGAAAAATCGGACGTCCGGTCCACCGATCCGGTCGCGACGTCTCAGTTCGTCAGCCGCACGAGGAACCCCTCGAGACGCTCGAGCATCTCGAGCGATGGCGTTCCGGGCAGGTAGAGTTCGAGTTCCGGCTGCTCGTCGGCGACCGCGTCGTCGTGGATGGTTCGACTCATACCTGTTCGTTCGCGCGACGCGCATTTAAGAATTCGCAATAATCTTTTTCGAAACGGAAAACAAAAATCGTGATCGAGTGATAGTGACACCCGATCCGGCGGGGCCGCGGAGTTGCCAGAGGCACTACCCTCCCCCGTCGGATCCCTCTGTGGCCCGCCGCGACGCTCGTTCGCCGAGGTCACCCGGCTCACCGAGGGGGCTCGCTCGCGTAGACGGACGGAGCTGCTTTACACCTCGTCCCCCAGCGGGTTCTTCGAGTCGCCACGGACCCTCACCGGGCGGGAGGTCGCCGACACTCGGCGTCTCCCAGCCGACGTTCGCGACCCACCTCTACGGAGCGGAACGGGCGGTCTGTGACGTGCCGTTCGAGGGACCGTGACGGTCGCGGTCTCAGTATTGAACCCTCGGGGAGGCAGCTCCTCGGTATCTAGCGTCAACTGACTTTCGGGTTTTCCTCGTACGGGGGGATGGCGGTCGGTGGGACGGTGACGACCACACTGCTCGTCGACGAGCGTGACCGCCGGATCGGGGGAGTCCGACCCGCCTCTGACACGGGCTCACCCCGCCCCTCGACGTCCGACGGTCTGCTCGAGATGCGGTGCGCTCGGGGATTCGGGGGTCTCTTTCCGGTGACGACACCCGCTGCCGAGCGTGTCGGCCCCGACCACGACACCTCCGAGGTCCGGAGGCCGTAGCGAGGGACTCCGACGCCCGGGACGCTCCCCCGCCGATCGAACGAGGTGAGAACCCGTTCTTTCATTTCGCCTCGGTTCGAACCCCACCTGATGAACTCGCTCCATCCCCGCATCCGCCTCGTCTGGATCGGACAGGCGGTCGTCTCCGCGGCGTTCTTCGCCCTCGTCGCCGGCGTGGTGGACTTCTTCACCGTCGAGGTCGGCCTCCCCCTCGCCGGCGGCGTCTTCCTCGCCTTCTTCGTGCTATTCGCGTTCCACAGCCTGCTCCGGTATCGGGTCTGGCGTTACGAGATCAGAGGCGACGAACTCTACCTCGAACGCGGCGTGTTCACCCGGGTGAAGACGGTCGTTCCGTTCGTGCGGATCCAGCACGTCGACTCGCGGCGCAGTCCGCTTGAACGGCTCACCGGACTCGCGAGTACGGTGGTCTACACCGCGGGATCGCGCGGGGCCGACGTCACCGTCCCGGGACTCACCCCCACGGGAGCCGACGACCTCCAGGCCCGGCTCAAGCGGCTCGCGACCGAGGCCGAGGGTGACGACGCCGTATGACCGGGACGAAACTGCACCCCGTCTCGATCCCCTACCGGGTCGTCCAGGGCGGGATCGGACTGCTCCCGCTCGTGATCTTCGGGGGGATATTCGCCGCGCCGGTCGTCGGCGGCCTCTCGCTCGTGCTGCTCCCCGTGGCCGTCGTCGTCGTCGTCGGTCTCCTGATCGCCTGGCAGGTCGCCTACTATCGGAGATTCGAGTACGAACTCACCCCCGACACGTTCGACATCCGATCGGGCGTGATCTCGCGGCGCAACCGAGAGATCCCATACGCCCGCATCCAGAACATCGACATCTCGCGTAACGTCGTCCAGCGGGCGCTCGACGTCGCGGAGGTCCGCATCGAGACCGCCGGCGGGAGCCAGACGGAGGCGATGTTGCGTTACGTCGCCTACGAGGAGGCCAAACGCCTCCAGAACGACCTCCGGAGACAGAAACGCGACGCGGAGGCGGCGGTGGGCGAACCCGAGGAGGAGAGACCCGAACGGGCGCTCTACGAGATCACGCCGAACGACCTGCTCGTCCTCGCGGTCGCCTCCTTCGACCTCAGGCTCGCCTCCGCGGTGTTCGTCCTGCTCTCGTTCGCTGCGCCGGGCGTCCTGGTGGACGTCGTCGCGGGGCTGCCCATCAGTCCGATCGTGGTCGTCGCGGTCGGCCTCGCGCTCGTCGTGGTCGGCTCGGCGCTCCTGAGCGGCGTCGGTGCGGTGTTCAACACCTACGGCTTCCGACTCACGCAGGCCGGCGACGAACTCCGCTACGAGCGCGGGCTGATCCAGCGCTTCGACGGGACGATTCCCCTGGATAAGGTCCAGACGCTCGCCTTTCGCGAGAACCTGCTGAAACGGCTGTTCGGCTACTCGACGCTCGCGATCGAGACGGCGGGCTACGCCCCCGGACGGGGCGACGCCAACGTCGGCTCCGAGGCGGCGGTTCCGATCGCGAGACGCGAGCGGGCGTGGGGGATCGGCCGCGAGATCGAGGCGTTCCCCGACGTCGAACTCGAACGGCCGCCGAAACGCGCACGCCACCGCTACGTCGTCCGCTACCTGATCGGATTCACCCTGCTCGGCGGGGCGCTGTTCACCGCCGAGTTCGTCACCGGCGTCGAGACCTACTGGTACGCGGCGGCGGTCGGTCTGCTCGTCGCCCCGTTCGCGGGTCACTACAAGTGGAAGGCCCGGGGCTACCGCGCGGCGGCGGGGTACGTCCTGACGCGAAACGGCTTCTGGCGGCAGACGACGCGGATCGTCCCCTACTACCGGGTCCAGAACGTCATCGAGACGCAGACGCTCTTCCAGCGACGCTGGCGCCTCGCCACGGTGACCGTCGACACGGCCGGCACGGGTAGCCTGATCGGCGGGGACTCGCAGGCGGTCGACCTCGACCGCGAGGCGGCCGAGCGGTTCAGGGGGACGATCGGGGAACGACTCCAGGAGGCGCTGATCGAGCGGGCACGCGAGAAACGGCGCGAACGCGAGGCACGCGAGCGCCGGCGAGCGATGCGGGAGCGACCGCTCTGGGACCCGGACGCCGCGGCGCTCGCGGCGGATCGGACGTCGGTCTCGGGCTCGGAGAACGGCGAGGGTCGTGCGACGGACGAGGGGGCGTTCGACTGGGTGGGAGAGTCCGGCCCCGATCCGCCACCGCCCGATCGGACGGGCGCGGAGTGCCGCGGACCGAACGGATCGAACGAACCGGTCGACGGGGAGGGAGAGACGGATCCGGACGCGCCGACGACCGGTGACGACACCGACGACGGTGGTGGGGAGAACGTCGGTAGAACGGATCGGCGGACCGACGACGTGGACGGTGAGCGCGAGGGCGACGAGGGCGAGACGGAAGAGGAGCCGAGATAGACGCCGTCCGGTCCACGATCGTGGACCGGACGGGACCGTCGACGGACGACGACCACGTGATCCCGAGGTGCGACCGATCGGACTCCCGGGGCTGGCGACGGGGCTACCGGAGGACGTCCCGTTCGAAGACGAGCGTTCCCTCGGGATCGAACAGCCGGACCGTGTCGCCCTCCCGGTTCCACACCTGCGTCGACTCGCCCCAGTAGAGGTTCTCCGCGTCGTCCCCACCGCTCCCGGTCCAGATCCGAACGGTGGCGTTCCCGTCCAGGACGAACTCGGGGAAGACGTACGGAGCCTCGGGATCGCCGTCTGACGCGACGACGCCCTCCTCCCGGTCCCACAGCTCGTGGCCGGTGAGGTCGAGGGGCTCCTCGCCCGTGTTCGCGAGCGCGACGTACTCCTCCTCGGGGCTGTCGACGGCCACCTCGAACCCCGCGACCTCGAGTACGTCACCGACCTCGACGTCGGCCTCCTCTGTCTCGTCGTCCCGCTCGTCGCCCTCCTCGCCGTCTTCGGAGGAGACCGAGCGTTCCGCCTCGGTATCGCCGTCGACCTCGACCGACGTCTCGGTCCCGTCGTCGACGTACCCCTCCGCGTCTGCATGCAGCAGGTACTCGCCGGTCGAGACGTCGAGCGCGACGCTTCCCCCGGAGTCCGTGGTCCCCTCCGCGACGACCGATCCGGTCCCCGCGTCCTCCAGTCTCACGGTGGCTCCCTCGACCTGCTCCCCGCTCGGGTGATCGACGACGGTGACGGTCACCGTGTGCGTCTCCTCCTCCTCCTCCTCCTCCTCCTCTACGTCCTCTGCTTCCCCGGTCTCCTCGTCCGGGTCGTCCCCCTCCCGTTCGTCGTCGTCAGCCTCCGAGTCGTCGGTCTCCTCACCGTCGTCGCTCTCGTCGTCCGGTGTCTCCACCTCGGCGGCCCCGTCGTCGACCTCCTCGAACTCGATCGCGTCGTCCGCTCCGGACCCGTTCTCGTCGTCGCGGTCGGATCCCTCGTCGGTTTCCCCATCGTCCCCGACGTCCGCGTCCGCACAGCCGGCGAGGACCGTGAGCCCGACGGCGCCGATGAAGACCCTCCGGTGCATACCCCAGCATCTCGTCACGGCCCCTTCACCCTGTGGGTGTGTGGCTCGTGCCGATCGGGTCCGGCGGACCGGTTCGAGGACGCGACGAGCGCCGCTAGAGGAACCGCTGGACCTCGACCGTACGCCCCTCCGGGTCGTTCGCGAAGAAGCGGTAGATCCCGTACCGTTCGACCTCCGTCGGTTCGCCCTCGGCGTGTGCTCCGAGCCGGCCGTAGACCGCGTCGACGCCCTCCCGTGAGTCCTCGACGAACGTGAGGATGCCACACGTCTCCGCCGACTCGCGCGAGCAGAAGCCGAAGCGAAAGCCACCCCGATCGAGGACCGTACAGTCGGTCTGTGAGAGCCAGATCTCGGCGTCGAGGTGTTCGCGGTAGAACTCCACCACCGCGTCGCGTCGTTCGGTCGCGAAGAAGACGATGCCGGACATGGTGTGGGTATCTCCTCCGGGGGTGCTAACCGTTTCTCCTCGCTCTCATAACCCCAGTCGTTTTGCTCGTCGGTTCCCCACGTGTCGGTATGACGATCGACCTCCCACGACTCGGGTTCGGGACGTACAAGCTCGAGGACCCCGAAGAGTGCGTCGAGAGCGTCGAACGCGCGATCGACGTCGGCTACCGACATATCGACACCGCACAGGGCTACGAGAACGAGGCGTTCGTCGGCGACGCGATCGAGAACGCCGCCGTCCCCCGCGAGGAGCTCTTCCTCGCCACCAAGCTCTCGACCGGAAACCTCGCCTACGAGGACGTTCTCGAGAGCGCCGAGGCGAGCAGGAAGAAACTCGGCGTCGAGACGATCGACCTGCTCTACGTCCACTGGCCGCTGAACACGTACGACCCCGACGAGACGCTCTCGGCGCTCTCCGAACTCCGGGAGCGAGGGGTGATCGAACACGTGGGGCTATCGAACTTCCGGATCGACCAGCTACAGGTCGCTCGGCGGGAACTCGACGAACCGATCTTCGCCCACCAGGTCGAGTGTCATCCGCTGCTCCCACAGGAGCGACTACGCGAGTTCGCCGCCGAGGACGGCCACCACCTCGTCGCCTACTCGCCGATCGCGAGGGGGGAGCTGTTTTCGGTGCCTGAAATCAACGACGTGGCCGAGCGCCACGACGCGACCGCGGCGCAGGTCGCCCTCGCGTGGGCGATCGAGAAAGGGATCTACCCGATCCCGAAGGCCCGTGGAGGGCACATAGCGGAGAACTACCGGGCGCTCGCGCTCGCGGAGGAACTCGAGCCCGGAGAGATCGAGAAGATCGACGCGCTGGAAGAGCGACGCCGGCTGGTCGACTTCGAGGAGGCCCCGTGGAACGCGGCGTGATACGGACGGCTGTGGCTGTCTACCGGAGCGACCGCTGCGTGGTTCGGGGTCGTTCCGGAAACGACTCACGGCGGTCCGTATGAGGGGTGCGGTGATCGACGTCGACGGGACGGTCGTCCGGGGAACGAGCGTGGTCCCCGGCGCGATCGAGGCCGTCTCGCGGCTCCGCGAGGCGGGGATCGACCCGCTGTTCGTCTCGAACAACCCGATCGAGACGCGGGCGGCGTACGCCGAGCGGCTCCGCCGCCTCGGCTTCGACGTCGCCTCCGAGGACCTGCTCACCGCCGGCTCGATTACGGCGTCGAACCTCGCCAGCGAACACCCGGAGGGGACGATCTACGTGATCGGCGAGTCGGGACTTCGGACACAGCTCTCGGAGGAGGGTCTCACGCTCACCGAGGAGCCGTCGCGTGCGGCGGTCCTCGTCGCCTCGATCGATCGGGAGTTCTCCTACGACACCCTCACCGAATCGCTCGTCGCACTCTCCGACGAGGGGACGCTGTTCGTGGGGACCGACCCCGACGTGACGATCCCGGTCGGGGAGAACCGCGTCGTTCCCGGGTCGGGAGCGATCGTGCGGGCGATCGCCGGCGTGAGCGGTCGCGAGCCGGATCGGATGATGGGAAAGCCCTCGGAGACGACGATAGAGGCGGTGAGAGCGGCGATCGGAGTTCCTTTAGAGGACTGTCTCGTGATCGGCGATCGTCTCGACACCGACCTCGCGATGGGCGAGCGGGCGGGGATGCAGAGCGTGCTCGTGCGGACCGGCGTGACCGACGACCGGGCGATCGCGCGCTCTCCGGTCGAGCCGACTCACGTCATCGACTCGATCGCGGAGATCGAGGACGTGCTGACGAAGCTCTAGAGCCCGACGGCGAGGACCAGCGCGACGGTGACGGCCATGATCCCCGTTGCGAGCAGGAGGAGGTTCGCGATCGGGTTCTTCGCGGGGACGACGTTCGCGGAGTAGTGCCAGCCCCACAGTGGCGTGAACGGGCGGATCCCCATCGGGGTGATCGAGTCGGCCAGCAGGTGCGAGACGATGGCGAGCGTACTCACACCGAACCCCACGGAGGCGAGCAGCAGCGGGTCGTAGCCGAGCAGGTCCGCTGAGAGGTAGCCCGCAGCGCCGACGATCCCGCCGACGGCGAGCGCGAAGTAGACGGTGTGGGTGATCCCCCGGTGGGAGACGAGCGGCAGGGCGTGATCGGCGTCGGGAAGTGTCGAGAGCGCGATCGAGAGGAGCCCGCCGAGAACCGCGAGTTCGCCGAGGCCCAGCGTCAGGAGGAGAAATCCCACCGGCGCGTAGAGCGTCAGCGCGGCCCCGATGTGGCCGTACTTGTACATACCCTCGCTTGGAACGGGGGGATTATGAGTGCATCTCACCGCGGGCGTCGGGGCCGACGGGACAACGGTATACTCGCTGGCTCCCAACCCCGGGCATGGATCCGCTGGTCGTCGACGCGCTGGTCGAGACGTTCGGCCCGTTCCTGATCCCGGTCGTGCTCTTCGTCGCCGGTATCTTCGGCTACGCCGCGATCGTCGCGCTCGGCCGCGCCGGGGTGTGGTGAGTATTATACTCCGACCGGACGAGGGTGAGCCATGACCGAGGAGACACCCGCGATGACCCGATTCGACGTGCCCGATCCCGAGGAACTCCCCGCGGACCTCCGCGAACGGATCGAGGCCGAGACCGAGCGCGCGGGGTTCACCCCGAACGTCTTCCTCGCCTACGGCTTCCGGCCCGCACAGTCGCGTGCCTTCTTCGCCTACTACGACGCGCTCGTCGAGGAGGGAGCGCTCACCCGCGAGGAGGTGGAGATGATCGTCGTCGCCGTCTCCGGCGTGAACCACTGCTACTACTGCAACGTCGCCCACGGCGCACTCTTACGGATCTACTCGGAGAACCCCGAACTCGCCGACCAGCTCGTCGCGAACTACCGGACCGCCGAGCTGAGCGAGCGACACCGACGGATGCTCGATCTCGCAGTCAAACTCACCGAAGCTCCCGAGACGGTCGAGGAACGGGACCTCGAACGGCTCCGCGAGGTCGGTTTCACTCCCGAAGCGATCTGGGACGTCGGGAGCGTCGCGAGCTTCTTCAACCTCAGCAACAGGATGGCTCACCTCGCGGACATGCGACCGAACCGCGAGTTCCACACCCTGGGGTACCCGGACGACGAGTGAGACCGGACGGACGAGGACGCGATCGGAACCGACCGCACAGCGTCGACGAAACCGGCCGGATCTCCACAGGAACCGGCCCGACTCACATCTATGTGAGTTCTACATGAGTCGATTTGGAGGGTATTTATATATGGCTACAACGAAGACACACATATGACCCGGGAGATCAGGATCTCGATCGACGACGACGAGGTGTTCGAGCGGATGCGAGCACGGAAGAACGAACTCGACCTCTCGTGGGAGGAGGTGCTCCACCGGGGGCTCCGTCGGTCCCGCGGCGGGTACGGAGTGGGTGCCGGGACGGGGGGGCGGTGGAGCGCGCCGGAGGCGGACCTGGCCGACGAGCTCCAGCGCGAGATCCGCCAGAAGGTCGCGAACTCGATCCGGGCGTCGGTCGGCGGTCTCGGCCCGGAGCCGACGGGCTGGGAGGACGACCTGGACGAGGAGATGTCGGCGCTCTCCGCCGCCGAGGACGCCGTGGTTGTCTTCGAGGGCTCCGAGGACGACCCGAGCTGTCAGATCCCGCTTCGGGTGTCGCTCCGGACCGACCGGAACGGGCTCGCGGTCGAGGTCGTCGCGATCCGACGTGGCAGGGGGGTCGAGGGCATGAACGCCTTCCCGCCGGAGGCCCGTCGACGGATCGTCGAGTCGCTCGCCCGGGGCGAGACGGCGACGCTCCGGATCGAGGAGGGGATCGAGGAGTACCCGATCGTCCCCCGGCTCGCCTGGAGCCGCGACGAGGCCGGCCGGCCGACGGTCGTCGAGGTCTCCGTCGAGGACGTCTCCTTCGATGACGGACGCTGATCCCGGGCCGGGGCGCCCGATCCGGGAGGCGCTCGGAGAGGCGCCCGGGGCGCCGACCCTCCCGGAGACGTTCGATCTGCTCGCCGACGACACCCGGCTCCGGGTCGTCGAAGCGCTCTACGAGCGCGGCTGTACGGTCACCGGAGAGACGGCGCTCTCGTTCTCCGAACTCCGCCGGCTGACGGACGTCCGCGACACCGGCAGGTTCAACTACCACCTCGGACGTCTGCGCGGACCGTTCGTCCGCAAAACCGACCGGGGGTACGTCCTCACGGAGACCGGTGAGGCCGTCGGGGCGATGATCGCCGACTCGGAGCGGTCCCCGCCGTCGTGATCGGGACTACCCCGCGACCTCGAAGCCCGCACCCTCGATCGCGTCTCGGACCTCGCCCTCGTCGGCGTCGCCCTCGACGGTGACCCTGTCCGCCTCGTGGTCGGCCGTGACCTCCGAAACGCCGTCGATCTCGCCCACCGCGTCAGTGACGGTGTCCTCGCAGCCGGTACACTTCATCTCGGTGACGGTCAGTGTGTAGCTCACACCCGTCGGTAGTGCCGCAACCTTTTTCACCGTTAGCCTTTCGATCGTTCGGTAGTAGGTGCCGGTTCGTCGTTTGACCGAAGGCGAACTCCGGAATCTACTTTCGTATCCTGTCCGTAGCTGCCGCATGACCGACCTCGACGACGTCGACCTCGAACTACTCTCGTTGCTGATCGAGGACGCCCGCCGGCCGTACAGCGATCTCGCCGAACACGTCGGGCTCTCGCCGCCTGCGGTCTCCGATCGGATCTCGCGGTTGCGGGAGGCGGGCGTCGTCCGGCGGTTCACGGTCGACCTGGACCGCTCGACGCTTGAGAACGGCACGCCGGTCCTCGTGACGCTCGCCGTCGACTCCGGGCGGGTGGGCGAGATTCGCGACGCGCTCGTGGCGCTGGAGGCGGTCGAACACGTCTTCCAGACGGCGGACGGGGACCTCGTCGTCCACGCGAACGCCCCCGATCGGGACGTGCGGACCTGGCTCTCGGCGTCGCTCGGCACCGAGGTCGACGTGGAAGAGGTGGCGCTCCTCGCGGACGTGGAGTGGACGCCCTCGGTCGGCGGCGCGGAGTTCTCGTTGACCTGCGTCGAGTGCGAGAACCCGGTCGGACCGGGCGGCGTGAGCCGACGGGTCGACGGCGACCGGAAGCACTTCTGCTGTTCGTCGTGCGAACGGCTCTACGTCGACCGCTACGAGTCGCTCGCCCAGGGAGTCGATTCGTAGCTCACCTCGGCCCCGTGCTTTGGAATCGAAAGGACAACCCCGTTCAAGGGGGAGCCCCTCTAGTAGGACGATGAGTTCAGAGCGGACGGGGATCGAGGTCTCCGGTATGTCGTGTGCGACCTGTTCGGGGAGCGTCGAGGAGGCGGTGCGCGCGCTCTCCGGGGTGACGTCGGTGAGTGCGAACTTCGCGACCGACGAGGCCCACGTCGAGTACGATCCCGACCGGGTTTCGCTCTCTGCGATCTACGAGGCGATCGAGGGCGCGGGCTACGAGCCCGAGCGCGCGAGCGCGCGGATTGAGGTCGGCGGAATGAGCTGTGCCACCTGCTCGGCCAGCGTCGAGGAGGCGGTGGAGGGGCTGCCGGGCGTGCTCCGCGTCGACGCCAACTTCGCGACCGACGAGGCACACGTCGAGTTCAACCCGGCTCAGCTCTCGCTCCCTGCGATCTACGACGCGGTCGCGGCTGCGGGCTACGAACCCGTCCGGGAGGACGAGGGAGAGGACGGCCAGGCGCTGACCGAGCGCAGGGAGTCGGCGATCGAACGCGAGATGCGAAAGCAGTGGCGGCTCGTCCTCTTCGGTGGCGTCCTCACCCTCCCGTTCGTCCCGATGATGGTCGACATGCTGTTCGGGCTTGCAGGGGTCGCCTCGCCCGTCCCGCACGGGATCGCCCATCCGCCGGGCTGGCTGGAGTTCGGCCTCGCGACGGTGCTGATGGCGACGCTCGGAAGGGAGTTCCTCGTGGGGGCGTGGCGGGCCTTCTCGAAGAACCGCCGGGCGAACATGGACACGCTCGTCGCCGTCGGGACGAGCGCGGGCTACCTGTTCAGTACGGCCGTCCTCCTGGGAGCCGTCGCCGACGGCGGGCTCTACTTCGAGGCGGTGGCGTTCATCCTCTGGTTCATCACCCTCGGGAACTGGCTCGAAGCCCGCTCGAAGGCGCGCGCGAGCGACGCCCTCAGATCACTGCTGGAGATGGAGGCCGAGGAGGCGACGCTCGTCAGAGAGGGCGAGGAGGTCGTCGTTCCGCTCTCGGCGGTCGAAGTCGGCGACCACATGAAGGTCAGGCCCGGCGAGCGGATCCCGACCGACGGCGTCGTTCTCGACGGAGAGAGCGCCGTCGACGAGTCGATGGTCACCGGCGAGTCCGTCCCGGTGGAGAAGACGGAGGGTGACGAGGTCGTCGGGAGCACGATCAACGAGAACGGGCTGCTCGTGGTGGAGGCGACGAAGGTCGGAGAGGACACCGCGATCCAGCAGATCGTCGAGCGGGTGAAGGAGGCCCAGGCCCGCCAGCCGGAGATCCAGCGGCTGGTCGATCGGGTGAGCGCGTACTTCGTCCCCGCGGTGATCGCGAACGCGCTCCTCTGGGCGACCGTCTGGTTCGCGTTCCCCGAGACGATCTACGCGGTGACGACGGCGCTGCCGCTCTGGGAGCCCGTCGGCGGCGGACCCGTCGCTGGCGGCGTTCCCGTGATCGAGTTCTCGATGATCGTCCTCGCCTCCGCCCTCCTGATCGCCTGTCCCTGTGCGCTCGGGCTGGCGACGCCCGCGGCGACGATGGTCGGCTCGACCATCTCCGCGACCAACGGCGTGCTCTACAAGGGTGCGGATATCCTCGAGAAGGCCCGCGGGATCGACACGGTCGTCTTCGACAAGACCGGGACGCTGACCCACGGCGAGATGCGCCTGACCGACGTCGTCCCGGTCGACGAGGCGCGAGCGGACGGCGGCCTCCCCGACGGGGGTGTCCTCGAACCCCGGACGACCGAGGAGGCGGTGCTCGCAGCGGCAGCGAGCGCGGAGTCCGGCTCCGAACATCCCTTGGCGCGAGCGATCGTCGAGGGCGCTCGCGATCGAGGGGTCGAGACGAACGATCCGGAGGGCTTCGAGAACGTCCCCGGTCACGGGATCCGCGCGACGGTCGCGGGAAGCGAGGTGCTCGTCGGCAACCGGAGACTGCTGGGCGAGGCGGGCGTCGATCCGGGCGAGGTAGAGGAGACGATGCAGCGTCTGGAGAGCGAGGGCAAGACCGCGATGCTCGTCGCCCGCGACGGTGAGCTTCTCGGGGTTATCGCGAGCGCCGACACGGTGAGAGAGAGCGCGAAGGAGACGGTGAGCGCGCTTCGAGACCGGGGCCTGCGAGTCGTGATGCTCACCGGCGACAACGACCGGACGGCACGGGCGGTCGCGAGGGAGGTCGGGATCGACGAGGAACACGTCCGGTCGGAGGTGTTGCCCGAGGACAAGGCCGACGAGATCGAGGCGATCCAGAGAGAGGGGGCGCGGGCGATGATGGTCGGCGACGGGGTCAACGACGCGCCCGCGCTCACCGCCGCCCACGTCGGCGTCGCGATCGGGTCCGGGACCGACGTCGCGATCGAGTCGGCGGACGTTACGCTGATGCGCGACGATCCCGCGGACGTGCTGAAGGCGATCCGGATCTCCGAGGCGACGATCACGAAGGTGCGCCAGAACCTCTTCTGGGCGTTCGCCTACAACGTGACGCTGATCCCGATCGCCTCGCTCGGCCTGCTCAACCCCGCGCTCGCGGGGCTCGCGATGGCCGGTTCGTCCGTCTCGGTGATGACCAACAGCCTCGCGTTCGCGAACTACGATCCCCACGAGGAGTACCGGTTCCTCGGCCGACTCCGGTAGCTACCCGTCGATCTCGGCGATCTCGGACTCGCCGTTCTCGCTGACGTGGACGTTCAGCCGCTCGCCGTCGGCTTCGGCAGGTACGACCCAGGTCGCCGTCTGCTGGTGTGGCTCGTCGGTGAGCGAGACGTCGTCGTACCCCGCCACCTCGAGGGCTTCCCTCGCTTTCGACCGCGCGTCGTCGGCCGTCTCGACTGTCATGTCTCCGTGGAGGGGAGCGAGGCGAAAAAGCGATCCGGTTCACTCGACCGCGACGGGAAGCGACTCGACGCCGTAGATGAACGAACTGCGCACCGGCTGCAGTTCGTCCGTCCGGATCTCGAAGCCCTCGATCCGCTCGAACAGCTCCGAGAGCACTACGGACGCCTCCAACCTCGCAAGCGGCGCGCCCAGACAGTAGTGGGTCCCGTGGCCGAACGCGATGTGCTGGTTCGGCGAGCGCGTCGGGTCGAACTCGTCGGGCGAGTCGAACTTCCTCGGATCCCGGTTTGCCGAGCCGATCCACGCGACGACCCCCTCGCCGGGGGTGATAGTCTGCCCGCCGAGGTCGGCCTCCCGCTTCGCGACCCGGAAGAACGCCTGGACGGGCGAGCGGTACCGGAGGACCTCCTCGACCGTGTGGCTCCTCGCCGTCTCGTCCTCCACGATCAGGCGCGTGAGCTCCGGTCGGCCCTCCAGACACCGTAGCGCGTTCGAGAGCAGGTTCGTCGTCGTGATGTTGCCCGCGACGAGCAACAGCATACAGAAGCCGATCAGTTCGCGCTCGGTGAGTTCGGCCTCCTCGTCGTGGACCACCGCGCTGATCAGGTCCTCGCGCGGGTCCGTACGGCGCCGGTCGATCATTCCGGCGAAGTACTCCTGGAGTTCGGAGAGCGCCGTCTCCTGCTCGCGCTGGAGTCGCTCGAACCCCTCTCTGGTCTCCTCGTCCGGGCGGGCGACGAGCGTGTCCGACCAGGACTTGAACCGATCCCTGTCGTCGGCGGGCACGCCGAGCAGCTCCGCGATGACGATCACCGGCACCGGGTACGCGAGGTCGGCGACGAAGTCGAACTCGGGTTCGGAGAGCGCGTCTTCTACGCGTTCGCGCGTGATCCGTCTGATCGCGGGTTCGAGGTCGGCCACGGCGTTCGGTCTGAACTCGCTCTCCGCGACCGCGCGGAGCCGACGGTGCTCCGGCGGGTCAGTGAAGAGCATCGTCTCGGTCATCGGCGACTCCTCCATCTCCGTCGAGCGCTCGCTCGGGAGGTTCATCGGGTCGACCGAGAACGCGCTGTCGTCGGAGAGCACCGCCTTCACCTCCTCGTAGGCGAAGACGTCCCACACCTCTCGCGTCCCGTCGTAGCGAACCGGGGACTCCCGTCGCATCCGGTCGTACCAGAGAAAGGGCTCGAGCCAGCCCCCGCGTGTCGAGAGGGCCTCGGGAAACGTCACGATCGGCTGTGGGTCTGCCGCGCTCATGGTGGGTGTACGTCGATGGCGACCAACAGTGTTTGCATCGCACCCTTCGTCCCCAATCACGAACCGAGTACGACTGTTGAACTTAGACTACTCTCGGCGCATCCAACGGGGAGAGAGATCGAGACGTGGTACGAAACCGGGATCCGGCGGGCGCTCAGTCGTGACCGGAGACGCGAACCGGCTCGTACGGCTCCTCGAGGTACTCGATATCGCTCCCCGAGAGCGAGATGTCGAGCGCCGCGACGGCCTGCTCCAGGTGCTCGACGCTCGTCGTCCCGACGATGGGCGCGTCGACCGCATCCTTCGAGAGCAGCCATGCGAGGCCGATCTGTGCCATCGTCGCGTCCTCCTCCGCGGCGAGCTCCTCGACGCGCTCGTTGATCTCGCGACCGCCGCCCTCGCGGTACGGGTGTCGGTAGATGTGCTCTTCCGTGCTTCCACGCGTCGTGGCGTCGATCTCATCGTGTGGCCTGGCGAGATATCCTCGGGCGAGCGGGCTCCACGGGATCACGCCGATCCCCTCATCGCGACAGAGCGGCAGCATCTCGCGTTCTTCCTCGCGGTAGACGAGGTTGTAGTGGTTCTGCATCGAGACGAACCGTTCGAGGTCTAAGAGCCGGCTCGTCGCGAGCGCGTCGGCGAACTGGTAGGCCCACATCGAGCTCGCGCCGACGTATCTCACCGTCCCTCGCCTGACCGCGTCGTCGAGGGTGCCGAGCGTCTCCTCGATCGGCGTCTCCTCGTCGTAGCGGTGGATCTGGTAGAGGTCGACCGTCTCCATGTCGAGTCTCTCGAGGCTGTTCTCGAGCTCCTGCTCGATCGCCTTCCGCGAGAGGCCGCGTGCGTTCGGGTTCCCCTCGTCCATCGGGTTGTAGACCTTCGTCGCGACGACCGGCCAGTCGCGGTCGTAGCCCGAGAGCGCCTCGCCGAGGATCCGTTCGGACTCCCCACGCGAGTACATGTTCGCGGTGTCGAAGAAGTTGATCCCGAGGTCGATCGCCCGCTCGACGAGTTCTCTCCCCTCCTCGTCTTCTAACACCCACTGGCGCCACTCCTTCGAGCCGAAGCTCATGCAGCCGAGACAGATCCGGCTCACGTTCAGCCCCGTCGATCCGAGGGTGGTGTACTCCATGCACGGTGTGTGCGGGCGGTTCACAAAAGCGTACCCGAGGCGGCAGAACGGCGGGTTCGACCGAAGGGCTCAGTCGTCGAGCCCCGATGACGCGACCGCGACGCCGACGATCCCGGTCCCGACGAACAGCGAGGAGAACGCGAGCACCCAGAACGTATTCGACTCCGGGATGACGACGTGCGCGCTGAGGCCGACGAGCGGGACTTGAACGCCTACGAGGACGAGCATCGTATCGTCCATGCGAACGAGTTTCGGGGACTATTCATACCCTTTCTGGGACTCCAAACCGGGGAGCCGGGTTCGAACGACTCACCCCGAGACCGAGACGACGATCGCACCGGCCACGACGACGCTCGCGGCGACCGCCAGATCCCAGGTGACCCGTTCGAGTCCACGCGGGAGGAAGGTATAGGAGAGGACGAGCACCGCGAGCGGTGAGACCTGGATGATCGGGACGACGACGACCACCGGGGCGATCTCGAGCGCGAGGAAGTACGCCCCGAGGGCGAGCGTGCTGGCGACGCCGGCGGCGACGTACCACCGGAGGCTGGGACCGAGTAGGTCGGAGTCGGGCAACGACCGGGTGAGCGCGAGCGCGAGGAGAAATCCTACGGAAGCGGCCGTGACCTTGATCGCGAAGCCGGCGAGCACGGGCGTCCCGTCGGCGAGTCCCCAGGAGATGAACACCGGTTCGATCGCGAAGAAGACCGCCGCGCCGAGCGGGACCGCGAGCGAGAGGCCGACCTCTCGGAGCGGGACCTCCGCTTCCTCGCTCGCCGTCTCCCAGGAGATGTAGGCGACGCCCGCGACGATCAGGACGATACCGAGGGCGTGGACGAGGGTTAGCGCCTCTCCCAGGAAGGCGACGGCGAGGACGGTCGAGAAGAGCGCGGTCGAGGCGACGACCGGTGCCGATCGACTGGCTCCGATCGTCTCGACCGCCCGGAACTGACAGAGCCGGCCGAACAGCGAGCCGGCCAGACCGGCACCGACGAACGCGCCGACGGCTTCGAGGCTCGTCACCTCCGCGGGCGAGGAGAACACCACCGCGAGGGGGACGACGATGAGGACGTTACAGATCAGCGCGACCGTCACGGCGTCGAGCGTGGAGCCGTCGGTCGTCGCGAGCCTGACGAAGACGTACTGGGCGGCCCAGGCGAGCGCCGCGACGAGCGCGAGTCCGGCACCGAGGAGGGCGTCGACCATCGCTCAGAACGAGAGCGGGCTGGTGATGAGCGCGGCGTTGACGAACAGGAGCACGCCGACGGCCGACGCCGCGAGGAAGAAGGGCCGCGCTCGCGCGGCGGGCTCTCTGACCTTTCGCTCGGCCAGCCCGCGGGCGAGCCTGGCCGACCCGACCTCGACGAGCGCCGCGAGGACGAACCAGAGCGCGACCATCGCGAGGACGAGGTGGCCGCGGGTCGAACCGAACAGGGTTTCGGTCGTGTAGCCCGTCCCCGCGAGGTGGCCGCCGGTGACGAGTAGGACGAGTACGCTCGCCCGGGAGACGGTCTTCAGCCGGGAGACGACCGATTCGAGGGGGGCGGCGTTGAACTCACCTCTCCGAGCGAACGGGAGGACGCCGAGGGTGACGAAGAACACGCTGCCGACCCAGAGGGCGGCGAACAGCAGGTGGAGCGCGTTCATCGCGGTGTGGATCGCCATACCCGCACGTTCGACGGCGCCGTATCAGCCCTTGCGGTTTCGCTCCGATCGTTCGGCCCCCCCGTCAGCGTCGCTCACCCGGGAGTCGACCGAGGCGAGCAGGATCAGGTAGAAGACGAGCGCGCCGACCGCGAGCGCGTAGAACGCGGTCTCCGGATAGCTCCGTCTCGCGAACAGCCAGGCGAGCAGCGCGGTCCAGGCGAGCACGACGAGGCCGTTTCTCGCGAGCGCCGCGGGCGAGCGCTCGATCCGAACCTCGCGAGGGTCGAACCGCGAGCGTTCGATCCGGTCGGGAGGGTCGGCCATGTCGCTCCTCCGCGTCGACGGGTGCTAAACTCGACGGGTTTCGACCGATCAGCGGGTCGCGCTGGCACCCGTCGGCTGCGGCTCCGCCTCGTCCGTTCCCCGGCGGTTGACGACGAGGAGCGCGACCAGCAACACGAGTCCGAGTGCGCGCAGACCGAGGTCGAACATCGGCTGGTCGAGGATCAGCCAGACGCCGGCCCACCGGCCGATCCCCTGCGCCGAGAGCAGGAAGAGCGCGGGCGCCATCATCGCCACCGAGGAGATCCCGAACAGCACGCGCTGGGGCGTGCTCACCTCGTCCTGGTAGTAGCCGATGATCGCGACGCCCATCGCGTAGACGCCGACGAACATCCCGACGATCGGGATGGCGACCTCCGGAACGAAAAAGCCGACGTCGGCGACGTCGGCGGCGGTGATGATCCGGTAGCCCTCCTCGTCGGGACGGAGCAGCAGGATCCCTGGCGAGAAGACGAACGCGAACGGGACGAGGATCTTGTTCAGCGAGAGCATGAACGCGATGATCGCGGTGGCGAACTCGTCGGCCTTCGCGACGCCCGCGGCGGCGAACGCGGCGACCGCGACCGGCGGGGTGACGTCGGCCATCAGCCCGAAGTAGAGGATGAACAGGTGCGCCGCCAGGATGGCGATGCCGAACTCGGCGATCGGCCCGCCGAGCATCGCGACGAGGATGATGTACATGACGGTGGTCGGCATCCCCATCCCGAGGATCACCGCCGAGATCCCGGTGAGCAGCAACAGGACGATGAACGAGCCCCCGCTCACCGCCTCGATCAGGGCCGCGAGGTTCGGACCCAGCCCGCTGACGGCGATCACGCCCGGGATGACGCCCGCCGCGGCGACGGCGATCACGACGGTGGTCGCGGTTCGCGCCCCCGAGTCCATCGATCGGAGGACGAACGTGAGGAAGGTCCCGGGTTTGGTGGTGGCGAACGACCGTCCCGTGAGCTCGTTCGCGCGGTCTGCGGTCTCGCCGACGGAGGGATCGAGTTCGAGCAGCGGCGCGTCGCCCCGGGGACGGGCGGCGACGAACAGCAGGCTCACGATCAACACCACCACGTCGAGCGTTCCCAACGAGGCTCGGATCCCCTCCGCGAACGAGAGCGTCTCGCCGGCGGCCCCCGAGACGACGCCCGCGAGGCTCACACCCGCGGTGGCGAACGCCGCGGTGTTCGCGAGGAAGACGGCGAGGATGGCGCCGATGAGCGGCACTCTCGTCCGCTCCTCGTAGGCGGCGATGAACGCGATCAGCGCGACGACGGCGACGATGGTGAGCCAGCCGGCGCGGCCGACCGAGAGCCGGGCGATCACGAGGTAGTAGAGCAACAGGAGGACGGGAACGAGGTAGAACCAGCCCACCGTCAGGTAGCCCGGTATCGACCCGAGTTCGCTCCGGTCGATCCCGCCGATCTCCTGTCGTCCAGCTTCGAGGTGGACCATCACCCACATCCCGACGAAGAAGGCGATCGCGGGGAGCGTCGCCGCGATGATCACCTCGCGGAACGGGGTGCCGGTGTACTCGACGATCAGGAACGCCGCCGCGCCCATCACGGGCGGGAGGATCTGGCCGCCGGAGGAGGTCGAGGACTCGACCGCACCCGAGAACTCCGGCGAGTAGCCAGAGCGCTTCATCAGCGGGATGGTGAACGCGCCGGTGGTGACGGTGTTCGCCACCGACGAGCCCGAGAGCATCCCCATGAACCCCGAGGAGACGACGCTCGCCTTCGCGGGGCCGCCACGGCGGGTGCCGGTCAGCGAGTAGGCGAGGTCGATGAACCACTTGCCCGCGCCGCTCATCTCGAGGAACGCCCCGAAGAGGATGAAGATGTAGATGAAGCGGACCGAGACCGTCACCGGGATGCCGAAGACGCCCTGGTCGGTGTACCAGAGCGCGCTGATGATGCTCGCCCAGGTGAGGTTTGGGATCGCGAGCGAGCCGATCACGGCGATATCGGTCGGGAGCAGGTAGCCGAAGCGGGCGTAGGCGACGAACAGCCCGACGAGGATCATCAGAAAGAGGCTCAGCACCCGTCGGGTCGCCTCCATCACGAGCAGGATCCCCACCGCGCCGAGGAGGAAGGCGTAGGAGACCTGATCGAGCGGGATCCCGACGGCGACCAGGATCGAGACCGGCAGCTCGAGCAGCGGGTAGACCTCGTCGATCGACCGGCCGGCGGCGAGCCCCCGTGCGCGCATCGCCCGGATCTCGTCGAACTCCCGGATCATGTAGAGCGGGATCAGCAGCGAGAGCCCGATCATGCCGACGTCGACGGGCGTGATCCGGTCGCGTCCGGGGTCGAGGGCGGCCCAACGGACGCCGCCCTGTATTCGGGTGAGCCCGGCCGCGAGCGGGCTCCCGGCACCGACGCGCTCGCGCGCGGCGGGGACGATCCGGGCACCGCGGCGCGAGAGCGGTCCCTCGCCGGTCGTCGAGGGAAAGAGCAGAAAGGAGAGCACCAGCGCGAACGTGACGTGGATGGCGTTCACCTGGAGCTGCTGGAGACTGGTGATCGTGTACTGGATGTCGGTGAGCGGCACCGCGAGGTAGAAGGTGTAGCTCCTTGCGGCGATCCACATCTGGAACGCCGAGAAGGTGATGCCGATCAGCGCGACCAGCAGGACGACCGGCCCCGTGAGCGTACGCCGTTTCTCGACCTCCTGGAGCAGCCGTTCCTGTTCCTCTTCGGTCAGTACGTCCTCGGGGTCGGCGCTCGCTGCGATGTCCGGCGTGTCGGTGTGATCAGACGACATGGGTGGCTTGGAGAGGGAGGGCTCCGAGGCGGGGTTCGACCGAGATCCGGACGCTCTCACCGTCGGCGAGTTCGACCAGGTCGACGGTCTCCTCGCCGACGGTCAGGGTGTGGCCCGCGATCGGTCCCGGCGAGAGGTGGACGGCCTCGTGGCTTCCCTCGGGGTAGGTGACGTAGCGGCCGTCGTCGGCGCGTTCGACGGCGGCGTCCGATGGCAGGCCTGCGCCGTAGGAGTCGAAGAGCATCCGCGTCGGCGAGAGCGTGGTCCCCGAGACCGCGTACTCCTCCGTCACGAGGGTCTTCTCGACGCTGTGGGTGTACTCGACGGTTACGAGCGTCCCGTCCGAGACGGGTGTGGAGTAGAGGACCGTCCCCTCCCCATCGGTGATCGTGAGCACGTTTCCGGCCCCGACCGCGCCGGCGGTCGCCACACAGACGACGAGCGCGACGGCTACGACGGAAAGCGAGCCGACGTGATCGGGGAGAGGTGCCACGGCTGTGCGGGCCCTAGCTGAAGTAGGCTTCCGCACCGGGGTGGAGTTCGACCGACATCCCGTCCTGTGCGGTGTCGACGTCGATGAAGTCGGCCTTGATCGAGAAGTCGTCGACGTTGTCGAAGATCGCCGCCGTGACCTCCTCGACGATCCCCTCGTCCAAATCCTCCCGGGTCGCGATCATCGCCTGGACCGAGACCGTGTCGACGTCGTCGTCGACGCCGTCGTAGGTGCCGCCGGGGATCGTGTCCTCGGCGAACCACTCGGCACCGTCGAGGATCTCCTCGCGCGTCTCCGCGTCGATGTTCAGGATCGCGATGTCGACGGTCTGGGAGAGGTCCTCGACCGCGCCGACCGGCCAGCCGCCGACGATGAACGCCGCGTCGACGTCGCCGTCCCTGAGCTGGTCGGCTGCGGTGCCGAAGCCGGTGTTCTGTTCCGAGAAGTCGTCGGTGGTGAGCCCGACCGTCTCGAGGATCTGCAGGGCGTTGACCTGCGTCCCGCTGCCGAGGTCGCCGGTGTTCACGGGTCGGCCCTCCAAGTCCTCCAGGCTCTCGACCTCCGCCTCTGGGCGGGTGATGATGTGGATCGTCTCGGGGTAGAGCGTCGCGACCCCGCGGATCGACTCGATCGGGTCGCCCTCGAACTCCTCGAGACCCGTGCCGTTGAACGCGAAGTAGGCGACGTCGTTCTGGATCAGCGCGAAGTCCGCCGAGCCGTCGTCGAGGCTGCCGACGTTCTCGACCGAGGCCCCCGTCGCCTGCACCTGCAGGACGTGTGGGGTGTGCTCCTCGACGATGCTCTTCATCTCGCCCGAGAGCGGGTAGTAGGTACCTTCGGTGCCGCCCGCGTGCCAGGCGAGGCGCTCGCCACCCTCCTCGGGTTCGGCGTCGTCGTCGAGGTCTTCCCCGTCGTCGTCGGGTTCGGCGTCGTCGTCGGGCTCCTCGCCGTCGTCGTCCGGGTCCGCCGCGTCCTCGTCGTCGTCGTCCTCCGGCTCCTCGCCGACACAGCCGGCGAGCGTGAGCGCGCCGACCCCCCCGATCGTTCCGAGGAGTGCTCGACGGGTGCGCGGCTGCGTGTGGTACGTTCGTCGCATGACGCTGACAAACACGCTTCGGGGTCATATATGGGTATCGGAAACCTGTCACAGGTCCCGTGAGGTCTCTCTCGGCCGCTCGGACCTCCAGTGGCCCCGTTTTCCGCCCGGCCGCTGGGTTTAGGTCGGCGGGGCGATAACAGCGCTCGATGAGCGACGACCCCGCGTTCGACGCGCCGACCCGTCCGGAGCGCGTGCTCGACGACGGAGGCGTCGAGTACGCCGGGAGGGTAGTCTACACGCTCTCGCCGGAGGACGGCCCCGTCGAGCGGTGGGTCGAGGACGTGCTCGACGCCGAGCGGTACACCGCCGGGGACTGGTTCGACCTCCCGCTCCCGGTCTACCTCGTCTGCGACCACGAGGTCGGAAGCCTCTTCCGGGTCGTCGTCGCCGCCGATTCCGTGCAGCTCCAGCTGCTCCCCGACACCGACGAGCGGGCGCTCTCGGCGTTCTTCGACCGGCTCCGCTCGGAGAGCGACGTTGAGTGGACCGTCTGCTGTGAGACGGACTAGAGCCGCTTCAGCCCTAAACTGCAAGGTTAATGCCACCCGCCCCACCCGGGAATCCGACGGATTCTGGTACATCAGCGAGATGCGGAACTCGCCACCCTCGTGAGGGTCGAAGCGATGTGCGTGGTCGCTTATCCTTCCGGTGCGAGTCACGATGGACATCCGGATCGAGAAAGGCTCGATACTTCGCTTCGCGGGGCGCTTGGGCGACTCTCGTGACTTCCGTGCTCGCACCCTCGGTTGACGATTCCGTCGTCATCAGACGCCCTCTCAAAACGACGTACCGTGCGTCTCGATCGCCTCGCGGGGTGTTTCGAGCGCGCTTGGATCGATCTCGTGTAGCTCCTCGACGTCCCTCTCGGGGAGGTCGGCTAGCTGGTCGAGCGTCGTGATGCTCGCACCGTCGAGCGCGTGGCCTGCAGAGGCGCCGAGTTCCTCGTCTGGATGGATGTTCCTTCCGAACTATCGGTCATATGCCTCCTCTAGGTCCGCTATGTCGAGCTTCTCCATCTTCAACATCGCCTCCATGACTCGAGCTGCTTTTTCGGCATCCTCGTCTTGGAGGAGTTCGGGGAGGAGTGTCGGGACGATCTGCCAGGACATGCCGTACCTGTCTTCGAGCCAGCCGCACTGTCCCTCCTCACCGCCGTCGGCAGTGAGTGCCTCCCAGAAGTAGTCGACCTCTTTCTGGTTCGCACAGCCGACGATGAACGAGATCGATTCGTTGATGTCGAAGCCGTGTTCTCGAGCGCTGTCCATCGCGGCGAACCGCTGACCGCAGAGCGTGAAGTCGGCGAACATGACCGTACCTTCCCCGTCAGGATGCTGGTCCGGACCGTAGCGGGCGATAGCACCGACCTCTGCGTCATCGAATATCGACGTATAGAAGCTGATCGCTTCTTCGGCCTGGCCACACCTATCGCCGACGAACATCAACGATGGGACGATTTTCCGCTTCGGGACGTCGTCAGCGTAGATCAGCTGCCACGACACGCCGAACTCGTCGGTGGTCCAGCCGTATCGGTCGCTGAACGGATACGAACCGAGGGGCATCAGCTGCTCACCCCCAGGCGACAGATGCGCCCACAGGTCGTCCACCGCGTCTCGGGTGGGGCAGTTGACGATAAACGATATCGCGGGAGTGAACGGAAATTGGGGTCCACCGTTGAGCGCGACGAACGCCTGACCTTCCAGCCCGAATTCTACCGTCAAGACGCTTCCTTCCGGCTGGCCGGAGGCGTTCGCTGACGCTTCGTCGTAGCGACTGATGGTTCCAATCTTCGCGTCGTCGAATAGACTCGTGTACCGAGTCACCGCGTCTTCTGCGTTTCCGTCGAACCAGAGGTTCGGGGTGATCTTCTGCATCGCACTTCCCCCGTCGCCGATCGGCGATCGGATCGGGTTCTCTTGCATTCCTGTTTCGGCGTTTACGTCGGTGGTAGTCATCGTCGTGTCTTTCGTTGTGAGTCCCCTCCAATCTTCAGTTGCTCCACCTACCGATCTACCTCGCTCGCGACCCGCTCTGCCGGAGGGTTGCTCCACTAGAAGGAAGGGTTCTGGAGAGGGTATATACGAGCCAAGCAGGGCGAAAGTGAACGATCTTCCCGGTCAGTTCGGATTTTCGCGGTGGGGTCTGATGGGATGGCTGCTTCTCGTTCGGAGAGATCGATACCGAACACGCTCACGACAGTCCCTATCGAACTCCGTCAGCTACACCCAACAGATCACGCTTAAAACGGCACTAGAGCCCTCGACGAGGGTCGTCCGAACTCCCGAGGAGGATCCGGTAGAGGAGGTAGCCCAGCAACAGCGCGAACAGCAGCAGTCCCATCGTCTCGGCGAAGCGGTAGGTGGCGTACAGCAGGCGCGTGACCCAGCGCATGGCGACGAACCCGCCGAAGATCAGGACGGCGAACGCGAGCCCACCGAGCGCCGCACCGGCTCTGTCCATGACGAGGGTGGACCCTCCGGCTACCTATATCACTCGCCGTCGGGTTCGATCGGTCGGAGCCTGGTGACCGAGAGCATCGCGAGCGCGAACAGCAGACAGAGGAGCGCGAGCGCCGCGAGCCCGAAGGGGAGCGAGAGCAGCATCGACGTCCGGTCACCGATCACGAGCCGTGTCGTCCCGCGGACGACGAACGTCGCGAGGATCAGCCCGAACGCGAGCAGGCCGAGGCGGACGTACGTCGACTGGCGCATACGTCCCCTTCCCCCTCCCCCGGCGAGTGGCTTTCGGTCGGCTTTTGCCCACTCGCCCCGACGTGACCCCGTGCGACCGACGAGCGAGGGCCGCTTCCGCGTGCTGGAGGACCCACACGGCGAGGGACTGATCCTCGTGGACGTGGAGACGATAGAAGCGACGACGGTCGAACCCACCGAGCGGACCGGAGGGGTTCGTCCCGGATACCTGATCGACGGGACCGTCACCTGGGACGATGGCCGAGCGGAGCTGATCGAGGCGAGCGTGCGCGAGCGGAGCCTGATCGAGTTCGTCGACGGTGCGGAGCCGCTGTTCGCGCTCGCACGCGAGCTCTGTGTGGAGACCCGGCGGGCGGGCGAGGCGGTCGGCTCTCGGACCACCTACAGCACGGACGGGGTGGCGAACGGTGCGCTCTACGCCTTCGCCGACGGTGGCGCGCGTGAGGTCTTCGACGAGTTCGCCACGGGGACGCTCCCGATCGAGCCGCTGTTCGAACGGCTCGGCGAGCACGCCGACCCTCCACACGAAGCCTTCGTCATCCGGTCGCCCGAGGTCGAGTTCGTGCTGGTCTACCTCGTCGCCCGGAGGGGATCGACGCTCGCGGAGACCGTGAGAGAGACCTACGGTCGTCCGCGACCGACCGAACCCGAGAGCGGCGACGGACCGTAACGGTTTGGAGGGTCGGCCGTTCACTGCGCGTATGCTCGACGTAGGCGAGGAGGCCCCGGCGTTCGCACTCGAGGACCAGCACGGCGAGACGGTGAGCTCCGAGGAGTTCGACGGCCCCGTCGTCGTCTACTTCTACCCCAGAGCCGACACCCCCGGCTGTACGACCGAGGCCTGTGGCTTCCGGGACCGGTACGAGGAGTTCGACGAGCGGGGGATCGCGGTGCTCGGGATCAGCGACGACCCCGTCTCCGACCTCGCGTCGTTCGCCGAGAGCTACGACCTGCCGTTCCGACTGCTCAGCGATCCCGACGGCGAGGTCGCGAGCGCCTACGACTCCTACGGCGAGAAGGAGATGTTCGGGAACGTCTTCGACGGCACGTTCAGGAACACGTACGTGATCGACGACGGGACGGTCGTCGCCGCCTACGAGGGCGTCTCCCCGGAGGGTCACGCCGAGGAGATCCTCGCCGACCTCGACGCCGGGAGGTCCGAAGACCGACCGTGATCGGGAGGGGTCGACACGGGCCCTTCCCGAATACATAGAGTATATAGATAATATCGTATGTCGTACTCCTCGCGGTAGATACGGATCGACCACGCCTCCGATCCCCCGTCCAACACGACCTCGGCCTACTGCGTCCGTTTCGGTGCAGGCGTAACGCATAGGTACATAGCAGTATATACTCTACATAGTAATGCTGGACGAGCTGCTCGCATCGGTCAGTCCGACGGTGATCCAGCTCCTGCTGGCGACGGCGCTGGGCACCTTCCTCGGGCTGGAACGCGAGTGGTCGGGGAAGGCCGCGGGCATCCGGACGTTCGCGCTGATCACACTCGCGGGCGCCGTGTTCACCATCCTCGGTCACGAGCCCCTCCTCGTCGTCGGCGGGCTGCTCGTCGTCGCCCAGGGGGTGTTCATGGGGGTTCGTGGGCTGTTCGAGGAGGACCACGGTCTCTCGCTCACGACGAGCGTCAGCCTCCTCGTCGCCTACGGCGTCGGCATCCTCGTCGCCTCGGGCTACGAGCTCGAGGGCGTCGTCGTCGCGCTGCTCTCCTCGCTGTTGCTCGTGTTAAAGCGCGAGCTCCACGGCTTCGCGCGCGAGCTCTCGCACGAGGAGGTCAGGAGCGCGAGCGAGCTCGCCATCCTCGCGTTCGTCGTCTACCCACTGCTCCCGACGGAGCCGCTCGGGCCGTGGAACGCGATCGACCCTCGCACCGTCTGGCTGCTCGTCATCGCGATGAGCGCTATCGGGTTCGCCAACTACGTGCTGATCCAGACCTACGGCGCGGAGGGGATCGGCCTCAGTGGCTTCCTCGGCGGGCTGGTGAACTCGACGGCGGTCGTCGGCGAACTCGCCTCCCGGACCGGCGAGGACGGGTTCGACCGCCTCGCCGTCGGCGGAATCCTGCTCGCCATCTCGGCGATGTCGTTCCGTAACGCCGTGATCGTCGTGCTCTTTCTCCCCGAACTCGCGCTGCTCGTCGGCCTCCCGCTGGTCCTGATGACGCTCGCGGGGGTCGCGATCTCCCTGCGGGTCGGGGACTGGTCCGGCGGGTTCGATGCGGAGTTCGACTCGCCGTTCAGCCTCAAATCCGCGCTGAAGTTCGGCACGCTCTTCCTCGTCGTGCTCGTCGCCTCGGCGGCCGCCCAGGCCACCGTCGGCGAGGCCGGTTTCGTGCTCACGAGCGCGCTCGGCGGGCTCGTCTCGTCGGGATCGGTCGCGACCACCGCGGTCGTCCTCGTGGGTAACGGCCAGCTCGCACCGACGACCGCCGCGATCGGCGTCGTCGTCGCCACAGCTGTGAGCGTCGCCACGAAGGTCGCCCTCGCCGCTTCGATGCGCCGATCGATCGTCAGACCCGTCGGGATGGCGAGTGCAGCGCTGATCGCGGTCGGCGCGCTCGCGACCGCCGCGGTAGTCGTGCTCGCCTAACCGAACGGCCGGTCCGCGATCACTCCGTCGACGCCCGCGACGCGCAGCCGTCTGAACTCCCGCTCGGTCGTCGCCGTCCACGCCTCGACGCGCAGGCCGGCCCCGTGTGCGCGTTCGACGAGGTCGGTCGCGAGCGGGAGCCCGAGACGGGGGTGGATCGCCTCGCAGCCGAGCCGGTCGGCGAGTCCGATCGCTCGCCGCACGTCCTCGCGGGCGTAGAGCCAGTTCGGGTGGCCGGGGACGACCGGTTCGAGCAGCTGCACCGGGAGCGATCCGGGGACGACCAGCGCGCGGCGAATCTCCCCATCGACCGATCGGGCCTCCGAGAGTGCGCCAGGGTCGGCGGCCGAGACCAGCGGGTCGTGACCGTTCCGGGTCGCGAGGTCGACGACGTCGTCGAGCAGACCGGGCTCTTTCAGCTCGGGGATCACCTCGACGTCGGGCGAGAGCGCCTCGAACACCTCCTCGAGTCGTGGGACGTGCTCGCCCGAATCGAGCACCGAGAGCTCCCCGAGTTCGTCGTAGGGCGTCTCCGCGAGGGGTTTCCGGACGCCGGTGAGCCGCGAGAGGTTCCGGTCGTGGAAGGCGACGAGCTCGCCCGACCCACACCGCCTGACGTCGATCTCGATCGCGTCGGCGAGCCGAGCGGTGGCGCGGACGGCGGCGAGGGTGTTCTCGGGGTGTTCGCCCGCGAAGCCACGGTGAGCGATCAGCCGCACCGTCAGAGGAGGTCCCACCGGTCGGTGATGAGACCGTCGACGCCGGCGGCCGCGAGCGTCCGCGCCTCCGAGAGCGTCGAGACGCTCCAAGCGTTCACCTCGAGGTCGTGGTCGGCAGCTCGCTCCACGAGGCCGTTCTCCAGACAGAGGTCGAACTCGGGGTGGACCATGACGGCGTCGAGCTCGACCGCGAGGTCGGTGTTCTCCTCGGGTCGTTCCGAGAAGACCGGCGCGAGGCCGACCTCGTCGTCGTGCCCTCTGAGCTCCCAGAGCGCCTCGGGGACGAACGACGAGACCAGGACCTCGTTCTCGATCCCCTCGATCGTCCGGAGGAGCTCCCGCGCCATCCCGGCCCGCTTGAGCTCGAGGTTGAGACCGACGCCGTCGGGGACGGAACCGAGGAGCTCGGAGAGCGTCGGGATCCGCTCGCCCGAGTCGAGGATCTCGAACTCGCTCATCTCCTCGTAGTCGGTGACGTCGACGCGCCGGTCGACGCCGGTGAGCCGCGAGAGGTTTTGGTCGTGGAAGGCGACGAGCTCGCCCGACCCGCACCGTCTGACGTCGACCTCGATCATGTCGACGTGGGGCGAGCAGGCCCGGACCGCACCGACCGTGTTCTCGGGGTACTGATCCGCACAGCCACGGTGGGCGACGATCCGCATTCACCTCGACTCACGGACCCGGAGCCTAAGCCGCTTTCGTCTCGGCGGTACGGACGGCACGGGTCGACACGCGAGCGCTCCCGAGAGCTCCGGGCTCCGGTGGAAGCGAGCGATCGTATCGGATCGAGTCGGCCACGGCGGCCGCTCAGTCGCCCGGCGTCTCCCTGTACCCCCGGCTTACCGACTTCCACTTCCCGGTCCCGAACCGGTAGTAGTTGAGCAGGGCGGGGACGACGGTCTCGGCGACCATCGCGACGTAGAGCGCGGCGACGCCGAGACCGAGGCCGAGTGTCCCCGCGTACGCGACCGGGAGCGCGACGAGGTACATCCCCACGACCGTCGCGAGGAAGGGGAAGCGGGTGTCGCCCGCGCCGCGGAGCGCCCCGGTGACCGATCCGTCGAGGCCGAGACCGAGGACGCTCACCGCGCCGACGGCGACGAAGACCATCGCGAGCGAGAGCGTCTCCGGGTCGTCCGTGAAGACCCCCGCGATCGGGTTCGCGAGCGCAATCACACAGACCGCGAGCAGTACGTAACACGAGAGCGAGAAGCGGAGGATCTCCCGTCCGTAGGCCTCCGCCTCCGCCTCGTCCTCGCGACCGAGGGTCTGCCCGACGAGCGTGCTCGCAGCGATCGAGAAGCCCCAGCTCAGGCTGTCGATCAGCCCCCGCACCCGCCGTCCGATCTCGAGCGCCGCGACGACCGACGTGCCGAACGTGCCCGCGATGGCGAGCAGCGGGAAGATCAGCGCCGTCTCGGCCGCGCGTCGGCCCATCAGGGGGAGCGAGATCGAGAGGAGCTGTCTCGTGAGCGGACCCTCCACGTGCGGCCGGGAGCGGGTGACCGGGACCGGGAGCGGTGGTCGGTCGATCACCGGATACCGGTTCCCGACGATCCCCCACGCGAAGGCGACGGTCACGGCCGCGAGCGAGATGCCGGTCCCGAGCGCCGCGCCGACGACGCCCATCTCGAGGCCGAAGATGAAGATCGCGTTGAGCGTGATGTTGAGGAGACCGCCCGCGACGCGGACGATCATCGGGGTGTACGTGTCGCCGATCGCCGCGTAGGTGCGCGAGACGATCATGTTGAGGAACTCGAAGACCGCCGCGGGGGCGAGGACCGCGAGGTAGGCGGTGCCGTAGCCGATCGCCGCCGGGTCCGAGGAGAGCAGCCCGATCAGCGACGCCGCGCCGACAACGTAGGCGGCCGAGAGCGGGATCGAGATGGCCACCGACAGCACCAGGCTCGCCTTCACCGCCAGCTCCGCGCGGTCGAACCGTTCGGCGCCGTAGTGCTGGCTGACGAGCGCGATCGTCCCGCCGGCGAGCCCGATCGCGAGGAACGTGACGATCCCCCAGAAGGCATAGGCGAACGCGAGGCCGGCGATCGCGGGCGGTCCGAGGACGAGACCGACCATCGCCACGTCCGCGGTCTGCTTGCTCATCAGCGCGACGCCGGTCAGCACCCGTGGCCACGCGAGCGAGAGCGTCGGGCGGAGCCGGTGCTCCGCGATCACGCCCGCGCGATCGAGCGAGCGCGCGAGCGATCCACCGGCCCGGACGAGAACGCCGCGCACGGCTCACGGTTCGGCCTCTCCGCCTTTCGCGTTCCGGTTCACTCCACCGAGAGCGAGACGAGGTCGAGCTCCGCGAGCAGCCGCTCCCTGGCGCCGGCGAGCACCTCGCTCGTGGGGACGTCCCAGGCGAGCGCGACCGGTCGGGCGATCCGTAGTGCCCGAGTCCGGTGAAGACGGTAGCGCTTTCCGGCGTGGCGTTCGGCGAGGTCGTCCCACCGCTTGCGGATCGTCTCGGTCACCTCCGAGACCGCGCTGTCGAGCGGGTCGACGCTCGGGTCGAGCCAGGCGTGGCCCTCGCAGTACGGCGACCCCCTCGCGGGGGAGCGTCGGCAGGTCGAGAGCAGGCACATCGGGGACTCGGTTCGGACGGGGTGCCCGACGGTTAACTGTCTTCTCGCTCGTCGAACGAGACCGTCGAGAGCACGCGCCGGGAGAACTCGACCTCGGTCAACTCCTCCGCCTCAAGCGACCGGAGCCACTCCGCCTCCATCCCCCAGCGCCCCCTGAACTCCCCGTCCGTGTCGTAGACTGCAACGTGGAGACCGGTCGGCTCCCAGCCCTCCTCGATCGCGTCGCGGAACGTGTTGATCACCCGGCCCATCTGCTGGCGGGGGATACCCTCGCCCGGCGCGACCGTCTCGTACTCGATCCGGAGCTCCCCTCCCCGCTCCTCGACCGACTGGAAGTAGACGCCCTGGCTCATCAGCCGGTAGCCGACCTGCTCGATCACCTCGTCCTCGTCGGCGAACATACCCCTCGTAGGGACGCTGGGATTAAAGGCCTCGCTCCGAAAAGCGCTCGAGCCCCAGCGAGAGCATGTCCGGGCTCACCGGCTGGAACTCCTCGCGTTCGCCCTCCGGGAGGTAGCCCCGGACGCTGTCCCACGAGTCGCGGGCGTAGCGCTCGTCGAGGAACACCCGGACGCCGACCTCCTCTTCGCCTCTGATCACCCGTCCGACCGCCTGTCGTGCCTTCCGCACCGCGGGAACGGTGAGCGCGTACTCGAAGCCGTTGCCGAAGACGCGGTCGTAGGCAGCCCGCACCGCACGGGTTCTGGGGCTCGCCGTGTTCACGATCGGCACCCCGCAGACCGCGGCCGCAGAGAGCCGATCACCCCGGTAGTCGACGCCCTCGGTGAGCGTTCCTCGGAGACTCGTGACGAGCACCTTCCCCTCCCCCGCGAAGAACTCTCGTTTGAGTCCCTCGGTTGTGTCGTCGCCCGAGGACTCGTCGAGGAGGACGGTCTTCTCGACCCGTGCACCGAGCGCTCCGGCGGCCCACTCCGCCTCGGCGTAGTTCGGCATTCCTATCAGTGTATTGCCGGGGAGTGAACAGACCTCCGAGAGCAGGTCGGCGTAGTGCCGCCGGACGTCGTTCGCCTCCCCGACCGGCCCCCGGTTCCCGTAGGTGAACTTCGGGGCGGCCACCGCGAAGCTCTCTCGGTTCTCCTCGGGGAAGGCGAGCGGGTAGACACGCTCCTCGACCGGTCGGCCGCCCTCGCGCAGGTCGTCGAGACCCGTCACCCGCCGGAAGACCGAGAACGGTTCGAGCGTCGCGCTCATCAGGATGCCGCCGCCGAACTCTGCGAGGCGCTCGGCGATCGCGTCGCCGGGGACACAGTTGTGCAGCGCGAGGCGTGCCGAGTAGGGCCGTCGCCAGGAGTCAGCCGGTTCGAGTTCGTTCCAGGTCCGATCGAGTTCGATCTCCCGGAAGTAGCGCTCGTGGTCGGCACGGTACCACTCGCCGAGCACCCGACCGACGAGCGGTGCCGCCCGCGTCCGCTCCTCGTCGTCGGCCTCGTTCAGCACCCGTTCGACGACCGCACCGACCGCGTGCGAGCGTACCCAGACGCCCCCGCCGTAGCCCTCGCGCTCGGCCCACTCGCTGATCCCGTCCGGTTCGGGCACCTCCGGCTCGCGCAACGGGATCTCCTCGTCGGGGAGTGAGGTGGGGTCGGAGCGCCAGGCCGGGTGCTCGTGGTCGAGGTGTTCTCGCACTCTGCGGTCGATCTCACCGCGCAGGTCGCGAACGAACCCGCGGGTCCGTTCGAGTTCGGCGAGCGTGACCTCCCCCTCCGCGAGCTCGGCTCTCACGAGTTCGGCGTCAGTCGTCTCGCTTCCCTCATCGTCGAACTTGAGCGGCTGGATCACCCGCGTGAGCTCGCTCTCGGCGTCCCTGAGCGTCGTGTCGCCCACCCCGTCGCTGACCAGCTCTCGAACCCGCGGTTCGAGCATGTGCGCCTCGTCGCAGACGAGGAAGGTCGACTCGTCGAGCAGCCCCCCGGTGAACGCCGCGAGCGTCGTCGGGTCGAAGGCGTGGTAGTAGTTGCCGACGACGACCTCGACCTCCGAGAGCAGCGCACCCATCATCGAGTGCGGGCAGGTGCCGTGTGAGACCGAGAGCCCGACGAGCTCGTCCGGGTCGATCATTCCCACCTCGGTGAGATCGAACGGCACCGCCTCGACCCGCTCGCCGTCGTCGGGAAGCGCGTCGAGGTACTCGGCGTAGAACGGACAGAAAGCGACGTCGTCGTACTCCGGCAGGTGCGTCGGGTAGGGTGCGGGCTCGCCCGCCGTCTCCAGGTAGTCCACGCCCCCGCTCGCTCCCGAGTCCGCGAGCCCCACCTGCTGGCTTCGCGCCTCCGTGGCGAGCGTCGCGGCCGTCGTCGGCCCGCCGTTTCCCGAGAGGTCGCGGGTCCGGTCCCGGAGCGTCTCGCAGCGGTCGTAGACGTTTTTCCTACTGATCCCGGCCTCGCGCTCGCGGCTGTACGGACAGACGTCGGCCTTCCCGACGAGCGTGAGTCCAGAAACGGGCGTCCAGTCCTCGGGGAGCCCCGCGTTGATCGTCCGGACGTCCTCCTCGAACTGTCTGAGCTGCTGTTTCACGCTCGTCAGCACGAGCACCCGCTCGTACTCCGTACCGGGATCCCGGACGAGCGAGAGCCCCGCGGTGAGCGCGAGCATCGTCTTGCCCGTCCCGCAGGCGCCCTCGATCACCGTGTATCCGTGTTCCTGCCCCACCCCGATCGCCGTCTCGATCCCCTCCGTCTGGCTGTCGTAGGGCTCGTCGTGTCCGAAGATCTCCCGCCAGGTCACACTCACTCCTCCCGGGTCGCGCTGCATAGGGCTGTCGTGTCTGGATCGCTCTCCGATAAGAACCCCTGGTCCCGAGCGCGCCTACCGGAGCCGCACCGCGGTGCCGTAGGCGAGGATCTCCGATCCTCCTTCGGCGATCTGTGAGGTCTCGTAGCGGATATTCACTACCGCGTCCGCGCCCATCTCATCGGCCTCCGCCGCCATTCTCGAGAGCGCCTCGGTTCGTGCCTCGCTCAACAGGTCGGTGTACGCCTTCAGCTCCCCACCGGTGATGTTCCTGATCCCCTGTGTGAAGTCGCGAAAGGCGTTCTTCGCTCGCACCGTGTTGCCCGTCACCGGGCCCAAACTCTCGGTGATCTCTCGTCCCGGAACGCTTTCGGTCGTCGTCAGCTCCATACTGACGGTTCTAGACACCTGATACAAATCGCCTTCGGCCGGGCGCGAGTGGTTTGTCGATCGCGGTCGATAGTGGTGTATGGAGCTCCTCTGGACCGCGGACGGCCGGCGACTGCTCGTCTCCAGGACCGTCGACGCCCCGGCGGAGGTCGCCTGGAAACTGCTGGTCGACACCCACCGGTGGCCCGAGTGGGGACCCTCGGTGACGGACGTGGAGTGTTCTCGTCGATTCATCCGGGAGGGGTCGACCGGTCGTGTTCAGGTCGCCGGGACCATCTGGGTCCCCTTCGAGATCACCTCCTGTCGGGACCTGCGCTGGACCTGGCGCGTCGCGCAGATCCCTGCGACCGGCCACCGCGTCGAGCCGTACAACGGGAGCTGTCGCGTGGGGTTCGAACTGCCGCTGTGGGGCGTGGGGTACGTGCCCGTGTGTGAGCGGGCGCTGGATCGGATCGAGGAGATGGTGGGGTGAAATTCGACCCCGGACACCGGCTTTTCCGAACTCCGAGGGATCGACCTCGGTTCGTACGAACTGCTGTCCCTGTGTAGCCCTCGGGTCGAGAGGTGGGTACCAGGCTGAACGGTGGACGTTCAGCAGTCCGTATCAGATCCCGGCGCCGGTCGGTGCGTCGGGCAGTTCGTGGGGGTCGACCTCGAGGCCGAGTTCCTCCAGTGCGGCCTCGACGTGCTCGTCGTCGACGTAGCGTGCACCGGCCTCGACGCGCGTCTTCTGGGCGAGCGCGAGCACCTCGCCGCGGCGGTCGTCGGGAATGTCGTACTTGTCGGTCGCAAGTTCGATCACGAGACCGTTGTGATCGCTGGTGTACAGCGAGTGAAACGCCCCGCGGTCGAACTCGTTGTAGCGGTAGCCCGCCTCGTCCAGGCGCTCTTTCGTGGAGATGAACTCCTCAGGGGGGATCGAGAACGCGAGGTGGTGGACCGCACCGACGCCCGGACGCTGTGGCCCCTGGTGGGAGGGCCTGTCCTCGGTGACGAAAAAGGTCAACATCCGGCCGTCGCCGGTGTCGAAGAAGAGGTGGGTCACCTCCGGCTGGTCGAGGTTCGGCTGTCGCAGCACGAGCGGCATGCCGAGGACGTCCCGGTAGTACTCGATCGTGTCCTCGACGTTGCTGCCGATCAGCGTGATGTGGTCGGTGCCGGTTACTCGGATGACGCTCTCGGGCAGCTCCGCGGTGACTGGGATGTCGTCTGTCATGTGGATTGGGTTCGTGATCGTGGGGTCGGTTCGCTCGCGAACTCACGCGAGGAGTGCGTACGGCCAGGAGAGGCTCGCCAGGAGCATAAACGCCAGCGCACCGGCGAGCAACCCCACGTTCTTCAGGAACGCGGTCATCTCAGACTGCCGCTGCTCTTCGGGTGCCGCCCAAAAGTCGTGCATCGTGGGCGTCGCGACGAGCAGGAACAGGACGATCGCGCCCGCACCGAGCAGCGGGAGGACGCCCAGGGCGATCGCCAGCCCGCCGAAGAGCAGCATTCCGCCCGAGAGCACGACCGCGAGCCTCGGTGCCGGAAGCCCCTTCGCCTCGGCGTAGCCGGCCATCGACTCCCCGTCGAGGAAGTGATTCAGTCCTGTGAACGCGAGCACGCCGCCGAAGGCGACCCGCGCGACGAGGAGCAACCCTCCCTCGATCCCGCTCAGCATCTCGCTCCCCGGTTCGCCGTCCGCAGTTTCAGTATCATCACGTTACCTGGTACGCAACGGAACCTATATATCGCTTCCATAACAAAGGCGTCAGCAGGTAACACCGATGTCATCGCACGCGGAGGAGGAAGGCGAGTTCTGTCCGGTGATCGACTCCGTCGAGCAGATCGGCTCGCAGTGGCGACTGATCGTGCTCCACGACCTCCAGGACGGCGAGAAGCGGTTCAACGAGCTCAAACGGTCGACCGGCGCGAGTTCGCGCACGCTCTCGCGCGTGCTGGAGGACCTCCAGGAGACGGGCTTCGTCGAGCGTCGCGTCGAGACCGACTCGCCGATCGCGACCTACTACGAGCTCACCGAGAAGGGCTTCTCGCTCTGTCCGGTCTTCGACGAGATCGTCGCCTGGGCCGACGAGTGGCTCTGATACGGACTGCCCTCCGTCCGTACCGGTGGGACCGGTACCCGTCGTTCGGTCCCAGCGGTAAAGAAGTCACAGCAGTCCGTTTGAGCGGCCGATCGTGAGCCTGATCGTCGGCGTCGACGGCGCGCCGGGCGGCTGGCTTGTGGTCGGAATCCGGGGCGGTGAGTGGGTGTGCCGGCTCTTCGAGTCGTTCGAGGCGCTCTGGAGCGAGTACGGGGCTGCGGAGCTGATACTCGTCGACGTCCCGATCGGGCTGCCCGAGGACGCCCCACGGGACTGCGATCGGGCCGCGAGGGACCGCCTCGGCGCTCGTGGGTCCTCGGTCTTCCCCGTGCCGACGCGGGCGGCGCTCGCCTGCGAGGATCGCGAGGCCGCCAGCGTCGTGAACGAGCGGCTGGTCGGAAACCGGATCTCGATCCAGAGCTGGGCGCTCGCGCCGCGCATTCGCGAGGTCGATCGGCTGCTCCGTTCGGAGCCACGCGCACGGGGGACGGTCGCCGAGGCCCACCCGGAGCTCTGTTTCGCGGGGCTGAACGGGGGTGAACCCATGGCGCACTCGAAACAGGACCCGGGCGGTCTCGACGAACGGCTCGCGGTGCTCTCCTCACGGTTCGAGGGGAGCGAGGCGATCTACGACCACGTGCTCGACCGCTTTCTGAGGAAGGAGGTGAGCAGGGACGACGCGCTCGACGCCCTCGCCCTGGCCGTCTCGGGAGCCACGGGCGACCTCGCGTCGGTCCCCGAAATCCCGCCGACCGACGCCCACGGCCTGCCGATGCGGATCGTCTACCCCGATCCGTGAGGATCACCACCGTCGATCCGACCTGCGAGGGTGCTCCATCGGCGGAGAGGCACGAAGGAAACGCCGACCCTCCTCTGAGAAACGATAGAACCTGGCAAGAAGACCACTTCCCGTTCGGGGAACGGTTCAGTACTCGTCCGGGTAGGCCTCGGCGAGCAGCTCCGAGCCCGCAAACCGCTCTCTGATCGGCGCGAGAACCTCGGCGAGGCAGTCTCCAGTCGCGCCCTTGAGATCCGCGGGGTGGAGCTCGCCGGAGACGAAGTCGGCTTCGAGCGCGTCGTATCGCTCGTAGCTGAGCTCCCCGCCGTACTCCTCCGGGCGCTCGACGACGAACGGCTCGCCTCGCTCTTCCAGGATCGGAAAGAGCAGGTACGAGAGGTACTCCAGCACGCCGTTGTCCTCCACCTCGCCCGCCGGACAGTACGCCCCGTCGATCTTCTCTCTCACCACCGCGGGATCGTCGGTGAGCGACAGTCTCGAGGACTCGTCGCTCGCGCTCATCTTCCCGCCGGAGAGCCCCGAGAGCAGCGGCGCGAAGACGCAGACCGGTTTCCCGTGGCCGTGATCGGGCAGGACCTCGCGGGCGAGCATGTAGATCCCGCGCTGGTCGATGCCACCGTAGGCGATGTCGGCGTCGAGGGCGGCGACGTCCAGACTCTGCATCAGCGTGTAGACGAGCCCGCCGAGCGCCGGGCTGTCGGACTGACGGACGACCTCGCTGCCCGCGCGCTGGGCACGCGAGAGCGTCGTGTCGGCCATCATGCGGTAGAGCGAGAGCGTGTACTCCTCGCTCAGCTCGAACTCCGTCCCTCTCACGAACTCGATCTGGGTGGGATCGGCACCCGCGACCTCGACCATCGCCTCGATCGCCTCGCGGTAGTAGGCAGATCGAGCGTCGAGCAGCTCGAACGGGCTCTTCTCGTCGTCGAGGTGGGCGTGGAGGTCCGCTATCAGTACCGTGACGTCGAGACCGGCCTCCAGGAAGTCCGCGAGCTTCCTGATCGTCGTGAAGTGGCCGATGTGCATCTCACCGGTCGGGGCGTAGCCGATGTAGACGCTCGGGTCGGGCCGTCCGAGGAGCTCCCTGAGCTCGTCGTCGGTGACGACCTCCTCCGTGTTCCGGCCCACGAGACGGGCGCGCTCGTCGGTGTCCATGTGCCCGCGGAGTCCTGCCGCGGGGTTAAGTGGTTCCATCCGCCGTGTTCGGGTGCCCGAATCCGTTGCGCTAAGTAGCCCGGGCGGGCGTGGATACGGTAGAGAATGTCGCTCGACGCGAACGACCGGTCGATCGCCGGCTTCACCATGGCCGGTCACTCGCTGGTCCACTGGTTCGAGATGTCGATCCCGATCTTCCTCGTCGTCTGGCTCTCGGAGTTCGACGTGAGCGTCGCGCTCCTGGGCATCGTCGTCGCCCTCGGCTACGCCCCGTTCGGCCTCGGCGCGCTCCCCGGCGGGATACTCGCCGACCGCTACGGGACGAAACGCCTGATCGTTCTCTGTTTGGCCGGTATGAGCGCCTCCTTCCTCCTGCTCGCGCTCGCGACGGGGATCGCGACCGTCGCGATCGGCCTCGTCTGCTGGGGGATCGCCGCGAGCGTCTACCACCCCGCGGGGCTCTCGCTGATCAGCACGGGCGTCGAGGAGCGCGGCACGGTCTTCGCCTGGCACGGTATCGCCGGCAACGTCGGCATCGCGCTCGGGCCGTTCGTCGCCGCCACCCTGCTGGTCCTCTTCCCGTGGCAGGTCGTCGCCGCCTCGCTCGCGATCCCCGGCCTCCTCGCCGCCGCCTACGGCCTCTCCGCGGACTTCGACCCGACCGCCGCCACGAGCCCCGAGGAGGCTGCCGGCCCGGACGAGGCGCTCTCGCTGTCGGACCTGGTCTCGAACTCCCGGGCGCTGTTCGCGGGTGCGTTCGCCGTCGTCTTCCTCATCGTCACGTTCGAGGGGCTCTTCTACAGGGGGATCCTCACCTACCTCCCCGAGATCCTGCTCGACGTGCCCGCGATGGACGACCTCTCGATCGATGCCGGCTTCGAGGGGATCGAACCCTCCGACTACGTCTACGTCGACCTCCTCGTCGTCGGGATGGCCGGTCAGTACGTCGGTGGACGGGCCACCGACCGGGTCGCCGTCGAACGCGGACTGGCGGTCGTCTTCACGGTCCTCGCCACGCTCGCGGTCCTCTTCGTCCCCGTGAGCGGCATGGGGCTGCTCCCGCTGGTGGCGCTCTGTGCGCTCGTCGGCTTCTTCCTCTTCGCGATCCAGCCGTTCTACCAGGAGGCCGTCGCGGTCCACACCCCCGCCGACACCCGCGGACTCTCCTACGGCTTCACGTACCTCGGGGAGTTCGGCCTCGGCGCGGGTTCGATCGCTATCGGCGGCTTCCTCCTCGACGGTCCCGGTCTCGCCACCTTCTTCCTCGTCCTCGCCGGGTTCGCGCTGACCGGCGCCGCGCTCTCCGTGGGGCTGCTCGCGCTGCTCGACCGGTTCGACGCCCGCGCCGAGCGGGTCGGCACTGGCTCCGACGACTAGCGAGAGATTTTCCCTCGCGATCCCAGCTATCGGTATGTACACCGGAAAGACCGAACAGCCGTGCTGTCTCTGTGGCGACCCGGAGACCGAAACGAGAGTCGACCTCCCGCCCCGTGCGATCCCGCTGATGAAACACGGCGAGGTGGTCGCCCTGCGCGACGTCGTCGGCGAGGTGTCGATCCACTTCTGCCAGTCCGACTGGGCGCTCGTCCGCGACCTGGTCCTCGAGATGGACCAGAACCCGCTCTCGCGTGTAACGTCGCCCGCACGTCGTTCGACCTCAGAGAGGACTTAGAGGCGCTGCTCGACGACGTGCGGGAGGAACCCGACCACTCGCCGCTGGAAGCGCGGATGAGCGCGAAGAGCGAGCGAGCGCTCGACTCCGGAACCGATCTGGAACGTGTCGAGGCGAGGCTCGTTCGCTTCGCGCTCGAGGGGATCTCGCCCGGCGTTTCCGAGTGACCGGTACGCCGCGTGTCAGTTTTGCCGGCTAACTTATACCGACGCGGACTAGAGCCGAGACAACGATGGAAGGTTCCACCTCCGACTGTCGCGAGCCGGTCGTCCTCGTGGTGGACGACGAGCCACAGCTCGCGGACCTCTTTTCCACCTGGCTCTCCGATCGATGGGAGGTAGTGACGGCCTACAGCGGCGACGAGGCGCTCTCGGCGATCGACGAGGCCGTCGCGGTCGTCTTACTCGACCGGCGGATGCCGGGGCTCTCCGGCGACGACGTCCTGGAGGCGATCAGGGATCGGAACCTCGACTGCCGGGTGGTCATGGTCACCGCGGTCGACCCCGACTTCGACATCATCGAGATGGGCTTCGACGACTACCTCGTGAAGCCGGTCGACAGCGACGAACTGCTCGAGACCGTCGAGGGCGTCCACAAGCGTAGCGAGTACACCCGGGCGATGCAGGAGTACTACAGCCTCGCCTCGAAGCGCGCGGTCTTAGAGACCGAGAAGTCACCGAGCGAACTCGAGGACAACGAGGAGTTCGAGGAGCTAGAAGAGCGCCTCGCCGAACTGAGAGAGAGCGTCGACGAGGCCATCTCGGACCTGGAGAGCCACGAGGAGTTCGCCACGGCCTTCCGTGACCTCTCGCGCGAGTAACGAACTCCGTGGGAGTCATACGGACGGTCGAAGCCCCGTACCGGCGACCGCCAGTACGGGCCGACGATCACCGGTACCCAGTTACAGCCGTCCGTATCAGGCCTGTCTGTAGATCAGGTTCCGCTGGACCTCGTTCGCGCCCTCGTAGATCACGGGGATGCGGGCGTCGCGGAACACCCGGGCGATCCGCCGGTCGGTGAAGATCGACCGGCCGCCGTGGAACTGCATCGCCTGCTCGGAACACTCCACTGCGACCTCGGTCGACTTCGTCTTCGCCATCGCCGCCCAGAACCCGGGGTTGATCCCGTCCCTCACGTGCTTCGCCGCACGGTAGTTGAGCGCGCGGGCGGCCTCGAACTCGAGGCGCATGTCCGCCAGTCCGTGTTGTACCGCCTGAAACTCGTTGATTCCCCGCCCGAACGCCTCCCGGTCGTGGACGAACGCCCACGCCTCCTCGATGGCCGCCGCAGCGAGCCCGAGACCGTGGCCGCCGACGACGATCCGGCCGTGGTTGAAGAAGTCGACGAGCTGGAGGAAGCCGCCGTTCTCGTAGCCGACGAGGTTCTCCTCCGGCACTCTCGCGCCGTCGAACGTGATGTGGGCCTGTTTCGATGCGCGCATCGCCATCTTCTCCGGGATGTGCTCGGCCTCGTAGCCGTCGATGTCCGTCGGGACGATCAGCAACGAGTGGTTCGAGTAGCGGTCGCTGTTCTCGCCCGTCCGGACGAAGACGGTGAGCCAGTCGGCCTCGACGCCGTTGCCGATCCAGAACTTCTCGCCGTCGATGACGTACTCTCCGTCGTCCTTCGCGGCGGTCGTCGAGACGCTCGTCAGGTCGCTTCCCGCGTCGGGTTCCGAGACCGCGAGCCCCGTGATCTCCTCGCCGTTGGCGACGGGAGTCAGGTACTCCTCTCGTTGCTCCTCGGTGCCGTACTCCTCGACGATCTCCGCGCCGAAACTGGCGAGCTGGAGCGTGAGCGCGATCCCAGCGTCGGCCCGGAAGAACTCCTCTGCGATCGCGAGGATCTCCACCACGTCGAGGTCCCGACCGCCGTAGGTCTCGCCGATGTCCTGTGCGACCAGCCCCGCGTCCTGGCCGGCTTCGAGGATCTCCCACGGGTATTCTCCAGATCCGAAGTACTCCTCGGCGTTCGGCTCGATCCACTCCTCGGCGAACGCACGCGCCTCTGCCTTTACCTCGCGGGCGTACTCCGGGATGATCTCCTCGTCGAGTAGCTCCATAGCGAGCGATAGGACGCCGGGATCATATAGTTCTCCAAACCGAAAACAACTCCCGAGTGGTGGATCCGTGTCGAAACGACTTCGGGCCACCCGGGTATCGACGTGGTATGGACGGCTACAGAAGCCGGCTCGATAGCGTACGACAGGCACTCTCGGAGACGGATAGCTCCGCGCTCGTCACCGGGCCGGGACCGACGATGTGCTATCTCACCGGAGTGAGAGAGGAGCCGAGCGAGCGCCACTTCCTCCTGCTCGTCTCCCCCGACCGAGCGACGTTCGTCGTCCCGGAGATGTACGACGACCAGCTCTCGGGGACGACGCCCGTCGCCGACCTCCGGACCTGGGCGGACGGCGACGACCCGACGGCGCTCGTGCGGGAGTTCGGCTCCGACCTCGAGCCCGGACGCGTGCTGATCGACGACCGGCTCTGGGAGCTCTTCTCGCGCGAAGTCCGGACCCACCTCCCCGGAACCGAGTTCGGCCTGGCGAGCGAGCTGGTCGCCGACCTCCGAATCGTGAAGGACGAGACGGAACTCGCGTCGCTCCGGGAGGCGGCGCGTATCACCGATCGAGTCGTACGGGAGGTCCGAGGGTTCGGGGAGGAGGCGATCGGGATGACCGAGGCGGAGCTCGCCGCAGAGATCGAGTCGCGGCTCGCGGCCGCGGGCGGCGAGGGGCTCTCGTTCGAGCCGATCGTCGGCTCCGGGCCGAACGGCGCGCACCCGCACCACCGACACGGCGGTCGAGAGATCGAGGCGGGCGACCCGGTCGTCCTCGATTTCGGGACCCGGTTCGAGGGCTACCCCGGCGACCAGACCCGGACCGTCGTCTTCGGCGGTGAGCCTCCCGAACGGTTCGAGGAGGTCCACGAGGTCGTACGGGAGGCACAGCGAGCGGGGGTCGACGCGGTCGAACCGGGCGTCGCGGCGAGCGAGGTCGACCGGGCGGCACGCGAGGTGATCGAGTCGGCGGGCTACGGTGAGGAGTTCACGCACAGGACCGGCCACGGTGTGGGTCTCGAGGTCCACGAGCCGCCGTACGTCGTCGCCGGGAACGATCGCGAACTCGAAGCCGGGATGGTCGCGAGTGTCGAACCGGGGATCTACCTCGACGGCGAGTTCGGCGTCCGGATCGAGGATCTGGTCGTCGTCACCGAGGAGGGCTGTGAGCGGCTGAACACGACCTCCCGGGACTGGCGGGTCGAGTGATCACCGATCGAAGGTGAGGACCTCCCCGTCCGAGCCGCAGCAGGAACAGCCGCCATCGAACGTGGGCTCGCGGATCTCGTCGGTACGGATGGGCGTCTCCGAGAGCGCCGAGAGCTCCGCCGCGAGGTCCTCCACCGACTCGACGGGCGCGCCGAACGGGTGGCGCTCGATCAGGATCAGGTCGCGTGCGACCCGCGTTCCGTCGTAGACGACCGTCCCCTCGGTGTAGAACCACCTGTCGCCGGGGCCGCCCTCCGGAGTGCCCTCCGCGTAGCCCTCGGTCAGTGAGGTCGCCCTGTCGGCGTACTCGTCGAACGTGGTGGCGTGACCGATCCGTTCGCGCGTACTGAGCGTGATCTCGGTGTGGGTGAGCGAGCGGACGCGGTCGACGAACAGCCCACAGGCGAGCGTGATCGGCAACGGGACCGGCTCCATTAGGTGCTCGTCGGGGTGGCGGAGACAGCGCTGGAGGGTGACCATACCTCGGGGGACTCCGAGACGGACTTAACGGCTCGCGGAGCGGGGGGTAACTCCCGGGAGTTACCGGACGTGCGTCACCGCGATCCCCTCGCCGATCGGGAGGACGCTCGTCTCGCAGTCCGGGTCCGAGCGAACTCGTTCGAGGTACGCCGCGACCCCGCGTGCGGAGTCCGTCGCGTCCGTCTCCTCGCCACGGAGCAGTCGGTCGACGTCGTCGTAGTAGACGGTGTTCGCGGCGAGCATGTTGTCCGCGATCACGACCGCACCCGGTGCGAGTTTCTCCCGCACCGCGTCGAACGCCTCTCTGTACCGGTGCTTCTCGTTGTCGATCAGGACGGCGTCGAGCGGCCCCTCGTAGCTATCGATCGTCTCGATCGCGTCGCCGAGTTCGTACCGAACGTCGGCGTCGAATCCGCCTCGATCCATGTACTCGCGGGCCATCGAAAGCTCGTCGGCGTCGACCTCCGTGAGGACGATCTCGTCACCCTCGGAGAGCGCCCCCGCGAACCAGTACGCCGAGTAGCCGTAACCCGAGCCGAACTCGAAGATGCGCTCTGCACCGGCCACCCGGACGAGCAGCCGGAGGAACCCACCGACCTCGGGACCGACGTGCGGGAAGCCCTCGCGCTCGGCGTAGGCGTCCATCTCCGCGAGCACCTCGTCTCCCTCGGGACCTGCCGTTTTGAGGAAGCTCACCACGTCGTCGGCGAGGACGTCGGACATACCGATCGCTCGCACCCGGGGGAGAAAACCCTACGGGGTCGTCCCCGCGAGGCGGGCGAGCGTCCCGGCGAGCACTCGCGTCGCCCGAGCGCAGTCCTCCCAGTCGGTCCACTCCCGTGGGCTGTGCGAGACGCCGTCCCGCGAGGGCGCGAAGAGCATCCCGACGTCGGTCACCCGGGCGACGTGCATCGCGTCGTGAGCCGCTCCGGAGTGCAGGTCCATCGTCGTGATCCCCGCCTCCTCGCCCGCCGCCCGTGCGGCCTCCCCGACCCGTGGGGACATCGGCGTCGGCTCCAGGTCGAAGCCTCGATCCAGCGTCGTCTCGACGCCGCGCTCGCGCTCGATCCGGGCGAGGCTTCGCTCCGCGCGGCCGACGATCGCGTTCATCGCGTCGTACTCGACGTCGCGCACGTCGACGCTCAGGTCCACGGAACCGGGAACGACGTTCGTCGCGTTCGGGCGGACCTCGAGCGAGCCGACGGTCCCCACGGCGCTCTCGCTGTCGACGGCGACGGTCTCGTTCGCCGCGCGCTCGACGTCGAGGACGAACTCGCTCGCCGCACACAGAGCGTCGGTTCGATCGACCATCGGCGTCGCCCCCGCGTGGTTCGCCTCGCCCCGGATAGAGACCGCACAGTGGGTGATGCCCGTGATGGCGCTCACGATCCCCACCGGGATCCCCATCGTCTCAAGGCGGTCGTGCTGTTCGACGTGGAGTTCGACGAACGCCTCCCAGCCGGCGGCGTCGAGGCGTCCCTCGCCCCGGAAGCCGATCTCCTCCAGAGCGTCCTCCAGCGTCCGCCCCTCGCCGTCGTCGAGCGCGAGCGCCTCCTCGACACGTCGCTCGCCGACGGCCACCGAGGAACCGAGCAGCCCCGGCGCGAAGAGCTGCCCTTCCTCCTCGGTGAAGCTCACGACCGCGATCGGTCGCTCCGGTTCGATCCCCGCGTCCTGCATCGCCCGGACCGACTCGAGTGCGGCGTAGACGCCGAGTGGCCCGTCGAAGATCCCACCCTCGGGGACCGAGTCGAGGTGGCTCCCCGAGGCGATCGGCTCTCTCCTCGGACTCGCACGCTCGGGTGTCCAGTGACCGACGACGTTCCCCACCGCGTCGACTCTCACCTCTAGTCCCGCGGCCTCCATCCGGGAGACGAGGTACTCGCGCGCATCGCGGTTCGCCTCGCTCCCGGTGAGGTTCGTCCGGCCGTGGCCCTCGCCGGCGACGGCCCCGAACCCCGCGTTCGCCTCGATGTCCCCTCGCAACCGCTCCTCGTCGATCCGGAGTCGCATAGTCGGCCCTCGAGGCCTCGGGGTATGGTCCTTGCGACACGAGCACAACGGGCAAGACCTCTGGCTTCCAACGGGGCTCATGCGAATCGGTTTCGTTGTCTTCGACGGGATGACCGCACTCGACTTCGTCGGCGTCTACGACCCGCTCACGAGGCTCGCGACCATGGGGTTCAGGGAGGACGTCTCCTGGGAGGTCTGTGGCCGGCGAGAGCGGGTCCGTGCGGGCGCGGGACTGGATATCGGTGTCGATACGGTCTCCAGACCGCTCGACCGCTACGACCTGATCGTCGTCCCGGGCGGGTTCGCAACCCGCGAGCTGGTCGAGGACGAGGGCTTTCTCGGCTGGCTCGACACCGCCGATGTCGACTTGCTCTCGTCGGTGTGTACCGGATCGCTGCTGCTCGGTGCGGTGGGGTTCCTGGATGGACGGCGGGCGACGACCCACCCCTCGGCGTACGACGACCTCGCCGAGTACTGCACGGTGGTCCGAGAACGCGTCGTCGACGAGGGCGACCTGATCACCGCTGGCGGGGTGACCTCCGGACTCGACCTCGGCCTCGCGCTGGTCGAGCGGATCGACGGTACGGACACCCGGGAGCAGGTCGCCGCACAGATGGACTATCCGTACTGAGCCGGATTTATGTACGCGGGCCGCGTGCGTGACGACCGATGCACACGGGAGTCGATCGATCGTGAGCGAGCAAGGACGAATCGAGCGCGAAACCAGCGAGCGGGTGGTCGAGCGCGCTCGCCGGGTCATCCCCGGCGGGGCGCAGACGGGGCTCAGAGCGCAGGCGCACGACCCCTCGCCGGTCGCCTTCGAGCGCGCGAGCGGGACGACGCTCGAGACCGTCGAGGGCACCCGGTTCACGGACTACCACCTCGCCTTCGGGCCGATCGTCCTCGGTCACGGCCACGAAGCGGTGGACAGAGCCGCCCACGAGGCGATCGATCGGGGTGTGCTCTTCGGCGCGGGAACGACCGAACTCGAGGTCGAGGTCGCAGAGCGTCTCGTCGATCTGTTCGCAGGTATCGAGGCGCTCAAGTTCTGTAACAGTGGTACGGAGGCGACCTACCACGCGATCCGTCTCGCACGGGCACACACCGGAGAGGAAAAAGTCGTCAAGTTCGAGGGCTGTTACCACGGCTGGCACGACTACGTCGACCTCAACGTCTACCCACCCGCCGAACACGCCGGCGAGCCGTACCCCGAGTCCGACGGGATGCTCGGGGGTGCCGTGGAGAACACGCTCGTCCTGCCGTTCAACGACCCCGACGCGCTGGCCGAGACCCTCGAGGAACGCGACGACGTCGCCTGCGTGATCCTCGAACCGATCCCGCACTCGGTGGGGTGTCTCCTGCCCACCGAAGAGTTCCTGTCCACGCTCCGTGAGGCGACCGAGCGGGCGGGGGTTCCGCTGATCTTCGACGAGGTGATCACCGGGGTTCGCCACTCGATCCACGGCGCACAGGGCATCTTCGACGTGACGCCCGACCTCACCTGTCTCGCGAAGGCGATGGGCAACGGCTACCCGGTCGCGGCGGTCGGCGGTTCTCGACCACTCCTCTCCCAGGCCGGCGGCGACAATACCTCTGGAGTGGTGATCAGCGGCACCTACTCGGGGCACCCGATCGGGCTCGCCGCCACGAAGGCGACGCTCCGGATCGTCGAAGACGAGGGTGTCACCGACCACCTCGCCGATCTGGGTGGGCGGTACAGAGCGGGACTACGCGACCTGCTCACGGACCACGGGATCGAGGGCCGTGTCGTGGGGTATCGCTCGGTCTTCAGCCCGCAGTTCGGCGTCACCGGCGAGCCGAGGAGCTACGACGACGTGCTCGGCCTGGACGAGGAGCGGTTCGAGGCGTACGCGAACGGAATGCGCGAACGCGGACAGTTCTTCACGCCGAACCCGTACAAACGTCACCACCTCTCGGCGGCTCACGGCGAGGAACAGCTCACCGAGTATCTGGAGGCTGCAGACGAGGTGCTCGCGGGGCTCTGAGCGGGTTCGGTACGGGATCCTGCCAGTTCGTCGCGGAGCCGTCCAAGTAGGACTCTCGACGGCTCCGGCCGTCGGGAGAGTCCGGTTCGCGAACCGGCGCTCTACTCGAACGACCAGCCGCCGCCGTCACGGACCTCGTGATCGCTCTCGTCGACACCGTCGAGCGCCGTATCGACGCCGTGGAGGGCGTTGTCGGCGACGACCCAGTCCTCGGCGACCACGTCGCCGCCCAGCTCCATCCGGACGAACGTACCGCAGTCCTCGGCGTGGTTACCGTGGACGGAAACCCGGTGGGCCGTTCCGTCGACGCGGATACAGTCGGCGACGGTCCCGAACAGGTTCCCCTGGATCACCAGGTCGCGCACCGCGGGGGTCCACTCCTCCCGGTCGCTCGCGTCGTACTCCATCCGGATCGCCGAGGCGGCGGGGACGTCGCGGAAGACGTTGTTCGCGACGATCCCGCCGTTCAGCACGTACGGCCTATCCTCCTGGCCCTCGACGGCGTCGCGGACGGCGAACCGGAGCTGATCGTCGGTGCCGCCGAGACACGTGTTGTCCGTGAATGTGAACTCCTCGACTGCCTGGTTCGTCCGGACGGCGTGTGTGACGTTCTCGAACCGGCATCCGGTGATCGTCACCGACGAGAAGTGCGTGTCCGATCGCTGGAGGCGGATGCAGTTCCGGCCGACGTCCTCGAAGGTACAGTCGGCGACGGTCAGGTGCCGGTCGCCCCACTCGCCGTTGTCGTAGATGGCGTCGGCGCGGTCGTTCCCTCCCATCTGGAACGTACACCCCCTGACGACCGTGTCCTTCCCGTAGCTGATGCACTCGTCGTTCGCCTGCGAGAACGTGCAATCGATCACCCTGTGGCCGACGTCCTCGCCGTGCATGTCGAGCGCCGTCGACCGATGGGCGGTGAAGAGACAGTTCTCGATCTGCGAGCGTCGACGGTTCGTCCCCGTCTGCCCCGACCCGGCGTGTGCGATCCCGTGACGCATCATGTGGAACGTACAGTCTTTGACGTGCGTGTGGGCCGTACCGCCGCCTACCTTCACGCCGTATCCGTCGCCGCCGTCGTGGTTGCTCGCACCCCACGTGAACACCGAGTTCTCCACCGTCGTGTCGTAACACTGGACGAGCGTGAGGCACTCGTAGGCCACTTCCTGAACGGAGAGGTCGCGGAACGTACAGTTCGCGCCCCCGCGAACGTGGATCGCACCGACCTTCGGCCGCCAGACGTCTGGACCGTAGATGTCGAACCCCTCCATCGTCACCTCGACGGGTTCGATGTGTAGTGCTTCGATCTCGAAGGAGGTGTCGTACTCGAACTCGAGGAGGTCGAGCAGCGAGATCTGGTCGTCCTCGAGGCCGTGGGCGACGTCGGCACCGTCGTCCATGGTCGCCTCGTCGGCGGCGTTCGCCGCCACCATGTGTCCCTCACCCTTGGTCGGTCCTGTGTCGCCGCCGGGCCACATCTCGGCTTCCTCAACCGATTCGAGCATCACCAAGTGGTGTCGGAAGACAGTGTCGTCGACGTCCTCGTCGAGCGTTAGGACGTACCGGTGTGCCTCGCCCTCCTCGACGAGTTCGACGTCCTCGACCCCGTAGGAACTCCCGACTTCGCCCTCGACGAAGAGGAACATCTCTCCGTCCTCGTCGTCGGTGTACGTCGTCTCGAGGACGGCGCCGTGGCCGAGGATGCGGATGTCCTCGTCGATGTACCACTCCTCTCCGTCCTCGAACTCGTAGTGACCCTTCACGACGAGCGTCCCGCCCTCGGGCGTGGCGTCGCTCGACTCCTGGAGGGCCGTCGCCGCGTTCGCCGTCGAGACGACCGCCTCGCCCTCGGCGTCGATCGCCTCGTACCCCTCGTCGTCGAGTTGGCCGACGAGGACGTCCCACTCCTCGACTCCGGTCGTGTCGATATCGCCGTTCCGACCGCCGACACAGCCGGCAGCGGGGAGTGCCCCGACAGCCACGCCGGTTTTGAGGAACGTTCGTCTGTCCATACGTACCCGAGGGCGATCGTTCGTTTACACCCTTCGCCGGATCGTCGTCTCGAAGCGTGTCACTGTTCTCGGGACGGATATCGGTCGCATGGCGAGACTCGACGCTCGAGGGTTACGGAAGACGACCACTCACGTGTGAGGGCGGTCGGCGAAATCCCCTTCATAGCCGGCCGAAACGAGCGCTCGGTGCTGTAGGACGGCTAACCGTCCGGCACGAGCCGGACGATCGGCGCGTCGCCGTCGTCGACCGCCACGTGCAGATACCCCGTACCCGGCTCGACCGCGACGTCACGGACCCGCCAGCCCTCGTCGGCGAGCAGCGGATCGACCTCCTCGATCTCGATCTCCTCTCGCTCCTCGCCCTCGACCGTGAAGTGCCCGAGATACTGGCCCGCGAGGTTGCCCACGAACAGGTCGCCCTCCCACCCGGGGAACGCGTCGCCGTCGTAGAACGCCATCCCGGCGGGAGGAAAGCCACCGGAACCACACTCCCAGTGGTGGACCGGCGGGATCGTCCCGTCCCGTTCCTCCGGATCGTCCCCGACCGGGTCGTCGGTGCCGTACTCGCAGCCGTAGGTCGCGATCGGCCAGCCGTAGTTCTCCCCGCCCTCGATCACGTTGATCTCGTCGCCGTCCTCCTCGCCGTGTTCGGACTGCCAGAGCGTTCCTGTACCTGGGTGGACGGTCATCCCCTGGACGTTCCGGTGCCCGTAGGAGTAGATCGTGTCCAGGCCGTCCTCGTCGTCGACGAACGGGTTGTCCGACGGGACCGAGCCGTCGAGAGCGAGTCGGAGCGTCGTCCCGAGTTCGTTCGTCGTGTCCTGCGAGACGTGGTCGTCGAACGTCTTGTCCTGGCGGTCGCCGACCGTGAGGTAGAGAGCGTCCTCGTCGACGACGACCCGCGAGCCGTAGTGACCGTTCGAGTCGACGAACGGCTCGGCCGCGTGGAGCTCTTCGACCCCCTCGATCGTTCTTCCCTCGACGTCGAGTTCACCGCGGCCGATCGCCGTCGTCGACTCGCCGTCGTCGTTCGCCACCGAGTAGGTGAGGTAGACCCAGGACTCCTCGGGGAACGCCGGGTGGAGCGCCACGTCGAGCAGGCCACCCTGGCCCTCGGCGTACACGTCGGGAGCGCCCTCGACCACTTCGGCCTCCCCCTCCTCCGTGTCGACCAGGAGGAGTGTCCCCTCCCGTTCCGTGACGAGCGCGAACGGCTCGTCGGGGAGGAACTCGATCGCCCACGGGTGGGCGAGCCCCTCGACGACGGTCTCGACCGTGAACTCGACCGTCTCGTCCCCCTCCGATCCGTCGTCCGAGGCACCCTCGTCGTCCTCCGGGACCGATCCGTCGTCCCCGTCTGGCTCGTCGCCGTTCGCGTCGTCGCCGTTCGGCTCGTCACCGTTCGCGTCGTCGAGACAGCCGGCGGTTCCGAGCGCTCCGATCGCCGTGCCGGTCGCGAGGAAGGTTCGTCGGTTCATGGTGTGTAGGCGTCCGATCGCCCGCTGTACGATACTCGGGTCGAACCCGCAATACGGTTGCGGACTCCCGGTTCCCGGGAGATCGTCTCGGGTACGGACTCGGAACCCGACCCGGTGCGGAGGCGTTACGACCGGCGCGCCTCGAGCCAGGGCTGGAGGAACGGCGTGGCGAGGATCAGCACGATCACCACGACGATGGCGAGCGACAGCGGCTTCGTGAAGAAGATCGGGATCGTCCCCTCGGTGAGGATCAGCGACCGGAAGAGGTTCTCCTCGGCGATCCCGCCCAGCACCACCCCGAGGACGAAGGCGATGATCGAGTAGTCGTACTTCTTCATGTAGAAGCCGATCACACCGAGGCCGACGATGGTGATGACGTCGACCCAGCGGCCGTTGTTGAGCGCGAACGCCCCCAAAAAGGAGAGGACGATCACCATCGGGATGATGTAGTCGGTGTCGATCTGGGTGAGTGCACCGCCGACCCGGGTGACGACGAGTAGCCCGATGGCGAGGATGAAGACGTTGCCGATCAACAGCGCGACGAACACCGCGAACGTCACGTCGAGGTTCGCGTCGACGTCGAACAGGGCGGGCCCGGGATTCAGCCCGTGCATGATCAGCCCGCCGATGAGTACAGCAGTTGCGGCGCTTCCCGGGATGCCGAAGGCGATGGCGGGGATGACCGAGCCGCCGATCGTCCCGTTGTTCGACGCTTCGCTCGCGATCACGCCGACCTCGTTTCCCTTCCCGAAGGATTCGGGGTCGCTCGAGGCGCGGACCGCCTCGGTGTACGCGACGAAGTTAGACACCGTCGAACCCGCGCCGGGGATCGCGCCGATGCCCATCCCGATGAACGCGGATTTGACGACCGTGAGGGGGTGGCCGAGCACCGACCGGACGCCGGGTCCGATCTCGCCGGTGACCTCGAAGCCGCGCTTCGAGATGCCGCCGGTCTCGTTGGCGAGTTTGAGCATCTCCGCGACGGCGAAGAGCCCGATCAGCGCCGCGATGAACGAGATGCCGTCGTAGAGCGCGAACTGCCCGAACGTGTAGCGGACGTCGCCGGTCATCGGGGCGGAGCCGACCGTCGTGAGCGCGAGACCGAAAAAGCCCGCGAGCAACCCCTTCACCATCGAGCCGCGGGCGACGATCGTGATCATCGCCAGTCCGAGAATCGCGATCAGGAAGCGCTCGGGCGTGCCGAACGCGAGGACGAACTCGACGAGCACGGGCGAGAAGAGGATCAACGCCGCGACGGTGAGAAAGCCCGCGAGCGCCGACGCAGTGGCGGAGAGCGAGAGCGCCGTCACGGCCTTGCCCTGTCGACTCATCGGGTAGCCGTCGAACGTCGTCGCCGCCGCCGCGGAGGTCCCCGGCGCGTTGATCAGGATCGCGGCGATCGAGCCGCCGTACATCGCGCCGCTGTAGATCCCGATCAGCAGGATGATCGCGTCGGTGCCGTCGAGCGGCAGGGTGAGGGGCAGCAGGATCGCCATCCCGAGCGACGCGCCCAGCCCGGGTAACGCTCCGACGACGATCCCGATCAGGATGCCAGCGACGACCCAGCCGATCGTCGGCCAGCTGAGGACGACGCCGACCGCCTCGACGAAGACGCCGAACGTCACAGCACCAGCTCCTGTATGAGCCCCTCCTCGACCGGGAGGTTGAGCACCGAGTAGAAGACGAACGCGATGAGAAACGAGAGCACGGTCAGCCCGACGATCGCGTACCGCGGCCGGTCGCGCCAGACGGTGTACGCGAGGACGAACAGCGGCGTCACCCAGAGCATCCCCACGAGGTACGAGCCGACGAGGTAGCCGAGACAGAGCCCGCCGGTGACCGACGCGCCGTTTCGCACCGACCCCTCACCGTCTCCGGTCTCCCCGTCGGCCGCCTCCCCGACCCCGTCCTCGTCGTCGGGTTCGTACTCCTCGGTGCCGGTCTCGAAGACGTCGACGTCGTCGGCGACGAACCGACGGAGCGGCTCGGGGAGCACGCTCCTGAGCAGCAACAGGACGCCGAAGACGATCACCACGCCGGTGGTGAACCAGGGGAAGATCGCCGCGTCTTGCGAGAACTCGAACGCCCCGACGAACATGTAGATCGAGGTGCCGACGAAGACGACGAGCAGCGCGTGCTCCATCGTCAGCGACGCCCCGATCTCCCCGGCCCGTTCTTTCACACTCATTGTAAACTATCCGGGACGCTCGTGCGCTCTACTCGCGGATCTCTTCGAGGTCGACCGCCTCCTCGATCTCGTCGATCGTGTCGTCGAGCAGCGAGTCGGCCTCCTCCGGCCCGCCGTACTCGATGTTGTTCCCGGTCTCCTCGGCCCAGTCTAGAGCGTCCTCGTCCTCGGTCGCCTCCTCGAGCGCCTCGGTGAGCGTCTCGATGATCTCCCCGTCCGTCTCCGGCGGGGCGAACATCGTGAGTGTCGTCTCCGCGATGAAGTCGATCTCGGGGTAGCCCAGCTCGGTCACCGGTTCGAGGTCGGGGAAGACGTCGGTCGGGCTGCTCGCGAGGTTTGCGACGACGTTCACGTCGCCGCCCTCGACGGGTCCGAGCGCGGAGGTCGCCGTCGCGATCCCCACCGAGACCTCGTCGGAGATCACGGCCTCGCTCGTCGGCCCACCACCGTCGTACGGGACGACCTCCTCCCACTCCATGCCGAACTCGTCGCGCAGGATGAACGCGATGACGTGTGTCGAGTGGCCGATCCCCTGCATCGCGAACTGGGTGAACTCGCCGTCCTGGTAGGCGTCGACGAGGTCGTCCATGTCCTCGATGTGGTCGTACTCGGGGTTGACGATCAGCGTGAACGGGTAGGTCCCGAACGAGCCAAAGCCTTCGAGCTCCCTGATCTCCCAGCCGGGCTCGTCGACGAGCCACGCGGTCGCCACGGAGGGTAGGTTCACGTTGCCGATCGTGTAGCCGTCGGGATCCGCGCCGTGGAGCGCGCCCGTCCCCTCCAGCCCGCCCGCGCCGGGGCGGTTGTCGATCTCGACGGACTCGCCGAGCGCCTCGCCCATCGCGGTGTTGAGCTGGCGGGCGTACGTGTCGGTGCCGCCGCCCTCGCCGAACGGGACGATCCAGGAGATCGATTGACTCGGGTAGTCGCCGTCGTCGTCGTCCAGACAGCCGGCCAGTCCGGCCGCCGATCCCGCGGTCAGTGCCCCCACTGCTTTGACGTAGTCACGGCGTCGCATACCCGTACGCTTACCAATGTCATTATATAAAACTACTGCAATCCTCTACACGAAATTCTCCCGTCCGTCCCGCGAACCCACCCAGAAATGTGCATGTGTCTGAATTATCGGATCGTCAGGGGACGATGACGGCCCGGCCCTCGATCTCCCCATGTTCGAGTCTCTCCGCGACCGTGTTGATCTCGTCGAGCGCGTACTGCTCGGCGTGGAGCTCCATGACGCCGTCCTCGACGAGCGCGACGAGCTCTTGGAGTTCGGTGTAGGTCCCGACGAGCGTTCCCCGGTAGGCGAGTTCGCCGAACACGAGCGTCTGGGCGGGCTGTTCGACGGTACCACCGTAACCGACGACGTGGACGTCGCCCCGACCGGCGACGATATCCGGTCCCATCGCGGTCGTCACGTCGGCGCCGACGAAGTCGATCGCCTGTGCCGCGAGTTCTCCGTCGGTGACCGACTCGACCTCGGCGACGGCGTCCTCGGTACTGGGGTTGATCGTGTAGTCCGCGCCCACGTCTTCGGCGAGCGAGAGCGCCTCGTCCTTGATATCGAGGGCGATGATCCGGGCCGCCGAGAGCGCGGAGAGCGCCTGGACCCCGATGTGGCCGAGCCCACCCACCCCGATCACGACGGCGTAGTCGCCGGGGACGAGCTTCGCGGCGGCTTTCTTCGCAGCGTGGTATGCGGTGATCCCGGCGTCCGCGTGCGGCGCGATGTCGATCGGATCGACGCCCGAGAGCGGGATCGTCGCCCGTTCGGAGGTGAGCAGGTACTCGGCGAACCCGCCGTCGGTGGTGAGGCCCGGGAACGATCCCTCCGGACAGTGCATGTCGTTGCCCAGTCGGCACTGTCGGCAGGTGCCGCAGGTCATCACCGGGTGACAGATCACCTTCTCACCGACCTCGACCGTCGAGACCTCCGGACCGATCTCTACCACCTCTCCGGCGTTCTCGTGGCCGAGCGTCATCGGGAGGGGCTGGTCGACGTAGTCGGCCCACATCCCCTCGACGACGTGGTTGTCGGTCTGGCACCAGCCCGCACCCTCGACCTCGATCACGACGTGATCCGATCGGTCGGCCTCCGGTCTCGCTACCTCGTCGATCGAGAGCGCCTCGCCCATCTCCTCGGTGTACTCGTGGAGTCGTGCTGCCTGCATACTCGAACCCGGTTCGCAGGTCGAAGCGGGCGAGCAAAAGTGTTGATAGGGCTACCTGTTATGAACTGCACGATCGGAGTTAGCAACTCACAGGGTGAGGTAGCCGGTCAGAAAGAGCACGGCGTTGTAGGCGGCGTGGACGGCGATCGGGACCGAGAGCGTGCCGGTGCGTTCGTAGAGGACGCCGAGGATCACGCCGACGCCGGTGATGAGCAGCGTCCAGGCTATCACGGTCGCGAACGAGCCGACGAAGTTCCCGAGGTGGAGCGAGCCGAACAGCAGGCTCGCGAGGCCGATCGCCGCCGGCGCGCCGAAGGTCTGGCGCAGCCGGCCCTGGACCACGCCGCGAAAGAGGTACTCCTCTGCGGGGGCGACGACGAGGATCGAGAGGACGGCGAGCCAGATCGCCAGCGTCGGCTCCTCGGTGACCAGCGCCTCGACCGGCGACTCGGGCACGAGACCCGCCGCCTCCAGCCCGACGGCCGCGACGGTCGCGAAGGCGAGCGCGGCGAGCGTGCCGCCGATCACGTACCGGGCGTCACGCCTGTCGGGGAGGCCGAGCGGAATCGCGAGCCCGTAGCGGCGGGCGTAGAGGTAGCCCGCGAGGAGGAACCCGAGTTGACCGGCGACGAAGAGGGCGAGCAACGGCGGGTCGGCCGGGTCGTAGCCGAGCGGGATCGACACGCCGATCACCCCGACGACAGCGAGGACCGAGGCCACGAACGCCGCCACCGTGAGTCCGAGCGCGACGCCGAATGCCCGTAGCTTCGCCTTCGGTCCCGCCGCTTCCGGGGGTCCATCGAGCTGGTCCGAGTCGGACATACCGGGTGATCGAAAGACCGCGAGAAGAAGCCTCCGTTTCCGACCGGTCGACCGGGTACCCAGGACCTCTCTCACCCGTTCGCGGGCTCAGTCGAGTCCAAGCACGTCCTCGACCTCGGAGACGCTTTCCGCGGCCACCGCCCGGTCGGAGAGCGCTCGCGCCCCCTCGTATTCGATCGTCCGCACCCGCGCCTTCACCGATGGGACCGAGATCGGGCTCATGCTCAGTTCGTCCACCCCCAGGCCGACGAGCAGTTCGGCCAGGTCGGGATCGCCCGCCATCTCGCCGCAGACGCCGATCCAGGCACCGGCGTCGTGGGCTGCCTCGACGCTCTCGGCGATCGCACGAAGCACCGCCGGCTGGAGCGGGCTCCGTAGCTCCGCGAGGCGTTCGTTCTCGCGATCGGCGGCCATCACGTACGCCGAGAGGTCGTTCGTCCCGACGCTGAAGAACGCCACGCGCTCGGCGAGCGCCGGTGCCGAGAGCACCGCCGCGGGCGTCTCGATCATCACCCCGAGTTCGGGCCGCGCGTACTCCACACCCTCGCCCTCGAGATCGGAGGCGACCTGATCCACGGCCGCGAGCGCCTCCTCCACCTCCTCGACCGTGGCGACCATCGGGACCATCACCGCGAGGTTCTCCCTCCCGGCTCCGGCGCGCAACAGCGCGCGCAGCTGCGTCTCGAAGAGCCTCCTGTCGTCCGCGAGCGACCGGCGGATCCCCCGAAGGCCGAGGAACGGGTTCACCTCCTCGAGCGCGTCGAGGTAGGGAACCGGCTTGTCGGCGCCCACGTCGAGCGTTCGGACGACGACACGCTCGTCGAACGCGGAGAGCGCCCCCTCGTAGGCCGCGAGCTGTTCCTCCTCGTCCGGCGGTGTCGCTCGATCGAGGAAGAGGAACTCGGTGCGGAGGAGCCCGACCCCGTCCGCGCCGCTCTCGGCCGCTCGGTCGAGATCGACCGAGGTACCCACGTTCGCCGCGACCTCGATCTCCCTGTCGTCGGTCGTCGCGACCCGTCCCTCGATCGCCTCCTCGCTCGTCGTGGTCGAGAGGCGGTCGCTCGTCGCCTCGTTCGGATCGACCACCACCTCGCCGGCCCTACCGTCGATGCCGACCGTCTCACCCTCTTCCACGGTCGCGAGCGCCTCGCCGACGCCGACGACCGCCGGGATCCCGAGCGACCGGGCGAAGATCGACGCGTGCGAGGTCCGACCACCCGTGGACGTGGCGAAGCCCACGACCCGCTCCGGGTCCAGCCGGGCGGTGTCGCTCGGGGTCAGCCGTTCCGCGAGCAGGACGGTCCCCTCGGGGAGCGTCGAGAGGTCGACCCGCTCCCCGCCGGAGAGCGCGTCGAGCAGCCGACCGCGGACGTCGCGCAGGTCGTCCGCCCGTTCCGCGACGCGACCCTCCATCGCCTCGAACCGCTCGATCGGTCCGGAGAAGGCCGTTTCGACCGCCCGCTCGGCCGATCCTCCGGCCTCGATCGTCGCTTCGATCCCCTCGCGGATCGTCGGATCGGCGAGGAACTGCTCGTGGGCGTCGAAGACCGCCGCCTCCTCCTCGCCGATCCAGTCGGCGACGCGGGCGCGCGTCGACTCGATCCCCCTCTCGGCGCTCGCGAACGCCCGGTCGACCCGCTCGCACTCGACGTCCGGATCGCCGCCGTCCTCGCTCCTCGAGCGCTCTCCCGTCACGTGCCAGCGCGCCGTTCCGACGCCGGTGCGGGGCGTGACGCCGACGCCCGAGAGGGTACGGCTCATTCGACCGGCTCGGCGAGCACGGCCAACAGGGCGTCGATCGCCGCCGCCTCGTCCTCGCCGTCGGCCGTGATCGTCACGCGCTCGCCGTGACCCACGCCGAGGGCGGTGACCGCGATCATGCTCGTCGCGTCGACCGATTCGCCGCCGTCTGGCGCGACGGTCACGTCGGAGCTGAATTCGTTCGCGGTCCGGACGAACGTCGCCGCCGGGCGGGCGTGCAGCCCGTTCTCCGGGACGACCTCGACCGACCGGGAGATCACGGTGACCCCCGGTCGGTCGGTGCGGATCGCTCGCGAGACGGCTCGATCCCGGGGCGCACGTGAGGAGTCATCGTTCTCCCGTCGGTAGGCGTCCCGCTCGTATGAAGGCTACCGATCCGCGTTGCTCGGCTACTCGAGTTCCACCGTTGGCGGCTCGCCGTTCCACCCGTAGGAGAAGATCACGAACAGGACGGTCGCGAGGCCGACGATCGCGAGGCTGTACACGAACAGCGACAGGGTCGATCTGAGGATGCCCATACGGGAACGTTCGCCCCGGACGACTTAGAAATTGCTCTCGACCCCGGTACCTAGAGCCGCGAGACGACGGCCTCGGTCACGTCCTCCGTACCGGCCTCGCCGCCCAGATCCGGGGTTCGCGGACCGTCCGAGAGCACGCCCGTCATCGCGGACTCGACCCGGTCTGCCCCGTCGTCGTAACCGAGATGCGAGAGCATCAGCGCCGCCGAGAGGATCGCCGCCGTCGGGTTCGCTCGCCCCTCGCCGGCGATGTCCGGCGCCGTGCCGTGGACGGGTTCGAAGAGGCCGTTCTCCTCGCCGACGTTCGCGCTCGGGAGCAGGCCGAGACCGCCGACCAGCCCGGCCGCCAGATCCGAGAGTACGTCACCCGCGAGGTTCGGACAGACGACGACCCCGAATGTTTCGGGGCTGAGACAGACGTGCGTCGCGAACGCGTCCATCAGCACCTCGTCGGCCTCGACGCCTCGCTCCTCGGCGACCGAGAGCACCGCCTCCCGGAACCGGCCGTCGGTCTCGCGCATCACGTTCGCCTTGTGTGCGACCGTGAAGCCGTCGTGCTCGCCGCGCTCGACGTACTCGCAGGCGAACTCCGCCAGCCGTTCGGAGGCCGACGTCGTCACGACCCGGGTGAGCGTCGAGAGATCGGGCGAGAGCCGGTTCTCGTGGCCCGAGTAGACCCCCTCGGTGTTCTCCCGGAGGAAGACGAGGTCCGTCTCGGGACGCAGCGCGTCCACACCCGGGTACGCCCGCGCTGGCCGGACGTTCACGAACGAGCCGACGGCCTCCCGCAGGGGTAAGATCACGTCGGCAGCCGTCTCGCCCGCCGCGCCGAACAGCGTCGCGTCCGCCTCGGCCGCGAGGTCGTACGTCCCCTCCGGGAGCGCCTCGCCGGTCTCGCTCCGTACCCCGTCGCCCGCCTCCCCCTCGACGTACTCGAAGTCGGTGTCCAGCGCGTCGAGCACCGAGATCGCCGCCGGGACGACTTCCTGTCCGATGCCGTCGCCGGGGATCACCGCGATCCGCTCAGTCATCGGCCTGTCCGGGGATGTGGTCCTCCGGCACGTACGGCAGCGATCGGGCGGTCCTCCTCACTTCCTCGGTGTTCGCCTTCATCAGCGCCGTGGTGTCCCAGACACCCTCGACGAGCGCCTTTCGCTGGGCGTCGTCGACGTCCACCTCGACCGTCCGACCGCCGTAGCTGACGGTCTCGCTCTCGACGTCGATCTCGATCCCCCCGTCGGGGTGGTCGTCGATCCAGTCCTGGAGCTCGACGATCGTCCCGTGGTCGGCCGTCACCGTGGGAATGCCGAGCGCGAGGCAGTTGCCCGCGAAGATCTCCGCGAAGCTCTCGCCGACCACCGCGTCGATCCCCCAGCGGGTGAGCGCCTGCGGGGCGTGTTCGCGCGAGGAGCCACAGCCGAAGTTCGCGTTCACGACGAGTACGTTCGCCTCCTGGAAGCGCTCCTCGTTGAACGGGTGGGCCTTCTCCTCGTCGTCGTCGGTAAAGCGCTGGTCGAAGAAGGCGAACTCTCCGAGGCCGTCGAACGTGACGACCTTCATGAAGCGCGCGGGGATGATCTGATCCGTGTCGATGTCGTTTCCGCGAACCGGGATCCCGGTCCCGGAGACGAACTCGACGGTCTCTGCGGGGCCGTCTCCCGATCCGTCGCTCGCCCCGCTCATACGCGTGCCACCTCCGGCAGTCTCCGCACGTCGGTCACTTCCCCTTCGATCGCCGCCGCGGCGACCATCTGCGGGTTCATCAGGATCGTCCGACCGTCCTTCGAGCCCTGCCGACCGACGAAGTTCCGGTTGGAGGAACTCGCACACGCCTCGTCGCCCTCCAACTGATCTTCGTTCATCCCGAGACACATCGAACAGCCCGCGTTGCGCCAGTCGAAGCCCGCCTCGCGGAAGACGTCGGCGAGCCCCTCCTCCTCGGCGGTTCGCTGGACGCGCTGGCTGCCGGGGACGACCATCGCGCGCACGTCCGGATGGACCTCCCGGCCCTCGACGATCCGCGCAGCTCTCCGGAGATCGGGCAGCCGTGCGTTCGTACACGACCCGAGGAAGACGACGTCGACCTCGTAGCCCTCCATCGTCTCGCCCGGCGTCACCCGCATGTGCTCCTGGGCGCGGCGGGCGACCTCCGCCTTCTCCTCGGGCATCCCCTCGGGATCGGGGATCGGCTGGGTGATGCCGACGCCCTGTCCCGGCGTCGTCCCCCAGGTGACGACCGGCTCCAACGAGCTCCCGTCGATCGTCACCACGTCGTCGTACTCGGCGTTCTCGTCCGAGCGGATCGACTCCCAGTACGGCAGAAGCTCCGCGAACCGATCCTCCTTCTCCCGGAATGCGTCGGTCTCTCTGAGCCACTCGTAGGTCGTCTCGTCGGGGTTGACGTAGCCCGCACGCGCCCCGCCCTCGATCGACATGTTGCAGATCGACATTCTGCCCTCCATGCCGAGGGACTCGATCGCGGAGCCGGCGTACTCGTAGACGTAGCCGACGCCGCCCTCTGTGCCGAGCCGGCGGATGATCTCGAGGATGACGTCCTTCGCCTCGACGCCCTCACCGAGCTCGCCCGTCACCTCGATCTTCCTGACCTTCTTCTTCTCCATCGCGACGGTGCCCGTCGCGAGCACGTCCCGGATCTGGGAGGTGCCGATCCCGAACGCGAGCGCACCGAACGCACCGTGCGTCGAGGTGTGGCTGTCGCCACAGACGATCGTCATCCCCGGCTGGGTGAGCCCCTGCTCCGGGCCGATCACGTGGACGATCCCCTGGTTCCCGGTCTCCGGGTGGTCGAACGCGATGCCCGCCTCGCGGACGTTCTCCTCGAGTTCGGCCATCATCTCCTCGGCGGCGTCGTCGCGGTAGGGCCGGCTCTGGTCGGCTGTCGGGAGGATGTGGTCGACCGTCGCGTGCGTTCTCCGGGGGTAAGCGACCTCCATGTCGCGCTCTTCGAGCATCCCGAACGCCTGCGGGCTCGTCACCTCGTGGATCAGGTGCAGGCCGACGAACAGCTGTGTCTGGCCGGTCGGCAGCGTCGTCACCGCGTGTCGGTCCCAGACCGTGTCGTAGAGCGTCCCTTCGCTCATCTCCCGACGGACCCCTCGTGCTCCTCGCCGCGCTCGAAGACGCGGTTCGCCCCGTCGCCCTCCGGCGGCGTGTGGCTCACCTCGGCCATCGTCTCCGGTCCCGAATCCGACTCGACGGCCGCCTCGGTCTCCGCCTCCCTGACGTCCTCCCGCTCGGGGTCGCGCCCGCCGTCCGCGACGATCACCGGGCCGCGCAGGAACAGTTCGCCCGCGCTCGTGTCGTCGTACGGGTGGGTGTGCGAGATATCGCCCATCCGCTCGCCCGTCCCGGTCATACGGTCACCTCCGGCTCCTCCTCTTCTTCCGCCTCCTCGGCCCACGCGAACAGCGCGCGGAGCTCCGCGCCGACCTCCTCGATCTCGTGGTTCTTCTCGGCCTCGTTGAGCCGGGTGTACATCGGCCGGCCGGCCTGGTTCTCCGCGATCCAGTCGCGGGCGAACTCGCCGGACTGAACGTCTTCGAGCACGGCCTCCATGTTCGCTCGAACGGTGTCGTCGACCACGGCCGGTCCCTTCGTCAGCCCGCCGTACTCGGCGGTGTCGGAGACCGAGTCCCACATCGCGCCGAGCCCACCCTCGTACATCAGGTCGACGATCAGCTTCATCTCGTTCAGACACTCGAAGTACGCCATCTCCTTGCTGTAGCCGGCGTCGACGAGCGTCTCGTAGCCCTGGCGGATCAGCGCCGTGATCCCGCCACAGAGCACCGCCTGCTCGCCGAAGAGGTCGGTCTCCGTCTCCTCCCTGAACGTCGTCTCCACGACGCCCGCTCGGGTGCAGCCGAGCGCCTGTGCGTAGGCGAGCGCTTCCTCCTTGGCTTCGCCCGTCTCGTCCTGATAGACCGCGAGCAGCGCGGGCGTCCCCTCTCCCTGCTCGTAGTTGCGCCGCAGGAGGTGGCCCGGCGTCTTCGGTGCGATCATCGTCACGTCCACGCCGTCTGGAGGATCTATCTGGTTGTAGTGGATGTTGAACCCGTGGGCGAACTGTAACGTGTTGCCCTCCTCCAGTTTGTCCTCGATCTGTCCGTAGACCGTCGGTTGGATCGTATCCGGTACCAGCACCGAGACGATGTCGGCGGGGCCGGCGACCTCCTCCGGCGTTCCCACAGTGAGCCCCTCGTCCTCGGCGGCCGCCCGCGAGGAGGAGTCCTCGCGCAGCCCCACCAGCACCTCGACGCCGCTCTCGTGGAGGTTGAGCGCGTGGGCGTGGCCCTGGCTGCCGTAGCCGAGCACCGCCACCGTCTTACCCTCGAGTTTGCCGCGCTGTACGTCGTCGTCGTAGTAGATCGTCGCTTCGTCAGTCATCGTACGTAACCCATTGGTCGTGCATTCGTTCGTAGCGATCCTCCTCGACGTCGGTCGTCCACTCGCTCCCGCGGGCCATCGCCGTCTGGCCGGTACGAGAGAGCTCGCGCACCCCGAAGCGCTGGAAGGCGTCGATCGCCTTGTCGATCTTCCCCTCCGAGCCGGTGATCTCGACGGTGATCGTCTCGCGCCCGGCGTCGAGCGTCTTCCCGTCGTACATCCCCGTCACCGCGTGGACCTTCTCCGGGTCCTCGGCGTGGACCTTGAGCACCACGAGCTCGCGGCGGATCGCGTCGGAGCCGAGCTCCTTCACCGAGATGACGGGCAAGAGCTTCCCGAGCTGTTTCTTCACCTGTTCGATCCCCGGATCGGGCTCCTCGATCACGAGCGTGATCCGTGCCGTCTCGGGGTTCGTCGTCGGCCCGACGGTGAGCGACTCGATGTTGAACTGGCGGCGGCTCACGAGCCCGGAAACGTTCGCGAGCACGCCCGGCTCGTGTTCGACCAGCGCCGAGAGCACCGTCCGCCTCGATTTCGGCTCCGCCTCGACCTCTGGGTCGATCCGGATCCCCTGGATGTTCCGTCTGCCGACCGGTTTCGGTCGCTCCTCCGGGGCCGGTCCGGGCAACGCGTACGGGTCGTCGGTGTCGCTTCGGCTCACAGGTGGTCCTCCGTCAGCGCGAACTGCCCGTTGTCCCCGCCGCTCGGAACCATCGGGTAGACGTTCGTCCCGGGGTCGATGTGGACGTCGACGACCGACGGGCCCTCGTAGCCGAGTGCCGCCTCGATCGTCTCCTCGACCTCGTCGTACTCGGTCATGCGGAACCCGCGGGCGCCGAACGCCTCGGCGACCGTGTCGAACGCGGGCACCCACGGGTACTCCGATGCGGAGTGACGCTCCTCGAAGAAGGCGTCCTGCCACTGTCTGACCATCCCGACCGCCTCGTTGTTCAGGACGAAGACGGTGATATCCAGGTCGTGTTCGACCGCCACCGCGAGCTCCTGTAACGTCATCAGGAACGAGCCGTCGCCGTCGAAACAGACGACCCCCTGGTCGTCGTCGGCGGCGTAGCGCGCGCCGATCGCCGCCGGCAGGCCGTAGCCCATCGTCCCGAGTCCGTGCGAGGAGACCCAGGTGCGCGGCTTGGTGTACGTCCAGTAGAGACAGGCCCACATCTGGTGCTGGCCGACGCCGGTCGTGACGACCGTATCCGACGGCGTCGCGGCGTCGACCGCCTCGACGACGAACTCCGGCCTGAGCGGGGCGTCCTCGTCGATCGCGTAGGAGAGGGGGTACTCCTCCTTCCAGGTGCGACACTGCTCGCGCCAGGTGTCGGCCTCCGGCGGCCGTGCCATCGCCTCGTCGAGCTGGGCGAACGCGGCCTTCGCGTCCGCGATCACGGGCACGTCCGCGTGGATGTTCTTCGAGACCTCCGCGGGGTCGATCTCGACGTGGATCACCTCCGCGTCCGGCGCGAACGTCTCGACACCCCCCGTGAGTCGGTCGTCGAAGCGCGTTCCGACCGCGAGCATCGTGTCGCAGTGGGTGATCGCCATGTTCGCGTAACCGGTGCCGTGCATCCCCGCCATCCCCATCGAGAGGTGGTGGTCCTCGGGGAACGACCCGATACCGGGCATCGTCGTCACCACGGGGATCTCGTACGTTCGCGCGAACGTCCGCAGCTCCTCGCACGCCTCGCCCTTGATCACGCCGCCGCCGGCGAGGATCACGGGTCGCTCGGCCCGCGAGAGCGTTCTCACTGCTGCGTCGATCGCCTCCGGGTCCGCCTCGCTCGGCGGATCGTAGTTCTTCGGTCGCCTCGGCGCGCCGGGTCGTTTCGTCGTCTCGCCCAGCGTGACGTCCTTCGGGAGGTCGACCAGCGTCGGGCCCGGCCTACCGGTCCCGGCGAGTTCGAACGCCTCGCCGACGACGTCGCCGACCGTATCCGAATCCGTCGCGAAGTAGTTCGTCTTCGTGATCGGCGCGGTGATCCCCGTCGTATCCGTCTCCTGGAACGCGTCGTTACCGACGAACGCCCGCGGGACCTGGCCCGTGAGCGCGATCATCGGATCCGAGTCCATCGATGCGTCGGCGATCCCGGTGACGAGGTTCGTCGCGCCCGGCCCGGAGGTCGCGAGACAGACGCCCGGTTCGCCGCTCACGATGCCGTAGGCGTCCGCCGCGTGCGAGGCGCCCTGTTCGTGAGCCATCGTGACGTGCTCGATCGTCGAGTCGTAGAGCGCGTCGTAGACGGGCATGATCGCCCCGCCCTGGACGCCGAAGGCGGTCGTCACTCCGGCGTTCTCGAGGGCGGCGATCACCGCCTCCGCGCCGCGTTCGATCGGTCGTTGTTCCGTGCTCTCCCCGTGTTCGTCGGTTCGTGGTGTGTGGTGTGTCGCTCGGTCGCTCATCGTCCCTCGTGTCGCTGGTCGCTGGTCGGTTCGGAGTCGGTACGGGTCGGGTCGGGGGATGAGGGATGAGGGGCTAGGCTGCCCCTACGATAATGAGCGAGGCGTCGACGCCGCTCTCGACCGGTCGGACCCGTGTCGGAGCGGTTCGTCGCATCTACTCGGCTCTGAGTGAGCGATCCGATATAAACCTTCCCGATCGGACCTCCGACGGTCGGCTCGGCGGGTGCGAACGCCTCCTCCCGGTCGGAGCTCCGGACGCGTCGCTCCGCGGGACGGACTCGCGGTGCGCGCATCTACGCCCGCACCCCCGTCTCCTGGACGACGCCCTCCTCGCGGGCGAACCGTTTGACGTCCGCGATCGTGACGCGGTTCTTCGCCGCGCCGTACTCCTTCACCCGGCGGGTGACCGTCCGGACCTCCTCGTCGGTCGGGTCGAAACCGGCGTCGGTCAGGAACTCCCGGACCGAGTGGGTGCCGGTATGTTTGCCGAGCACCAGCTCCCTGGTCGCACCGACCATCTCCGGGGTCATGATCCCCGGCTCGAACGTGTCGCTGTTCTCGATCACGCCCGCGGCGTGGATGCCGCTCTCATGGGCGAAGGCGTTCTTGCCGACGATCGGCTTGTTCGCCGGGGTCGGGACGTCCGAGCACTCCTCGACCAGTCGAGAGAGCTCGGTGATTCGGGTCGTGTCGATGCCGGTGTCGACGCCGTAGACCGCCTCGACGGTCATCACGACCTCCTCGTAGGCGGCGTTTCCGGCGCGCTCGCCGATGCCGTTGACCGAGACCTGCGACTGGGAGGCCCCGGCCTCGTAGCCGGCGATGGCGTTCGCCGACGCCATCCCGAAGTCGTCGTGGGTGTGGACGTCGACGCGCGCGTCGGTGTGCGCACAGACCGTCTCGATCAGGGTTCCGAAGCGGCTCGGGACCGCGACCCCACAGGTGTCGGGGATGTTGATCCAGTCGACGTCCTCGTCGCTGACCGCCTCGATCACGTCGATCAGGTACTCGCCGTCGGTACGGGTCGCGTCCATCGGCGAGAACATACACTCGACACCGGCCTCCTTCACCCTCCTCACCGACTCGACCGCACGCTCTCTGGCCTCCGCGCGGCTGGCGTGCATCGAGTCCTCTAACTGGACGTCGCTGGTCGAGACGAAGACGTGGACCATCTCCACACCGGAGTCGAGTGCGGCCTCGACGTCGCCGTCGACCACGCGGGCGAGCCCGCAGGTCGTCGCGGCGGTACCCTCCGCTATGTCTCGCACGGCTTCGAACTCGGCCTCCGAGTTCACGGGAAAGCCCGCCTCGATGACGTGCGTCCCCATCTCGTCGAGCGTCGCCGCGATGCGTCGCTTGTCCTCGTAGGAAAACGACGTCCGTGGCGTCTGCTCGCCGTCGCGAAGCGTGGTGTCGAAAACCCTCGCCGAACGAATTTCGTTACCGGGAGCTAACGTGCCCTGGAAGAACTCGTTCCCCCCGGCTGGTGCCGGAGGCTACCTCCGTCGAACGCGATGGTTCGGACATGGTATCTGCTCCCACGACACAGCGAGTATATAACCCTGTCCTTCTCGTCGACACCTGTTATCCTCCCAGAGAGTTCATCGAATCGGAGACGACCGGAAAACCGACAGACTTCGCGTCTGTATAAGGACATTATTACTGGTTAGTTCCATCCCCAGAGACCCGAGAGCTGGGTGGCGGTGGGTCCGGGGGCAGGTAAAATTTCAGGGGAAAAGTTGTGAGATGTAAGATCGAGTGGCTCCCGCGCGCCACGAGATCGTACGCTCGTCCAGTCGAGCGGCCGGCCGCTCGGGCGGTGGTCGCCGATCCCGAGCGAGCCGAACGGTTTTTCTCACCGCACGACGACCGGCCGATATGGCCGACTTCAACCTCGATCTCCGGGCGGTCGAGGACCACCTGGAGGGCGACGACGAGGAGGGTGCGGGTCGGGTCACCCTCGCGGTCCTCGACGGGACGACGCCCGACGGGGAGTGGATCGACGCGGTCGAGGGCGGCGACGTGCTCGTACTCGCGATCGAGGGGGACCTGAACGTCCTCGCGGCGGGCTTCGCCCGCGAGATCAAGGAGATGGGGGGGGACCTCGTTCACTTCCGCGGGTTCCTCATCGTCACGCCGCCCGACACGTCCGTGAACACGGACCGGCTCTAGGTGACCGGCCGACGGGCCTCCGACGTCCGCGACCGACGGCACGGGACGTTCCTCTCCTCCACGGGCTCCCGACGGGACGTCCCAAGTCGAACACGAACCGGTCACGACCTTTCTGCCCCCTTCACCAGATCGTGAGCGTCTTCCTGCCGTTGAAGGAGGTGTGAGGATCGCGAGCGGGCGAGCGCGATCGAGGTCGCGAACGCGCCGACGACGACCGAACTCGTGTTCGCGTCGACCACGAGCCACCCCCAGAATCGGTGCGTCCACGCTCCCGAGCCGCCAGACGAGTTCGCGGACGCCGAAGCTGGAGGCGACGTCAAGCAGTCCGGAGAGGACCATCAGGGGGACGAACGCCGACGAGAATTCGGCCAATAGCAGGTAGCTCGCCGGGAACGAGAGCGCCGCACCGATCGTCGGGGAGAGGGGGGACACACGGTGCGATCAGCCCGTTCGTCCCGCCGCCGGCGAAGACGAACAGCAAGCGCCCGTGGAGGTCCGAGGGCCACCCGGTGAAGGGTGACAGTACACGTTCGTGGACTACTCTGCGGTGACGGTGAGCGCGACGACAAGGCCGCCGTAGGCGAGCCCGCCCCGTGCAGCGGCGACCCTGGCACTCTCCGGACCGCCCGGCGATCAGCGGATCGTCAGGTAGTGGCCGTCGGGATCGAGGACTCTCGCACCGTTTTCGATTGACTCGACCGAACAGGCACGGTCGCTCACCGTCTCGGCTACCCCCACAGGGTCCTCCGAGGAGAACCCGACGTCGACGTGGACGCCCCCCCGTGCGTCGGCGAGCCCGAGGTGTGGCTCCCAGAGTTCGAGGTCGACGGGCCCGGTCAGCCGCACTCGTTCCCGGTTCGACCCGCGGTCGACCGGCTCGAAGCCGAGGTCGGTGTAGAACCGTTCGGCACGACCGAGGTCCGCCACCTCCAGGACGATCTCGAAGATCGCCGTGATTCCCTGACCCTCGCCGCGTTCGCCGAATTCGACGCAGTGGTCGTCCGGGTCGTCGAGGTAGAGCGAGCGGGCGGTCCCGAACCGGTACTCAGCGAGCTCGAAGCCTGCCTGCTCCAGGTCCGCCCACCGGTCGTCGTACTCCGCGCCCGGGATCGCGAACGCGTAGTGGGTGTGGAGCCCGCCGCGCGGTACGGAGGAGGACCGTCTGAGTATCAGCTCGTGTGCGCCGGCGTCGAGGCGGATCTCCTCGTCCGTCTCCTCGGTGATCGCGAGGCCGAGGTGGTCGGTGTAGAACGCACGCGCCCGATCGAGGTACTTCACTTCGAGCGCGAGCCAGCGGAGTCCCGAGAGCATGAGGGGAGGACGGGACCGCTCGGAATAAAGCTCCGGTGCGCGGCGGACACCGCGAGCGTAGCACGGTTCGCTTAACCGTCTCCCACCCCTACCGGGATCATGACGCTGAAAGGGAACGGACGAGCGAGCGAGTCGCGAACGGTGAACCGGTTCGACGGCGGAGCGAGCTGGATCGCGTTTCCGGACGAGGAGATGCAGCGGGCGAGCCACGCGCTCGTGACCGAGACGGGCGTGTTCGTCGTCGACCCGGTCGACACGACCGAACTCGACGACCTCCTCGCGGAACTGGGCGAGGTCGCGGGCGTCGTCGTCCTGCTCGACCGGCACACGCGCGACGCGGCGGCGGTCGCCCGCCGTCACGACGTATCGGTCTACCTCCCCTCGGAGCTTCGGGGGGTCGCCGGGGAGCTCGACGCGCCGATCGAGACCTTTTCGGGGACGCTTCCGGGAACCGATTTCCAGACCGTTCCGGTCGTGGACACGCCGGTCTGGCACGAGGTCGCGCTCTGGAACGCGAGTGAGAAGACGCTGGTCGTCCCGGAGAGCGTGGGGACCTCGGAGTACTTCCTCGCGCCCGACGAGCGCCTCGGCGTCCACCCCGCCCGACGGGTGCTCCCGCCGAGGTCGGCCCTCGGAGACCTCGACCCCGAGCGCGTGCTCGTCGGGCACGGTGAGGGCGTGATGAGCGGGGGTGCCTCGGCGCTCGCCGACGCGCTCTCCGGCTCGCGACGCCGGGCACCCGCTCTCTACGCGCGGACCGCTCGGCTCTACCTGCCGATCTGATACGGACTGCTGTACCTGTGTAACCCTCGTGCGGACTGGTATCGGCAATTACCGGTGATCGGTCTGACCGGGTCGTCGATCACCGATGACCAGTGATACAAGTCCGTATCGGACCGAGAGACGGGTACCGGTCCGAGCGGTACGGACGTACAGCAGTCCGTATGAGCCACCGAACTTATCACGACCCGGACGAATTCCGCGACGTGGACGTCGTCTACCTCACCCGCGGGCTAGCCGAGTGGCTCCTCGAGATGGCCGCCGAGGAGGAGCCCGAGCAGTTCGCCGTCGCGCTCGAGGTGACGCCCGCGGGCGAGTTCGACGCCGATCTCGGGCTCGCGGAGGGGACGCCGGTCTTCACGCACTTCTATCACCCCGATGCAGGGAAGTCGGTGACCGCGGTGTTCGGGATGGACTTCTCGACGCCGATGGGGATGACGAAAGGACGGTTCGTCTCCCATCCCCGGGGCAACCTCTCGGTCACGCTCAGAGACGACCTGCACGCGGTCGTCCTGGTAGCGATCCCGCCGTGGGAGCTCGCCTCGCTCGCGGCGTTCGACCGCGCCGGCCGGAAGAAGACGATCGAACTCGTCGACGCCGAACCCCCGGATGAGCCGCTACCCTGACGCGGTCTCCGATGGGAGGCGGAACTACTCCAGGTAGCCCAGATCCCGGAGCTGGGCGGCGATCTCGTCGAACTCCGCCTCGGTGAGCTGTCCCCGACGCTGATGCTGGATGACGATGCTTCTCAGGAGAAAGCGGACGAGGTCGCTCGTGCTCGAGAAACTGGTCCCCTCGATCGTCTCCTCGACGCGTTCGGCGAGCTCCTTCGGGATCGAGACGGTCGTGTACTCGGTCATACCGGGGAGGACGCGACGGTGAGGAAAAGGAGTTGTGACCTACCGATCGCGGAGGTCGTCGATCCGTCGGAGCTGTTCGCGATGCAGCGTGACGATCAGGTCCGAGAGCACCCCGAACATGATCAGCTGGACGCCGACGATGATCCCGAAGGCGGCGACGACCGCGAGCACCTCGTGGGAGATGCCGTAGGCGACCCACCGGTAGCCGACGTACGACGCCATCGCGCTCCCGCCGAAGATACTGGTGAGGCCGGCGCTCCCGAAATAAAAGAGGGGGTTGTGTGTGCGCGCGAGGCTGTAGAGCGTGTAGAGGATCAGCCCGCCGTCCCTGACGGGATTGAGGTTCGTCTCCGACTCATCGGGCCGGGGGTCGTAGCTGATCGGGACGACTTCCGTGGGGATGTCCCGACGGACGCACTCGACTGCCATCTCCGTCTCGACCCCGAAGCCGTCGGCCGAGAGGCGCATCCGTTCGGCCGACTCCCGGGTGAACGCCCGATAGCCGCTCAGGATGTCGCCGAAGTGCCGGCCGTGGACCACGCCGAACGTCCGGTTGATCAGCCGGTTCCCGGTCCTGTTCACCCGGGTCATCGCCCCGTCGGCCATGTTCGCGAACCGATCGCCGATGACGTGTTCGGCCTCGCCGGAGCGGATCGGCTCCAGCATCGCCTCGGCGTCCTCTGCCCTGTACGTCCCGTCGCCGTCGACCATCAAGATCACGTCGCTCTCGATCTCCGAGAGCGCCTCGCGCACCGCCTGGCCCTTCCCGTCGCCGGTCTGCGTGAACACGCGCGCGCCCCCGTCGGCCGCCGCTCTGGGCGTTCCGTCCTCGGAGTCGCCGTCGGCGACGAGCACGTTCGTCAGTCCCTGCTCGTTGAAGCCGTCGATCACCTCGCCGATCGTCTCGGCCTCGTTCAGCGTGGGGATGAGCACGCAGACGTCCTCGTGGCCGGTCATTGTGCTTCCCTGGTCCTTATCCGGTAAAAGCGTCACTGTAAGGGAGGGGTAACCGGGGACGGTGACCGAGCGATCTCCTCGGTCGAACGGGAGTAGTCTGTCCGTCCCCTCACTCCGTCGAGAGAACCGCTCGCAGGTCCGGATGAACGGGCCGTCCGGGAGCCTCCTCTCCACGAAAAACGGCCTCTCTAGTCTCCATCCACTCCTCGTGTCGTACGACGAACGCGACTGGGATCGATTCGAGGTCGAGGAGCTTCGCGATGGAGAGCCTGTGTCGTCCGTCGGCCAGCAACAACTCTCCGTCCCGTCCGATGTCGACGATCACCTCGTCACAGATCCGTCCCGGGAAGCCGAACGGTTCGTCGAAGCCAGGTCGACCTTTCGCCTGATCGACCTGACGCTCGTAACCCTCGGTGAAGATCGTTTCGTACAGTTCGTCGACCGCCGCACATCGCTCCAGCACGTCCTCTCGGGACGTACAGCCGTGCCAGATCGGGGAATCCGCTTCGGCGGCCTCGATCGCTGCGCGGACGAACGGAGTATCTCGCCACGATATCCCATCGAGAAAGTGGTCTTTCATCGATCGATGGAAGACCGATTCGTCGAACGTCGTCGTTTCGAAGAGATCCCTGTAGTCGTCGTTCTGTGTCGCAAGCTGTCTCCGATCCCAGTCACCGGCGAGTACGGACCCGAACAGGCGTTTTCTCGTCTGATACGGCTGGTGAATCCCGGAGTACCGTTGGATCGCACTCGGATCGACGCGCTCTATCTCGAACGGATCGAGTGGTGCGTCGTACTCACGTGTGGCTCTGCTGTACCACCACCGGTAGAGGTCGGGTGCTGTTCGCCAGTAGCACCACGAGGTGAGTCGTGTCTGCAGCAGGAGGTACTCAAGAACTCGAACGGCGGTGTACTGGATCCCTGCCGAGCGGACCGTTTCGAGTGTTTTCGAGAGGGAACCCATGGTCCTCATCTCTCGTCCACTCCCTCTCGCCCGTCGATGTAGGACAGCAGTCCGGTCGGGACGTTTCGACTGATCGTTGTTCGGAACCGTACCGAGAGTGCGAACAACGAGAGGAAGTACACTCCGGCGCCGGTAAACACGAGGAAAGTAATGAGAAAAACGTCGTTTCCGAACGGGCCGATCCCCTGGACGACGTGCCGCGTGAGGAGTACGATCCCACCCATGATGCCTGCGGCGAACGCTTGCCTCCCGATCTCGCCGAGGGGTAGCGCGAATCCGACCAGTCGATAGAGCTCGAGATAGGCGTGACCGAGGCTGATCGCGGCTGATACGAGTGTTGCGAGCGCAGCACCCACCCACCCTATCCTCCAGACGAGTACGAGATTGAAAAGGAGGTTCGATCCGACGAAAACGGCGTTGATCCGGAACGCCCGATCGGGTCTGTCTATCGCGTTGAGCGTATTCACTAGTTGTTTCTGATACGCGTAGAGGAGACAGGCAGCGATCAGCAGCCAGAGCACCGTGGCACCGGCAGCGAACTCGGAGCCATAGATCGCGAGCAGTCGGTCACCGATCACTGCACCGCCGATCAGCCCCGGGAGGAGGATCAGACCTGCGTACGCAAGTGCGTCTTCGACGAGCTCCGAGACCGCCCGTGGGTCGTCGGCTGCCAGGCGACTCATCTCCGGGAACAGCGTCTCGCTGATCGAGTTACTGAACGTCTTCAAGAAGGCAGCGACGTTCCAGGCGACACCGTAGACCCCGATCATCGAAGAAGGGACGAACAGCCCCAATATCACGACATCCATCCAGTTGAACGTTCGGCTCCGGAGCCCGCCGAGCCAGGCGTACCGAGCGTACGCGAGGAGGTCTCGTGTGGAGTGTTTCGTCGGTCTTCGGTAGCGTACCGAGAGACCGAGAAGGCCGAACAGACAGAAGAGGACGTATCCGAACGCGTAGCCGGTGACGAGCCCGACGAGTCCGAACCCCGCGAAGACGGCAGCCACTTGGGCGATCGTCCGTCCGAGGCTCTTCACGACGGAGAGACCGGCGTAGACGTGGACGAGGTGGTTCCCTTTCAGCAATCCAGCGACTAGCTTGTAGGCGAGCGTCGCCGCTAGAAGACCGACGACGACCGCCAGCGCCGGCCGACCGACGTACGCGTCGAGGTGTGACCGTCCGAGGACCAGGACACCGGAAACGATGAGAAACGATGGGAGAAGCAACGAGAGACTACTGAGGGCGTATTCACCCGCGTGTCCACCCTCGCTGATCCGCTTGGTTACCGCTTCGGAGATCCCCGGATCGGCGACGACCTCGAGCCAGGTAACCAACCCGAGAACCAGAAAGTAGATCCCGAGTACTCCGGCACCGAGTTCGCGGGCGAAATAGATGGTCGCCAGGAACCCGAGGGCGGACGTTATGACTTTGGAGTTGAAGAGAACGAACGAGGTCTGTCCTATACGCATGTTATGGACGACACGGATTCGACCGCCGGTGCGTCATTCGTCGGAACTCCCCGTGCCAGAGACATAAGCTTTGAGTGGACGGTGGTTGGACCCCGAATGGTTCCGTGAAAGTCACCCGGTAGGACTCACGGAACGGGGGGAAATCCAAACAGTGCTCGCTCATAACTTTCCATTATTTCGTCAGTCGAGAACTCGGCGGCTCTTTCCCGTAATCGATCGGGCTCGTCGGGCTCGTTGAGCGAATCGACGATCGAGTCGGCAAGAGCTGTTGGGTCTCCTACCGGGGCCAACCTTCCGTAGCTTCCCTCATCGAGGATCTCCGCCGGCCCACTCTCACAGTCCGTAGCGACCACGGGCGTCCCACAGGCCATGGCCTCCACGATGACGTTGCCGAACCCCTCCCAGGCCGACGAGAGGACGAACAGATCCGACTTCGCCATGTACTTGTAGGGGTTTTCGACGTAACCGGGCAAATCGATCACGTCGGTCAGCCCCGTCCTCTCGGTCAATCGTTCGAGTTCCCCTCGCCTGTCTCCCTCACCGAGGATGATCAGACGCGCATCTCTGTAACGCCGTACCCGGCTGAACGCCCTGATGAGTGTGGCGAAGTCTTTCTGCATCGTCAATCGGCCAACCCCGAGAAGAACATCGTGATCGGCGTCGAACCACGGGTGATCGACCGGCTCATTCGCTCTCTTCGCTATTTCCGGAGTGTAGATCGGGTTGTAAATCGTTCGTACCTCGTCCGTTTGCACGCCAGTGTGACGCACCAGATCAGATTTCACTCCGTCCGAGATCGCGACGTACCGATCGGCGAACGGGTACGTGTATTTCACAACTGGTGAGATCAATCGCTCTAACCCGTTTTCGAACTCGTTTCGCTGATTTGATATAGTCGTTGCCTCTCGTAGGACGACGTCGGTCGAGGTCCGTGCCAGTACTCCTGCCCAGGTAGCTACGACGTTCGTCGAGTGGATCGTAGAGAGAAGGACCTTCGGTTCCCTTCTGTGAAGATACTGTATAAGGTCCGTTACAGTTCTGCTCACTCGCTTTTCGAAGCTTCGTACCTCGATACCCTGGGGAACGTGTGCCAGAAATTCCCCCTCCTTTCTCGCCAGCACGATCTCCACACGGTATCCCGATGTGTGGAGGTAATCTGCCACGTTCAGCATCACCCGCTTCGCACCTCCCTGATTCAAACTCGGTAGAAATAACGAGACGTCGACCTCGTCACGTGTACCCGTTCGACCCGTCGTTCTCCCACCCGCGTCGTTCGGTCGTAGCGTCATTCGATCGGAGTTGATCACGGGGGGTAATGTGTCTTCTACAGTACCAGGCTGTGCGATTAGGCACCATCACAAGGGTGCCGCCCTTGATTTCGAGGCTCAAATGGGTGATACGTCTGAGAGAAGGCTGAAATCCTTCGACCTTCGCTCCCGAACAACCCACCTTATTTCGACATGTTAATACTAGACCCCTCCGGAGATGTCGACTACATGCTACTTCCCTCACACAAGCTCGTCGATGATCGAGGTGAGCCGAGTAACGTCCACGGCGAGGTCTACGTGTGTCGACCGACAGAGCAGCCGTTCGTAGGGGAGATCGAGCGCGTCCGCGAGGCGAGCGAACGTCGTCGGTGTCTTCTTCCCGAACAGTTCGACGACCGCCGCGTCCCTCGCGTACAGCAGGTTCGCGAAACCGGCGCCGTGGGGGCCGACGATCAGCTCGGCGTCGGCGAACAGACGCGCCTGCTCTTCGACCGTACGTGTTTCGAGAGCGACCGGTTCGACACCGTACTCCGAGAGCGCGTCGATCACTTCTGACTCGTTTCGAACACGGCGGCGGGTCACGTCGTCGCGGGTGATGTAGATCCGCGGCCGATCGTCCGAGGGCTCGCTCTCATCCAGTATCCGCTCGCGGATCCACTCGATCTCGGCCGGTGTCGGGCCGGGGAACGTCGGCACGGCGAGTCGGTTCACCCGAATCCGATCGTGATCGAGCCCGAGCCATCGATCCCGAGGAAACCCGGCGAGAAGGAGCGACTCACGGAGCCAGCGCGGTGGATCCGGTGGAATCACCAGCAGCGGCTTCCGACCGGTCCGGCGCTCGTACTCGGCGATCGCCCAGAGACGTGGCAGACACTCGACGGTCCAGTGGTAGTAGTTCGGCCAGAGCGGACAGAGCGAGCAGGCTACATCGACCGTCGGTCCGTCGTTGGATACCGTGGGAAGGCCGCCTCGACACTCGAAGAGGCCCTGCCTAGCGACCGTCATGGAGAGCGCGTGGTCCAGATATCCGTTCTCGAACAGTGAGGAGGCGGAGACGTCCCTGACTCCCTCGCCCTCTCGTGTCGTTGCGAGTCCGATCGGTGCGAAGACGGTCGCGTCACGAAGTTCACAGACGAACGGACGGGGAAATCGGAGTCGGTCGATCTCCTCGAACTCCCTGTCGGTAGAGACGATTCCCTTCGGGAGCAAGGAGTCGGCCATGGGAGCGTCGGTCGTCTCCGGTGGGAACTCCCAGCAGCGATCGTCGGGCTCACAGCGGGCACGGAGCCGTTCCCTCGACAGGATCGGAACGCGACCGGAACCGACCAGCAGGGGCACAACCGCGGACATCACGAGCCAGCGGCGATAGCCGATATCCCACCCTTCCTTGACGATAGCGTCGAGACCGTCCCGGTCGTATCGCCGCTTGGAGCGAACGAGCAGGTCGACTGCGCCGTTCTCGGTCGCCATCTCAGCTCGTTGCAGCCCGTTTCGGGCGGTTCGAGAACTCCTCGTAGAGACCGAAGCGAACGAACCCGTACAGATACCCCAGTCCCACCGCCAGCGTGAACGCCACGATCGCCACCAGCTGTTTCACTCCCGCCACCGACGGCGACCTGACGAGCCTTCGAACCCGCTCCGGGACGAACTCCGTCGCCAGTCGTTCGAGAAACTCCCCCTCCCCACCGGACGAACCGGGCAGCACGAGGTGCATGATCCGCTTCGAGTAGCCCTGCCAGAACGCGCGTCTCAAGAGCCAGATCGGGTCGGTTCTGTACTCGAAGATCGAGTGGTGGACCACCGCGTCGGTCGTGTAGTGGACCCCGCGGCCGAAGCGCTCGTGCATGCGCGCACAGATCTCCGTCTCGTGGCCCTGGAGCTGTTTCTCGCCCACTCGCCCGACGCGCGTGCTGAACCCGCCCAGTTCGTCGAAGACCTCCGCACGGAACGAGAGGTTGCACCCGAAGGTGTTTCTCACCTCCTCGCCGTGGTCGCCGAATCCCCGGTGATTACAGCCGATCAGCCAGTAGAACTCCTCGGGGAGGAACTCCGGTTTTCCGGCGACCCACTCGGGGACGACGATCCCGCCGACGGCGATCGCGTCCGTCTCCTCGTACACCCGTACCAGCTCCTCGATCCAGTCGGGTTCGGCACGGGTGTCGTCGTCGGTGACGGCGATCACGTCGCCGGAGGCGAGGGCGGCACCGACGGTCCGGGCACCCGAGTTCCCGAGGTTCTCCTCGGTGCAGTGGACGATCACGTCCTCGTGTCCTCCGAAGTCGGCCCGGGCACGGTCCGCGGCCGCCTCGTTCCCGTCGCTCACCAGCACCAGTTCGAGGTCGTCGTGGCTCTGGGCGAGCACCGACTCGACGGCCCGCGCGAACGCGTCGTAGCGCTCCTCGCTGTAGGTGTTGATTACGACGGAGACTCTCATGGTCGGGGCTACCCGAGACGCGGTAAAACTCTTGTGATGGGGTTGGACCTACCCGCCGGTAACCGCCGGCTGAGCCGGAGAATACGGCGATTGAGGCGATGAGAAGGCTTATTGCGTGGTTGGAACTGTCACGGGTCATGAGCAGTGAACTGGAACGGGACCGGCGGTCGGTGAACGCCGACGGCCTCGTCGCCCTCCTCTGGCGCTGGTATCACGTCCCGGTGCTCGGCATCCTGATGGCGTTCATGTTCTGGACGCGCACCCAGGCGTACGAGGCGTACCTGGCACACGGCGAGCCGATCTTCGCGGCCGTCGACTCGTGGTACCACTGGCGAACCGTCCTCTTCAGCGTCGAGAACTTCCCCTCCCGGATACAGTTCGAGGTATTCACGGGCTATCCCTTCGGGAACTACGTCGGGCAGTTCGGCACCCTCTTCGACCTCCTCATCGCCGGCGTCGCCCTGCTCGTCGGCGGCGGCTCGCCGACCGAGGAGACGGTCTTTCAGGTCGCGCTCCTCTCGGTACCCGCGATGGCCGCGCTCTGTGCGATCCCCGTCTACCTTATCGGGAGACGTCTCGGCGGGCGGATCGGCGGTCTCTCGGGAGTGCTCCTCCTGGCCCTCTTCCCCCAGACGTTCTTCTTCCGAACGACGGTCGGCCAACTCCAGCACCACGTCGCGGAGGTGCTGTTCATGACGTGCGCGCTCCTCGCGATGATGGTCGCGGTCACGACCGCAGAACGCGAGAAGCCGGTCTACGAACAGCTCGTCGACCGCGATCTTTCGGGGCTGAGAACGCCCACCCTCGCCGCCGTCGCTGCGGGCGTCGCGCTCGCGCTCTACATCTGGGTCTGGCCGTCCGGCGTCGTTCTGGTCGGGATCTTCGGCGCATACTTCCTCGTCCAGCTCGTCGCCGACTACCTGCGACGGGAGAGCCCGGACCACGTCGCGTTCGTCGGGGCGGTTGCGCTCTCGGTCACGGGCGCGCTCACGGCGCTCACAGTCGAGACGACGAGCGTGAGCGCGACGAACTTCAGCTACATGCAGCCGGTGCTCGCGTTCGCCGTCGCCGGCGGCTGCGTGGTCATGGCCGGCCTCGCCAGGCTCTTCGACGACCGGGGGATCGACCGCCGGTACTACCCCGCGGCCATCGGGGCGGCCGCCGTCGCCGGACTCGGCCTGCTGGCGCTCGTCCTCCCGAGCCTCTTCGACACGCTGGTCTCGAACCTGTTCGGGCGCGTGCTCCCGATCGGCCACAGCGAGACGCAGGTGACCATCGCCGAGGCACAGCCGCCGTCGGACCCCGGCGAGCACTTCTTCGCCGAGTTCGGCCTCGCCTTCTTCGTCGCCCTCGGGGGCCTGTTCGCGCTGCTCGCCCGCCCCCTCGCCGGCTACCGGCCGAAGGCCGAACACCTCCTCGTCGGGATCTGGTCGCTGTTCGTGCTGAGCATGGCGCTCACCCAGCTCCGGTTCAGCTACTACCTCGCGGCGACCGTCGCCGTCCTCTGTGCGTACGTCGTCGGACTGGTGGTGAACTGGGCCGACCTCTCGACACCCGCCACGCTGCGCGATCTCGAGGGCTACCAGGTGCTCGTGATCGTCACCGTCGTTCTCGTCCTCCTCGCCCCACTCTCGCCGATGATCGCCGGCGCGTCGGTGGTCGACCGCGGTGCGGCAGCCGGTCCGGCGGTACAGAGCGGCGACGCCCTGAAGTGGGAGGGGTCGACGACGTGGCTCCAGGGTAACACCCCCGAACCGGGGACCTGGGCCGGCGCTGACGAGGAACTAGATTACTACGGCGACTACGAGATCCCCGAAGACGAGGACTTCGCCTACCCCGAGGGCACCTACGGCGTCATGTCGTGGTGGGACTACGGTCACCTGATCACCACCCAGGGCGAGCGGATCCCCCACTCGAACCCATTCCAGCAGAACGCCCGAAGCGCCTCGGCGTTCCTGCTCGCCGACAGCGAGGAGCGCGCGGAGCTGATCCTTGAGGCAATCCCGACGGGTGAGGACGTCCACGACGTCGAGGACGCCGAACTCTCCCGGCTGGCCGACGAGCGCACCGACCAGCAGCGCACGGAGGAGATGCGCTACGTGATGATCGACGACGAGATGGTCAGCGGGAAGTTCTCGGCGATCACCCGGTGGAGCGGCCCCGACTACGAGCAGTACCTCGAGCCGACCGACGTCGAGTTCGACGGCGAGAGCGTTCCGGTGCAGGCGCTCGGTGAACCCTACGACGAGACGATGCTTTCGGGACTCTACTACGACGACGCGAGCGGGATGGAACACTATCGCCTCGTCCACGAGAGCCCCGAGCGGACCCAGTTCGTGAGCGTCGCGGCCCTCACCGGCGAGGGCCACTGGGAGACGCTCGCGGTGAACACCGAGCTCACCCCGCAGCTCCAGTTCGAGCTCCGGGCGCTCCTGGAGGACCCCACACTCGACATCGAGGACGTGCGGTTCTTCGACGACCGCGAGGCGAGCGCTGTGAAGACCTACGAGCGCGTCGAGGGCGCCGAACTCGTCGGCACCGCCGACGCGTCGGAGGGCGAGACCGTTCTCGCGGCGGTCGAACTCGAAGCGGAGAGCTCCGAGCGCACCTTCACCTACGTTCAGGAGGCCACGGTCGACGCCGGGGGCGAGTTCACCATGACCGTGCCGTACGCGACCGACAACGCGCTCGGCCCCGACGACGGCTACACCGACACCGACGTGGTCGCGACGGGCGAGTACACCCTCCTCGTCGGCGACCCGGCCGACCCCGTCGAGGTCGGCGAAACGGCGGTCCCCGAGGGGGCGATCTACGACGGCGAGCGCATCGAGGTCGACCTCGACGAACTGGAGGCGGGTGAGGAGGTAGACGCCGGCGAGGAAGGGAGCGAAGCGGGCGGGGAGAGCGACGACGAGGGCGGCGACTGACCGCGAGACGGCACCGTTTTGTCCGTCGATATGAAACCCGGCACAATGCGAGAGTGGGTCGTCGTCTACGTGAAGGGCTTCTGTATGGGGCTCGCGGACATCGTTCCTGGGGTCTCCGGTGGGACGATCGCGCTCATCACCGGCATCTACGAACGGTTCGTCACCGCCATCGCGGCGCTCGATCCACGACTGCTGGGGGCGTTCGTTGCCTCCTACCGCGAACGGGGGATCGCCGGCGCGACGGCCACGGCCCGCGAGGCCGACCTCCACTTCCTCGTGGTGCTCGGCCTCGGGGTCGTCACGGCCGTACTGCTCATGTCCCGGGTGATCACCGGGCTGTTCGAGGCGTATCCCGGCCCGCTCAACGGCTTCTTCTTCGGGCTGATCGCCGCGAGCGCGGTCGTCATCTACCGCCACACCGACATCGACTCCGCAGGGAGGATCGCCGTCACGTTCCTCGGGGCGGCCATCGCGTTCGTCGCGAGTGCGAGCGCGACCGGCGACGACGGCGGCGGCCTCCTCGTGGTCTTCGTCGCGGGCGGTATCGCCATCTCCGCGATGGTGCTACCGGGCATCTCCGGGGCGGCGCTGCTCTACATCCTCGGCCAGTACCAGTACATGCTCGCCCAGCTCCGGGATCTCACCGACGCCGTCGCGGCGCTCGCTGCAGACGGATCGGTCGACGCGCTCGTCGGACCCGGCCTGCCCGTCGCGGCATTCATGACCGGCGCGGTGGTGGGACTGCTCACGATGGCCCGACTCGTCAAACGTGCGCTCGCGGCCTACCGGATGGCGACGCTCGGCTTCCTCGTCGGGCTGATGGTCGGCGCGCTCAGGCTCCCGATCGCCGAGGCCGATCGGGCGGTGGCGGTCTGGACGCCCGAACTGCTCGCGGCGAGCGTCCTCGCGGGGACACTCGGGGCGGCCGTGGTGGTCGCCCTCGACGCCACGACGGACACCCTAGAGTACGCATAGCGGGACACAACGGTTTTGACCACCCACCGTTTACGGCGATCCGATGGACCTCGCAGAGCGGGTCGAACGACGCCGGAGCGCCGAAGACGAGACCGGCCCGGTCGCCTCCTGGCGCGCACTCGACCCGACCGCCCACCTCGACGAGCCGATCGATCGGGGCGAGGTCGTCGAACGGGTGCTCGACACGCTCTCGCCCGTTTTCGACGGACGGCTCCCCGAGCCGTTCGCCCTCCACGGCCCGCCGGGATCGGGGAAGTCGGCGGTCGTCACCGCGGTGATGGCCGAACTCGACGCCCAGCTCGGCACCCCGGTCGGAACGGTCCACACGACGACCCGCGCCGCGAGCGCCGCGGGGTTCCGGTTCGTCTACGTCGACGCCCGCTACGCCCCGAGCCGGTTCCAGCTCTACCGGGCGCTGCTCTCGTCGCTCACCGACGAACACGTCCCGGAGCGGGGTATCGGCACCGACGCGCTCGCCGACCGTCTCCAGTGCGAACTCGCCCCACCCGACAGGCGGGCGCTGCTCGCGCTCGATCACGTCGGCGAGCCGCGAACGCCCTCGCAGGAGGCGGTAGAGACGGCGCTCGACCCGCTGCCGGGGCTCTCGTGGTTCTCGGTCGGACGGGGCCGAACGGGGACCGATCGACGGAGTCTCCCGGTGGCGAGCTACGACGAGCGCGCGCTAGCGGACGTCCTCGCCGGCCGAGCGGAACGGGGACTCGCGGGCGGGGCAGACCAGGACGCGATCGATCGGCTCGCGGCCTGGGCCGACGGGAACGCACACGACGGGCTCTGTGCGCTCTACTGCGCGGCGATCGCCGCCGAGAACGAGGGGGCGAGACGGGTGACCGAGCGTCACCTCACCGCCGGTCGCCGTGCGGTCCCCTCCGGGTGCATCGCCCTCGGCCAGGTCCGCTCGCTTCCGCGGAACCGACGGCGGGTCCTCGATGCGCTGCTCTCGGAGGGGGTCACGGAGCTGACGATCGAGGAAGCGGCGACCCGAATCGGCGAGCGGACCGACCTCTCGCCGGGCACCGTCAAGCGGTTTCTCTACGAACTCGCGGAGTACGGCGTGCTCGCGCGGGTACGGACGGTCGGCGGGAAGGAGACCGGCCGGACCCCGAGCCGGGTCGAACCGTGCTTTCCGATCCCGGCGTTCCACCGGCTCGTCACCGACTCGACTGGCTAACAGAGCGCCGCTTCGAGCACCTGTAACGGGTGTCTGATCTCGTAACCCGTCCCGTGGTTCATCTGCATCGCACAGGTCGGACACTCGGTCATCCCCACTTCCGCCTCGTCGTCGGCCATGTGCTCGAACATCTCCTCGCCGATCGCCATCGAGACGTCGTAGTTCTCGGCCTTCCACCCGTAGGTCCCAGAGATACCCGAACAGGAGTCGCCGACGTCGGTCGCGGTGACGCCGTCGATGGAGTCGAACAGTTCGACCGCCTGCGTCGCGAGCCCCTGGTTCCGGGCGTGACAGGGTGCGTGGTACGCGAACGACTGTGGATCCACCTCGCTCTCTCGGAGAGCGCCCTCCAGGTCCTCGTGGATCCGCAGGTACTCGAGCGCCTCGTAGGTGTGGGCCGCGAGTTCCTCGATCCCGTGGAGGTCGAACAGTTCGGGGTACTCCTGACGCAGTGCCATCGAACAGGAGGTACAGGAGGCGATGACGTCCGCTCCGTCGCCGATGGCCTCGACGAGACCCTCGACGTTCGTCTCGGCGTGGCGTTTCGCGTCGGAGAGCATCCCGTTCGCGAACATCGGCGTGCCCGAACAGCCCTGTTCAGGTACCAAAACCTGATACCCGAAGTGTTCGAACACCCGGACCAGCGCCTTCCCCACCTCGGGCGTGTTGTAGTTCGAGTAGCAGCCGTGGAAGTACGCGACGCGTTTCTCGTGGTTCGGGACCCGCGCGCCGCCGCGCTCGGTCCACCACTCGCGGAACGTCTGGGTGGCGAACGCGGGGAACTCACGCTCGGCGGTGATCCCGAAGGTCCGCTCCATCAGCCACCGTGCGGGCCCGAAGTTCATCGCGACGTTCGCCGTTCGGGGAAGCTTCGAGGCGAGCCACGCGGAGGTCCGGTAGTTCGAGAGTATCCTGTTCCTGACGTACTCCACCGAGAGCGTGTCCATCCGCTCCTCGACGTAGAGCCCGCGAGCGGTGTTGTGCATCTGGCTGAGCGGCACGGAGGACGGACAGACGTTGTCACAGCGCATGCAGTTCGAACACTTCATGACCGAGTCGTCGATGTCCGTGTCCTCGTTGCGCTTCAGCCGCCACTGCTCGGGCCCCTGGAACTTCGGTCCGGGGAACTCGTCGTTCACTTCCGCGACCGGACACTCAGTGTCGCACGTCGAGCACTTGTAACAGCTATCCGCACCCGGCCTGAGGTCCATCCCCTCCGTCGGGAAGACCTCCACCGGGTCGTACTCGTCTGCGGAGACGTCCGGGTCGGTATTCGCGGTCGCTGGGTCGGTTCCGGTTCCGTCGTCGGGTTGGTACGCGTCACTCATATCAGAGACACTCCGCCGCCCGTCTACCCGCCGTCGCCGCCGTCGCGAGCGAGACGCCGCTCGCGGACTTCTCTCGCGCCGAGTCGTAGCCGCCACAGACCGCCCCGACCGCCCGCAGGTTCTCGAACTCCGTCTCCCCCCGCCCGTCGAGCGGTCGACACCCCTCGTCGATCCGGAGCCCGAAGCGGGCGAACGGCTGGTCGTCGAACACTCCCTCACTGAACCAGTCGTATCGGTCCTCGGGCTGTGGGACGTGGCAGCCGAAGATCGGCTCGCACACCCCCGATCGGGAGGATCGGATCCCCTTTCCGACCAGCCCGCCGGTCGCGAGGATCACCTGCTCCGCCTCGTAGGGGACCTCCCGGTGCACGCGCTCGACCGTCACCGTCTCCACCCGGTCGTCGCCCTCGTAGCCGACGACTGGGTTGCCGGACTCCACCCTGACCCCTTCCTCGTGGAGGGCGGCTTCGAGCGCGTCCTCCAGTCGGAGTCCGGGGAGGCTCGGCGGCCCCATCGGCACCTCGAACACGTCGGTACCGAGTCGGGTCGAGAGCTGTTCGCGGACCTCCTCGCCCCGCTCGTCGCCGAGCAGTGCGGGGAGGCCGACGCGTTCCTCGCCGTCGAGGTGTTCGGAGACCCGCTCGGCCAGCGCCGCTCGCGTTCCGGGCCGCCCGTCGACGGGAGCCTCCCGGTCCTCGTCGAGCGCGTGGGCCATCCTCGTCACCCTGACGTCGGCGCGGAACTCACCGGGAAAGGGGAGGGTGACCCCTCGGACCTCGAAGGGGACGCCCGCGTTCTCCAGGTGAGCGGCCGCGAGCGGCGCGTCGAAGTCGGTGATCGTCTCGAAGCCGACCAGCAGCGTTCTTTCTCGGCTACTCGCGAGTCCCGAACCCGTACTCTCGGGGTACCGTGCCGTCGGTTTCACCGTCCCGCCGTGGGTCGGGACGAGCGCGTTCCGATCGGTGTGACTCCCCAGGTACCGGTCGCCGAGGAGGTCGTCGAAGAGGTCGAGGCCTTCGCGGATCGCCGCCTCGCCGAGGATCCGATAGGGATGTTCGCCGGGGAGTGCATCGAGCCCGTCGAACGGGTCGGCGAGCGGCGCTCCGCTCTCGGGGTCGGTCCCGAGAACGTCGATCAGCCCCGAGGCGTTTCTGAGGGTGCTCGCCTTGTGCGAGAGCAGTCGCACCCGCGCGCCGCCGCGGGCGGCCGCGACCGCTGCTGTCATCCCTGCGAGCCCCCCTCCAACGACGAGCACGTCGTCACTGATCGCCACGGGTGCCTCCGTCGGCGGCGACGCCGGTCGCGCTTCCGGGCTCCGATCCCCTCTCCCCGGCGTCGAACGCGGAGAAGTCGACCTCGGCGCCCGTTCGAGCGGGATCGCCGTCTACGTTCATCGTCGTCGCCCAGAGCGCGTAGTTGAGCGCCGCCTGCGCGAGCTGCTCGCCCCAGAGCGCGTGACGCTCGCCCTTCCAGCGTTCTCGTACTAGCTCGTCCCACGCTGCCCTCACGACATCCTCGTCGTAGCGCGGCGAGAGTTCGTGTGCCATCCGGTGACAGCAGAAGCCGCCCTGGCAGTTGCCCATCGACGCCCGGGTGCGGATCCGTACGGCGTTCAGATCGGAGCCCGAAGCGTCGATCGCGTCCCGCACCTCCGCGCGGGTGACCGCCTCGCAGTCACAGACCACGGGGTTCGGATCCGTACCGGAGAGCACCGCCGGCGCACGCGAGCCGAGGCGCTGTCTGCTCCGCCGGGCGATCGGCGAGCGCAGCCCGAACGAGTCCATCCGCTCGTCGAGCGTCGCGAGGTCCTCGCTACCGGGCAGGGCGACCTCCGCCGTCCGGCACCGCTCGTTCACCCCCAGTTGCTCGCAGATGTGGTCGGTGATCCGTTCGGCCATCATGCGGTAGGTGGTGAACTTTCCGCCGACGATCGAGGTGAACCCCGAGAGCCCGTCACGCTCTTCGTGATCGAGCAGGAAGAAGTCCCGCGTGATGTCCGTCGGGTCTTTCGTACCCGTGCCGGGCGGCTCGTAGAGCGGTCGCACGCCCCAGAACGACCGGATCGTCCGCGCCTCCCGGAGGATCGGGACGAGTTCGGAGAGCGTGTCGATCATCATGTCGACCTCCCAGCGCTCCTCGGGGTAGTCGTCGGGGTCGGAGACCTCCTCGTCGGTGGTGCCGAGGATAGCAGTCGTCTCGTGGGGGACGATGATGTCGGCGTCGCCCTTCGGCCGACAGCGGTTGATCACGCTGTCGACCTGCCGGACGTTCATGATCGTCATCACGCCCTTCGAGGGCCGGACCTCGACGTCGACGCCGGCCAACTCTCCCACCCGACCGGCCCACGCGCCCGTCGCGTTCACGACGTACTCCGCGCGGATCTCCTCGGTCGTTCCGGGGGATATGTGCACGCGCTTTCCCGGTCCCGACTCGTGGGTCACCTCGACCCCCACCACGGTATCGTCCTCGACGAGCACGTCGGTGACCGGGGCGTGTGTCTCGATGCGTGCGCCCGTGGTCTCGGCGTCGGCGGCGTTCGCCACGCAGAGCCTGAACGGGTCGATCGCGCCGTCAGGGACACGAATCGCCTTCTCGACGTCCCGGGCGAGGTTGGGTTCGTCCGCCCTGAGGTCACGCCCGGAGACGACCTCTGCGGGTATATCGCAGGCGAGACAGCCCTCGAGTTTCTCCTGGAAGTACTCCTCGTCGTCCTCCGGTCGTTTCACGAAGTAGCCGCCGGTCATCTCGACACAGTGACCGGCGATCTCCCGTAGGACCCGGTTCTCCTCGATACACTCGCGCGCGCTCGCCCGATCGGAGACGGCGTAGCGGCCGCCGCTGTGGAGCAGTCCGTGCATCCGCCCGGTCGTCCCGTGGGTGAGGTTCCCCCGCTCGACGAGCGTGGCGTCTATCCCCCGCATCGCGAGGTCCCGGACGATCCCACAGCCCGTCGATCCCCCGCCGATCACGAGCGCCGTCGTCTCGTAGCCCATCCTCCTCACCTTGGTGTCGACACACATTATCTTACCGCCATCGGGGGGAGTACGGGTAAACGGGCGACGAGGGGGTAGCCGCCGGGTATGTCGGCGTCGGGAGGAGAAGGTTTAAGACGATCCTCAAAGATGTTTACTGGTAGCACGGCTACTACCGATAAAGATTCGTGGCCGTGGCCGGGCGGAGAGGAGAAATCACGAGAGATATGACAGGGGACACGTACGTCGGTGCGATCGATCAGGGGACCACCGGCACACGATTCATGGTGTTCGACCACGCGGGTGAGGTCGTCGCCAACGCGTACGAGAGGCACGAACAGATCTACCCACAGCCCGGCTGGGTCGAACACGACCCGGTCGAGATCTGGGAGAACACCCAGTCGGTGATGCAGAGCGCGCTCGCCGATGCGGGGATCGACGCCGACCAGCTGGCGGCGATCGGGGTCACCAACCAGCGCGAGACGACGGTGCTCTGGGACGAGGCGTCCGGACGACCCGTCCACAACGCGCTCGTCTGGCAGGATCGACGGACGACCGACAGGGTAGAGGGGCTCCAGGAGGCGGGGATGGCGGGGCCGATCCGCGAGAAGACCGGGCTCGAGGTCGACGCCTACTTCTCCGCGACGAAAGCCGAGTGGCTGCTCGAGAACGCCGACCCGATGAAGCTCGAGAAGGCACAGCAACAGAACGTCCGAGATCGGGCCGGAGAGGGCGAGGTACTCTTCGGCACGATCGACACCTGGCTGATCCACAAGCTCACGGGCAACCACATCACGGACGTGACCAACGCCTCGCGGACGATGCTCTACAACATCCACGAGGCCGACTGGGACGACGAACTCGTAGCGGAGTTCGGCGTGCCGGAGGCCTGTCTCCCGGAGGTGCGGCCCTCTTCGGACGACGACTACTACGGCCACACCGACCCGGATGGGTTCCTCGGCGCCGAGGTACCCGTCGCGGGCGCGCTGGGCGACCAGCAGGCCGCGCTGTTCGGCCAGACGTGTTTCGACCCCGGCGACGCGAAGAACACCTACGGTACGGGAAGCTTCTTCCTGATGAACACGGGCGAGGAGGCGGTAGAAAGCGACCACGGCCTGCTCACGACCATCGCGTTCCAGCGCTCGGGCGAGCCGATCAACTACGCGTTGGAGGGTGCGATCTTCATCACCGGCGCGGCCGTGGAGTTCCTCGAGGAGATCGGGCTGATCAAGTCCGCCGCCCAGACCGCCGAACTCGCGAGCCGGGTCGACTCGACCGACGGGGTCTACTTCGTCCCGGCGCTCACCGGTCTGGGGGCACCACACTGGGACGGGCGCGCCCGGGGAACGATCGTCGGGATGACCCGAGGCACGAAAAAAGAACACCTGGTGCGGGCGACGCTCGAGGCGATCGCCTACCAGACCCGCGACGTCGCGGAGGCGATGGAGGCCGACAGCGGCATCGAGATGGGGACGCTACGCGTCGACGGCGGCGCCGTGAAGAACGACTTCCTCTGTCAGCTCCAGGCGGACATCCTCGACACCGACATCGTCAGGCCTGTCGTCGACGAGACGACCGCGCTCGGCTCGGCGTACGCCGCCGGCCTCGCGGTCGGCTACTGGGACTCCGTCGACGGCCTGCGGGACAACTGGCAGATCGACCGGGAGTTCGCCGTCGAGGCGGACACCGAGACGGTCGACGCGAACTACGAGCGCTGGAGCGAGGCGGTGTCTCGCTCGCTCGACTGGGCGAGAGAAGGGAGTGAGTGAGCGTGGCGGCCGACGTGACGGTCGAACTGGCCATCCGGGGGTTCGACGCAGCCGACGCGGTCGTCCTGCAGGGCTACGAACCGGGCTCGGTCGGGGCCGTCGTCGAGGTGCTGTCTGACCCGACGATCTGGCTCGGGGCGGCGGCGGGCGGTGCGTTCGGGGCCGCCCTCGGTGCGCTCCCGGCGTTCGCGTTCACGGGCTTCCTAGTCATCGCCGGCGTCTTCGGTGGCGACGCGGCCGGTGGCGTCGGCGTCGGCGTCGGGTTCGGCCCCGTGTTCGGCCCCCACATCTCCTTCGCGGCGGGTGCGGCGGCGGCCGCCTACGCCGCGAGTCGGGGAGACATCCAGTCCGGGTTCGACTATCACACCGGAAAGGACATCACCGTCGCGCTGGGCAGTCGTCCCGACATCCTCGCCGTCGGGGCGGCGTTCGGGATCCTCGGGATCCTGATCGAGCAGGTCTTTCGCAACCTGGCGGTCCCGACCGACCCGATCGCGTTCACCGTCGTCGCGAGCGCGTTCGTGCACCGCGCGGTCTTTGGCTACAGCGTCATCGGCGTGGTCAGCGACAAGGCAGACGGCTACTTCGACATGGGGCCGTTCGAACGGGGTGAGACGCGCGATCCGGGCGAGGTCCCCGGCGACGGCGACAAGGACGGCGGGGACCGCCTCGCCGTCGAGCCGTGGCTGCCGAACATGTACAAGTGGTCCCACGTCGCCGCGATCGGGATCGTCGCCGGGCTCGCGGGCGGCTACGCCGCGCTCCAGACCGGGAACGCGTTTCTCGGGTTCGGGATCAGCGCGGCCTCGTTACTGTTCCTGAACCTCGGCGTCGGGAAGATCCCCGTCACCCACCACATGACGCTGCCGGCGTCGACCGCCTACCTCGCGGGGATCGCGACGGGCTTCAGTCCGACGGTCGCGCTGGTCGTCGCCGGCCTCTTCGGCCTCCTCGGCGCGCTCGTCGGGGAGGCGTTCCAGCGGGTGTTCTACGCACACGGCGACACCCACGTCGATCCGCCCGCGGCGTCGATCGCGATCGTCCACACGATCATCGCGCTGCTGGCGATCGTCGGCGTCTTCACGACCTCCGTCTGGGTCCCCGGGGCGGTCTGAACCCCGTTCTCGTTCGACTGGAGGTCGGACGCCCCTCGAGTCGGTCCGGACCCGCAGGCCGGACCGCTTCGTCCGGTCCGTCTCGTCCGGTCGATCGAACGCTCGACTCCGCCGTGATCCGCGAGTGACGGCGGTCGGTCACGGTCGGTGCCCCGGAGCGGCCGGTGCGATCCTGGGCGGAGGTAGCGGGGGTCTCGATCCGTAGAGATATACGGCCCGACGGCTAGGTTACGACCTCTATGTACGACGCGATCCTCTATCCGACGGACGGGAGTAGCGGTTCGGAGGCCGCGCTGGAACACGTCAGCGAACTGGCGTCACGCTTCGATGCCACCGTACACGTGTTCTACGCCGTCGAGGACCGGGCCGCCGGCCTCGAAGGCCCGGTCGGCGGCGACCGGGACGACAGCAATCCCGGGCTGGGTGGGAACCAGCCGGAGGGCGAGAGTCCCGGACTGGAGGGCTCCCAGGGGTCGTCGGAGGACCGGGAGGAGTTCGAAGAGCGTGCGGAGGCGTTCGTCGTCGAGACGGCGGAGCGGCTCGCGGACGTCGAGACCGAGGCCGTGGTCCGCCACGGCTCTCCACACGAGGCGATCCTCGACTACGTGGGGAACCACGACATCGACATCGTCGTGATGGGCACTCACGGGAGGTCGGGCGTCGAGCGGCACGTCGTCGGCAGCGTCGCGGAGAACGTCGTCCGCCTGTCGGACGTGCCCGTGGTGACGGTACGGGAGAGAGAGGAGAGAGAACGGAGTTCCTAACGACCTATCCGGGAACAGATACCGCGGGAGTCGCGTTCCTCGGAGGGCTCTCGGCCCGGTCCGGACGGTCGTGAGGGGACGAATCGGCAGACGGAGAACGCCATCGTTCTGGTTCCCACGGTCGTCGCCGCTCGTCCCGAGCGGTATCCGAGCCGTCTCACTCGGTCGGGAGCACGGCGTAGAGCACCCAGTAGACGACGACGCCGACGACGACGCCCGCACCGATCGCCGGGAGGAACGCCGGGTGAACGGTCATCACCGCCAGCGAGGCGAAGGGCGCGATCGCCAGCGCGCCCCCGACCGCACCGTGGTGGTAGCTCCCCGTGTCGGGGTGGGCGTGGATCGGGATCCGGTCGGGTTCGGGCACCGACATGCTCGCGTGATAGGGGATGTAGAGCCGCGTGCCGATCGCGACCGTCGCCGCGACGATCGACCCGAACTGCTGGTCCGCGGTGAGACGCACCGAGAGGAGGAACACCCCGATGGCGACGACCAGCGCGACCGCCTTGCTCCACCGATCGGCCCTGACGACCGAGTCCTCGAACTGGCGTTCGGGCATCGCTTGCGGCGTCTGCGGCGACCGGCTTAAGGGTTCGTAGTGCGCGGTCGCCCCGTTTCCGGGCGGTCGTCGGCCCACCGCGCCGACGCGTGTCCTGGTCCACGGACACCTCCAAGCGTACGTATCCGGACCGATCTGTGGGGACGGGTAGAGGCGTATGCCGGTGGTACGAGCTCTCATAGATGCGGGTTGGTCCGTCCGGACTGTGGGCGCGAGATCGGGCCGATCGACGACCTCGCAATGGAGGAGATCGACGGGATCGAGGTCGGGTCCGACGGCTCGTTCGACCTCTTCGAGAGCAACGACCTCTTTCTCTGTACGGGCTGTCGGAAACCGATGGGGTGTCGGTCACAGGCGGTGAGTCGTTCCGGTCGCGGCCCGTGCCGGCCGTGGATTGATCGACCGTGGACGTATCTAGCTACCCATGAGCACGCGCGAGGACGACCGGCTCGTCGGTGATCCCGACGGGATCGGGATCGAGAGCGCCGAGGACGATCCGTTCGACTACTATCTCGTCGGTCCGGACAGGGGCGAGTTCGGGTTCGACGCCGCCGAGATCCAGGAGATCCGCGAGCTGCTCGATCGGACGCTCGGGGACGGCTAGGGAGTCCCCGGAGCGAATACCTCGAGACGAGAGCCGGGAGCCGACGAGCCGAGGCCGGACCGACTATTCGTCTGCGGTCCGAGCGACGACCATGACACCGCCGCTCGTCCTCGACATCGACGGGACGCTCACCAGACCGGACGGCTCGATCGACCCCCGGATCTTCGATCGCCTCCGGTCGTGGGACGCCCCTGTGGTGCTCGCCACGGGGAAGGCGTTCCCGTATCCCGTCGCACTCTGTCACTTCGTCGGCATCGAGGAGCTCGTCATCGCGGAGAACGGCGGCGTGGTCGCCGCCCGGGAGGAGCTCTCGATCGAGGGCGACCGTCAGGCTGCGGACGCTGTCGCGGCGACGTTCCGGGAGGCGGGGTACGGTCACGGCTGGGGGCCGCTCGACACGGTGAACCGCTGGCGCGAGACCGAACTCGCGGTGAGCCGGGAGATGCCGCTCGCGGTGTTGCGAGGCCTCGCCGCCGATCACGGTCTCGAGGTGGTCGACACCGGCTACGCCTACCACGTCAAGGACCCGGCGGTGACGAAGGGACGAGGTCTCCTCACTCTCGCCGACCTGCTCGGGAGAGAGACCACGGAGTTCGTCGCGGTCGGCGACTCCGCGAACGACGTCTCGACGTTCGAACTCGTCGATCGGTCCTACGCCGTCGCGAACGCTGACGAAGCGGCGCTCGCCGCGTCCGATCACGTGACCGACGCCCCGTTCTCAGAGGGCTTCTTCGAGGTGCTCGACGAACTGGAGTGAATCTCGAAGGGAATCGTAGTCGATCGTCCCTCTCGGGCACACATCTCCGATGTCGTTCGATTCGCGGTCGAAGAAGGATGCGTTTCTACGATGGTCCCTTTCAGCGCTCGCCCGTCGTCTCCGCGTCGATCCACTCGCCGAAGGCGGGGAGGACATCTCTTTCGTCGAAGCGTTCGATACACGGCACGTCGTGTGGGTGGAGCTCCTCGACCCGATCGACCAGTTCGTCGTACCGCTCACCGGTCGTCTTCACCAGGAGGATCGACTCCTCGTCCTCGACCACCTCGCCCTCCCATCGGTAGACGGAGCGACAGGGAACCAGGTTCACGCAGGCGGCGAGGCGGTCGTCGACGAGCTGCCGTGCGAGCGCCGACGCATCGGCTCTCGGGGCGGTGACGTAGACGGTCGGCATCGGTCTACTCGTAGGGTCGGAACGTGCCGTCGATGTCCCACTCGTGAATGCAGAAGGGGTCGCCCACGGTGTCGCTCGCTTCGATCCGCCAGCTTCCGGTCTCCTCGTCCCACGCCTCCGCGCGGGAACAGCGCTCGCAGTCCCGCTGAATCGGTCGTCGCAGCCGTACAGTACTCATCCGTACTGTCACAAGGTGTCACACGCCATAAAGCCCTTCTGGTGTGGTCCCATATTGCACACGATCGTTCGGGGAGGACGACTAGAACAGCGACCGCGGGGAGAACCGGCGGGTGAGACGCCTGAGCGCGTACTCGATCGCGCCGAGGGACGCGAGCGCGAGCGCGAGCGCCGGGAGGACGATCACGTAGAGCGCAGAGGGAACGTCCTCACGGGCGGGCAGCGTCCAGACGACCGTCGTGTCGAGGACGAGGACCGGGAGGACGAAGAGGAGTGGGAGGACGACCCGGTAGCGGACGAGCAGCCCGACGGGGACGCCGACGAGGAGGAGATAGAGCCCGAAGAAGAAGACGAACGCGGCCAGCAGCGAGGCTGGCGTGGGTGTCCCGACGGGCGGGAGCGGCGCCGGGGTCGACCAGTCCGGGAGGAGAACGAAGGCGGTGAAGGCGGCGGTGTAGACGAACGCGACGGCGCTACCCGCGACGACCGCGGCAAGCGTCGGTTTCGACACCTCGATATGTGCGACGGGGCCGAGCGACCGGAGCAGGTACTCGAGCACGGTCAGCGTCGCGGCGAGCGTGAGTCCGGCGACGCTCGCGACGAACGCGAGTTCGCCGTCCGGCCTGAGGAGTACCAGTGCCGCCGGCGTCCCGACGAGGAGCGTGGCCACCGGAGCCAGGAGCCGTTCCCGGACGAGGAGGTAGGTCGCGATGCTGGCGAACGTCACCGGGAGGACGAACAGGAGGGTCGTGACGAGGCCGCCGAGCAGCGACACCGACCCAACGCCGGGAAGGAAGGGGGAGTCGACGGCGACCTGGTGTCCGAGAACGAGGAGGGCGAACACGACGCCGACGGCGATACTCGTGCGAACCGGTCCGTCCACACGAGTGGTGGCCGCCATCGGATCGTGTACGGTTCGGAAGGGTATAGTCGTAGCGTCCGGCCACTCGATCGTGTCGGACGCACATGTCATCGATTCGTCGCAGGGGATAGTATAACGTGGCTGTCGCCCCTCCATCTGGACGATGAGTACCGAGGAGACCGACGTCGACGAGACACGAACCTGGCCGGAGCTCGCGATCGGGCTCTACGATCGACTCACGGGACGGGGTGCCGAGATCACCTACGAGTTCGAGGAGATGGAAGTGGACGTCCCGAGCAAGGTCGGCGACGACGCGGACCACGCACACTGGCGGGTCGACGGCACCGTCCGCATCACGACCACCGAGCGCGAGTGAATGCGCGAGGGGAGACTCGCGGTCGAGGTGGATCTGACGCTCGAGACCGAGGGTGAGGAGCTTTCGATCTCGGGCGAGGGCCAGCACCTCACGGTCGACGTCCCCTCCATCGGTGCGGCGAAACGGACGCTCCGCGGGATCGGGACGCTCCCGGTCGAACGCCTGGGGACGGGATTCGTCGAGGAACAGCTCTCGGCCGACGTCAGGATCCACGGGGTCGTCGTCGCCCGGATCGGACCGTACGTCGAGCCGACCCGCCTCTCGCGGGCGCTCGGTGTCGCGCCGGCTCGGGTGTACCCGGTGGCGGGGCTCAGGGCGGCGCTGAAGCGTTGATCAGTCGGCGCCCATCGCTGCCCGCCCCCGCTCTGCGACGTACGACCGGGCGTAGCCCTGGACGTACGCACCGACGAACATCCCACCGATCGCGTAGAGGATGAGGTAGTTCCCGATACCGACGCTCGCGTACGCCGCGCCGGGACAGACCCCCGAGAGCCCCCAGCCGACGCCGAACAGGCCGCCGCCGAGTAGCACGTTCGAGTCGAAGCGTTTCTTCCGCGTCGCATAGATCGCACCGGTCAGGGGTGCGCGATCGAGGTACCGGGTCGCGACGACCATCGTCGTCGCGGTGACCGCGACCGCCCCGCCCATCACGAACAGCAGGCCGAGGTCGGTGAGCTGGAGAAACGAGAGGACGATCTCCGGTTCGGCCATCCGGCTGTGTGCGAGGCCGACGCCGAAGGTCATCCCACCGAGGAGAACGAGCGCCATTCCCGCACGCGAGAGCTTCACGGGGTGACCCCCAGCGCGGCGACGACCATCGCGGTCCCGATCGCGACGACCATGAACGTCGCGACGTTCACGAACGAGGTGCCCGAGAAGGAGCCGATACCGCAGATACCGTGGCCGGAGGTACAGCCCTTCCCGAGCCGGGTCCCCATCCCGATGAGGACCCCGCCGAGGGCGAGTCGCCACGGCTGGACCTCCGTGACGAACGCCTCGCCGGCGATCACCAGGGTGTAGAGCGCGGCGCCGGCGACGATCCCCACGGTGAAGACGACGCGCCAGTCGCGCGAGGCCTCGTACTGGTCGAAGCGCTCCACGTCCGAGACGTACGAGAGTGTCGATTCGAGGAACGTGCTCGCCCCGGCGATGATGCCGGTGCCGAGGTAGATCAGCGAGACGCCGAGGCCGATCAGCAGCCCGCCGACGAGGTAGAATCCCACCCCACGGGGGAACGGATCGGCGAGGACGAGCGGTTCGAGGGCCATCATACCGAGGTTCTAGTCACCCGAGCGTATATCAACCCCGGCATCGGCAGGAGCTGCGCCGATCCGGCAGGGGTTATGCCCTCCTGGCACGAACCGGAGGTATGGGTTTTCACACCTTCCCGGTCGAACGCGCGGACGCGCTCGAGGACGTCTCGCGGTACCGATTTCTCTCGCGGGAGGAGCTCGTGAGCGCGCTCTCGCCCGACGGGTCGGAGACGCTCTGTGACCTCGGCAGCGGCACCGGCTTCTACACCGACGACCTCGCGCCGTTCGTCGAAACGGTCTACGCAATCGACCTTCAGGAGGAGATGCACGCCCTCTACGAGGAGAAGGGTCTCCCCGAGAACGTCGGGACGATCACGGCAGACGTCGCCGACCTCCCGCTCTCCGACGGCGAGTGCGACCTCGCGGTGACGGTGATGACCTACCACGAGTTCGCCTCGCCGGCCTCGCTCTCGGAGGTTCACCGGGTCCTCGCTCCCGACGGGACGTTCGTGATCGTCGACTGGTCGCGGGCCGGGTCGGGCGAGGACGGCCCGGCGATGGACGAGCGATACGACGCGACGACCGCGGGCGAACAGCTCGCCGAGGCGGGATTCGCCGTCGAACGGAGCGTCGAACGCGTCGAGACGTTCCTCGTCGTCGCACGGGCCTAGTGGCGCTTCGACCGTCACGTCGTGGGTTCTCTACAGCACACTCCGCGAGAAAGAACTGTGGTCTGACAGAACCGGTCCGAGTGAAGCAGAGGGTATAAACGGCGCGGGAGTACCGACATCCACGCCGGACAATCGATAGGTTGGTTGCGGCTCGTTCTCGCCCGGCCCTCGAAATCGGCTGTTTCGGCGGGTCGGCCGAGAGATCTGTGGTACCGAGACGGTCGGTGTTCACAACCGACTCTGCGAAACAGTCCGCTGAGAACCGTCCGTAGACGTACCGAACCTGTCCTCATCGCTCGCTCCGTTGGCCGGATACCGCCTCGATCTGGAACTCCCACGCTTGAATGTCTCGCATCGGTTCGGCCTCGGAGAACAGGCTCGGATACCATGCGTTATCGCCGATCGCCGCTTCGATATCGTCCCATTCGTCGTCAGCAACCCGACGGAGTCTCCCTGATGCAACGACGCTCCGCCAATCATGCTTCGAGACTACTTCGTAGGTGGTGAAGCTGGCTCTCTCGGTTCGCTCGGCGAATCGCTCTTTTTTTACTCTGTTCACCCACACGCAGAAATACGAAGAACAGCCGAGATTCTCCATCGTAGCCGAACGAAACCGGAACGCCGTACGCTTCCGTTCCGTCTGTGAGGGAAAGCACTCCGAACCCTTGACTACGCAAGAACCGATCGATTCGCTGGTCACCCATCTCGATACCCTGCAGTTCAGCAAGAGTTTCTGGCGCCATCTCTCCTTCAGCGGTACGATGTCAGTACATGAATCACTTTGGCTGCGCAACGCTGGCCACCAACGACCTATACGACCACTGTACCTGCCGATTCGGTCAGGATCGTGCGAGGACGATTTCGATGCCACGTACGCACCCAGCATCGCGCACGGCTGCGAAGAGACGAGTTGGATTCGGTAGTCTCCTCACGGGGGAGAGACACGCACACCGTCAGGGTCGACGCACCACTAGTACGTCCGAGAGAGACACGGTGTGCTCCTAGGTCTGTGTATCACTCTCGGGACAAGCGTTATTCGTGGGTCCTCGCGAGCGCGTAGTATGTTCGGAACCGACCCGTACAGCCCGACGGCCCCGTACTACGAGTGTCCCTCCTGTAGCGAACGAACGATCGGACGGGAGCACCTCGGTCGCTGTTCGTCCTGTGGGAGCCGCGTACGGAACCTCGCGGTCGCCCGGGAGTGAGACCGGTCGCTGTACGCGAAGCGGAGTCCACCGACTACCCCGACCACCCCGTTTTATCGAGCGCCCGTCCGTAGTCGGGCTATGAGCCTCGACGTCGAGACGCCACCGCCGCCGGTCCTCCAGGAGGTCGACCCCGCCAGCTACGACGACGTGGAGGTCGTCGCCGACACCGACTACCGACGCGAGGAGCTGAGCGAGTTCCTCCGCGAGGGCGCGTGGGACGATGCCTGGGACAGCTGGTCCGAGGACGCCCGGATGACCGAAGCGGAGTTCGAGATCGCCACCGACCTCGACCTCGTCGAACGATTCGACTTCTTCTGGGACTCGTTCGCTGACCGCGTCGGCTACCACGCCCCGGGCATCCCCGAGGACTGGAAGGAACGCGAACTCCACCCCGATCTCGAGAGTTGGGCGACGGTCTCGTCGATCAACGCCGGGCTCACCGAACTCGGCCAGGTCGTCTGCGACGTACTCAAAGACGAGTACATCGACTGGGAGTCGGAGTACGAGGCACCCGACGACCTGCCCGACTTCTCGTAGCGGGGGAGGGCAGTGCCGGTCGGCTCGACGTCTCTGACACCGTCTCGACGCTCCAATCCAGCACGCTCTTTTCCGCCGGGAAGGTACTCCGGGTATGACCGACCTCTCAGACACCTACATCCAGAACCGGGAGATGGTCCAGCCGAACCACGCGAATATGCTGGAGACCGCCCACGGGGGGAACGTGCTCAAGTGGATGGACGAGGTGGGCGCGATGAGCGCGATGCGCTTCGCCGAGAACGCGTGTGTCACCGCCCGGATAGAGGGCGTCGACTTCGAGCGGCCGATCCTCGTCGGCGACACGGCGTTGATCGAGGCGTACGTCTACGACGCCGGCGAGACGAGCGTCCGCGTCCGGCTCAGGGCGTACCGGGAGAACCCGATGACGGGCGAGCGCGAGAAGACGACGGAGTCGTACTTCGTCTACGTCTCGATCGACGAGGAGCGCCGACCCACGCCGGTGCCGGCACTCACGACCGCGAGCGACGAGGCGAGGGAACTCCGGGAGGAGGCGCTCTCCGGCGAGCGGGCGGTGGACTGAGTTCTAGGTACTTACTTCCAGCCGGAGACGTCGAGCGAGGAGGCCAGCCGTTGCATGAACGACTCCGTCGACCGGGGCTCGTCGCTGACACGGTAGCTGTGTTCGAGGCCACCCTCGCCGTCGGCGGTCATGACCGTCACGTCGACCTCCGAGAGACGCTGGGAGACGGGTTCGCCGACGACGCCGCTGGTCGTCACGAGGATCGGGTGTGCCGAGAGCGCTCGCGCGGCCTCGATCAGGTACTCGACGTCCTCTACGGTCGGCGTGTCGTGGACCTCCGCGACGATGCGGTTGTCGAGGAAGTTGTCGACCGCGTAGACGTGGACCGGGTAGTCGGTGCCGTCGTCGGCGGTGACGACCGCGTCGATCGTCGTCTCGAACCGCCGCTCGGTGAGCTCGGCCGCGATCGACTCTCGCGCACGGAGCTGGTCCGCCAGCCAGCGCTCGCCTCGCGCCCCGAGCGAGTAGATGTAGAGCACGCGCTCGTGCGAGTCGCTCGGCTGGCAGACGTGCAGGCAGTCGCGACAGCGGAGCCGGTTCGCGGGCGTGTCGAACCAGCTCTCACAGCCCTGACAGACGTATCGATCCTGGCTGGCGAGCGTCTCCTCCGAGACCCCCCGCTCGCAGCCGGGACAGACGCCGTTTCTGTACGACTCCTCGACGTCGACGGTGCCGCACTCGGTGTGCTCGACGAGCGTCGTCTCGAACGCCTCGATCGAACCACAGGAGGGACAGGCCGAGGAGTACTGCATCCCCTCGGTGAGACACTCGGGGCAGACGTAGACCTTCGACTGGAACTCCCTGTCGAGGACCCCCCGGTCCGCGAGCCCCTCGAGGACGATCACCGCGCCGTCGTCACGGTCGTCGAGTAACTCCTCGGCGTCCGGATACGACACCTCCCCCGCGTCGCTGATCGTCGGCTCGTACCTGCGTTCCCCACCCTCTCCGAGCGTGTCGACGAGTTGTAGTGTTCCCGGCGAGACCATCCTTGCGAGAGTCAAAGCCCCCGGACGGTTAAGAAACTGCGTTCGTATAACTGAAAATAGTAGTTCTCACCGAACTGTTTTTCGGGACCCGAGTACCTCGATCCCCTACGATCCCATATTTCATCCGTCGTTTCCCATCGCGCGTCTCGTCCGACATGGCTAAAAGCGGCGCGCGACAACCACGGGTGATGACAGGGCGACCCGAGACTGCGACGGCCGGCGGCGAGGGGTCGGTCCGGGTCGTGGGGACCGCACACGTCTCCGCCGCGAGCGTCGAGGAGGTCGAAGCGACGATCGAGGCGGAACGACCGGACGTGGTCGCGGTCGAGCTCGACGAGAACCGCTACCGGCAGCTGAAAGGCGACCTCCCCGAGGACATCGACGCGGCGGACTTACTCGAGGGAAACACGGTCTTCCAGTTCCTCGCCTACTGGATGCTTTCGTACGTCCAGACCCGTCTGGGCGAGCGCTTCGATATCGAACCCGGCGCTGACATGCGCGCGGCGGTCGAGACCGCAGAATCGCTCGGACTGGGCGTCGCGCTCGTCGACCGGGACATCCAGACGACGATCCAGCGCTTCTGGGCGCGGATGACGCTCCCGGAGCGACTGAAACTCGTCGGTGGCCTCGCCGCGGGCGTCGCCGATCCGCGGCTCGCGGCGATCACCGCTGGAGCCGGCTTCGGCGCCTTCTTCGGCATCCTCGCGACCTTCGTCGCCGCGCTGTTCGGGATCGACCCGCTGGCGGGACTCGCGCTGGGTGAGGGCGTCCTCCGCGCCGGCGGCGGCCTGATCCTCGGCGCCGTTGCGGGCCTGCTGCTCGTGCTCCTGGTCCCGGCACTGAGCCGATCCCTCCCCCTACTGGCCGGGACGATAGCGCTCGCGGGGGTCGGAACCGCGGCGGTCGCCGTCTCCGGCGGCAGCCTCGGCCCGTTCGCCGACCCCGAGACGTTCGCCTCCACCGGCGCGTTCGCTCTCCGGGGGCTCCTCGGCGCGAGCGCGGGGCTCGCGGTCGGACTCGCGGGCGGGCTGCTGTTCGGCGTCGCGCTCGGAAGCGGTCCCCCCGAGGGGGACTTCGACGAGGAGTTCGACATCGACGAACTGACCGAGCGAGACGTGGTCAGCGCCATGATGGCCGAGTTCAGGCGCTTTAGCCCCGGCGGCGCCCACGCGCTGATCGACGAACGCGACGCCTACATCGCGCACAAACTCCACGCGCTGCGCGCCGATGGCTACGACGTGCTCGCGGTCGTCGGCGCGGGCCACCGCCAGGGGATCGAACGGTATCTGGAGAACCCCGAGACGCTCCCGGCGATGGAGACGCTCACGGGCACCGCGAAGAGCCGCCGGTTCTCCCCGTACAAGGCGATCGGCTACGCCATCGCCCTCGGATTCCTCGCCTTCTTCGTCCTGCTCGCGCTCGGCGGCGTCCAGGACGGCTTCCTGTTGAGGGTGTTCGCCGCCTGGTTCCTCTTCAACGGCATCTTCGCCTTCGGCATGGCGCGGCTCGTCGGGGCCCACTGGCAGAGCGCGGGCGTCGGCGGCGCGGTCGCCTGGCTCACCAGCATCAACCCGCTTCTGGCACCCGGCTGGTTCGCGGGCTACGTCGAACTCCGACACACCCCGGTCAACGTCGCCGACATCGGAACGCTCAACGACCTGCTCGCCGACGAGGCGAGCGAGATGAGCGAGGTGCTCTCGCAGATGCTCGAGGTCCCCCTCTTTCGGCTGATCGCTATCGTCGCGATGACGAACGTCGGGAGCATGATCGCTACGTTCCTCTTCCCGGTGGTGGTGCTGCCGTGGCTCGCCGCGGACATCGGGGGCGTCGGCGCCGTCGGTGACCTCCTCGTCCAGGGCGCGAGAAACGGCGCGGAGCTGCTCTGGGGGCTGGTCGCGTGAGCGGAGGCGGGCTCTCGATCGCCGATATCCGGTTCAGCGGGCGCGAGGTCCGCGACCTGCTCGCCGCCTGGATCGCCCTCGGGGCTGCCTTCGCGCTCTTCTTCGGCGGCGGCGCGGGTATCCTCGCCTTCCCCGCCGCCTTCCTCGTGCTGTTCGTGATCAACTTCCTCACCGCGGGCGTCGGCTTCCTGCTGCACGAACTCGCACACAAGGTCGTGGCGATCCGCTACGGACAGGTCGCGGAGTTCCGCGCGGACTACTCGATGCTCGCCATCGCCATCGTCACCGCGCTCGCGGGCTTCATTTTCGCCGCCCCGGGTGCGGTCTACCACCGGGGACGGATCACGGCGCGAGAGAACGGGATCATCGCGGTCGCGGGTCCCGTAACGAACCTCCTCCTTGCGGTGGTCTTCGCGCCGCTCCTGTTCGGGTCGGGGGTCGTCTACGAGGTGGGCCGCTTCGGCGTCGGGATCAACCTCTTTCTCGCCGCGTTCAACATGATCCCGTTCGGCCCGCTCGACGGGAAGAAGGTGCTCGCCTGGAGCAAGGCGGTGTTCGCCGTCGTCTTCCTCGGGAGCGCCGCACTCGCGCTCGTGGCGTTGCTGGTGTTGCTGTTCTGAGCCCACTGGCTACCGACGCGCGGCGAGCACGTACGACTCCATGGGGGAGACGACTCCATCGTCGTCGGTGTAGCCATCGAGTCCGTCTTTCACCTCACGAAGGAGGTCCGCTCGAACCCCGCGCCCTACCGCAGCGATCGGCTCGGCGAGCGGCGAGCTGGCCGCCTCCCGACGGACGAACTCCTCAATCGAGGGATAGCGGACGGAGCCGACCTCGACGGCGATCGAGACCTCACCGAAGCCCACGTCACGGGCGAGCCGACGAAGCTCGTCCCCGTCCCACGCGGGGAACGGCGAGCGCATCATCGCTTCGGCCTCCTCCCCGACGTATCGGCCCAGGGCCTCTGCCAGCACCACGTACCCGGGCTGGTACTCGAGCGGTCGCCAGACGCTAAGGGCCGCCCGTCCATCCGTCTCGAGGACGCGACGCATCTCGGCGAGCGCACCGGCGGGGTCGTCGAAGAACTGGAGCGCCTGTTGGCAACAGACGACGGTGAACCCCTCGTCGGAGAACGGGAAGTCCGTCGCGTCTCCCTGTCGCCACTCGATCGGAGGCTGTGCCTCGGCGGCCCTCTCTGCCACCGCGAGCATCCCCTCGTTGATGTCTATCCCCGTGACGGTTCCACTCTCGCCGACCCGCGAGGCGGCACGGCGCGCCACGATACCGGTCCCACAGGCGACGTCGAGGACCCGATCGCCCTCTCGGACCTCGGCGACGTCGAGGAGTCGCTCGGCCCACGGCGCGAAGATCGGTGGCACGAGATACCGTTCGTACGCCTCGGGGGCGCTTCGGTCGAGTTGCCAGCCAGCCGGTTCGCTCGTTCGGTCACTCACGTTGTTTCACCCGGGCGGGAGTACGCTCGAGGGGGAAGTATAACTGTCCCGTGAAATATTTCAGGCCCTGAAAGCCGGCGCCCTCCCTGCCTCCGGTCGAGTCGATTCGGTCAGGGAACCGACTCGACCGAGAGGAGGTCCGCCGCCGTCTCGAGGGGTCTCGCTTCCGCGCGATACCGCCCGTACTGTGACTCGGCCCACCGGTAGAGTTCGGTCGACCCCGTATCGACGAGCGACCGTAACGCCCCCGACTCGTGATCGTAACAGCAGAGGCTCACCCTGTCGTCGAAGAGGCAGATCCCACAGCGGTCGTCCATCGGGAGATCGTCGTGGAGCAAGACGGTGTAGTTGTCTCGTGTCGCCGCTTCGACGACGGTCTCTTCGTCCCACGAGAGGAGCCCCTCGAAGACCGCGGGTGGGTAGACGTACTCGCACTCGAGGTCGTCGAGCGCGCGGTCGAAGAAGGACTCCAGGTTCCCCGACTTCAACATCGCCATGCCGAACCCGCGCATCGTCGTCGTCCCCTCGAGCAGCCCTGCGAGGCGTTCGACGGGCTCGTAGGGGTAGCCGGGACCGGGACGTGAGAGCACCACGTCGGTGAACATCTCGACGCCGAAGCCGTCGATCCCGTGTGGGAGCCAGGGCCAGACCTCGCGGATCCGTCGCTCGACCGTCATCGCTTCGGAGAACGCCGCGAACCGATCGGCGACGAACTCCCCCAGGGTCGTCAGCTCGTAGGTGGCGTCCTCCCGTTCGATCCAGTGGCGGTCCTCGAGGTCGGTGAGGACCCGGCCGATGGTCGGCGAGGAGGCCCCGGTCGCGGCACGAAGCTCCCGTCGGTCCCGAGAGTGCTCGTGCAGCGTCTCGAGCACCCGCACGCGATGCTTCGAGCGAACGAGAAACGCGATGTCGTCGAGTGTCGCGTCCATGTGCGAGCTACACGGTACCACACGATAACTGTTCGAGGCGACCGCCGCGTGCCGACCGACAGGTCTCCGGCTCACGAACTGCGGATACGGACTCGAAACCCGGGTCGGAGTCGTGGGGACTCCGGCGGTGTCGGTTCCCGCCGACGCGTGCTAGCGCCCGCCGATCATCAACACCGGCCGAGCGCTCTCCCTGAGGATCTTCTGGGCGACGCTCCCGAACACGACCTTCCCGGCGGGCGAGCGCCGGCGGTAGCCGGCGACGACGTACCGGGCGTCGTGTTCCTCGGCGTACTCCGCGACCGCCTCGCCCGGCTCGCCCATCAGTCCGACCGGCTCCGCGTTCTCTACACCTGCCCCGTCGATCGCCCGCTGTGCCTGCTCCTTCGCGAGCGCGCGCACTCGATCGATCTCGACCGGCTTTCCCGTGTCCTCTGTGCTCGCCCGCTGGATGTCGAGGAACTCCCCTCTCGTCAGGACGTGGACGACGTGGAGCGACTCGCCCGCCATCTCGCCCAGAGCGGCTGCCTCCTCGACGACCTCCCCGGCGTGGTCCGATCGGTCCGCGGCGACGACGATCATACCGATCGTACATCTACTAGCTACTTCTAGCTTCCCGCCGGAGACGGTGTGCTTTTGCCCCCCGCTCGCGGGGGTTGAGCCATGACCGAGCGACGCGAGGACGAAGAGGAAGGGCTCACCTACGCCGACGCCGGCGTGGACATCGGCGAGAGCGAGGCGGCGACCGCAGCGCTGGTCTCCGCCGTCGACGAGGGTTCCGAGACCGACGGGGAGTACGCCGGCCTGCTCGACATCGGCGATCGCTACCTGGGACTGGCGACCGACGGCGTGGGGACGAAACTGCTCGTCGCCGAGGCGCTGTCGGACTACTCGACGGTCGGCATCGACTGCATCGCGATGAACGTCAACGACCTCGTCGCCGCGGGGGTCGAACCCGTCGCGTTCGTCGATTATCTGGCAGTGGACGAACCCGACGAGGCGGTCGCGACACAGGTCGGCGAGGGGCTCGCCGCCGGCGCGGAGTCGGCCGGGATCGCGCTCGTCGGCGGCGAGACCGCCGTCCTCCCCGAGGTCGTCACCGGCCTCGACCTCGCTGGAACCGCCGCGGGCCTCGCCCCGAAGGACGCGCTGTTCGAGGGGCGGGCCGAACCCGGGGATGCGCTCGTCGGCTGGGCCTCCAGCGGGATCCACTCGAACGGGCTCACGCTCGCCCGCGAGGCCGCGACCCGGACCCACGCGTACACCGACCCGTTCCCGGGCTCGGAGCGAACCGTCGGCGAGGTCCTGCTGGAGCCGACGCGGATCTACACCGACCTCCTCGAGCCGATGCGCGCACACGGCGTGCGGGGTGCGGCACACGTCACCGGCGGGGGGTGGACGAACCTCTCCCGCCTCGGGGAGTGTCGGTACGTCGTGGACGATCCGTTCCCCGTCCACGACGTCTTCGGGTTCGTTCAGGAGGAGGGCGACGTCACCGACGAGGAGATGCACCGGACGTTCAACATGGGGACGGGCTTCGTCGCGGCGCTCCCCGAGGGGGCCGAGCGACTGGCGGACGTGACCGACGGGCGCGTGATCGGGCGGGTGAACGGGGGCGAGGGCGTCGAGATCCGTGGGCTCTCGCTCTAGAAGATCGCCCGATCCTCGTTCGATTCGAGCTCCTCGTTCACCAGCGCGACGAGGTTCGCGTACGGGACGAACGCGATCAGTTCGTCCTCCTCCGTCCGGAGTTCGACCCCCTGATCGCCGAGGTCGTACGCTGCGCACTCGATCGCTCCGTCCGGGAGGATAGCCCTGAACATGGAGAGGGGTTCGCGGCCGAACGGCTTATCCCTAGAGGTAGGCCCAGGCCTTGCGCGCCTCCGACCAGGAGGACATGTCCGCGATCCAGCGGGCCGCGACGAACTTCTTGAGCGTCTTCGCCGGCACCGAACCGAACGTTCCGATGGGAGAGCCCACGACGCCGTTCGCGACCGCGTCGTCGCCGACCGAGATGAGCGTCCCCTTGTCGGCGTAGGTCCACGTCTTCAGCGGGCGACCCTCGATCGCCCGGGCCACGTTCGACCCGACCAGTTCGGCGGCCTGCCAGGCGGCCTGTGCGGTCGGCGGCGCGGGGTTCTCGCTGTCGGGCAGGTCGATGATCGCCGAGTCGCCGATCGAGAACACGCGCTCGTCGGTCGTCTGGAACGTCGCGTCGGTGACGACGCGGTTGTGCTGTTTCTCGACGTTCGCGCCCTCGAGACAGTCCCGTCCCGTTATCCCGCCCGTCCAGACGAAGACGTCGTACCCGAGGGACTCCCCCTCGTCGAACTCGATCCTCTCTCCGGTGGCCTCGGTGATCGGGTCGTCCGTGAGGATCTCGACGTCGCGCGCTTCGAGACGCTCTCTGACCGCACTCTGGAGCGCCGGGTCCTGACCGGGCATGATCTCCGGCAGCGCCTCGATCAGCGTGATCTCGATCGGGGCGTTGTGTTTGTCGCGGAACTCCGCGACCTCGCCCGCCGACTGGATACCCGAGAGACCGGCGCCGCCGATGGCGATTCTCGCGGGGTCGCTCGTGCTCGCCTCGCTCGCGGCCGCCTTCACCGCGTCGTGGATCGCGAGGGCGTCGTCGAGGTTCTTCAGCGTCAGCGAGTGCTCTTCGAGGCCGGGGATGCCGTAGTACGCCGTCCCGGAGCCGAGGGCGACGAGCACGTAGTCGTAGTCGACGCTCTCGCCCGAAGCCAGTTCGATCTCCCGGTCGTCGGTGTCGATTCCGACGACCTCGGCCCGGAGGAACGAGGTGCTCGGGGATTTGATCCGATCGACTGGGATGGTGATCCGCTCGGCGACCGACGGGTCGCGGATGACCCGGTGGGACTCGTGGAGGACGAGGTGGTAGTCGGTGTCGGAGATCCAGACCAGGGTGGCGTCGTCGAGCTCGGCTTCGAGTCGCTGTATCGCGCCCGCGCCGGCGTATCCGGCGCCGAGGACGACGACCTGTTCGCTCATGTCCCTCCGTCGGGATGCCACCGATACAAAGCTGTTGAAACGCCGTCGCCGAACTCACACCGACGATCGTGAGCGGCCGGGAGGCCCGCGTTCGGCGTCGTGAGATCCCCTCACACGACCGGGTGTGTCAGTGTGCGGACTCGCCGACCGGCGCTTCCATCCGGTCGATCTGGAGTATGAGGATGTTGTTCGTGTCGTCGGTTCCGTCGACGGTCCCCTCGATCACGAGCTTCGACAGCGGCGTCGGGCCGACGGTGACGGTGTCGCCCTCGGTGAACCCGCGGATCGAACCCTGGATGTGGATCTCCGCCCGGCAGAGCTCGGGATGGTGGACGCTCGAGAGGTCGATCTCCTCGATGTTCGCGCCCTCGACCGTTTCGCCGTTGTGGCTGAGCGGCACCGACGCGGGCTCGTCCATCTGATCGACGTCGAGCGCCTCGAACGCGGTCGCCGTCGGCTTGTAGCCGCCCTTCGGTCCCGGGACGCCCTCGACCAGCTGGAGCGCCTTGAGACTCTGCATCTGGTTCCGGATCGTCCCGGGGTTCCTGTCGACCTCCTCCGCGATCTCCTCGCCCTTCACGGCGTCCTCCGATCCGCGGTGGAGGTTTATCAGCGCCGTGAGGATGCTCTTCTGACTCGGCGTGAGTTCGATAGATGACATGGCACACTGTTGGAGAGGGACTCGCTTAAAACCGACGGAAGGCGGTGTCAGACCGGCTCGCATCGCTCGTGACGCCGTGAGAATCCCGTACGGTTAATTACGAGGGTCGAGAAGCGTCCCCCATGAGCCGCGACGTGAAACTCATCGGCGCGCCGACCGACTACGGCGCGAACAGACGAGGGGTGGACATGGGGCCGTCCGCGATCCGGTACGCGGGGCTGGCCGACGCCGTCGCCGCCGCCGGTCGCGACTGTCTCGACGGGGGGGATCTCTTCGTCCCGCGCGCCGAGGAGCGCGATCCGGACGCGGACGCACCCGAGGTCGGCGAGGCGAAGTTCGTCCGCGAGGTGGCCGACGTCTCCGACCGCCTCGCAGACGAGGTCGCCGACGCACACGACGCGGGTCAGGTCCCGATCGTCCTCGGGGGAGACCACTCCGTCGCGATCGGTACCCTCAGAGGGAGCGCCCGCGACGCCGACATCGGGGCGATCTGGTTCGACGCACACGGCGACTTCAACACGCCCGAGACCTCTCCCAGCGGGAACCTCCACGGGATGCCGCTCGCGGCGGCGCTCGGCGTCGGCTCGTTCTCCGACCTCGAGTGGGCGAGCTCCCCCCGACTCCGAGAGGAGAACGTCGTCCTCGTCGGGATCCGAGACCTCGACGACACGGAGCGAGAGGCGATCCGGGAGAGCGAGGCGACCGTGCTCACGATGTCCGATATCGACCAGCGGGGGATCTCGGCCGTGACCGAGGAGGCGCTCTCGATCGCGACCGACGGAGTGAGCGAGGTCCACGTCAGCCTCGACCTCGACTGGCTCGACCCGAAGGAGGCACCCGGCGTCGGTACGCCCGTCCGCGGCGGCGTCACGTATCGAGAGGCGCACACGGCTCTCGAGACCGTTGCGGAGGAACTCGGCGACGGGCTCCGCTCGATCGAACTCGTCGAGGTGAACCCGGTGCTCGACCGCAGCAACGAGACCGCACGCCTCGCGACCGAACTCGCCGCGAGCGCGCTCGGCAAACGGATCTTCTGATCAGCTCTCCGAACCCGGAACCACGTCGACGCTCGCGACGCGGTCCTCGTCGTCGAGCGCCATCACGCGCACGCCCATCGTGTTCCGCCCGACAGAAGAGACGTCCGCGACGTGGATTCGCATGATCTGGGCTGCCCGACTCATCACCAGCAGGTCGTCGCCTTCCTCGACGGACTTCACCGCCGTCACGGGACCGTTTCGCTCGTTCGTCTTGATGTCGATCAACCCCTTGCCGTAGCGGCTCTGCACCCGGTAGTTCGCGAGCGGCGTCCGCTTGCCGTAGCCGTTCTCCGTGACGGTGAGCAGGTCCCGGCCGTTGCGCGTCGCGACCATCCCCGCCACCCTGTCCTCGCCCTGGAGCTTGATCCCGTTCACCCCACGGGCGGTCCGGCCCATCGGACGTACCTCGGTCTCGTCGAACCGGATCGCCATCCCCTCTCGGGTGGCGATCACGAGGTCGCGTTCCCCGTCGGTGACCGCGACGTCGACGAGACGGTCACCCTCCTCCAGCGAGGCGGCGATCAGCCCCGAGGAGTAGACCCGCTCGAACGCGCTCGCGTCGGTCCGCTTGACGTAGCCGTCCCTCGTGACCATCGTGAGGTACTCCTCCTCGTCGAAGTCGTCGGTGTTCACCACCGCGGTGATCTCCTCGCCCTCGTCGAAGTCGATCAGGTTCACCGCCGACTTCCCCCTCGCCGTGCGGCCCATCTCCGGGATGTCGAACGCCCGCAGCTGGTATGCCTTCCCGTGGTTGGTGAAACAGAGCAGGTAGTCGTGGGTGTTCGCCCGGAACACCGCCGAGACGCGGTCGCCCTCCTTCAGCCGGGCACCGATGATCCCCTTCCCGCCGCGGCCCTGCGGATCGAACCGCGAGAGCGGCATCCGCTTCACGTAGTCGTCCTCGGTGACGACGACCACGACCTCCTCCTCCGCGATGAGGTCCTCGTGGGTGACGGTGCCGTCGTCCTCGGCGATCCGGGTCCGTCGGTCGTCGGCGTACTCCTCTCCGATCTCGCGCAGTTCGTCTTTGATCACCGAGAGCAGTTCGGACTCGCTCGCGAGGATCGTCTCCAGGCGCTCGATCTCCTCGAGGATCGCCTCGTACTCGTCTTCGATCTCCTCGCGTTCGAGCGAGGTGAGACTCCCCAGCTGCATCCGGACGATGTGTTCGGCCTGCGTCGCGGAGAAGTCGAACGCGGCCGAGAGGGCCTCCTTCGCCCCGTCCCTGTCGTCGGCGTTCCGGATCAGTTCGACGACCTCGTCGACGTTCTCGAGCGCGAGCAGCCTCCCGGAGAGGATGTGTTCGCGCTCTTCTGCCTCCGCGAGGTCGTACTCGCTTCGCCTGCGGACGACCTCCTTTCTGTGCTCGACGTAGTGGCCGAGCGTCTCCTTGAGGTCGAGTACCTTCGGCTGGCCGTCGACCAGCGCGAGGTTGATCACGCCGAAGGTGGACTCGAGGTGATGTTCTAGGAGCTGGTTCTCGACGACGTCGGCGTTCGCCCCGCGTTTGAGGTCGATCGCGATCCGGATCCCGTCGCGGTCGGACTCGTCGCGGAGATCGGCGATCCCCTCGACGCGACCCTCGTTGACGCTGTTCGCGATCCGCTCGACCAGCCGCGCCTTGTTCGTCTGGAACGGCAGTTCGGTGACGACGATCCGTTCCCGATCGCCGTCCTCCTCGCGTTCGTACTCCGCCCGGACCCGGATCCGCCCGCGACCGGTGGCGTACGCCGAGTGGATCCCCCCTCTCCCGACGATCGTCGCGCCTGTCGGGAAGTCGGGCCCCTTCACGTGTTCGAGTAGGTCGACGATCTCGCAGCCGGGGTTCTCGATCAGGTGGATCGTCGCGTCGATTACCTCGCCTAAGTTGTGCGGCGGGACGTTCGTGCTCATCCCGACCGCGATCCCAGACGAGCCGTTGACGAGCAGGTTCGGCACCGCCGCGGGCAGCACCTCGGGCTCTTCGAGCCGGTCGTCGTAGTTCGGGACGAAGTCGACGGTGTCCTTCCCGATGTCCGAGAGGAGTTCTTCCGCGATCGGTGCCATCCGTGCCTCCGTGTAGCGCATCGCGGCCGGCGGGTCGCCGTCGACCGAACCGAAGTTCCCCTGGCCGTCCACCAGCGGGTAGCGCATCGAGAACTCCTGGGCCATCCGGACCAGCGTGTCGTAGATCGCGCTGTCGCCGTGGGGGTGGTAGTTCCCCATCGTCTCGCCGACCACCGACGAGGACTTGCGGTGGCTCGCCCGGGAGGTGATCCCCATCCCGTGCATCGCGTAGAGGATCCGCCGGTGGACGGGTTTGAGCCCGTCGCGCACGTCCGGGAGCGCCCGGCCCGCGATGACGCTCATTGCGTAATCGATGTAGGACTGTTCCATCTCGTCCTCGATGCGGACCGGCTGGATCCGCGAGTTCTCCGGCGGGTCCGGCACCTCGGAGCTCATCTGGTCCCTCCGCCCGTCAGTCGCGCACGGTCGCCCGTCATCAAATGTCCACCCACTCGGCGTTCGCTGCGTGGTCCTTGATGAACTGCTTTCGCGGCCCGACCGCGTCGCCCATCAGCACGCTGAACATCCGGTCGGCGGCCGCGGCGTCCTCGACGTCGATCCGTTTCAGGATCCTGTTCTCGGGATCCATCGTCGTCTCCCAGAGCTGATCCGGGTTCATCTCGCCGAGCCCCTTGAAACGCTGGACCCGCTTCGGCTCGCCCCGCTCCTCGACGATCCGCTCCCGGTCCGCCTCGGTCATCGCGTCGATCACCTCGCTGCCGTAGCGAAGCCGGTAGAGCGGGGGCTGGGCGGCGTAGACGTAGCCCGCCTCGACCAGCGGCCGCATGTGTCTGTAGAAGAGCGTCAGCAACAGCGTCCGGATGTGCGCCCCGTCGACGTCCGCGTCGGTCATCACGATGATCTTCTTGTACCTGGCCTCGCTCACGTCGAACTCCTCGCCGATCCCCGCGCCGATCGCCGTGATCAGGTTGCGAACCTCCTCGTTCTCGAGGATCCGGTCGAGCCGGTGGCGCTCGACGTTGAGGATCTTTCCCCTGATGGGTAAGATCGCCTGGAACTCGCGGTTCCGACCCTGTTTCGCGCTCCCACCGGCCGAATCACCCTCGACGACGAACAGCTCCGCTTCGCCCGGATCGCGGGTCTGACAGTCCGCGAGCTTTCCGGGCAGCGCGGTCGACTCGAGCGCGCTCTTTCGCCGGGTGAGCTCTTCTGCCTTCTTCGCGGCCTTCCTCGCTTTGGCTGCCTCGACCGCCTTCAGGACGATCGCCTGTGCCGTGTCCGGGTTCTCCTCGAAGTAGGTCCCGAGCCCCTCGTGGACGGCGCTCTCGACGATCCCTCGAACGTCGCTGTTGCCGAGTTTCGTCTTCGTCTGCCCCTCGAACTGCGGATCGGGGTGTTTCACCGAGATCACCGCCGTGAGGCCCTCGCGGACGTCCTCGCCGCGGAGGTTCTGATCGAGGTCGTCGAGCAGCCCACGATCGTTCGCGTAGTCGTTGACGACGCGGGTGAGCGCGGTCTTGAACCCGGTGAGGTGAGTCCCGCCCTCACGGGTGTTGATGTTGTTCGCGAAGGCGTGGATCGATCCCTGGAGGTCGTCGGTCGCCTGGATCGCCACCTCGACCTCGATGCCCCGGCTCTCGTTCTCGAGGTAGATCACGTCGCGGTGCAACGCGGTTCGGCTCTCGTTCAGGTACTCGACGAACTCGCGGATCCCCCCGTCGTAGCGAAAGCTCCGTTCGCTGCCGTCGCGTTCGTCGCGAAGGGTGATCTCGACGCCGGAGTTGAGGAAGGCGAGCTCGCGAAGCCGGGTCGCGAGCGTCCCCGCGTCGAACGCGGTCGTCTCGAAGATCTCGTCGTCGGGCCAGAACCGGATCTCGGTACCCGTCTCCTCGCCCTCGCCGAGGTCCCCGACGTGTTCGAGTTCGTACTCGGGGGCGCCGTGGTCGAACCGCTGGCGGAAGACCCCGCCGTCGCGTCGCACCTCGACCTCGAGCCACTTCGAGAGCGCGTTCACCACGGAGACGCCGACGCCGTGGAGTCCGCCCGAGACCTGATACGACTTCGAGTCGAACTTCCCGCCGGCGTGGAGTACCGTCATGATCACCTCGAGGGCGGGCCGGCCGTACTCCTCGTGGGTGTCGACGGGGATCCCGCGACCGTCGTCGGCCACGCTCACCGAGTCGTCCTCGTGGATCGTCACGGTGACCGCATCGCAGTGACCTGCGAGCGCCTCGTCGATCGAGTTGTCGACCACCTCGTAGACGAGGTGATGCAACCCGCGAGAGTCCGTAGATCCGATATACATCGCAGGCCGCTTCTGGACGGCCTCGAGACCCTCCAGGACCTGTATCTGCCCGGCTCCGTACTCACTGTCCTTGGACATAAAACCTACCGGCGCTTCGAACGGCTCGGTTATATGTCTTCCCGTACGCGCGCCCGCGCGAGATGGCTGAAACTCTCGTCGGGACGACACTCGACTCCCGTCCGCCGACCGTCGGTGAAAACCGCAGGCTCTTTCGCTCGTTCACGAGAGAGCCTACGTCATGGACGCGCTTCCCACCGTCGTTCTGATCTCGCTCGCGGCCGGCTGTGCGACCGGCATCGGGGCGCTTCCGGTCTACGCGAGGACGACGGTGAGCCACCGGGTCTACGACGGCGCGCTCGGCCTCGCCGGGGGGATCATGGTCGGCGCGGCGGTCTTCGCGCTCCTCCTGCCGGGTCTCGAACTCGGCTCGCTCACCGAGGTCGTCGCCGGCTTCGTCGTCGGCGGGGCCGGCCTGCTCGTCGCCAACGCGCTGCTTCCCCACGTCCACCTCCGGTTCCGGCGGGATCGATCCCACGGACCGGTCGACCCCGACGTCGACGAGTCCTCGCGACGGGCGCTGCTCGTCGGCGGCGCCGTGACGCTCCACAACGTACCCGAGGGGCTCGCGATCGGCATCGCCTTCGGCTCCGGGCTCGATTCCGTAGGCGTGGCCCTCGCCATCGCCATCGCCTTCCAGAACGTCCCTGACGGCTTCGCCATCGCCGTCCCGGCGAGCCAGACGGGGCTCTCGAACGCGAAGACCGTCCTCTACACGACGCTCTCCGGCGGCGTTCCGGAGCCGATCGCCGCCGTCGTCGGCTTCCTGCTCGTCGCGACCGTCTCGGGGATCTTCCCGGCCGCCGCGGGCTTCGCCGCCGGAACGATGATCGCGGTCGTCTTCCGCGAACTCGTCCCCTCCAGCCACGGCCACGGCTACGCCGACACCGCCACCGCGACCTTCCTCGCGGGCTTCGCGCTGATGCTGGTGGTCGATACGGTGCTCGTGGTGTGACCTGGGCCCGCGGCACTCCGGCGCCGGGTCAGGAGCCGCACGTCGCGTCCGGTTCGTTCAGGGTCGGTAACCGTTTTGCGATCGGAGCGAGTAGCGCGACCGTATGAGCTCCGACACCCGGGTGCGAGGACCGGAGCGAGACGGGGGGCTTCCACCGAGGGGCGAGGCTCCCGGCCGGAAGACACGGCCCGCCTACACCGACCGACGACAGATCTGGTACGGGATGGGGAAACGAGGCTCGGACGAGAAGGGGACCGTCGCCCAGCTCCTCCACGACGTCCCCACCCTGTTCGCGGAGGTGTTCGTCCTCGGCTTTCCGGCGATCGCCTACGTCTACGTCGCCGACTTCGACGGCGGGGCGGGGCTGTCGGGGCCGACGTTCGTCCTCTGGATAACGATGACGGCGGTCGGGACGGCGATCCACGCCGGGCTGGTCCGCCCGCCGTTCACCGAGTTCCTCGGGTGGGTGACGCTCTCGCCCTCGCTCGTCGTGCTTCGGGTCGTCTACTACAACCTCGTCCTGATTGGCGGGGTCCACGCGAGCGCCGCGATCGGCTCCCTGGCGGGTGACGGAACGTCCGGGCTGGTCGCGGCCGTAGCGATCGGGACCTTCGCAATGCTCGTGTTCCCCGCGCTCGCCGACGCCGTCGCGCGGCGGCGCGGGTGAGTCGGCTTCCCTCTCGGTACGTCCGGCTCGGAGAGGATTCTACGTCGGTCGGGAAGACGAAGCGGTGAGAGGAACGCGGATCAGAGCTGAATCCACCCCCGGACGGGCCGCCGTCTGACGACGCCGGCGATCTCGCTGGACTGCCCCTCGCCCGTGATGACGTCGACGACGCCGTCGTCGGCTTCGAGTCCTCTCCAAACGTCTTCTCGAACAGGATCTTCGATCTCGCCGTCGATCTCGATATCGGTGTCCGGTTCGCCCTCGACGATCGCATCGCTTCCCTCCGGGCCGAAAAGCCTCACCCAAACGGTCCCCTCACCGCTCCGTATCCGTATTTCTGAATCGGGGCTCGACAAACCTCTGACACTCAGTTCGAACCTGAACGGTAGTCCATTACCCCCCGTCAGGTCCAACCGCCCCTTCGCCCTGGAGGACGCTTTCTCGTGTCCCGGTACCGACGGGTTGTCGGAGAGACGGGCGAAGAAGGTGGGCTCCGCCTCGGGTCTTCCCCCGCGTGCGCTCGCCGTTCCGGTCCCGAGGACGAGCCCGCCGCCGACCCCGATCCCTTTCAGTACCGCCCGCCGTGACGTGTGACTTCGAGCTGTCATGACTGTGCCCCCCCGAGACGGCATCTGTTTGGCGTCATTTATCATAACTGTTGCCGAGAAACGGCCAGCGCGTCTGTTCGACGTTCCGATCGACCCGTCCGTCCGAGAGTAAGCCTACGAGACCACCGTCCTGCCAGGGTCCCACCGGGTCGAACGGGGTCCTCGAACCGGCGGGAGAGCCGGGTCGTCGGGGCGGTCGGACGGCGAGACGACGGGGCCGATCCGGTCCCGTTTCACTTTCACCGTGGTACCGAAGGGGTTTTCGCCCCCGCAGAGATAAGGGGAATCAGATGACGTCGCTCCAGTCTACTCTCGGCGACGACGACGTCGCCGCCCGCCTCGCCGCGGGTCAGCGCGAGATCTCCATCGCCGAGTTCTTCGAGAAGAACAAACACATGCTCGGCTTCGACTCCGGAGCCAGAGCCCTCGTCACCGCGATCAAGGAGGCGGTCGACAACGCCCTCGACGCGACCGAGGAGGCCGGCCACCTCCCCGACATCTACGTCGAGATCGAGGAGGCCGGCGAGTACTACAGGGTGATCGTCGAGGACAACGGTCCCGGTATCACCAAAGAACAGATCCCGAAGGTGTTCGGGAAGCTGCTCTACGGCTCGCGGTTTCACGCCAGAGAGCAGTCCCGCGGCCAGCAGGGGATCGGCATCTCGGCGGCGGTGCTCTACAGCCAGCTCACGAGCGGGAAGGCCGCCGCGATCACCAGTCGGACCGAGAGCGCGAGCGAGGCCGAGTACTTCGAGCTGATCATCGACACGGACACGAACGAGCCGGAGATCGAGGTCGAGCGGACGACGACCTGGGACCGCCCGCACGGCACGCGGATCGAACTGGAGATGGAGGCGAACATGCGCGCCCGCGCACAGCTCCACGACTACATCAAACACACCGCGGTCGTGAACCCACACGCCAGGATCGAGTTCCACGAACCCCGCGAGTCGGTGAAGTTCGAGCGGGCGACCGACGAACTCCCCGCCGAGACCGAAGAGATCCGGCCCCACCCCCACGGCGTCGAACTCGGGACCGTGATCAAGATGCTCGGAGCGACGAACTCGCACTCGCTGTCGGGTTTCCTCCAGGAGGAGTTCACCCGCGTCGGCCAGAAGACGGCGGCGGAGATCCTCGACGCGTTTCGCGACAACTACTTCGGCCGGGAGATGGCCTGGCGGCCGCCCGGCGCGCACGAGGAGCGAGACCTCGCGAGCGCGGTCGAGGCGGCGGTCGCGAACAAGGGTCGGGAGGCGACCGCGGCCTTCGCGGCGGCGGTCGAGGAGGGCGTCACGTCCCGCGACCGGATCGCACACGCCGAGCTCGTCGGGATTGTCGCCGAGGCGGCCGAGACCGCCGAGGAGGACCACGGGACCGGGTTCGGCGAGACGGTACGGGAAAACGCCGTCGAGGCGGCCTGGGACGTGCTCACGGCAGAGCGAGCGGCCGACCTCTACGCTATCGTCGACGGAGTGACGAGCAGCCAGAAGGACGAGACGACGGTCGGTGGGCTGGCCGACCGGATCGCCGCGAAGTTCGAGAGCGACGCCGGCGAGCGCGACAGGGCGACCTATCGCGAACTCGAGGGCTTCGTCGAGCGGGCGGCGGAGATGACCGAAGAGCGCGAGGAGGTCACCGTGGGAGAGACCGCCCGCGAAAACGTCGTGGAGGCGATCTGGGCGGAGATGCGGACGGTCCCCGACGACGTCCCGCTGGTGCGCGAGGTCGCCGACGACCGCGACACGGCGAGCTCGTTCGTCGAGGCGATGCGAACCGTCGACGTGATGTCACCGCCGACGAACTGCCTCGCGCCGATCACCGCCGACCTGCTCGAAGCGGGGCTGAGAAAGGAGTACGACGCCGACTTCTACGCCGCGGCGACCCGATCGGCGGGCGTCCACGGCGGCGACCCGTTCGTGGTCGAGGCGGGTATCGCCTACGGCGGCGAACTCGAGGCCGAAGGCGCGATCGACGTGCTCCGGTTCGCCAACCGCGTGCCGCTGGTCTACCAGCGCGGGGCGTGTGCGACGACCGATGTCGTGAAACGGATCGGCTGGCGAAACTACGGGCTGAATCAGCCCGGCGGGAGCGGCACCCCACAGGGGCCGGCGGTCCTGATGGTCCACGTCGCCTCGACGAACGTCCCGTTCACGAGCGAGTCGAAGGACGCCATCGCGAACGTCCCCGAGATAGAGGACGAGATCGAACTCGCGATCCGCGAGGCCGCCCGCGAGCTGAAACGCTACCTGAACAGGCGCCAGTCGCTCGAGAAACGCCAGCGAAAGCAGTCAGCGCTCGCGACGATCCTCCCGGAGATGGCCGAGAAGGTCGCGGAGGTGACCGAGCGAGAGCCGCCGAATATCGACGGCGCGCTCGCACGGATCATGAACAACGTCCGGGTCGGTCGCGAGGTCGAGAACGGCACCGTCAGGATCGTGGTGAAGAACTACTCGAGCACCACTGAAGAGCCGGAAATCACGGACATCGTCTCGATCGAGCCGGGCAACCTCTCGAACGGCGCGCAGGTCGTCGAGATGGACGGCGAGTGGTACGTCCAGTGGTCGCCGTCGATCCCGAGCGGCGAGACCGCGGTGCTAGAGTACGCGGTCGGGGACGGTGCGGAGTACGACCTCGCGGTACGTGGGGTCGCCTCGGAGAAACTCACGGTGATAGAATGAGCACAGAGACCGACGACGACGCACGAGCGAAACTGATCGACCTCGCCGCCGAGTTCTACGACCAGTTCGATTCGGGGGAGATCCCGGAGATGGCGGTCCCCACCCGGACGAAGTCGAACATCGAGTACGACGAGGACGAGCGGGTCTGGGTCTACGGCGACCGAGAGAGCACCAGGAGCGCCAACAGCGTCCGCGGGGCACAGAAGCTCTTAAAGGCGATCTACACGATCGACTTCCTCGCGAAACAGCTCGGCGAGGACCGTTCCTCGACGCTTCGTGAGCTGTACTACCTCTCGGAGAGCTGGGAGACGAAGGAGGCACAGTTCTCCGATCAGGACGAGTCGAACCAGCTGATCGAGGACCTGGAGATCGTGAGCGACGTCTCCCGGGAGGACTTCCACATGCGCCCGGAGGAGTCGGGCGCGACGCTGATGGGGCCGCTGCTCCTCAGGGAGCAGACCCGCCGGGGCGAACGCGAGATCCACTGTCAGGAGGACGTCGGTGAAGGGGGGTATCAGATCCCGAACAAGCCGGATACGATCGAGTTCCTCTCCCACGACGCGGAGTTCGTCCTCTGTGTCGAGACCGGCGGGATGCGCGATCGCCTGGTCGAAAACGGCTTCGACGAGGAGTACGACACGATCGTCGTCCACCTCAAGGGCCAGCCCGCGCGGGCCACCCGCCGGATCACCAAACGCCTCCACGACGAACTCGAGTTGCCAGTGCTGGTCTTCACCGACGGCGACCCGTGGTCGTACCGGATCTTCTCCTCGGTGGCCTACGGCTCGATCAAGTCGGCTCACCTCTCGTCGTACCTCGCGACGCCGGAAGCCCGGTTCGTCGGCATCCAGCCCTCGGACATCGTCGAGTACGACCTGCCTACGGATCCGCTCTCGGACTCGGACATCAACGCGCTGGAGAACGAACTCGAAGACCCCCGCTTCCAGACGCCGTACTGGCGCGAGCAGATCGAGCTCCAGCTCGAGATCGGGAAGAAGGCCGAACAGCAGGCGCTCGCCTCACGTGGACTGGACTTCGTCACCGACACCTACCTCCCCGAACGGCTCGCCGAGATGGACGTCCTGTAGCGTCAGCCGACCGTTTCGAGTTCCGTCGGGTCCTCGACCGGCGAGAGTCGCCGGGGTTCGAGATCGACGACCCGTCTGACCGTCCGCGCGCCCGCGACGTCCGCGAGCAGCCGGGGCGTGTCCCCAGGAACGTCCTCGCGGCGCAATCCCAGGAGGCCGGAGAGCGCGGGTCGAAGCTCGAGACAGGCCCGGTGGCCGTCGGCGGCCGTCGCGAGCAGGTGGGTCGTCGTCGGTGCGACGTCCGCCGCCTCGAGCACGTCGGCGATCGGAACCCCGAGCCAGCGTCCCCGTTCGTGCTCGCCCGTCGCGCATCGGATGCTGAACGTCGTCGTTTCCAGCGGGAGTCCGTCTACCCGCTCGGGATCGGTCGGCACCGAGAGCGGGCGTCGTCCCCCGACTGTAACCTCGGCGGTCGGCTCCATGACCGGCGATCCGACGCTCCGAGGGAAAAGCGCCCCGCCGATTCCACGGTCGTGGGAACCGGCCCCGGATCGGTTCCCGGCCGGCGGATCCGGTACTACTCGGTCGGGGAGTCGATTCTCCCCTCGAGATCGAGGTCGGCCGCGACCGCCGGGGTGAGGGTCGCGACCGAGTCGAGGAAGTTGATCCGGTAGCTCGCCGGCCCGTTGTGCGGGAGCTCCGCCGCCCGCTCGCCCGCGATACCGTACGCGAGCGTCCCGCCGAGGCAGGCCTGGAGCGGGTCCTCGACGGCTCCGCAGAACGACGCGAGCGTGGCCCCGAGCATACAGCCCGTGCCGACCACCTCGCTCATCCGCTCGTGACCGGCGTGGACTCGGTACGTCCTCTCAGCGGTCGAGACGACGTCCTCGACCCCCGAGGCGACGACGACCGCGCCGGTCGCACCGGCGAGCTCTGCGGCGGTCTCCGCTATCGAGTCGTACTCGCCGACGGACTCGACGCCTTTCACCTCGCTCTCGACACCGGAGAGCGCGCTGATCTCGCCGTAGTTGCCCTTGATCGCGGCGAACTCGATCGACGCCAGGAGGCTCCCCGCGACCTCCGTTCGGGTGGGCGTCGCCCCCACCCCGACGGGGTCGAGGACGACCGGAACCCCCAGTTCGTTCGCCCGCTCGCCCGCGTTGTGGAGCGCCTCGACGTTGCTGTCGGTCATCCGCCCCGTGTTGAGCAGGATCGCCCCCGCGAGTTCGGCCATCTCCGGTGCCTCGCCCGGCGCGTCGGACATCACCGGGAGCGCCCCCCACGAGAGGGTGACGTTCGCGAGGTCGTTCTTCGTCACCTCGTTCGTCAGCTGCTGGACCAGCGGCTCCCGCTCGCGGACCGCACGCAGCGCGTCAGCCATCGACTCCCCCGAAAGCTCCCCGGACTCGGCGTGATTCACGCGAGATACCACCGACCGATCGGACAAAGCCGCTTCGATCTCAGCGCTCGTCGAGCGCGACCGGGACCGCCCTGCTCGCGACGTCCGCGGCGAAGCTCCCGGAGTCGGACTCGAGCGCCTCGAACGTGTTGTAGTGGATCGGGACGACGAGGTCGGGATCGAGCTCCTCGGCGAGGTCCGCCGCGTCGTGGCGGTTCATCGTGAAGCTCTTTCCGATCGGCGGGACGAACAGCGAGACGTCGAGCGTCCTGTGGTCCTCGAGCGCGTCGGAGTCACCCGGCCAGAGCACCTGTTTCCCCCCGAGCGTGAACAGGAAGCCACAGCCGAACCCCTCCGGGTGCGGGACGCTTCCGCTAGAATCGGCACGCGGACCGTCGGGATCGTTGTAGGCGGGTATCACCTCGACCTCGACCCCGTTCACCGTGAGTTCGTCGCCGTAGCCCACTCGCTCTACCTCGTACGGGAGCTCCTCCGGGGCTTCGACGTCCCGGCCGGTCCGCTCGGCGTCGACGTCCTCGTAGACGACGACCGTCGCGTCGTCGCCCGCGACCCGACGGACGCCGTCGGAGTCGTAGTGGTGATCGTGGGTGACGAGCACGACGTCGCCGTCTCTCGCCTCGTACTCGCGGACCGGCGGGTGGCCGACGCCGGGCGTGTCGGGCTCCCACTCGCCGGTGAGCACGCCGTAGCGGCCGGGGTCGGTGTAGACGACGGTCTCCGAGGCGATCCGGGCGGTCGCGTAGCCGAGCCAGTCGACGGTGAGCTCGCCGTGTCGGACGGTCATACGTAGCTCTCACCTCAGAGGGTGAAAGAGCCTGTCGTTGCGGGCCTTTATGCCGTCGCCGGGGCCATCGGTGGTATGCAGCTCTCTTCGGCGCTCGACGCCCGCGGCGTCGTCTGTGTGGTCGGCGCGGGCGGGAAGAAGTCGACGCTCTATCGCCTCGCCGGGGAACTCGACCGGGCGGTCGTCACCGCCACGGTGAGAATCCCGATCTTCGACGACGAGGTCTCGCGGGTGCTGGTCGAACCGGATCCCGTACAGGCGGCGGCGTCGCTCCGAGAAAACGCGCGCTGGCCGATCGGGGTCGTCTCCGAGCGCGAGCGCGAGGACAGGTATCTCGGGTACGACACCGGGGCAATCGCGACGCTCGCCGACTCGCCCGCCGGAGCGGTGCTCGTTAAAGCCGACGGGGCGCGGATGCGGCTGTTCAAGGCGCCCGACGACCGCGAACCGCAGCTGCCGGAGAGCGCGGAGCTCGTCGTCCCCGTGGCGAGCGTCCGGGCGGTCGGTCAGCCGCTCACCGAGGAGGCCGTCCACCGACCCGAACGGGTCTCCGCGATCACCGGGCTGGAGATCGGCGATCGGATCGGTGCGGAGGACGTCGCCCGCACTCTCGCGAGCGACCGTGGCGGGACGAAGGACGTCCCCGAGGGTGCCCGAGTCGTCCCGATCGTGAACATGGTCGACGACTCGACGCTGGAGCGGACCGCTCGCGAGGTCGCAAACGAGGTGCTCTCGGGGTCCGCAATCGACCGGGTCGTCCTCACCCGGCTGATCGACGAGGACCCCGTCATCGCCGTAGTCGAGCGGTGAGCGGTGGTCACTCGACGTCGAGGACGACGACGTCCCACTTCCCCTCGCCCTCCTTTCGTGGCTCCCAGCCCCCGGTGACGGTGACGCCACTGTCGGTCGCCGACCGGAGCAGGTCGGCCAGCGCCAGCTCGAACGCCTCCTCGGTGTCGATCGGTCCCTCGACCGTGTGTCGGGATGCCATCGGGGTCGATTGTTTCTTCTACACCACCACACGTATCAAATTTCCGGCTTGCTGTCGGAACGGGTATACGATGCCGGTGCAGTGCCAGTATGATTATATGTTCTACCGACGACGTTCCGCACAGATCGAACATGGCTCATCATGCCACCTCCCTTTGTCCTCCCCCGCGAAACAGCCCCACCGACCCAGAGACATGACGGTGCTGATGGAGTTCCGTATCCACCCTGATGCGTTCGAGTTGGGACGGGTGTTGTCCGCGATCGGAGAGGACGTGACGATCGAGTTCGAGTCGCTCGTCCCGACCGGGGAGTCCCCGATCCCCTTCCTCTGGGTCCACGAGGACGGCGACGAGGAGACCGAGCGACGGATCGCCGCGCACCCGACCGTCGGGGCCTTCGACCGGGTCGAGCACGTAGAGGGTCGGACGCTCTACGCGTTCGAGTGGAACACCGAGTACGACCACCTCGTCCGGGCGATCCGTGACGCCGCCGCCCAGCTCCTCTCGGGGGTCAGGGTCGCGAGCGGGTGGCGGTTCACCCTCCGGTTTCCCTCCCACAGCGCCCTCTCGTCGTTCCGCGAGGAGAGCCAGCACGCCTCCCTCGACATCGACGTGATCCGCGTCTACAACGCCGGTCGGGCCGAGAGCGACCCGCTGTTCGGTCTGACCGATCCGCAGCGCGAAGCGCTCGTGCTCGCGGTCTCGGAGGGCTACTACGACATCCCCCGTGGCTGTACGACGGTCGAACTCGGCGAGCGCCTCGGCATCTCCGATCAGGCGGTGACCGAACGCCTCAGACGGGCGATCGGCACGCTCGTCACGAACACCCTCGTCACGGACGACCACGAGGAGGCGCTCGACTGAACCGTCCCGGAGAACCGGTTCCCCGGCGATAAAACTTGGTAGGCGAGGCCACTAATTGATTTATTTACAGGTTACATTAGCAACCGATGTTCGAGCAATTTTTCCGGGACTCCTCTCCCGGTGGGCTGTGGCGTCGACTCACCTCGTTCGTCCCAGGGGGACGGGAGGAACTAGACGAGGAACCGGACGACGCTGCGGAGACGTCGGTCGATCGGGTCGACGGAGCGGGGGCGGTGGACGGCCCCGAGGAGGAACTCGGCGACCTGCTGACGACGAACGAGGGCGAGGTGCTCGAGGTGCTCTCGGAGCACGGGGGCGTGATGCGCCAGGGGCGGATCGTCGAGGAGACCGGGTGGTCGGCCTCGAAGGTCTCCTACACGCTCACGAGCCTGGCGGAGGGAGGACGGATCGAGAAGCTACGGATCGGTCGCGAGAACGTCATCAGACACGACGGGGTCGACCACCCCATCTTCGACGCGTACACTGATACGGCCCGGGCACGAGAACCCGGTCGATGACCGAATCAGAGGTCGCGACCGCGGTCCGCGAGGTGCTCTCGACCGACGCGGACCGGTTTCGCGAGCGTGCGCTCTCGGACGCAGCGGTGCTCACCGACGAGATCGCGGCCGGGACGTTCGACAACCCGCAGGCGATCGTCGGCTTCGAGTACGAGTTCTACGCGGCCGACGACGAAACCGACGCGCTCCGACGGGTCCCCAGACGCCTCCTCAGGTACATCGGCTTCGAGAAGGAGCTCGGGCTTCACAACGCGGAGATGACGACCAGCCCCCAGCCGCTGAACCCCTACGGGCTGCGCGCACAGGAGATGGAGATCCGCGCCCGGCTCTCGGCGGCGCTCAAGTGTACGAGAGCGGAGGGGATCCACCTCGCGAGCGACGGCATCTGGACGATCCCGCCGACCGGCGAGACCACCCGCGAGTACCTGCTGGACAGCGTCGACGACGACGGCATCCGGATCGCGACGAACATGAGCGACAGCGCGCGGTATCATGCCATGGCGAACGCGGAAAGCTCCGACGCGGCCATGACGCTGCGCGCACCGCACGTCACGCTCGAGGCCGACACCGTCATGCCCGAGAGCCTGATCACCTCCATCCAGCCCCACTACCAGGTCGCACAGGCGACGGCGCTGCCGATCTACTTCAACTACGCGCTCAGGGTGGCCGGACCGCTGGTCGCGCTCGGGGTGAACTCCCCCTTCTTCCCGCCGGACCTTTACGACGACGTCCCCGCCGAGACGATCATCGAGGAGGCCTGGATGGGCAACCGGATACCGGTCTTCGAGACCGTGCTCAACCCCCCGACGGGCGAGGGGAAGGTCCGCTTTCCGCGCGACCTCTCGACGGTCGAGGAGGCGGTCGACCGGATCGTCACCGACGACGCGGTCGTTCCGATGCCGATCTCCGAGACGGGCCGCTTCGACGACTCCTTCGCGACGTTCAGGCGGAAACACGGCACCTACTGGCGCTGGGTGCGCCCGGTGTTCGACGGTGCGACCCGCTCGGCGGCGAACGCCCGCATCGAGTTCAGGCCGATCGCCGCACAGCCCACCGTCCGGGACTCGGTCGCCTTTCTCGCCTGCTTCGCGGGGCTCTTGGAGAGCCTCCCGAACGCCGACCACCCGGTCGGCGACCTCGAGTGGGAGGACGCGCGGGGGAACTTCGAGTCGGCCGTTCGCGACGGCCTGGGCGCGACGATCCGGTGGATCACGGCCGACGGTGAGGAGACGACGAGTACCGAAGAGCTCTACGCGGACCTCTTCGTCCACGCCGAGGACGGGCTCGTTCGGCGGGGGCTCTCGGAGGCCGACGCCGCGAGGTATCTCGGCCCGCTCCGGCGGCGCGTGAAGGACGGCCGCTCGCCGGCGGAGTGGAAACGCGACCGGGTGAGCGCGCGCGTGGCAAGCGGCGAGGAGTTCGCCGCCGCGGTCACCGGGATGCAGGGGGAGTATCTCGAGAAACAGCGGGCGACCCTCGTCGAGGGCAGTTTTGCCGACTGGCTGGAGTAGCTACAGCAGGTCGTCGAACGTCTCGTGCTCGTCGATCTCGACGCCGTCGGCGGTGATACGGGCGACGTTGACGCCGTTGCCGCTGGCAGTGTCGCGCTCGACCGCGCTCTTCACGCTGCGGACCGCGACCGTCGAGGCCTCCTCGATGCTCAGGTCGGGGTCGTACTCCTGTTCGAGCACGCCGAGGGCGAACTGCGAACCGGAGCCGGAGACGGTGTAGTCGTCCTCAAGCGTCGAGCCGAGTGGGCCGACGCTGAAGAGGTGGGCCCCCTCGGCGTCGACGCCGCCGAGCACCGGCTGGACGATGAGGAAGGCGCCGCTTCGGAGCAGGTTCCCCGTGAGCGTCGAGAGCGCCGTCATGCTCATGTTCTCGCCGCGGCGTTTCTCGTAGAGGCTCGTCTCGACCTCGAGCGTACTCACGAGCGACTGGGCCGCGCTGACCGACCCCGCGATGGTGAGCGCCGCCGTGGGGTGGATCTGCTCGACCTTCACGACGTGTTTGTTCGAGACCATATGACCCAAACTCGCCCGGCGGTCGGTCGAGAGGACGATGCCGTCGTCGAGTTTGAGGCCGACCGTCGTGGTGCCCGTCTTCGTCTCGAGCGCGTCGGCGTCCGCGCTCTCGGGTATCGGCATCGAGCCGAGCTCCGGCTCGAACGGGTTCGGCTGACCGGCCTGCGAGCTCGAGTCGGCGGGAAACGTAAAGCGGTCGTTCGGGGTTCGCATTGGATGCCGGTATCGCCCGGAGGGCAATAAACCCACTCGTTCGGGACTACGACGCGTCGTCGTACGCGCGTCCGAGCGCCACGATCAGCCGGTGGATCGGGAGCGAGATCCCGAACCGCCGCAGGTGGACGGCGAGCGGGAGGACGAGGATACCGACGAGAAGGCTCGTCTGGTACAGCGCGAACAGCGTCTTCCGGTGCAGCCTGGCGTACATCTGATCTCACCGGGGGGACGACAGGGGGAGTAGATAAACGTTGTGTCTCGAACGGAGTATACCGATCTATCATCGACGACTCACCTCGCTTCCCTCGTACGGTTCAACTCGACTTGGGAAAACATCAACTCGCGTGGGAAGTTCCGTCGGCGACGGCGTACCTACTCGATTCCCGACACGGCTCATCGCCGTAAGTTATGAGAATGGTGACCGTCACGTGCGCACTCGACCCCGTCGCGCTCGCGGGCCGCGGGAGAACCGGAACGCACTCCACGGTCGGCACACGACGCCCTGTATGAACTACCTCGTGGTGATGGAGGCGGCGTGGCTGGTTCGGGACGTCTCGAGCGTCGACGACGCGATCGGCGTCGCGGTCAGCGAGGCCGGAAAGCGGCTCAACCAGCAGGACATGAAGTACGTCGAGGTCGACGTCGGCGCGACCGGCTGTCCCGCCTGCGGCGAGCCGTTCGACTCGGCGTACATCGCTGCGAACACGGCACTCGTCGGCCTCGCCCTCGAGATGACGGTGTTCAACGCCGAGAACGAAGAGCACGCGAGCCGGATCGCGAAGAGCGAGGTCGGCGGGGCGCTGCGGGACGTCCCGCTCTCGGTCGTCGAGGCGATCGAGGTCGAAGAAGAGGACTGACGGGGACGACGGAGAGCCGTCCCCCCGGGCACAACCCTTTTGTATAACTACGGGTAATTCCGGGCTATGAAGCTCCCGACCCCACAGGATCTCCGCGAGCGTCGGATCGCGCTGGACCTCACTCAGAGCACGCTCGCGGAGCGAGCCGGCGTCTCGCAGCCGCTGATCGCCCGGATCGAGGGCGGCGACGTCGACCCGCGGCTCTCGACGCTCCGGCGGATCGTCAACGCCCTGGCGGAGGCAGAAGGCGACGTCGTCCGCGCCGAGGACCTGATGCACGAGGACGTGATCGCCGTCGGTCCCGACGACGCGATCAGCGACGCCGTCGCCACGATGGACGAGGAGGCCTACTCGCAGCTCCCCGTGCTCCAGAACGGCGTTCCCGTGGGGAGCATCAGCCAGGGCGACCTCGTCGGGCTGGACGCCGCCGCCCGGGACGAACCCGTCGTCGAACACATGGCCGAGAGCTTCCCGACCATCTCGCGCGAGGCGACGCTGGACGAGATCGGCAACCTCCTAGAGCACTACAAGGCCGTGATGATCACCGACGCCGGCGAGACGGTCGGCATCATCACCGAGGCGGACGTCGCCGCCCGGCTCTCCTGAAACCCACGAACCTTTTTACTCGTTGGGTGTCCTCGCGCTTCGCGCTGCGGGCACCCTCCTCGCAAAAATCTGCTCCAAAAAGGCCGCTCATCCCTCGCTTCGTCGCCGGCGCTTCGCGCTGGCTACCTGCGAGACCTTCGGTCTCGCATCGCTCGGGATTCACGGGTGCAGCACTGGACCGTCACCGCACGTCGACGCCACCAATTACCGATTCGGGACCGCTTACGCGAGCGCGCTCGCCGCCCGAACGATCGTCTCCTCGCCGAAGGCCGGTCCGATCAGCTGGAGTCCGACCGGGAGCCCGTCGGCCTCGCCCGCAGGAACCGATATCGCGGGGAGGTTCGCGAGGTTCACCGGTACCGTGTTCGCGTCGATGAGGTACATCCGAAGCGGGTCGGCCAGACTCTCGCCGAGTCTCGGGGGCAGGACGGGCATCGTCGGGCTCGCGAGGACGTCCACCTCGCTCAGTGCCACGTCGAAGTCCTCAGCGATCCATGCGCGGGCGTCCTGAGCCTTCCTGTAGTACTTCTCGTGGTAGCCCGCCGAGAGCGCGTAGGTGCCCAGCAGGATCCGTCGTTTGACCTCCTCGCCGAAGCCCTCTTCGCGTACCCGCGCGAACGCCTCGTTCCAGTTGCCCTCAGTCTCCGTGGCCGGGCCGTAGCGCACCCCGTCGAAGCGCGCGAGGTTCGAGGAGGCCTCGGACATCGCGATCACGTAGTACGCCTCGACGGCGTACGAGAGCGAGTCGAGGCTCACCTCCTCGACCGACGCTCCCTCGCTCTCCAGTTCCGAGAGCGCACCCTCGAACGTCTCGACCACTCGCTCGTCCGCGCCCTCCAGGAGCTCGGTCGGGACGCCGATCGAGAGTCCGTCGACCTCGCCGGTCGCGGCGTCGGCGTAGTTCCCGGATACTCGGCCCTCGCGCGTCGTCGCGTCCCGCTCGTCGACGCCCGCGATGACGTCGAGCAGTTCCGCGGCCTCCTCGACCGTGCGTGCGAACGGCCCGATCCCCTCGAGCGAGTTCGCGTACGCGACGAGGCCGTACCGGGAGACTAGCCCGTAGGTGGGTTTGATCCCGACGACGCCGCAGAACGCGGCCGGACACCGGATCGACCCCCCCGTGTCCGATCCGAGCGCGAGGTCGGCCTCGCCCGCGGCGACCGCCGCCGCCGATCCCCCGGAGGAGCCACCCGGCACTCGCTCCGGGTCGACCGGGTTTCGGGTGGGGCCGAACGCGGAGGTCTCCGTCGTGGTCCCCATCCCGAACTCGTCCATGTTCGTCTTTCCGACGACCGTCGCGCCCGCCTCACGCAGGCGCTCGATCACGGTCGCGTCGTAGGGGGGGACGTACTCCGCGAGCATCGCCGACCCGCAGGTCGTCCGCAGGTTCCGGGTGCTGATGTTGTCCTTCACCGCGACGGTCGTTCCCGAGAGCGGACCGGACGTCGGAGACTCGATCGTCTCGCGGATCAGGAAGGCGTTCAGCCCGCTCATGAGACCGGGGGCCCCCGGAAGTAGCCGTCCTCGCTCTCGGGGGCGTTCCGAAGCGCTTCGTCGTGGCTGAGCCCCTCGCGGCGCTCGTCGGCGCGCATCACGTTGACCAGTTCCGCCTCCACCTCGACGTCGGGGACCTCGTCGAGTCGCTCGAACGCGGCGAGGACGTCCGCGAACTGGGCGGCGAACCGATCGACCTCCTCCTCGGTGAGGGAGACCCGCGCGAGCGCCGCGACGTGTCGGACCTCCTCGGGGGAGACGGACTGATCGCTCATGGGCGGTGAGAGCCGTGGCCGGCGAGTAAGCGTTTCGATCCCGCTAGCGCTCGATCACGCCGAGTCCCCCAGAGAACGGCTCGCTCTCGAACCACGCCACCCGCCGGTCGCCCCACCGTTCGGCGTCCGAGAGCGGAAACCGGTGCAGAGTCCCCTCAAAGTCGTCGACGCCGAGCAGGCAGCTACACGGGGCGTCCGGGAGCCCGTCGAGCCGATCCGCGATGTACCCCGCCCTCGCCGGTTCGGCGAGCACCAGAGGGGTTCCGGGGAACACCGCGAGTTCCGCCCCGAGGCGCTCGCTCTCGTCCCGCTCGGGTCGCGGGAACCGGAAGAGTCGTCGGAACCGCTCGCTCGCCGTCTCGATCTCGGAGACCGCGACGACGACGCGCTCGATCCCTCGCAGGCCGGTCTCCTCACCCACTGTCACGGGCACCCGTCGCTCGATCGGGGTCCGATCCGTGATGAGAAACGGCAGCGCGTTGCGCCACCGTTCGCGGCCGAGGAACGTCGCGTCCCACTCGATCGGGGTCCCGTCGGGGCGCTCTCGTCCGTCGTTCCATGGTCCGGAGACGCCCGAACCCCGTTCGATCAGTCGGGCGGTCGCGGCGTGGACGTCCTCGACCCTGACACACCAGGCGCACGGACCGGCCCCCTCGTGGACGAACCGGGGCCAGTACGGCGAGTCCCGTTCCGTGTCGTGGCGGGCGATCAGTTCGACGTAGCTCCGGTCGGCGAAGCCCGCGAGCGCCATGTGGGTGACGCCGTTGTCGTGTTCGCCGCCGTAGACGGTCTCGAGGCCGAGGTCGGCGAACCCCTGCCTCGCCGTGTCGAGGCCGGCGACGGCGAACGGGACGTGATCGAGGTCGAGTCGCATACGGGAGGGACGGATCGAGGGGAGAAAAACGCGGCCACGTTCGGAAAGGGTGATATGCGTGGGTTCGGACCACCCCGTATGGCAGTATCGAGCGCGCCGGGGAAGGTCTACCTCTTCGGCGAGCACGCGGTCGTCTACGACGAGCCGGCGGTGCCCTGCGCGGTCGAGCGGCGGGCGACCGTCACCGCCGAGGGCCGTTCGGACGGACGGCTCCGGGTCCACGCGGAGGACCTCTCGCTCGACGGCTTCACCGTCGAGTACGAGGGCGACGGAACGACCCCGCCGGACGTCGACGTCTCGACGCCGCTCGTCGAGGCGGCGATGGGCTACGTGAACGCCTCGGTCGAGCAGGCCCGCGACGCCGCCGACGCCCCCGACGCGGGCTTCGACGTCACGATCGAGAGCGAGATCCCACTGGGGGCGGGTCTCGGCTCCTCCGCCGCGGTCGCCGTGGCGGGTATCGACGCCGCGACGAGGGAGTTGGGGGTCGACCTCGGTCGCGAAGAGCTCGCGGAGCGCGCCTATCGGGTCGAACACGAGGTACAGGAGGGCCAGGCCTCGCGTGCGGACACGTTCTGCGTGGCGATGGGCGGGGCGGTCAGGGTCGAGGGGAGCGAGTGCAAGAGCCTCGAAGCGCCGGAGCTCCCGTTCGTCGTCGGGTTCGACGGCGGCGCCGGGGACACGGGCGCGCTCGTCGCGGGCGTCCGCGAGCTGCGAGAGCGCTACCCGTTCGCGCGAGCGACCGTCGAGACGATCGGCGACCTGGTGCGCCAGGGAGAGCGGGCGCTCGAGGAGGCGGACGTCGAGGAACTCGGCACCCTGATGGACTTCGATCACGGCTTGCTCTCGGCGCTCGGCGTCTCCTCGCGCTCGCTCGACTCGATGGTCTGGGCCGCCCGGGAGGCGGGGGCACTCGGCGCGAAGCTCACGGGGGCGGGCGGCGGCGGCTGCATCGTCGCGCTCGATCACACCCAGGAGACCGAGACGGCACTCAGATACACGCCCGGCTGTGAGGAGGTCTTCCGCGCTGCGCTCGACACCGAGGGGGTCAGGGCGGAGTGAGTTCCAGAGTACTCAAGCTCGGCGGATCGGTGATCACCGAGAAGGACTCGCCGGAGACGGTCGACGACGACCGTCTCGAACGGGTCGTCGAGGCCCTGCGTGGGACCGAAAACCTCGTGCTCGTCCACGGCGGCGGGAGCTTCGGCCACCACCACGCGCTGACCCACGGCGTGAGTCAGTCGGAGGGAAGCCACGATTCGGCGGGGGTCCTCGCGATTCATCGGGCGATGAAGCGGCTCAACGATCGCGTGCTCGATCGGCTCCACGCACACGGCGTGCCCGCGCTGCCGGTCCACCCCCTCTCGGCGGGCTACCGCGACCGGGAGGGAACGCTCTTTCACCCGATCTCGCAGGTGGCGACCATGGTGGACGAGGGGTTCGTCCCCGTGCTCCACGGCGACGTGATCGTCCAAGCGGAGGCGGGCGCGACTGTCCTCTCCGGCGACGACCTCGTGGTCGCGCTCGCCGACGGACTCGACGCCGACCGGGTGGGGCTCTGTTCGACCGTCCCCGGCGTGCTCGACGGCGATGGAGCGGTGATCGATCGGATCGATCGGATCGAGAGCGTCGTCGACGTGCTGGGCGGGAGCGACTCGACCGACGTGACGGGCGGGATGGCCGCGAAGGTCGAGAAACTGCTCGCGACCGACGCCCCCGCGTGGATCTTCGGACCCGACGACGTCGAGGCGTTCCTCACGGGCGAGTCCCCGGGAACGCTGATCGACGGGTAGTTTACCCCTCTACGTCGCCGTAGCCGCCGATCTCGTAGAGGTACTCCCCTCCCTCGACCCGATCGAGCAGCTCCGCCTCGGCGTCCAGCTTCTCGCGTGCGCGTTCGAGGACCGACGCCGCCTCGCTCGCGGGGACCACGCACACCCCGTCGCCGTCGCCCACCACGAGGTCGCCCGGTTCGACGCGTATCCCGCCGCAGGTGACCGGCTCGTCGACCGACCCCTCGAACTCCTTTCCCGGACCGGCGGGGTGCGTCCCGCGCGCGAAAACCGGGAACCCCATCCGGGCGACCTCCGCACGGTCACGGATCGCCCCGTCGATTACCAGTCCCGCTAGGTCGTGTGCCCGGCAGGACGCACACATCAGCTCCCCCACGGAGGCCGTCTCGGTGTACCCCTCGCCGTCGACGACCAGCACGTCACCGGGCTCGGCCAGGGTGATCGCCCGGTGGATCGCGAGGTTGTCGCCCGGGGCGGCGTTCACGGTCCTCGCACGACCGACGAGTTCGGTACCGGGATCGATCGGTTCGATTCCGGAGTCCATCGCGACCCCTCGATCGACGACGTCCGAGACGACCGCGCTCGGGACGCCGTCGAACGCGGAGCGTACGTCGGAATCGACGGTCGTCCTCGCGTCGTTCTCGGTGCCCATGACACTGAGCGGGACGAGGACACACCTCAACCTACTGGTTCGCGCCCGCGCTACCCGAGCACGTCGTCGGGGTCGTGTTCGTCCATCAGGCGTTCGACCTCGGTGCGGTACCGCGCCCGCTCCTCCGGATCGCTCACGGTTCCGAGGTTCCTGTCGGGAACCGTGAGCGAGAGCGCGACCTCGGGGCTCGGACCCGAGAAACTCGTGAGCGCGCGCTCGCGACGGAAGTCGTGTTTCCCGTCGGGCGTCGCGTACGTGAGGATCACGACGTTCTGCTCGTCGTCGGAGTAGGTCCGTTCGACGAGCCAGACCCGGCGTTCGCTCTCGTCGGTCACGATCGGAATCGGGACCGACGGCGCTTAGATCTTCTCCCGGGGGAGCATGACGACGAAGACGGCGCCGAGGGCGACGACGGCGGCGAGCAGCACGAACGCCTCGTCGAAGTAGTTCGCGTCGGCGAGCACCCCCACGATCGTCGGGCTGGTCGCGCCGAGCAGCATGAACCCCGTCCGGAGCACTCCGAGTCCCGTCCCCTTCATGTCCGTGGGGAGGGCGTTCGCGAGGAACGTCTGGGTGATCGGCGTCACGCCGATCATCCCGCTCAAGAGTAGAGTGAGCGCGAGGAGACCGACGAGCGAGTCGACCAGGGGGAGCGCACCGAGGCCGAGGACGCCGACGACGAGGATCAGTGGCAAGGTCCGCTTCGCGCCGAAACGGTCGACGCCGGCGCCGGCCAGCGGCTGGACGAGGATGCCAGCGGCGAAGAAGACGCCGTAGAGCGTCGCCGCCGTCGCCGGCGAGAGTTCCTTGATCTCGACGAGGTAGGTGGGGTAAAAGCCCGTAAACCCCTGCCAGGCGAAGAAAACGAGCAGCTGGACGGCGGTCACGAGCAGTATCGCCCGCTGGCCGATCGCACGGAGGACGTACCTGAGCGTCTCGATCGAGAGGTCGTCGACGGCGCTCGTCTCCCCGGAGGTCCGGGTCGGGACGTGGATCAGGATGCCGACGGCGACCAGCGCGAACAGCGGAACGGTGAGCCCGAAGCCGAGGCGCCAGGTCGCGGCGGCGGCGACGATACCCGCAGTCACGGGGAGGACGGCGTTTCCGACCTCCCCGGCGGCGAGCGTAACACCGATGGCCGTCCCGTCGCGCGTCTCGTAGATGTCCGAGAGGATGGTGAAACGCACGGGGCCGTAGAAGGCGGTCGCGAAGCCGAAGAGCGCGACGGCCCCGAAGAGGACGACCGGGCTCCACGCCAGCGCGACGAGCGCGACGAGCAGCCCACAGATCGCCGTGCTCGCGAAGAGCACGCGCCCCTCGCCGAGTCGGTCGCTCAGGATCCCACCGGGGAGCTGGCCGAGCGCGTAGGCGACCCAGAGGACGCTCACGAGCAGGCCCGCACCGGTCAGCCCGAGCGAGAATGCCTCCCGCAGGTACGGGAGCAGCGCGGGAAAGGTGAGCCTGACCCCGAGCGAGAGGAACCACCCCCCGGCGACGAGCAGCAGGATCCACCCACGACCGTCGCGGGCGAGCTCCGAGATGGCGGTCCCGACGCTGGAAGCCGAACGCGACACGGTGGTCGTACCCCTCGGAACGGGATCAAGCCTCGGAACGAGGCGAACGGGCCCTCCCCATCACGGCGCTCCGGCCGCTGAAGGGCGTCCTCCGGACCGTCCGTTCGGTTCACCACGGAACCGACCGTCGGGCGCCGATCGTCGGTCCGTCCGTCCACAGTGCGGGCCCGAGCTCATTACAAAAACGATATCGATAAACAAAAATGGGAGTCTCTGCCAGAGCCCGAGGGTTCCGAGGGGACGACGGTGGTCCGTGTCGACTGTGAGTCGATCTCCCCTGCCTGTCGCTGGACCGACGGTACGGTGTGCGCGATCGGTGCGCCCGGTGGCTGTTCCTGCGGTGTGACCGAGTTCAGGGGCCTGGCCGCGATCCCTGGCGATCTCCTCACGGCGGTCGAGCCGCGGAGGCGCGACTGACGTCCGCCGTGACGCGCTGGAGATCGCTGGGAACGGTCCGAGTCGGCGGTCCCTCTCGCGTGACGGTCGCCCGGCGTGATCTCTCCCGCTACCGGTTAATCGGGACCCCCGGGTCCCGGCTCGTGGCGGATCTCTCTGCCGTCGGAGGTACCGTGCGGTCCCGAGACGACTCACTCGATCGAGCGTTCGTAGACGTTCGCGACGTGGTCGACACCGCCGATCTCCACGGTTCGCTCCCCGACCTTCTCGAAGCGTGACCCGTAGAACGCGTTGCCGGGTCCGTTCGAGGCGAGCACCGCGTCCCGGATCTCGCCGACGCCGCGCTCGGCGAGGTGCGTCTCGGCGCGTGCGAGGAGACGCGTGCCGACCCCCTCCCCCCAGCGATCCGGCCGGACGTAGACGTCCATCTCACCGACCCCGTCCTCCGCGAGCGGGATCGTGCTCGCGTAGCCGACGACCTCGTCGTCGACGGTGGCGACGAACAGCCCCGCGTCATCCGACCCGACCCGCGCTTCGAGGAGCTCACTCGAGTAGCCCGCGGCAAGCAGCGACGCGATGGTCTCCTCGTCGAGGATCCCGTCGTAGGTCTCGTACCAGGTCCGTTCGGCCACCCGTCGGATCGCGTCGACGTCGTTCCCGGTCGCCCGCCGGACGGTCACGCGTTCGCTCATGCAGGGGGTACGACCGATCCCACAATAACACTGTTCGTTGCTACCACACACCTCGGACGTGATCGGTCCGCTCAGGGCGCGACCGCCTCGGACCCCGTCTTTCGGGTGGGCGGCCGAACCCACGTAGTTTATACGACCGGGTCGCGTATCGCGACCTAACGAAACCCGCGGGTAAATGCGGCGTCGCCGCATGCGGGAACTCGAAGCGCTCGGGACCTGTCGACTCACGGCTCTCCGACGCCGGAGCACACCGCGGCTTTCGATGAGCACGGCATCGCCATCGGGGCGTTTGACGCTCGGACACGACAACTATGGAAATCGAAATCGCAACGATAGGCGGCTACGAGGAGGTCGGACGGCAGATGACTGCCGTCCGCGCCGGCGAAGACGTCGTCATCTTCGACATGGGACTGAACCTGTCGAAGGTCCTCATCCACGACAACGTACAGACAGAGAAGATGCACAGCCTTGACCTGATCGACATGGGCGCGATCCCGGACGACCGCGTCATGTCCGACATCGAGGGCGACGTGCAGGCGATCGTCCCCACACACGGACACTTGGACCACATCGGCGCGATCAGCAAGCTCGCACACCGCTACAACGCGCCGGTCGTCGCGACCCCGTTCACGATCGAGCTCGTGAAACAGGAGATCCAGGACGAGAACAAGTTCCAGGTCGAGAACGACCTGATCAAGATGGACCCGGGCGAGACGATGTCGATCTCGGACTCGGTCGAACTCGAGTTCGTCAACGTCACCCACTCGATCATCGACGCGATCAACCCCGTCCTCCACACGCCGGAGGGCGCGATCGTCTATGGGCTGGACAAGCGGATGGACAAGACGCCCGTGATCGGCGACCCGATCGACATGAAACGATTCCGGGAGATCGGCCGCGAGGGCCAGGGCGTGCTCGCGTACATCGAGGACTGCACGAACGCGAACGGGAAGGGCAAGACCCCGAGCGAGGCGGTCGCACGTCGCCACCTTCAGGACGTCATCCACAGCATGGAGGACTACGACGGCGGCATCGTCGCGACGACGTTCTCCAGTCACATCGCCCGCGTACGTGCTCTCGTCGAGTTCGCCGAGGACATCGGCCGCCAGCCGGTGTTGCTCGGCCGGTCGATGGAGAAGTACTCCGGGACCGCCGAACGCCTCGACTTCGTCGAGTTCCCCGACGAACTCGGGATGTTCGGCCACCGGAAGTCGGTCGACCGCACCTTCAAACGGATCATGAACGAAGGGAAGGAGAACTTCCTGCCGATCGTCACGGGCCACCAGGGCGAGCCACGGGCGATGCTCACCCGGATGGGCCGCGGCGAGACGCCGTACCAGCTCGACGACGGCGACAAGGTGATCTTCGCGGCACGGGTGATCCCCGAGCCGACGAACGAGGGTCAGCGCTACCAGGCCGAGACGCTGCTGAAGATGCAGGGCGCACGGATCTACGACGACGTCCACGTCTCCGGACACCTCCGCCAGGAAGGTCACTACGAGATGCTGCAGTCGCTCCAGCCGAAGAACGTCATCCCGGCCCACCAGAACATGGCGGGCTACTCGGGCTACGTGAACCTCTGTCGGAACCAGGGCTACGAGCTCGGCCGCGACCTCCACGTGACGTACAACGGCAACGTCATTCCGATCGTCGAGTGAATGACCGCTAACCACCGACGCGCACAGGTCGTGACCGACGCGGTGGCCGAGCGACGCGACCTCGTGAACGCCGCCGTCGACGAGGACCTCCCGGTGGCACACCCGGAACGGCTCTACGAGGCTTCGCGCTACCTCCTCGAAGCCGGCGGGAAGCGACTCCGAC